>NZ_SOAG01000026.1:13873-43202 GCF_004364575.1 Myroides indicus | reverse complement strand
AATCAAAAGGATTATAAACCACAATTTTATTTGTTCAAAAAACAACGAAAGAGAATTGAAACCTTGTTCTCGCAATTGTGCGACCAATTTATGATGAGACGTAATTACGCCAAGACATTTGAAGGTTTCAAAACCAGATTATTAGCTAAAATAACGGCGTTAACAGTTGTACAATTCATCAACAAAGAATATTTCAATAGGAATATCAATAACTTAAAAGTGTGTATTATTTAAAATGCACAACGGGTAATTAAAAGTAATATTTATTTTTAATCGTTAAATCATTTAACACAAATTCTTTTTAAAAATATTCCAAACCTTTCTTTACTGTGAGCAAATTAAATCAAATAATTCTTAATTTAGACAAATTTTAAACTTAATATTATTCGAATTCTATTACTTATTGATAATGAAAATAAAACCTAATTTACCCAGAGTAGCTGTATTAATACTAACAATTATATTTTTAGTAACAGCAGTTACTTTTGAAATTTTTGAATTGAGTTCCTTACCTGCTCAGTTTTTCGGTACTCTTCTCGGCGTTGTTATTACGGCAATTATAACAGTGCTGCTATTACAGGGACAGACAAAAAGTGAAGAATCTAGAGAAAGAAACATCATGGTTTTTGAAAAAAAACAATCGGTATTTTTTCATTTTTTAACGCAGCTCAATACAATTTTACAAAAAGAAAAACTAGCACTACACTTACATCCTGACAAAAATTTAGAAAAAGAAGTAAATAACTTACAGGATTTATTATTTGAATTTGGTTTTCTTCAAATGCATACCTCTGTCGAAACATTTGACAAGATTCTTTCGCATATAGGAAATTTGATGGAAGAAAATAAAAAAATAAAAAAAATAACTGATAAAACTGAACAAGACTTTGAGGTGTATTATGAAACACTGTCTAACGATTTTTTTTCTATAGTAAATCTTTTGAAACTAGAATTATACAATATCACACCCAATGCTATAGATAAAAATAAATTAGACCGGATCATCAAATTATCATTTTAAAACAACACTAATGCAAATTTGCATTTTTTAATTGTTTATTGCATAACTCATAACTCCTATAGTTCTATTGCCAAAAATCTTATATAAAATACACTATTTTTGCTGAATTGGAGTTTTTAGTTTATGCTGTCTTACAAAAACCTATATCATTTTCTATTTCTGTTTTGCGCTCTTGCCTTAACCGCTCAGGAGAAAAGCCAGCTATACAAAACGGCGGAGTGGAATATGATACAGGATACGCTTTATCTCCCTGATGTTGCACTAAATAATACTTTTTTTGAAATTAGGGATAAACAACAAAACTTAATTCCTCCCTCAGACTATATAATAGATTTTGATACCAAAAAAGTGTACTTAAATACTGTAAAAACAGACTCTGTTTTATTGGTTCGCTATTTAGAGCTTCCCCCCTTTTTATCTCAATCCTACAGCTATTATTCTCAGGATAGGATTGTGCCAAACGAAGCAGGACAGCAGATTTATAAGCACTCATCAGCATATGCAACTACTTTTACTCCATTTGACGGATTAAATACTGCGGGAAGTTTATCGAGGGGAATTACCGTTGGCAATAATCAAAACGCCGTAACCTCTTCTAATTTAGATCTGCAGATTACGGGAAAATTATCTGATAAAGTAAGCATACGTGCATCTATTCAGGACAGTAATCTGCCTCTACAATATGGTGGATATTCTCAAAAAATCAATGAATTTGACCAAATTTTCATGGAACTTTTTTCAGATAAATGGTCCATCAGAGCAGGAGATATATTTTTAGAAAACCGCCAAAGCCGTTTTCTGAATTTCAACAAAAAAGTACAGGGATTATCCACACGATTTATCTTTGGAGATGAGGGCAACAAAACCACTGTAGAAGTTGCCGGAGCTTTGGCAAGAGGACAATACGCTCGAAGTAATTTTAAGGGACAGGAAGGAAACCAAGGTCCTTACAAGTTAAAGGGAAGTAATAACGAACTATATATTTTAATCGTTGCCGGATCAGAAAAAGTCTACGTAAATGGCATTGCGCTACAAAGAGGCGAAGAAAATGATTATGTTATTGACTATAATTCTGGCGAAATACGGTTTACAACCTTGTTTCCGATTACGTCAGAAATGCGAATTTCTGTAGAATATCAGTACACTGACAGAAACTACACACGTTTTGTAGGCTATGGAAATATCACTCACGAACGCGAAAATTGGAGTATTGGCGGAAGTATTTTTACAGAAAGCGATCTCAAAAACCAACCTTTGCAGCAAAATCTGACCGAAGAACAAGTTGATGTTTTAAAAAAAGCAGGAAATAACTCCGAAAAAATGGTGGCTCCTTCAGCCTATCCTGAGACTTATTCTGAAAATAAAATATTGTACAAAAAAGTTTTTGGTGATGATAGTAATTTTTATTTTGAATTTTCAAATAATCCTGAGGATGAATTATACAGTGTTTCTTTTTCTATGGTAGGTACCAATAATGGCGATTATATTTTAGAAACCACAGATGCTATTGGTAAAATTTACAAATATGTAGAACCGGTTAACAATCTGCCCCAAGGAAATTATGCTCCTGTTATCCGCTTAATTGCTCCAATACGCAATACAATCGCCACTTTACAGGGAAAATATAATCCCGACGAAAAGACTGAAATACAGATTGAAGCAGCTTTTAGCAATCATGATGAAAATTTATTTTCAGATCTGGATCAAGAACAAAACAACGGTTGGGCTACTGAATTTAAAGGGAAACAACGGTTATGGACTGCAGAACAGTTTACTGTTAATTTTTTTACTGAATTTCAGTTTATCCATTGCAATTTTAAATCGCTTGAAAATCTGTTTTCAATAGAATTTGACCGTGATTGGAATTTGATCTATTCTGAAGGAAATCAAAGTTTAATCACTGGCGGTTTTCAAACCATTATTACCAATAAAGGAAATCTTACGTATCAGATTGAAAAACTCATCTATGGTGAGAATTTTTCTGGATACAGACATCGGCTTTTTGGAGAATATAATGATTCTGTTTGGAATATGTTGACCCAAAACAGTATTATGAAATCTGAATCTAACCTGTTAGAAAGTCGTTTCAATAAAAGCGCTACAGAAATCAGGTATTCATTTGGAAAAAATTGGATAGGGACAGGAATTAATTTCGAAGAAAACAAAGAAACAGAACGCAGTACAGGATTATTTAGTGCACTCAGCCATCGCTTTACCGAATACAAGACTTTTGTAGGAAGAGGAGATTCCTTAGGTATTTTTGCTGAAATCGGTTATATATACCGCATCAACGACAGTTTGCAAAACAACCAATTATCAAAAGTTTCAACGGCAAACACTTTCTATCTTAAATCTCAAATTATCAAAAACCAAAACCGGGAATTAAGTATTTATCTTAATCACAGGACGTTATCTTTTACAGATAATAACCTCAGTAAAGAAAAAACTATTAATTCCAGATTGCTGTATAGTGATCGTTTTTTTAACGGCTTTTTACAAAGCAACACCTTGTTTGAAACCACTTCAGGAACCATCGCTCAACAAGAATTTACATATATAGAAGTAGAGCCCGGGCAAGGACAGTATATGTGGATAGATTATAATAACAACGGTATTCAGGAACTGGAAGAATTTGAACTAGCTCCTTATCCTGACTTGGCAAAATATGTACGCTTATATTTACCTAATCAAATCTTTATACCTACTCATCAAAACAAGTTGTCACAAACTTTAGCCTTAAACGCCGCTATATGGCAAAATGAATCTGGCTTTAAAAAGTTTCTTTCGCACTTTTACAACCAAACCTCTTATCTAATTGATCGAAAAGATTATAGAAAAAACGGTAAAATCAACTTTAATCCTTTTCAACGCAGTGAAGAAGATCTGGCAGGAATAAATGAAAATTTCAGAAACAATATTTATTACAACCGAGGAAAACAAAAGCATAGTACAACTTATTCTTATATCACGTCTCGCACTAAAAACCTCTTGTCCTTTGGCTCAACTGAAAATAAAATCCATACACACCAAATTTCATACAACCACCTGATAAAAAAAACATGGCTGCTTACTCTATTAGCAAAAACATCGCAACAGAAAACCACCTCTAATAATTATATGAGTAAAAATTACACTCTAGATATTAACGGATACGAACCTCGTTTATCATACTTATTTGCTTCTAATGCTAGTTTGGATTTTTTTTATGAATTTCAGGAAAAGAAAAATATAAAAGCTGATTTCGAAAATTTAAAACAGCATCGTTTAGGTCTGTCTTTTTTATATACAGCAGCCCAAAAGTTTTCGATAAATGGAGAAGTTTCTTTCTACCAAAACAATTTTTCAGGTAATGCCTTCTCTCCCGTAGGCTATCAAATGCTCGAAGGTTTACAGCCGGGAAAAAATATGACCTGGCGCGTTATGCTGCAAAAAAACATTACGCAATATTTAGATTTGAGTGTTAATTATCAAGGCAGAGGAAACGAAACTACTTCTACTATTCACACCGGAAACATTCAGTTGCGCGCCTTTTTCTAAATTCTTATTTTTACTGTTTTCTAATTTAGATTTAGATGAGTATACGACACAAATATTCGGTTTGTTTTCAACCTGATAATGGATTGGTTATCCAAGTTCAACGTATGAAAATAAAGTTAGCCAATAAAATAGGTTGGTATAACAGCAAAAATTCGCTAGCTCATTTGACCATCGCAGAATTTTACGCTTCTGAAAATGAAATCAGTCGAATAGAAAATCAAATTACACGCTGTTGCAATCGCTTTAGTCCTGTAGATGTTCGTCTCCAATCTTTCGACACATATTCTAATGGCACTTTTTTTCTGAAGGTAGAAGAAGTTTCTAAACTGATTTTAAAAGATTTTGCTCAACAGATACACAACGAATTACAATTAAAAAAGGCTTACAAATGTACTGATCCTCATTTGTCAATTGCACGAAAATTAAATTCTGAAAAAATACAGCAAGCAGTTGAATTACTTGAAGCTCCTGCTCTTTATTTTCAATGTAATCAAATTGCTCTTCGAAAACTAAACCTTAAAAAAAAGCAATTTGACATCATTGCTTTATATCCTTTTTTGAATCAAAATGATAACCGTTCTAAACAAATGAGTTTATTCTAACTTTAAATTAATATTTTAAAAACTAATGATTATGGACAACAATGCAAATATCCTTTCGTGGAATCAGTTTATGCAAGTGGAAATGCACGTAGGAACAATTATTCAGGCTGAAATTTTTAAAGAAGCCAGAAACCCTGCCTATAAGCTAATTATAGATTTTGGTCAAAAAATAGGAACTCGTAAAACATCTGCACAGATTACTAATTTATACACCCTTGAAGATCTTATCGGCAAACAAGTAATAGCCGTAATTAATTTTCCTCCTAAACAAATCGCAAATTTTATGAGTGAATGTTTGGTCATGGGAGCTGTAGACGGTCGAGACGTTACATTAATGACAGTTGACAAACCTGTAAAAAACGGATTAAGAATAGGATAAACCGCTGCGTTATTAATAATTCAAAATGAAATATTTAATCTTTAAGACATCTATTATACAAAATATCAAAAAACTCCTTATTCAAAAGCATTATTTTCTTATTAATTAAGTTAAAAAAATAATGCTTATATTTGAAATAAAAACATGAAGTTAAAAATTACTATTTTGCTTTTACTTATTGGAAGCTCTCTTTGGTCGCAACAAAGTAAAAATGTATTTTTCATAGGGAATAGTTATACAAGTACAGGAAATATTCCTAATCTAATTCAGCAGATTGCGCAAAGTAGCGGAGATGAATTAACTTATACTGCTCATATACCTGGCGGATCTACGTTACAGCAGCACGCCAGCAACTCTTATGTCAGCTCTACAATAGCTCAAGGAAATTGGGACTATGTGGTACTGCAAGAACAAAGTCAACTTCCATCGTTTCCAGACTCGCAAGTCAGCAATATGGTATTCCCATATGCAGCTCAATTAAGCAATCAAATAAAGCAAAGCGGTGCCTGTACGCGTATTGTTTTTTATATGACGTGGGGCAGAAAAAACGGAGACCAATCTAATTGTCCTAACTGGCCTCCTGTATGTACTTATGAAGGCATGGATGATCTGATTTCCCAAAATTATATGACCATGGCAGAAGACAACAATGGAGTTGTTTCTCCTGTAGGCGCTGTTTGGCGCTATTTACGAGATAATTATCCTGAATTAAATCTATATTCAGATGACGAGTCTCATCCCTCATATTTCGGATCTATGGCTTCTGCCTATACTTTTTTTACTGTATTTTATAAAAAATCTCCTTATACAGCTAATTATGAAGGCTCGCTTTCTTCGAGTTCTTTTGAAGCAATAAAAGAGGCTGTTAAAGCTGTTGTCTTTGACGATTTAAATCAATGGAATCTATTAGATAATGTACCTACCGCTGATTTTAATTTTAATATAGATGATGACATAGTTACATTTACAGATCATTCAAGCAATACTTTGGAATATTTTTGGGATTTTGATGACGGGATGACAAGCAGTGAGCAAAATCCAGTACACCAATATAGTGATCCGGGTGTTTATAATGTCACTTTAACTGCTAAAAACTGCTATGAAACTCATACAATAGAAAAACAGCTTGACTTGACTAATTTAGCTACTATTTCTTTTGAACAAACTTCTATTGCCGTATATCCTAATCCGACATCTGATTTTATATATATCAATTCCAAAGTTATTCCAACCAGTTTAATTATTTACGATAAGAAAGGAACCCGTATAATACCGGAATACAACCTAACAAATTCTAAATTAATCGTAAATGTTCAAAATCTAAGTAACGGAAGTTATACTCTGCTTTTACAAACACAAGAAAATGTCTATCATTTTCAATTTATAAAAAATAGCAAATAATAAAAAAACAAATTTCTTAAACCTTTTCTTTTTTTAATTTACCAAATAATAAAGCGCAAAAGTCCCTAACCAATGGCTTCCCATATAATCATCATCTGTTATATTATCAAAGGAAGCTTCAAAATGCTTTTTTGCAATATCGTGTAAATAAGGTAATTCAGCTTTTTTGCTGATTTCATTCAGACAGGCAGCTCTGCTAAAATTGAGCCCATCCAAATGCACCAGATGCCCATCTGTGCGATCCGAAACCTGAGCAACTGCCATTGAAAAATCAGTATTGTACAATTCCGGCAAGAAGTCTTTTAACCATTTTTTATAATTCTTGCTCTCCAGTACTTTACTCATCAGACGTGCTTCCTCTAAACACGGTGAAAGAAAATCATGTCCGCTGGGTTCAAAATTAAGAGGACAGGAAATGTCATTCGCATATAATCTCTGAGCATTTTCTATAATCAGATTTTCAAAATCCATTATTCCCATTATTCGGGCATAATCTAGCGAAAGCGACAAACCAAAAGCTGTGTTATCATGTGTTCCCGTTCGAATTGGATATAGTAATTTGGGTAAATATTCTGTATACCTCTCTACTAATAAATCTGCCATTGGCTGTAATATTCTTGCCCAACGCTGTCCGTCTCTATCATTCCAGGTAGTTAATTCACTGTGAAGCTGAAAAAACCAAGCCCAACCATAAGTCCGTTCAAATGTTTTATTATTCGGATCGTTAAAAAATGACATTTCAATCTTACAATTTGCTTCTGTAATGAGTTTATTTAACCTTTCTCTTATCTCGTTATTTTGATCCAGTTCAGGAAACTTTTTTAAAACTGTAATAACTGTCCAATATCCATGTACAGATGAATGCCAGTCAAAACAGCCATAAAAAATTGGGCGCAGTTTTTTAGGACTTTTTAAATCTGAATCGCTACCCAAAACTTGTCCTAATTTATTAGGGTATTCAGTCTCTATGCAATGTAAGGGTAGTTCTACTATTTTTTTAGCCTGTTCAACCGTGAATTTAGGAAGGTTTTCCGGAGAAGAATCAACAATATCCGTTTTCTTTGCTTTATCTGATTGGCAAGAAACAAACAATATTACTAAAAATAATAACCCTATTTTTTTCATCTTTAATTTCTTTATTGTTAAAAATAACAAAAAAATATTATAGAATAAATTTTATTCTACAAAAAAAGAGTACTTTAATTTTGAGGCACTCTTCTCCCTATTATTATACGCTACAATAACAATTACACATTATTATTCAACAATATTGCTGCTTCTTTGGCAAAATAAGTCGAGATTAAACTTGCTCCAGCGCGTTTGATGCACATTAACTGCTCCATCATAGTTTTGTCATGATCTAACCAACCCTTTTCAGCTGCAGCTTTAATCATTGCATATTCCCCTGAAACATGATACACTGCTACAGGAACATTTACTGCATCTTTTACTTCGCGAACAATATCCAAATAAGCCGTTCCTGGTTTTACCATTACCATGTCGGCTCCTTCTTCAACATCCCAAATTGCTTCTCTAATCGCTTCAATACGGTTAGCATAATCCATTTGATATGTTTTTTTATCTTTTGGAACTACTTCTCCTGTCTCTTTTGGTGCAGAGTCTAAAGCATCGCGGAAAGGTCCGTAAAAAGCTGAAGCATATTTTGCAGAATAACTCATAATACCCACGTTGGTATACCCTGCTTCATCTAGACCTTTGCGTATGCGTAAAACCCTTCCATCCATCATATCTGAAGGAGCTACAAAATCTGCTCCGGCTTCAGCGTGAGACACCGCCATTTTTACCAAAGCTTCAACGGTAGAGTCATTTTCAACATCTCCGTTTTTGATGATACCATCATGACCGTATATCGAATAGGGATCCAGTGCGACGTCAGGCATAACAATTATTTCGGGGCAAGTTGCTTTAATTGCCCGAATAGTTCTTTGCATCAATCCTTCAGTATTCCAAGCCTCTTTTCCGGTATTATCTTTTAAATCATCACTTACTTTTACATAAATATTGACCGCGCGAATACCTAAAGTGTACAATTCCTGCACTTCTTTAACCGTTAAATCGATTGAACGACGGTATATGCCCGGCATTGACGAAATTTCTATTTCCTGATTTTCGCCTTCAACGATAAACATCGGAAACATAAAATCAGCCGGACTTAAACTTGTTTCACGAACCAAACTTCTGATTGATGCATTTTGTCTTAATCTTCTGCCTCTGTGTAATAGGAACATAGTTTTTAATTTAGCTAACAGTTTTCTAATATCTGCTGTTAGAATAATTTATTTATTATTATTATTATTATTATTATTATGCGTTCAAGAAAATGATTTTGAACCTTTTATCTTAAGATTATTCTCAATAAGTTAAATCCACTCTCTTGGCTGTTTCAGTACTTTGATCAGCTTTTCTTCTTCACTTCCTTCCTGAGGGTGATAATCATATACCCATTGAACATGTGGTGGCAAACTCATTAAAATGGATTCTATGCGACCGTTGGTTTTTAATCCGAAAATAGTTCCTTTATCGTGAACCAAATTGAATTCTACATAACGTCCGCGACGAATTTCCTGCCATGTTCTATGAACATCGGTATACGGTAAATCTTTTCGCTTTTCTACAATTGGGATATAGGATTCTAAAAAACTGTTTCCAACTTCTGTTACAAAACTATACCAAGCTTCCATTGACATTTCATTACTCTCAATCAGGTGATCAAAAAATAAACCACCAATTCCCCGTGCTTCATTTCTGTGTGAATTCCAAAAATATTCATCACATACTTTTTTATATTTTGGATAAAACTCGGGATTATGCTTATCGCACACTGTTTTACAAACTTGATGAAAGTGTTTAGCGTCTTCTTCAAACAAATAGTAAGGCGTTAAATCCTGTCCTCCACCAAACCACGAACCGACTTTTTTCCCTGATTTATCATACATTTCAAAATAACGCCAGTTGGCATGAACAGTTGGAACCATCGGGCTTTTGGGATGAATAACCAAGCTCAATCCACAAGCAAAAAAGTCTACATTGCCTACATTAAATGCTCTTTGCATCGTTTCTGGTAATGCTCCGTGAACTGCGGATATATTAACTCCGCCTTTTTCAAATATCTTTCCATTTTCAATTACACGGGTACGCCCGCCTCCGCCTCCTGGACGTTCCCATAAATCTTCATGGAATTTCGCCACGCCGTCAACTTGTTCGAGTTTTGAAGTAATCGTATCCTGCAACTGCTGTATGAAAATATAAAATTTTTCTTTCATTTTATTTATTTTAAGCTACAGCTTTTTACCAATTATAATTTTCCTATTTTACTCATAATCTCAAAAGAAAACACTTTACTTTCATCTTGTATATATTGATACAGTGCTTTAGCTTTTATTTTAAAAGAAGGTTCATTTTCGCTCCATTGGACTAATATATCCGCTAATTCTTCCATGCGATTCCACTCAAAATTAAATTTTGTCAAATGCTGGTTTAATTCATTGGAAGAGTATTGAACAAGTTGTTCATAAGTAAGTCCAATTTTTTTAAACTGTTCATCAATCTCATTTATAACGTTCAAATCGTCCGGAACAAAACCAATGGACGATAATTTTATTACAATAGATTCTATTCGTCGATCTTCTTCACTTTTTATTCCTTTGTTTAGCATAAATATAAATATATAAAAACCGAAAAACTACATTTTGAAAGTTTTACAGTTTAATGGTTTGCCTACAAAGTTTTAAAAAACATTGCAGAAATACAATCACAACCTTACCTGGGTAGAGAGATAAAAACTCGTAAAAACTACACCATAATAAAGAATAATATTGATAATCAAATATATAATTTCTATTACAACAACTGTTTCTTTATTGATAATTTTTATAATTTGGTAAACTAATAAAATTACCGAAACCAAAACTGTAATTGCAGAAATATCAAAAACTAATCGTATAATATCTTCATAGAAACTCCATCCAAAATTAAAGTCCTCGAAGCAAATATTCTGAATTCCAAAGGAAATAATAAAAAGATATAATAAGGTCTGATTTTTATAGATTACCCTACTCATTTATCTTGATTTTATAAATCACAGCATTGTTTTGGTAGCTCTTCACTTTAATAGAATCAAAATACATTCGATGTTCAAACTTACTGCAGAACTCTTCAATGTATTTTCGAACTTTTATGGTATCGATTGCTTTTTCTTGTTGTTTCTCCTCATTATGCGAACGTAACTTGTTTACGAAATCCTCCATTGATTCCGAATTTCTTTGCTCATCTGTTTCATTGTGTAAGTGAAACTCAATGTTTTTTAGTTCTACAATCCGATGATTTTTCACATCTCTAAAATACCAAAGCGTATCTTGAAGATTTATCTTAATATCCATCTCCAGACTGTACTTCATATTCAAATCAGTAATCAGTTGATCTGTTTTTTTCGAATAATATTCACGAGTTGGTCTCATTCCCCAAGCAAAAGGATTCAAATATAAAAACATAGGTAATACAACCAATATTATAAGTATTAATGATACCAATATTTTTATATTTTTTTTCATTATGATACTCGATTTAATGTTTTGAAAAATCAAACTCTTCAAAAGCTAATCTTTTAAATCATACCTAACAAAATTCTAAAAACTCTACAGAATCAAATTACTTACTATATTCCTTCACGGCCTCAATAAACGCTTTGGCGTGATCAACCGGAATATGGGGTAAAATACCATGTCCCAGATTCACAATGTATTTATCTTTTCCAAATGCATCGATCATTTCGTGAACCATTTTTTTAATAGTCGGTATTGGAGACATTAATCGACTAGGATCAAAATTCCCTTGTAATGTTATGTTCCCTCCTGTAAACAATCGAGCATTTTGCGGACTGCACGTCCAATCCACTCCCAGTGCTGACGCTTTTGATTGAGCCATTTCAGGAAGAGCAAACCAGCATCCTTTTCCAAACACAATTACTGGTATTTCCTCTGCCAAAGCTTCTACAATCTGATTAATATATTTCCATGAAAATTCCTTATAATCTGTCGGAGACAGCATTCCTCCCCATGAATCAAATATCTGAACTGCGTTTACTCCTGCTCTTACTTTTTCTTTTAAATATAAGATAGTCGTATCTGTTATTTTTTGCAATAAAGTATGGACAGCAACCGGATCAGAAAAACACATTCCTTTTGCCAAATCAAAGCTTTTAGATCCTTTTCCCTCAACGGCATAACAAAAAATCGTCCATGGAGAACCTGCAAACCCAATGAGTGGTACTTCATCATTCAGCATTTCTTTGGTTACTTTAATAGCTTCCATCACATATCCCAAACTCTCTTCTATATTTGGAATAATAACCCGATCTACATCCGCAGCTGAACGAATAGGATTAGGCAACCAGGGTCCCACATTTTCTTTCATCTCTACTTCAATGTTCATCGCCTGAGGTACCACTAAAATATCGGAAAATAAAATAGCTGCATCCGGTTTTACAATCCGAATGGGCTGTACCGTAATTTCAGCTGCAATTTCAGGCATTCTGCAACGTGTAAAAAAATCATACTTATCTCGTAAAGCTCTGAATTCAGGCAAATAACGCCCTGCTTGACGCATCATCCACACCGGTGGTCTTTCTACTGTTTCTCCTTTTAATGCTCGTAAGAACAAATCATTTTTAATCATCTTTTTACTTTTATTTAATATGCCAGCCTTTGATTTACCTCTGACTGGTAATACTCAACACAAGCTCTCAATGTTTCTTCTATCAGCGGATGTTTTGCTAATACAATATTGGGTGTAATATTTTTTAAAGCTTCTGCGGTTGTATGTCCTATACAGAAGCATTTTTGATTGGCAATTGAATTGGCTTTTAAATAGCTATGGATTCCTGACGGACTAAAAAACAATATTCCGTTTGCAAAAGGTTCTATTTTAACCGGATTTTCTACGTTGGAATATACGGTGTATTCCTCAAAAAAAATATTGTTCTTACGCATAGCATCAGGAAGTGTATTTCTTCGGATATTCCCTGCAAAAAAAGCAAGGCGATGCTGTGTAAATTCGGTTTGGATAACAGGTGCCAGTTCATCAGCATATTCTTTAGAAATCAAAACTTTAAAGCCATTATTTTCCAATAGTTTTCGAGTTTGAGAACCTACACACACCGCAGGAATTGATTTTAATTCTACTAACCTTTCATTCTTCAAAACACTTTTTACAGCATTTTGCGAAGTAAACAGTAACAATGAAGGAAGTAATTTCAAGTGAAAGGGTAAGAGAGTTATTTTAATAAAATCAGTATCAATTACTAAAAAACCTGCTTCTGCCAAAAATTGCTTCTGATTGCTCGTCAATTTTTTTGTGGATAATATGCAGATTTTTTTATTCATTTTATTTGTTTAAATGATGTGTAGTTTACCCTAAAAAGCAAGACTTTTAGAGAAAGTGAAATATTATCTCTTGAAATGTAAACGCAATTCATTAATCAATGCTTCTCCTCCTTGCGCCATGATTTCTTTGGCAGCAGTAAATCCAAGTTTTTTCCATTCTTCTATCGGAACAACCTTGTGAATTTCGAATTTTATTTTTCCGTCTAAAGAAAGTAAAACCCCTTTAAAATCAATTGTATCATCATGTTCACTATACATTGCCAACGCACCGATCGGGGCAGTACAGCCCCCTTCCAAAGTTCTTAAAAACTGTCTTTCAATATGGGTTGTCATTTCTGTTTCATAATCGTTCAATTGGGCTACCGCATCCAACGCAAAATTGTCGTCCATATTAACCACCACTACCATTGCTCCTTGTGCGGGCGCCGGAATCATCCAATCCAGAGGAACAAAGTTTTTGGGCTTTTTATTAATGCGATCTAAACCAGCTGAAGCAAAAACAGCTCCATTCCACTCGTTATCCTGCAATTTCTGCATGCGGGTATTTACATTCCCGCGCAAATCTACAACGGTGTGATTTGGATATCGGTTCAGCCATTGTGCCTTCCTTCTTAAACTTCCGGAAGCTATTACCGCTGTCGCATTTTCAGATAAAAAAGATGTATCACCCTTATGCAGTAAAATATCCGCAGTACTGGCGCGTTTTAAAACAGCTCCCTGTACAATTCCCTGCGGTAAAGCGGTGGGTACATCCTTCATCGAATGCACGGCAATATCAATCTGTTTATTAATCATGGCAACATCAAGGGTTTTGGTAAAAACACCCGTAATTCCCATTTCATATAGAGGTTTGTCCAAAACAAGATCACCCGTTGATTTTACAGGTACTAACTGCGTTCTATATCCTAACTCTTTAAGAGTATCTTCTACTTTTTTTGCTTGCCACAAAGCTAATTCGCTATCTCGTGTTCCTATGCGTATTATTTTATTCATAGTGATTTGATTCTATTTGAAAAACTTTTTCTATCCATTGAATACTTTCGTCAACGACAGTATCTTCATGTCTGAGATAATTAGCAAAATGGGTTGTTATTTTTTGTATAATGCGAACACTTATTAACTCTGCCTGTTCTATATCAAAATTATCATATTTTTTGCGATGATAATCTACTTCTCCATCTTTTATTTGTTCTAACTTACTTTTTAAAGCGTGTATAGTAGGAGCAAATTTTCTCATATTTGTCCACGCCATGAATTCCAACATACTATTTTCTATAATTGCTTCTGCCTGCGGAATAAAGGTTTTTCTTCTTTCCAATGTTTTATCTGTCAGCTGTGACAGATAATCCATATGGATTAACTCCACGCCTTCCTGATCCAGCACGTTTTGATCAACGTTTTTTGGAATGGATAAATCCAAGATCAACAAAGGTTTGCTCAGCTCTAAAATTTCTTTATTTACGGTAGGGTTTTGTGCTCCGGTCGCAACTATTAAAACATCTGCCTTAGTGATTTCTGATTTTAAATCGGTATAATCTTTAACTATCAAATTGAATTTTCCTGCGACCTCCAGTGCATTCTCTTTAGTTCTGTTAATAAGCGTAATATGATGGTTTTGGGTGTGCTTTACCAGATTTTCACAAGTATTCCTCCCTATCTTTCCCGTTCCGAACAAGAGTATGTTTTTATGCGAAACATCTTTTACATTGTCCATAATGTATTGTACAGAAGCAAATGCTACCGAAGTTGCGCCCGAACTCAGTTCAGTTTCGTTTTTTATTCGCTTGCTTGCCTGAATAACAGCATTAACCAAGCGTTCGAGATAATTTCCGGCAAGTCCTTTTTCTTTTGACTTTATAAAACCACTTTTAATCTGGCTGATGATTTCAAAGTCTCCTAAAATCTGACTGTCCAGTCCCGTACCTACTTTAAACAAGTGCCGTACTGCATCACTGTTTTTATGAACGTAAGCCACTTGTCTAAAATCATCTACCGTTCCGTTACTGTTGTCGCAAAGTAGTTTAATAAGTTCAAAAGGATGTTGTGCAAAACCGTAAATTTCTGTTCTGTTACAAGTAGAAATGACTATCAAACTTTCTATTCCTTCTTCTTTTGCCTGTTCTAATAGATTGTTTTTGGCTTCATCATTTAGACTAAACTTTCCTCTCATTTCTGCATCGGCTTTTTTATAACTAAGCCCTACCACATAAAAAGTAGCTGATTTTGCCTTATCTATTTTTTCCATATTACACCGTTAATTCAAAAAAGTAAACAAATGTAATGTTTAACCATAATTAAAAATAACGCTAGAGGGACTATTTATATCGCTGAGAGAGACATACAAAAAAAATCTTTGTATTTAACTACAAAACAGTATCTTTGTAGAGATAACAAGGGTTCATAAAGACTCTATATAGAATGGTTCTAAATAAAAAATACGCTGTTTTGTTTTTTTGATCTGCTAAAAAATATCGCTATGAGTCCGATAGAAGAAATTTATATTGACAATCAATTTTCGATTTTAAAATTAGAAAATAACGATTCCATTCCTCTCCGTTTCGAAAGAGAAATGGAAACCGATATAATTCAATTTTATTTTGGATTAAAGGGTTCCGGAAAGTTTATCTTTAATCAAGGCGTGTACACGTTGCCATTGGAAGAGGAAAAATCACTCGTTTTATACAATCCTCAAAAACAACTTCCCGTATGCTTAGAAATAGGTCCAAACACCTGGATTATTTCTATTTTAATATCCATCAAAAAATTTCACTCTCTTTTCTCTGCAGAAGCCGAGCACATAGGGTTTTTAAATAAAGAAAACCGCGATAAAAAATACTACGCAAAAGAAGATATTCCACCTTCTATTACTATTATTCTGAATCAGATGTTTAATTATTACATGAATCCTTCCATTAAAAACCTTTACTTTACAGGTAAAACTTATGAACTGTTAAGTCTGTTTTTCAACAGAAAGGAAGATCAAAACATCGAAAACTGTCCTTTTTTATCGGATGAAGAAGAAGTGGTAAAAATAAAAAAAGCTAAAGATCTCATTATTTCAAAAATGTCCGAACCTCCAACTTTACAGGAGCTTGCCGACACAGTGGGAATCAATATCAAAAAACTAAAAATGGGATTTAAGCAAATTTATGGAGATACTGTTTTTGGCTTTTTATTTGACTATAAAATGGAATATGCCCGAAAACTATTGGACAATGGAAACTACAACGTTAATGAAGTAGGATTAAAAATAGGGTACAGCTCTGCCAGCCATTTTATAGCTGCCTTCAAAAAGAAATTTGGCACAACGCCTAAAAAATACCTAATGTCGCTTAGCACAGATTACAGTTAAAAATAGCTTTTGATTATTGCGTATAAACAAACTATCAAGCTCAGATTCATAATTTACAAAAATTACTCTGAGCTCTTTTATCTACAGTAACTGTTTTAAACTTATAAACATATCTGTTTGCTGATTTTATTTGTATTCCCTTAAAAAACACCGATTTAAATTCTACAAATCATTTTTACATAAAATAAGTAGCTAATAAACTTTACTCAATAGTACACGAAATCGTTGTACAGAGGTTGTTTGATTTTCAATCAAAAAATTACTTTTGCTAAATTAAAACTACCAACCGTTTTCCTCCGCCAATATTCATTCCCCAAGCATCCTCAATATCTTTGAGCGGTACATTTACAGTTTCTATTTTTATGAGGCTATTAGCTGCAAGCAAGAAAGCTTCAGGTAGAATTTCAGCTATTAGCAATTTAATTTCCTCTCGCGTCCAACTTCCCAGTCCGGAACCGGAAATTTGAATATCCGTTCCGCGTAAAATTGAAGAAGACAAAGTTATAGTATCGCTCATCATTCCGCCAACAGTAATATAACGAGTACGGTGCGAAAAACCACCATTCCCTTTGAGTGTGCTTAAAATTATCTCTGCACTTTGTCCCCACAAATAATCAATTACAACATCAATCTGATTTTCCTCATGTATACTTCTAAACTGAGAAATCAACATATTATTGCCTTGTGTAAGCGATATAGTTTCATCAGTTCCCAAAACGATTAGTTCTTGCAAGGACTTTTCGTTTCTGCCTGTGGCAATTACTTTTTTTGCTCCGTAATGCTTGGCAAGCTGTACTGCTATTTTTCCCGTAACCCCCGTCGCTCCGTTTATCAAAACAGTTTCTCCTTTTTGTAATTTTGCCCGGAAAAGCAATGCTAAAGCAGATCCCATAACAGCATTGGGTAAAGCCGCCGCAGTTGCATCATCAATATGATCCGGCAAAGCTACAATCATGTTTTTGTCAACTATTGCTTTTTCCGCTATCATTCCGCCTATTCCAATTCCATAAACTCTGGTTCCGTTTTCCAACACCCCAACGCCATCCCCTCCAACAATCTTAGGCCTCCATTCTTGACTTTGGGTGGAATAATGTTTCCCGCTTGCCTGCATTTTGTCTAGATTTTTTACTGCCGACGCTTTGACAAGAAGCATTAATTCACTATCATTTTGTACTTTAGGCTCTGTAAAATCTTCTACATACTTCGGCATTTCTCCTTTTTTATATACTACAGCTGCTTTCATACCTATCTTAATTTACTTATTTAAAATTTGCTTGATTTCAGGGATTTTGATTTCCAAAATATCAAAAAAACCTATTTTCTCCAAAACAATAGCCTGCTCTTTTAAATCATCTATAATTTGGAAGTCTTTGTTTCCTTTCGCAATAGCTTCACAGTTAAGTAAAAAAGATCCTATAGTGCCTTTTCTCACTTGCTGCCCATTTAAATTCACGATATTTTGTTCTTCTGGCAAAAGTTCTTCTGCTTTCATATTTTGAGATTTAACATTACAAAACAAAATTAAATAGCAGAAATACGATCGCCAATAACATTTGTTATTAAACTTCTTTGAAAAGAAAAATTTAAAATTTTACAGAAATTATTTTTGTCTGTTGAGCTTATTTTTAACCCGGCTAAGATGTACAGTAGAAATGCCGAGATAGGACGCAATATAATGCTGAGGAACGCGCTTTATAATTTCAGGTCTTTCTTTTAACAAGGTTAAGTAACGTTCCTGCGGTGTATCTTTTATAGAAGAAATAAAATATTTTATATAGTCAAATGTTCTGTCAAAAATTTTATCAATAAACTTATCTCTTAAGTCAGGGATTTCTTTTATTTCGTCAATTATCCTATTTAAATCACTTTTTGATATCCAATATAAAATAGACGGCTCCATACTTTCCAGATTGATTGGACTGGGAATACTTTTTCTAAAACTTTCGATAGATGACACAATATTGTTCTCAAAGAAAAACTGAGTCGTTATGTCTTTTCCTTTGTTGTTAAACCACGCGCGGATAGAGCCTTTTTCAATCAGAAACATTTTTTTTGAAATTTCACCTTCCTTTAAAAGCAACGTTTTAGCAGGGACTTCAATTCGTTTGAAACAATTTACATAATCAGCCCATTTATTGTCATCAAACGGAAATTTATCTCTGAATTGTTCAAACATACTTTTTGAAATTATTAAATAACGTTGTGTAAAATTAGCTATTATTAATTAAATACATGTTGTAACTACTTGAAATCGTCAATTCCTACAATCATCAATTACCACTCGAGAAAGCCGTAATCTATTAAACCAAAAGCTTTATCTTTGTAAAAATTAAAAGTGATGAAAGGAGTTTTATTAGTAAACTTAGGCTCTCCAAAAAGTCCTACAGCCAAAGATGTAAAACCTTATTTGGATGAATTTTTAATGGATAAACGCGTCATCGACGTACCTTATCTTTTTCGGGCATTTTTGGTAAAAGGTATTATTTTGAATACCCGCCCAAAAAAATCTGCCGAAGCGTATCAAAAAATTTGGTGGGAAGAAGGTTCTCCGCTCATTGTCATTTCAGAACGTCAGCAAAAAAAAGTACAGCAAAAAAGCAATCTCCCTATTGCGCTGGCAATGCGATATGGCGAACCATCCATTCAATCAGGATTACAGGAATTACACAACAAAGGTGTAGATGAAGTATTTATGATTCCGCTATATCCTCAATTTGCTATGGCTACCACAGAAACTATCGATGTTTTGGCAGAAGAAATTCGAAGAAAATATTTTTCGAATATGAGTATAAAAAGCTTTCCTGCTTTTTACAATCGCAAAGAATACGTTAATGCACTTTCAACATCTATAAAAAATCACTTGGACGATTTTGATTATGATCACCTTGTATTTTCTTATCATGGCGTACCGGAAAGACATATTAGAAAAGCAGATAATACCGGACAGCACAAAGACATCACTATTGAAGAAGGAAAATACTGTTGCACCCCCGGAACAACAGCTGCTGAGTTCTGCTATCGCACACATTGCTTTGAAACAACAAAACAGGTAGTTGAGCAACTGGGAATTCCTAAAGAAAAATATACTATATCCTTTCAATCCAGACTCGGACCTGATAAATGGTTGCAGCCACCCTCTGACAAAACCATCAATAATCTGGCAGAAAAAGGAATAAAAAAACTGGCTGTGGTTACCCCTGCTTTTGTGGCAGATTGTTTGGAAACACTTGAAGAAATAGGTATACAGGCGCAAGAAGATTTTATTAAACACGGAGGCAAAGAGTTCAAAACTGTCCCTTGCCTCAATGATGACGATTTATGGATTGACGCCTTGGTATCGTGGATCAATGAATGGCAAAACAGTTAATATATGATGTATCTGTATTTAAAGGCTCTGCATATCATTTTTGTAGTATGCTGGTTCGCCGGACTGTTTTACAGCGTACGTCTTTTTGTTTATTATGCCGAAGCAAATCAAAAGCCAGAAATAGAAAAAGACATCTTGCGCAACCAATACAAACTGATGACCAGCAGATTGTGGAATATTATTACCACTCCTTCTGCAATTCTAACCACTCTTTTCGGAATTGGAATGCTAATTGCAAATCCATCCTTGCTACAAATGCCCTGGATGCATGTCAAATTGTTTTTTGTAGTACTGCTTTGGGTCTATCATCTTAAATGTCGTCAGTTTGTAATACAAATAAATAAACACACCTTATCCAAAGATTCTTCTTTTTTCAGAATTTGGAACGAAGGAGCAACCCTTATTTTATTTTCAATTGTTTTTTTAGTAATTTTAAAAAGTGCATTTAATTGGATATTTGGTGTTTTAGGGCTTTTTGCATTAGCCGTTGTATTGATGTTAGGTATCCGGTTTTATAAAAAAGTAAGAAACAGAAAGCGATAAACAAAATGAAAGGCGAGTATTTATTAAAACATTTTTCATTGCGCAATAGGATTTTCTTATCCCTCATTTTGTTAAGTGTTATATCTTCTATTCTTATATCAGCCGTCTCTGTACATCAATTTAAAAAAGAAGCTCATACGTACCATCAATATAGACAAGAAAGAAAGGAAGCTTCTATAATCGAAAACATCAATTATATACTCACCACTTCCACATACCCTTTAAAGCCGGAATTTACTTTTCTTATTTTTAAAGACCGAATCCAAGAACTTGCAAAGGTGCACAACACCACAATCAATATATACGACCTCAACGGCAAATTATTAGTTTCGTCAGCCCAAAATCATTCTTCAGATAATCCGGCAAACAAAATTCCCCCGTCAGTCCTTCAGTCTATCAATTCATCTAGTAATCAAAGATTTGTTGATATTGAAACCTCTTCGGAAAATAAAACGCGTACTGCTTATAGTTTTATAAAAGACAAAGAATCTAATCCGTTGGCTATTATCAAAATTCCCTATCAGGAAAGCACTGAATTTTACGACAACGAAATCAGGAATTTTACCTTAAAATTCGGACAGGTTTATATTATTATGCTCATTTTGTCTATCGGCATATCTTATTTCTTGTCTAATTACATTACGCAAAACCTTAACAATATCAGCTTTAAAATCACAAAAACCAAATTAGGACAAAAAAACGAAAAAATTGAAAGTACCTCAACCAGCAAAGAAATTTCAGCCTTAATCAGCGCTTATAATGAAATGGTAGAAAAGCTGGACGAAAGCTATGAAAAACTAGCGCAAAGCGAAAGAGAACAAGCGTGGAGAGAGATGGCAAAACAAGTTGCCCATGAAATAAAAAACCCCCTTACCCCCATGCGCCTTTCAGTGCAAAACTTTGAACGACGTTTTGACCCTTCTGATCCTGATATTAAAACAAAAGTCCAAGATTTTACACTGGGGTTAATACAACAAATAGATACCATGTCTTCCGTTGCCAGTGCTTTTTCCAGCTTTGCCTCTATGCCTGCTCAAAGAGATGAAACCTTAAACGTTGCCAAAACCGTATTACTGGCATTGGACATTTTTAACGAACCCTACATTAAATTTGAATGTACAGAAACAGAAATTATCTCAAAAATAGATCGCACACAACTGATCCGGATCATTACTAATCTTGTTAAAAATGCTATACAGGCAATTCCTACTGATAAAGAAAACCCATCAGTTATAGTCAATTTATCTCTACAGGAAGAAAATGTCGTTATCAAAGTAATTGACAACGGCAAAGGTATCCCGACTGAAATTCAGAGTAAAATTTTTGAGCCTAAATTTACTACTAAAACCAGTGGTATGGGACTTGGTCTAGGAATAATAAAAAATATTGTCGAAAATTACAATGGAACAATTACTTTTGACTCAGAACCAAATAAAGGCACTATATTTACTGTAAAATTGCCTATTGTTAACAATTAAAACTCTACATACTATGACGTTTGAAAATATTCTCATAGAAAAAAACAATCAAATTGCCATTATTTCGATTAACAGGCCCACAAAGTTAAACGCTCTTAATAAACCAACAATAGAAGAACTTCACCAAGGGTTTGAACAACTAGAAGCGGACAAAGAAATCAGAGCCATTATTATTACCGGAAGCGGAGAGAAAGCTTTTGTAGCAGGAGCAGACATCAAAGAATTCTCAAGCTTTAACCAAAGCGAAGGTGCGCATTTAGCTGCTAAAGGACAAGAGTTGTTATTTGATTATGTTCAAAATCTTTCCAAACCTGTTATCGCCGCAATTAATGGATTCGCTTTAGGAGGAGGATTAGAATTAGCTATGGCTTCTCATTTCAGAATAGCTTCTGCCAATGCTAAAATGGGATTGCCGGAAGTGACCCTGGGACTAATTCCCGGATACGGAGGTACGCAGCGCCTGCCTCAATTAATAGGAAAAGGAAGAGCGATGGAGCTTATTATGACAGCTGATATGATTAACGCCGAACAAGCTCTCTCTTTCGGATTAGTAAATCACGTTGTAGAACAAAGCGAATTATTGGACTTTGCTAAAAAAACAGCCGAAAAAATTGCCAAAAATTCTCCTACCGCTATATCAAAAGCTATAAAAGCTATAAATGCAAACTTTAAAGACGGCATAAACGGATTTCACGAAGAAATTAAAAATTTTGGAGAGTGTTTTGAAACCGAAGATTTTGTTGAAGGAACAACAGCGTTTTTAGAAAAGAGAAAACCCGATTTCAAAGGAGAATAAAGATCAAAATAAAAAATCCTCTTGATTAAATCAAGAGGATTTTTGTTGGTCTACTAGGACTCGAACCTAGAACGACTGAACCAAAATCAGCTGTGTTACCATTACACCATAGACCATTATCTGTGCGTAATACTTTTTATAATTTCGACGTAAAAAACATCGCTTTTTATTTCCAAAAAAATACCTCTCGAAAATCAAGAGGTTTTTGTTGGTCTACTAGGACTCGAACCTAGAACGACTGAACCAAAATCAGCTGTGTTACCATTACACCATAGACCATTACCTGCTATTACTTGTGTGTAATACTTCTGTAATGCGGATGCAAAAGTAATATATTTTTTATATCCTGCAAACTTTCCCCTCATAAAAATATTTTTTTTCGGTTTTTTTCGGCTAAGACAAAAAAAACCTTTTCTTTGTAGTTGCGTTATCTTAAAATAATTAAGTAAGTAAGACTTATGTTGACATTCAATTACAAGAAGTGGAATTTAATAGGAGGCTGGTTATGCTTTTTAGTTGCATTAATTACCTATGTTTTAACCGTCGAACCAACCGTTAGTTTTTGGGATCCGGGAGAATATATTTCTACTTCTGCAAAATTAGAAGTCGGACATCCGCCTGGAGCTCCGTTTTATCAAATGTTAGGAGCATTTTTCTCCATGTTTGCAACTGCTCCCGATAAAATTGCCCTTATGGTAAATATGGTCGCCGTATTGTCCAGTGCTTTCACTATTTTGTTCATGTTTTGGTCTGTTACCAATATTCTCCAAAAAATAGTAAATAAAACTTCTGAATGGAACAATAATAACGCCATTGCTGTACTAGCAAGTTCTGCGGTAGGTGCACTGGCATTTACCTTTACCGACAGCTTCTGGTTTAACGCTGTAGAAGCTGAAGTATATGCTTCGGCTATGCTTCTTACTTCCGCTTTGTTATATCTGGGATTGAGATGGGTAGATGATCTAGACAAACCAAGAGGCAATAAATGGCTGCTTTTGATTGCGTTGGTGGCAGGTTGTTCTTTTGGCGTACATTTAATGGCTCTGCTAACTATTCCGTCAATCGGATTGCTATATTACTTTAAAAAATACAATAAGATTACGGTTAAAAACTTTCTTATAGCAAATATTACGGCAGTTGCCGTCTTATTTTTCCTCTTTGCTTTTTTCTTTCCCAAGCTTCTGGCATTCTTTGGAAAAGCAGAAATTTTTGTAGTCAACAGTTTAGGACTGCCTTTTAACAGCGGTACATTGATTGCTTTTCTTATCATAGTAGGAGTTGCCGTATTGGGCTTGAACTATACGCGCAAAAAAAACTACATCGGGGCAAACACTATTATTTTGGCTTTGATTTTTGTTTGTGTAGGGCTTACCTCGTGGCTAATGCTTCCTATACGAGCCAATGCCAATGTAACCATTAATGAAAACAGACCTTCAGATGCCGCCGAACTTTTGGCTTACTACCAAAGAGAGCAATACGGCGATCAAAGTATCTATTACGATTCTTACTTTACTAAAAAATACGTTGGTCTGGATCCTAATAATCCTTGGAAAGACGAGAAACCCAACTATGATCGCGACTATGAAACCGGAAAATATGTTATAGTAAACGAATGGCAAAATGCCGGACAAAATTTTGACGAAAAACACAAAGGTTTTTTCCCCAGATTGTGGAGTACCGACAAAAGTCATCGCATTAATTATATGCGCTATACTAATTCATTAAATTTTAGTATTCATCCGGATTACAGCGAAAGTGAACAACTTCAAAAATTAGTAGCCGGAGTGCGACAGGGATTGGCTTCTGGTGAAATCAATTTAGAAGGTTTAGATCGCTTTTTTGATCAATACGGACAATATTTGGATATCGAAGTCCCTTCGTTTTCAGACAATATAGCTTTTATGTTTGATTATCAGTTTGGGTATATGTATTGGCGCTATTTGATGTGGAATTTTGTAGGCCGACAAGATGACATTCAAGGTCAGGGAGATTTGCAACACGGAAACTGGCTGAGCGGAATTAAGTTTTTAGATGAAATCCGCTTAGGATCACAAGACAATTTACCCTCCGATGTATTGAATAATAAGGGTAGAAACACATATTATTTTCTTCCGTTTATTTTAGGAATTATAGGAGTTGTTTTCAACTACCGAAAAGACCCGAAAATGTTTTGGGTGCTATTGGTTCTATTCCTGTTTACAAGTTTTGCCTTAAAAATATTCTTAAATGAACGTCCTTTCGAACCTCGTGAACGCGACTATGCCGTAGTCCCTTCATTTTATGTATTTGCCATTTGGCTCGGACTCGGTGTATATGCTTTATACGACGGCGTTAAAAAATATCTGTCTCCTAAAATTGCATTGCCTGCCGTTATGATTGTTTCCACTTTAGCTGCTCCTGTTTTACTGGCACAACAAAACTGGGACGACCACAACCGTTCAAACCGTTATACAGCGCTGGCAAATGCCCGTGCCTATCTCGATTCGTGCGATGAAAATGCAATTTTATTTACTATTGGAGATAATGATACCTTCCCGCTTTGGTATTTGCAGGAAATAGAAGGATACAGAACAGATGTTCGAGTGGTGTGCACCAGCTTGCTGCCAATGGATTGGTATATTGATCAGATGAAAGCCAAAGCACACAAATCTGAACCATTGCCAATCAAATTTACGCATGAACAGTATGTTGGAAACAAGCGTGATGTTGTTTTAATACAGCCAATGATTGATGAGCGCATTGACATCAGTCTGTTTATGAATTTTATCCGTTCAGACGATGAAAGAACAAAACTCAAAACAGACGCCGGTACTACTCTGTATCTGGCTCCGACAAATAAAATCCGAATTCCGGTTGACAGCACTGTTATTGCTAAAAACAATATTGTCTCGCCTTATTTGATGGGTCAGATTGAACCTTATCTGGACATTGACATCACTACCGATCAGATAGTAAAGCACCGTCTGATAATGCTTGACATTATTGCAAACAACAATTGGGAAAGACCTGTTTACTTTTCAGGAGGAAGCTTTAATGAGGATGATTTTATCTGGATGAAAGACTACATACAGCTCAGCGGTTTAATCTATAAATTAGTGCCAATTAAAACTGAGGGAGCCAGCAGACATCCATTAGATTTGGGCACAATTGACGCTGACAGAATGTACAACACGGTTAAATCATGGTATTGGGGTAATATGGGCAGCGATAAAATATATCACGATCCCCAAACTAGACGAAATGCATTGAGCTACAGAATTAATCTGGCGCGACTGGCAGAACAACTGATTACAGAAAACAAAAACAGCAAGGCAAAAGAAATCATGGATATTGCTATGACCAATATGCCTGTTCAATACTATGGATACTACCAATTAATACAACCTTTTGTTGAAGGCTACTATCAAATAGGGGAAGCTGTTACTGCTGAAAAAATAGCACAAGAACTATCTCAAAAAGCCAAAGAGAATCTGAATTATTATAAACATCTGGATTTGGAAGCTCAAGACTACTATGCCAATGAAATTATAGAAGAAATAGAAGTATGGAGACAGCTGATAGAAATTGTTCGGGAAGAAGATGAGTCTTCTGCTTTAGCAAGCCAGCTAACAGAAGAATTCAATACTTTCAACGGTTACTTTAAATACCTTAAAAGACCTAATATTTAAAAATAAAAAGACCTTGAATATCAAGGTCTTTTTATTTTAAGTATATCCCTTCCTGATATTTATGCAAAAACCCAAACCAAAAATACTTATTCTCTCCGATTTATGGGGCAAGGAAAAATCACAATGGATTGATGAATATACTTCTGTGTTGACTCCTTATTTTAAAATCCAATATTTATGTCATATGCTGTCTTGGAGAAATTGATAAAAGCCAATACACTGAAGAAAAACTTCATCTGCAATTTGTATGTAAATGGAGGAATAGAAAAAGCGATTGCCAATCTGTTGAAATTAGAGAAAGAACCCGTTTATATTTTAGGTTTTAGCACAGGCGGTTATATTTCGTGGAGAACCGGACTTTACGGATTAAAGATAAAATACCTGTTTGCCATATCTTCAACACGTCTGAGGTTCGAAACTAAAAAACCCAAAACCAGTATTCATCTGAGTTACGGAGAAAAAGCCCCTTATATACCGCGTCCTATGTGGTTCCAAAAAATGGGTCTATCAGCTCGCTTTTATAAAGACGAAACTCACGAAATGTACCGGAAAAAAGAAATTGCAAAAGATATATGCCAATCTCTTTTTGATGGATTGCATTTAGGAGAAACTCATTCTCTGTAATGTATTTTACCAAGATATTCTGTAGGAGTGAGTCCTGCAAAAATTTGAAATTCACTTATAAGGTGAGAATGATCATAAAACCCAAACCGCACAGCTACTTCCCACCAATCCATCTCTTGATGTTCATGTATGAATAACTTTGCCTGATTAAACCGCAGCAAACGCTGAAATGTCTTAGGTGTCATCCCAATCTCCGTTTTAAAAGATCTTTCCAAAGTTTTGGAACACGTATTAGTAACCTGTTGGAGTTTTTTGATGTTTGTTTTTGCCGCATTATTATTTAAAACTGCCAGTGAAGTCAAAATACAGTTTTTGTTTTCTTTTCTAAGTTTTAAAGCCTTACGGCATAAAAAATCATCTATTATTGTAACACTCTGAACTGCGTCCTTTACAGTTAATATCCGTTCATATATTTCATTAATTTCACTGCCAAAAATAATTTGTGCATCTACAATTTTATCAGTAAAGCAATGTAAATCTATTCCCGTCAGCCGATATAATCCTACAGGCGTAAAATTAACTGCAATCAGATTTAAATTTAAAGAACTGCTAAACAAATAGCTTGGCGATACTGCCTGTCCTACGTAATAAACTTTGTGTTTTAAATCCTTTTGGTCTTTTTTTAAAAGGACAATATCCTCTAATTCTTCCAGATTAAAGATAAGTCCCTGAAAAATGGGAGAGTAATTAGGAAAAACCAAGGTGTCGGGAAGCTTCATCTGCTTTACCCGATAATGCGTCACAATCCCTCGCAGAAAGGGATGCGGAAAGATTTCTATGTATTTAAAAAGCTCTGAATTCATCTGCCCGATTTTCTTTTTGAAGATAAGCAATTTTAAACAAGCCTTGTTGCGCTTTATTGGGAAGTAACAAGGCTAATACAATTCTTATTTAATTAATGATATAAATTCCGGGGTCAATCCGTTGTGTATATCTTCTTTCAGCTCTCCATTAACCCACACCTTAGTTTTTGAAGTATTATTACGTCCCCTATGTACTTGTGTTACTATGGTGTCTGATACCATCTCATTCCACTGAATTATTGCTGTAATTTTATTTTCAATAATATAATCATTAGTCACTTGATTTAATAAAGCAAAGGTATTTGTTTTGTCGTATATGGTTGTAAAAACAAAAAAATCATAAGGATAGTTTAAAAAACTTTTATAAAACATCACAAAATCTCCGTTTTTGGTCAAGTGCTTAATTCTAATTTTTTGCTGGTCAAAAGCTCCTTCTGTATTTGGATTAAGTAAGTCTTCTCCTTTGTTATTCATAATTTTAAAATCTGTAAATAAAGAGATTACAGTTTCATCTGTTGGTGAATTATCCGAGTTGCTGCATCTGACAAAACAAATTATCAGAAGAACTATAATAGCCGATATAATTAAACTATTTTTCATACTATCATTATTTATGGTTTTATATTATAAACTAACTCCGCTTGATAATTATAGCTGGCAGAACCCGGATTAAAATTTCCATAACTGTAAAACGCATCAGGCAAAATCATCTGCTTTACCCGATAATGCGTCACAATCCCTCGCAAAAAAGGATGCGGAGAGATTCCCATATATTTAAAAAACTCTGAATTCATCCAGCTGATTTTCTTTAAAGGAAAATCATTTTTGCACAAAGCCTTATTACGCTTTATTGGGAAGTAACAAGGCTAATACAATTCTTATTTAATTAATGATATAAATTCCGGGGTCAATCCGTTGTGTATATCTTCTTTCAGCTCTCCATTAACCCACACCTTAGTTTTTGAAGTATTATTACGCCCCCTATGTACTTGTGTGACTATGGTGTCTGATACCATCTCATTCCACTGAATTATTGCTGTAATTTTATTTTCAATAATATAATCATTAGTCACTTGATTTAATAAAGCAAAGGTATTTGTTTTGTCGTATATGGTTGTATAAACAATAAAGTCATAAGGACAATCTAAAAAACTTTTATAAAACATCACAAAATCTCCATTTTTAGTCAAATGCTTAATTCTAATTTTTTGTTGGTCAAAAGCTCCTTCTGTATTTGGATTAAGTAAGTCTTCTCCTTTGTTATTCATAATTTTAAAATCTGTAAATAAAGAGATTACAGTTTCATCTGTTGGTGAATTATCCGAGTTGCTGCATCTGACAAAACAAATTATCAGAA
>NZ_SOAG01000026.1:0-13776 GCF_004364575.1 Myroides indicus | reverse complement strand
GTTATTCATAATTTTAAAATCTGTAAATAAAGAGATTACAGTTTCATCTGTTGGTGAATTATCCGAGTTGCTGCATCTGACAAAACAAATTATCAGAAGAACTATAATAGCCGATATAATTAAACTATTTTTCATATTATCATTATTTATGGTTTTATATTATAAACTAATTCCACTTGATAATTATAGCTGGCAGAACCCGGATTAAAATTTCCATAACTGTAAAATGCGTTATCAAGTCCTCCCCATCCCCAGTTCATATTATATCTTAATACAGTAAACGCTGTTGGTTTTCCAAAAATTTTTATACAAAATGTGGTTTTATCCACCCCATCAGCAACCCACATATGTCCATCTGTTTTCTGTTTAAATATCCACCAGCCTTTTGCTCTTCCTCCACTTAAAATAACAGGTCTGTTTTGTAAAATATCATTCAACATTAGAGGTTCAATTATAAAAGCACTACTCATAGTGTTTGCTGTAGAATATCTATAATTTAACTTTAAAAGTGAATGCACCGGAAAGTCAGAACTCACTCCTGTTGATTCACACCTATACTTTAAAGGTCTTATTGTAAAAAAAGGATTGAATTTATCATAAAAATAGTAAATTTTGTGATGTATATCATTAATTAGAGACTTTGAAGCATATGTTCCAACTAGATCATCCATCGCATTATAATCAAAATTTGCCGGGTATTGATGATAGCGCATTACTTGTGCTATTGCAATAGGAACACAACCCGCATAAAAACGATTGTTTGAGGTTCCAATATTGCTACAATATTGAGGTACAGCTAATGGCATAAAGTCATTAAAACTAGCCCTCTGATGCCAGGCTGTAGTTAACAAAGGTGCTTTAAAAACTGTATTTGTCGGTATTTGATTACATGGTGATGATACAAAAGCTGTAGGATTAAGAACCCCCGCTTTTGTAACATCCCAATATTCAATAAATTCTATTGGTTGTTCTAAATTTTTAGTTCGTATTTCTTGAATTTGCTCTTTTGCAAATTGCAACCAATCAATAAGCCCGTGGGGAAATCCTATTTCTTCATCCAGTGAAAAATTATTATCAAAAGAATACGCTAAAACAGGTATTGAACGCTTATCAGCTGCTAAAATAAAAAAGCCTCCTTCGTGATAATTGCTAATGTAAAAGATTACTTTGTCCTCCTCGTCTTTAATGGGAATTATTTCTTTTAATACCTTGTCTTTAAATCCCATTTCTACTGTTTCTTTTGAAGAGAAGCTATTTGCTATTAACCCAACTTCTTCATAATTAACAAAATAATCTGTATCTACAGATGATAGTACATTTTGAAAACTATCATCTAACTCTTTTTCTTTTTCCAAAGAGCAGGAAGTAATAAATAACGATATTACAACCACAAAAAGCCATTTAATTTTTTTCATCTTTGAACATCTTTAATTATATAATCTTTGAAACCTATTTAATATAGCTTGGATTTTTCAGCACATATACATCATGCTGTTTTATAATTAATAACGGAAAAACAAAAAGGTAAATATCATTTTTAAAATATTTCTTTATCACTGTCAGATGTTCCGATTTTGCGATAGTCGAAAGTTGCTACTAATACGTAAAAATTTTTTGCAATATTTTCCCTAAAAAACATCTTTTTAAGTGTAATTAATGAATTGTGGAAAATAATTTTAGCAAAGTTAGCGAAAGAACCCTCGTTGCTCCTTAAAAAAGAGAGTAACGAGGGTTAAAATAAAAAAGTCTTAATTTTTTATTGATAACTAATTTCTGCCGTAAATAAAATCTGATTATTTAATTTCCCGATGGCTTTTGTAGGGAATTTTGGTTTTTTCTCATCTTTAAATTCATAGGTATAGGCAATATCTATATCTCCTTCATGTGTAACTGCAGATATTTGAACCGGATTGTTTCTTCTGCCTACGATATCCACAAAATCAATATTATCTCCCAATGGGATACCTCCCGTAAAATGTATTTGTGTCCAGCCTTCTATATTTACAACTGACGTACTTTTATTATCATAAGTTGCTGTAAGCTCTACATTACCTTCACTTCCAAAATCTGCTTCACCCTTTACTAAATTACCATTGCTATCAAAATTAAACAACATTTCGCCGCTAAGCACCCATGCTCCGTCTTTACGTTCGTATTGTTTTTTCTCTACTGACTGATTAGTAAGATATTTATATTCTGTTTTGTCATTTTGTTGATTTTGGCGGTAAGCAATCTCCCTGACAAGCATACTATTTTCATATTCATATTGAACAAAATCACCATTAGAACCATATTCTATTTTATCAATCAAATCGCCTTTGTAAATGTAGCGTTCTTCGTTGTTTCTATCTGTTCCTGTTATGGTTATTTTATTTATTTTTTGCGTATCCGAAACATAGCTGATTGTGTACGTTACAACGCCATTTTTTTCAGTTTCCATAACTACTTTTGAAGGCAATACTTTAGCTTCTACCGAAGGCGGTGAAGGCGGATTTGGAGGTCCTGATGGATTTGGATCTGGATTGTTGTCCGAACTACTGCAAGAAGCGACTAGCATGACTGCTGCAAAAAAGAATATTATATTTTTCATTTTAGTAAGATTTAAGTTCAACGTTTTTACTGTACGGTAAAAGTAAATACCCCGATTTACTTTATATAGGAAAAAAACGACACTTTTAAAGATTATAGTGCGTACTATCACTTTTCACCCTTGACGAGGAAACACTAAAAATGAACCCTAACTTTTGTAATCTTACTTAAAAACCAATTAAACCACTCTAATAAAGTGGTTTAATTTTTTATTTTTCTATTTTTTAGCTTCAGTTATCGGAAGCTGAGCTTCTGTGGGAACATAGACCTTAGAACCAGTACTGTTTCGGATAGCATCTATCTTTAAGTACTCCAGATATTCTTTATTTCCTTTCATGCTTTCTCCTATTATTCGGTTTGCTTCAGCTACTCCTTTAGCGCGTTCAATTTCTGCCTGAGCTTCTGCTTTGGCAATCTTTATTTTAGCTTCTGCCTGCAAAGTTGCCGATTCATTTTCAGCTTTGGCAGTTTCTATCATCGCTTTTTTACTATTTTCCGCTTCCAACAACGTTGCTTTTCCGTTAGCTTCTGCATTTTTCATTTTTTGCTGTCTGTTAAATTCCCAACACGATGTTGTTGAAAATGCTACTAACAATAATCCAATAAGTAGTTTTTTATTTTTCATTGTAAAATTTTTAACCCTCCTAAGATATATATTTTTTAAACGTCTCCGAAATAACCTCACAACATATTGCAATAGAAAAACAATCTATGCCAATGTTTCTTCTTAACTTTGCAGGTTTAAAATGAATCGGATAAAATATGATCGAAAATAAAAATCAATCCAAAACAGATTTAAGCCAATTAGGAGAATTTGGTTTGATAGAACACCTAACTCATAACTTTTCTATTCAACAACCTTCTACAGTAAAAGGTATTGGCGATGACGCCGCAGTCCTTTCTTTTAATGATAAAAAAACACTAGTTTCTACCGATTTATTAGTTGAAGGTGTTCACTTTGATTTGGCATATATGCCTTTAAAGCACTTAGGCTACAAAGCTATAGTTGTAAACCTGTCTGATATTTGCGCAATGAACGCCGTTCCTACACAAGTTACCGTTTCCATTGCGATTTCTAATCGGTTTCCACTGGAAGCACTGGAAGAATTATATGAAGGAATTGCTTTAGCTTGTAGCTATTACAAAGTAGATTTAATTGGGGGAGACACTACTTCCTCTCAAAAAGGATTAATCATCAGCGTTACAGCAGTTGGTCAGACCGATGAAAGTGAAATTGTTTACCGCAGCGGCGCTCAGGACAAAGACCTGTTAGTTGTAACCGGTGACGTAGGAAGCGCATATATGGGGCTCCAAGTCCTGGAAAGAGAAAAGCAGGTATATTTGGTAAATCCGAACAGTCAGCCCGATTTAACTCCATACGACTATATTATTGAGCGACAGCTCAAACCGGAAGCGCGAACAGATATCAAAAAACTATTGGCTGATTTAGAAGTAAAACCCACAGCAATGATAGATGTTTCTGATGGATTATCTTCCGAAATCATGCATATTTGCAAACAGTCAAAAGTAGGCTGTAACTTATATGAAGAAAAAATCCCGCTTGATCCGCAATTTATCAATACCTGCGAAGAATTTAATATAGACTCAACAACAATTGCTATTAATGGCGGAGAAGATTACGAATTGCTTTTTACCATAAAAATGGAAGATTATGAAAAGATAAAAGGCAATCCTAATTTCACCATTATCGGACATATTACTCCCGAAGCCGAAGGAGTTCATCTTATTACAAGAGCAAATACCAAAATTCCGCTTAAAGCCAGAGGATGGAACACTCTTCAAAATAATGAAGACTGATTTTTAAAGCATTGTCCTGAGAAGAACAATGCTTTTTCTTTTAGACTACCGTTAAAAACAACTGTTTACTTGTTTTTATCCCTTGTAAATAAGTATATTTACCCTTCAAAAACAAATCATTTAAAATGAATAAAACGTATCAGCTAAAAGTAAACGGCGATGCTGTTTTTGAAAGTGAAGACCTCATGCACGAAAATATAAATGCAGCGGAAACAGGTACAAATACCTATCACGTTCTCAAAAACAATCAGTCATACGACATAAAAATTATCTCAGAACAATTCAACGACAAAGCTTATGAAGTTTCAGTAAACGGCAATACATACACTGTCGATATCCAAACCGAATTGGATAAACTGATTAATCAGCTTGGTTTTTCACTAAACTCCTCCAAACAAGTTAACTCTATAAAGGCACCTATGCCAGGTCTTATTTTAGACATCCACGTTTCAGAGGGCCAGGAAGTTGTAGAAAATGACAATTTGCTGATTTTAGAAGCTATGAAAATGGAGAACAATCTGGTATCACCGCGTGCAGGAAAAATCAAATCTATCCACGTAAACAAAGGTGATACAGTAGACAAAGGATTAGTGCTAATTGAATTTGAATAAACGATGAAAAAAATATTAGTTGCCAATCGTGGCGAAATTGCCGTCAGAATTATGAAAACGGCAAAGAAAATGGGAATCAAAACCGTTGCGGTATATTCAACCGCAGACCGATTGGCTCCTCACGTAAAAATGGCAGACGAAGCCGTTTGCATAGGAGAAGCTCCATCTAATCAATCTTACCTTTTGGGAGATAAAATTATTGAAACTGCCAAAAGTCTTAACGTAGACGGCATTCATCCGGGGTACGGATTTTTAAGCGAAAACGCAAATTTCGCTACCGCCTGCGAAAAAAACGGCATAACCTTTATCGGACCTAAATCGCATGCCATCGAAGTAATGGGAAGCAAACTTGCAGCAAAAGAAACTGTAAAGGCGTATGACATTCCTATGGTTCCAGGCTTGGATGAAGCCATTACAGATGTGGAAAAAGCAAAACAGGTAGCCAAGCAAATAGGCTTTCCTATTTTGATAAAAGCATCTGCCGGCGGTGGCGGAAAAGGGATGCGCATCGTAGAAAAAGAAGCAGATTTTGAATCGCAGATGCAGCGTGCTATTTCAGAGGCTACTTCCGCCTTTGGCGATGGTTCTGTTTTTATTGAAAAGTATATTGGTTCGCCTCGTCATATCGAAATCCAGGTTTTAGCAGATACACATGGCAATATTGTTTACCTTTTTGAACGTGAGTGCAGTATACAGCGCCGCCATCAAAAAGTAGTAGAAGAAGCTCCTTCCTCTGTTTTAACGCCGGAAATTCGTAAAAAGATGGGAGAAGCTGCGGTGCAAGTAGCTGCCTCATGCAATTATTTAGGTGCCGGAACGGTAGAGTTTTTGATTGATGAAAATCTAAACTTTTACTTTTTGGAGATGAATACTCGCCTGCAGGTAGAGCATCCCGTTACAGAACTTATAACCGGTTTAGATCTGGTTGAAATGCAGATTCGCATTGCCCGTGGAGAAAAACTTCCTTTTGCGCAAGACGATCTTCATATTAAGGGACATGCCATGGAACTTCGGATTTATGCAGAAGACCCTTTAAACGACTTTTTGCCAAGTGTTGGACATTTAGAAATTTACCAGCTTCCGGAGGGAGAAAATATCCGTGTAGACAACGGTATCGAGCAAGGTATGGATGTTCCTATTTATTATGATCCAATGCTCGCCAAACTTATTACCTACGGCAAAACAAGAGAAGAAGCTATCGAAGTAATGATCAAAGCCATTCAAAACTATAAAGTAAAAGGAATTAGCACAACTCTTCCTTTCGGAAAATTTGTTATGGAACACCCTGCTTTCAGAGAAGGACATTTTGACACTAACTTTGTAAAAAAATACTATAGTAGCGACCTGGTTAAAGATCAATACAAAGACGAAGCTGAAATTGCTGCTTTTATCGCCTTGAAAAAGTATTTAGAAGATCAAAAACAACTTCGCTTACCAAATTAAAACATCATGAATCATCCAAAAATATCAAAATTACAAGAAACTCAGGCTCAGGCTAAACTGGGTGGGGGACAAAAACGAATAGATACTCAGCACGCAAAGGGAAAACTTACAGCCCGGGAACGCGTAGAATATCTATTAGACGAAGGCTCTTTTGAAGAAGTAGGTATGTTGGTAACTCACCGCACTACAGATTTTAACATGGATAAAGAAGTGTATTATGGAGACGGAGTCGTTACCGGATACGGAACAATAAACGGCAGATTAGTCTATGTTTTTGCACAGGATTTTACCGTTTTTGGAGGAGCACTTTCCGAAACTCATGCCGAAAAAATATGCAAAGTAATGGATATGGCTGTAAAAATGGGGGCTCCAATGATCGGATTAAATGATTCTGGCGGTGCCCGTATTCAGGAAGGTGTTCGCTCTTTGGGCGGATATGCTGACATTTTTTACAGAAACGTCCAAGCTTCGGGTGTTATTCCTCAAATTTCTGCTATTATGGGTCCTTGTGCCGGCGGAGCAGTATATTCTCCTGCAATGACTGATTTTACGATGATGGTAGAAGGATCCAGCTATATGTTTGTAACCGGACCCAACGTAGTAAAAACCGTAACGAACGAAGAAGTAACTTCAGAAGAACTCGGGGGAGCGAGTACACACTCTACCAAATCGGGAGTGGCACACACCACATCGCCAAATGATGTTGCTTGTTTGGAAGACATCAAAAAATTGCTGTCATATTTACCGCAAAACAATACCGAAAAGCCACACGCTATATCCTATCAGCCGAAAGAAGAATATAAGTTTGAACTTGACGACATTATTCCGGAAAGCTCGACCAAACCGTATGATATGAAAACTGTGATTGACCATATCATTGACGAGGGTTCCTTTTTTGAGATCCACAAAGACTACGCAGAAAATATTGTAGTAGGTTTTGCCCGTCTTGGTGGAAAAAGTGTCGGAATTGTAGCGAATAACCCTATGTTTTTGGCAGGGTGTTTGGATGTAAACAGTTCAATTAAGGCAGCCCGATTTACTCGTTTTTGTGACGCTTTCAACATTCCGCTATTGGTTTTGGTAGACGTACCGGGCTTTTTGCCAGGAACAGATCAGGAGTGGAACGGAATCATTGTGCACGGAGCTAAATTACTGTACGCTTTAAGTGAGGCAACCGTGCCAAAAGTTACTGTTATTACCCGTAAAGCTTACGGAGGTGCTTATGACGTAATGAACTCCAAACACATTGGTGCAGATATGAATTTTGCCTGGCCAAGTGCAGAAATTGCAGTAATGGGGGCAAAAGGAGCCAGTGAAATCATCTTTAAAAAGGAGATTTCTGAATCAGCTGATCCAACAGCTAAATTAGCAGAGAAAGAAGCTGAATATGCCGAAAAATTTGCCACACCTTATCGCGCTGCTCAACGCGGTTTTATAGACGAAGTTATTTTACCCAATGAAACCAGACGGAAATTGCTCAAAGCTTTTTCAATGTTAGAAAACAAAGAAGTAAACCAACCGAAAAGAAAACACGGGAATATTCCTTTATAATCTACAAACGTCCGCCATATAGCGGACGTTTTTTTTATACATTCCTAAACCATTTAATCTTTTTTATTCTATTTTTATACTTCAAAATCAGATTTTTTTTGTTCATGGATTTAATCAATGCAAACCTTACTATATCCATTATATCTTTCGGGATACTCGTTTTTTTAAGTTTAGTATGTGCTATAAATCCTTTTCGGGCGAACAAAAAAGCAAATTACTGGTTTGCTCTTTTTTGTATGATTTGGGCTACATTTTGGCTGGATGATGTCTTAGATTTTATACTAATTGAAGATATTAATGTTTCTTATTCCCATCTTCTTCTTGCCCAGCTTTTTATTCCTATCATTTTTTATGTAAGCGTTGTTTTTTACACCAACCCCGATTATCAGTTTAAAAATAAGTCACTGCTGTTACTCATTCCATTAGTTTACCTGATCTTAACATCACTCAAACATTACAATTGGATATCGGTTGCCTTTTATTCTTTTTTGATCATAAGCTTTTTGTTGCTCTTAGGGATAGTTTATACAGTCAAGTCTTTTTTAATAATTACCAGCCATCAGCAAAATATCCTGAAATTTTCGGCAGAGTCGACAGAGATTAATCTTATCTGGCTCAAAAAAATAATACTGGGTATTTTAGTTATCAGTTTTGTTTCTTTGGTATATAATATTTTTTGGAATGAAAATAAACTCAATATTTTTATCAATTCCATTTTTTTACTTATTGTTTTTTATACTGGTTATCACGCTTTAAAACAAAAAGAAATATACCCTTCAAGCCAAACAGAAAGAAGCGAGCTTTTAAATCTTGATACTTCCGCAGATGAAGAAGAGAGAGAAAAAAGAAAATTAATAACCGACTCAGATTTAAGAGAACTGAAAAACAAGCTCACCACCTTGATGGATCTCCAAAAACCATATTTAAACAGCGAGCTGAACCTTATCACCTTATCAACAATGATAAATTTAACGCCACACCATTTATCTTATGTAATTAATCAAGGGTTTAATGAAAATTTTTTTCAATTTATAAATAAATACCGGGTTGAAAAAGCCAAGCAGTTACTAACCGATAAAGACAATTTGCATTTGTCTATTTTGGGAATTGCTTTTGAAGCTGGTTTCAATTCAAAAACTGCTTTTAATACAACTTTCAAAAAAATCACTGGTTTCACCCCTACTGAATTCAGAAAAAAAAGTTCAAGATTATAAAACAGAACACCTCTACCAATTTATTTCCATCAATAAATCAGGAGGTTATAATAAAATAGATCCTACTTTATAACACAGAACAAATGACTTGTATAACCTCGGTATTTTTGAAAAAAAAATAAATGCAAATTTTATCAGATTCCAGAAAACCTTACGCCGTTGTTACGGGGGCAAGCCAAGGGTTAGGTGCTTCTTTTGTTAAAGCTTTAGCCAAACAAGGGTTCAATATAATTATGGTAAGTCTTCCCGGACAAAATTTAAAAGAATCAGCCTTAAAGACAGCCGCTAAATATTCTGTTAAAACAGCCTGTTACGAGACAGACCTCACACAAAAAGAAAACATTTTAAATCTTGCCAAATGGATTAACTCTCAGTTTTCTATTTGCATGCTGATTAACAATGCAGGGAGTGGCGGAACCAAAAAATTTATAGAGGCAGATATAGATTACCTGGATAAAATTATACAATTAAACATTAGGGCTATTTCCATACTTACACATCAGTTATTACCCAATATGATGGAACAACATCAAGCTTATGTGCTCAATGTATCAAGCATGGCAGCTTTTAGTCCAATGGGATATAAAACTGTTTATCCTGCTTCCAAAACTTTTGTACATTCTTTCTCCAGAGGATTATATCAAGAATTAAAAGATACCAATGTGTTTGTAAGTGTTATAAACCCCGGAGCGATGAAAACTAATCCCGAAATTATTTCTCGCATAGAAAAACAAGGGATATTAGGAAAACTTACTCTCCTTGATCCCGATAAAGTCGCTCAATATGCTCTTAAACAACTTTTAAAAAAAGACAGCGTTATTATGGTCAATGGTTTTAGTTGGCTTTTGCTGAAAATAACTCCTATTTTTATAAAACTTCCTCTAATGACGAGAGCCATAAAAAGAGAATTGAGCCAGTTATAAGCAGAATTTAATCCATACAACAGGTGAATAATATATTTATTACAGGTGCGAACAGCCTTTTAGGAACCAATCTAATCGAATTGTTATGTCAAGACAATTACAATGTTTATGCGTTAGTCCGTGCAAAGAACAAATATCAGGGCAAACAATACAATAATTTGTTTTTGATAGAATCTAATCTGTTTGATGACCTCTCTCCCTATCTGAAAAAATGTACAATTCTCGTTCATATTGCTGCAGAAACAAGACAGCATCTGCATTCCGCAAAGCATTATGATAAAATAAACTTCTGTGCCACAAAAACAATCTTTGAAACCGCACAGCAATGCCATGTCAAAAGAATGATTATGGTTTCAACTGCTAACACCTTATCACATGGTACCAAGGATAATCCGGGCAATGAACTAAAACCATTCCGGTATCCTTTTACCAAATCATTTTACGCTCAAAGCAAATCAAAAGCAGAACAATATCTCAAAACCAACAGCAAAGAAACAGAAGTTATATTTCTGCATCCGACTTTTATGTTAGGCGCTTATGATCATAAGCCAAGTTCTGGAAAAATCTTATTTATGATTTGGAAAAAGAAATGGATATTCTGCCCTAAAGGAGGTAAAAATTTTGTGCATGTACAAGACGTTTCAAAAGCCATTATAAGTGCTTTTAGCAAAGCAAAAGACAAAGAGCATTATTTGCTATGCAACGAGAATCTAACGTATAAAGAGTTCTTTAAAAAGTTTAATCACACAACACAGCAAAAAACAAAAATAATTACCGTTCCCGATTTTATACTATTATTCATTGGCTTCTTCGGAGATTTAGTTCGTTTATTGCAAATAAATACATCTCTGAACAGTACAAATATGAGGATCTTATACGAAAAAAACTTTTATTCAAATCAAAAATCAAGATCTGAGTTGGGAATAGAATACCAACCGGTGGAAACAGCCATCCGGGACGCTCTTCATTATTTTAATCAAAAAGGTATGTAAGCCTATTTAAAGATTCACTGTCGTAAAGCGAGGAAAATGCTTTTATGAATCTTTTAATTTTAAACAGAGTAAAAAAACAATTGAAATACCCAATTGTAATTTTATCTAACATATATTATTCATAAAAAACAGAATACTTTATTAGCGTTCTAATAAAGTCTGTAAATAGATAATTTAATCTATTGTATAATCCTAAAAAGATTTAACTTATCTTTATTCCTTTTTTAAACTTAATTATTACATTCCTAATATTTCTATGTCTCAAAAAAAACAAATAGTTCCATTTACAAGCTATGAAAAATTCGTAATTTTTATCTTAGCCATTACGCAATTTACAATAATCCTCGATTTTATGGTGATGTCTCCGTTAGGAGACATACTTGTAAAATCAATGAATATTAATGCTTCCTCTTTTGGAAATATAGTTTCTGCATATGCTTATAGTGCCGGAATATCAGGATTATTAACTGCCGGATTTGCTGATAAATTTGATCGGAAAAAACTTCTTGTCTTTTTTTATTTTGGCTTTATTGTCGGAACTGTTTTTTGTGGAATTGCAAACAGTTATAATTCTATTATATTAGCGCGAATCATTACAGGTTTGTTTGGAGGCGTAATCGGTTCAATTTCCATGGCTATCATAACCGATCTATTCATTTTGGAAAAACGAGGTCGTGTTATGGGCTTTGTTCAGATGGGATTCGGAGCGAGTCAGGTATTAGGAATTCCTATTGGTTTATATATTGCTAATCACATGGGATGGGAGGCTCCATTTCTTTTTATTGCCACTTTAGCTTTATGCATATTAATATTCATTCTTCTTTTCTTAAAACCCGTTCAAGACCATCTTATTGAAAAAGAAAATCATAATATTATAAAACACTTTATTAATACCTTAAAAAACAGAAACTATCAACGAGGCTTTTTAACGACGTCATTATTGTCTTTAGGCGGCTTTATGATGATGCCCTATGCGACCATTTTTGCCGTAAACAATTTAAGCGTAAAAACAGAACAGCTTCCCATACTTTTTATGGTAGCAGGTATAGTTTCATTAATAACAATGCCTTTTATAGGAAGACTTAGCGATAAAATTAATAAGTTTAAGCTGTTTTGTATCGGATGTTTATGGCTCATCGGTTTTTGTATAGTTTACACAAACATGTTTGCCATTCCTTTTTGGTTAGTTTTACTGCTCAATATCGGGGTAACAGTAGGTGTTTTATGTCGAATGGTACCTTCTATGGCTCTGATTTCTGCCATACCAGATAATAAAGATCGTGGTGCTTATATGAGTATCCAAGCTTCATTACAGCAAATTGCGGGTGGTATTGCCGCTACTTTTGCTGGGATAATAGTTTATCAAAAAACATCAATAGCTCCATTAGAACATTATGACATAATAGGATACACTGTTTCTGTATTTGTCATATTTTCTATGCTTCTGATGGCTGGAGTTAACCGATATGTACACAACAAAAATCCTTTTCAAACAAACAAGTAATTATACAAACAGCTTTTCATAAAAAAGGGAGAACCATAATTCCCCCTTTTCGTCCAAACACCTCGCACCTATTTCAAAAAGTACTTCCTTTAAAAAAACAGAAATAACAATAAACTATCCTACCAAGACTTTTTAAATAAGTGACGAAAATATGATTAGCAGACAGTTTATACCAATACTAAACAACAGCAAATTAAAAATAAATTTTTTATTAAAGTTTGCAAAAAAAGAAGCATTGTAAGTCATACAAAGGGCAGTTGTTAAAAACAATTCAATTTTTTGTATATCTCCTCCGCCTTGCTTTAAAATAAACATTGCGGTAACTCCCCCTACACAACTTTGCAGCAAAAGTCCCAAAGTACCATATCCCAAATATCCTTCTTTAAATTGATTTAAAAGTCTAGTGTATAACATAATCATCATAATTATTTATGCGAAGTTAACACAGCTAAACACTAATATTTATGATTCTGCTCATAAAAGGATTTTTATACGACATCAAAGTTTAATATTTCAATTTCAAAAATAATCCTGAAACGATTGCGACACCGCAATAAACCTGACCTATATAATTAAGCCTTCCTTCTACAAAATAAAAAGTTACAATAATACTAACTAAAGAGATGAGAATGAGAATAATTTTAGCCAAAACAAGAGGTACTTCCCATTTAACCACAGTATAAAAGGAAAAAATATAAACCAATAATCCTGGAATAGAAAATAAAAAAGCTATTATCGTAGTTATAAAGAGTAAAAAAAACATAAAAGAATAAATCCAAACTATTGCCCATAGATCACTTAAACTCACTCCCGCAAAAGACTTAAAAGAACCCATAATATTCCACAAAAGCTTTAAGATCCCCGCAATCAAAGGAGATAGTGAAATAATGCAAATATAAGAAACCAAATAAATCCATTTATAAGCCTTTGCCATAACCAAACCATTTAGGTTTTCAAATATAAAACAAAAAATCCCCTTCACATTAATGTGAAGGGGATTTTCAAAAGAAGGGCAGCGACATACTCTCCCACCTTTCGGCAGTACCATCTGCGCTGGCGGGCTTAACTGCTCTGTTCGAAATGGAAAGAGGTGGACCCCGCCGCAATAACCACCCTGATTCGGCAGCTACT
>NZ_SOAG01000025.1 GCF_004364575.1 Myroides indicus | reverse complement strand
CAAAATCTGTACAGCGTATTCTTCAATATTTCCTGCTATAAAAGATTTATGTACTAACAAATCTCTGGGTTTGTTAATAGCTACAAGATACTTATCCTGATATAGTATTTCCAACATCTGACAAAGATAAAAGTATTCCGGTTGATATTAGAAATTGAATCTCACAGAAAACAAAACCTGTGTCGGTCTTAATTTAAACCAAGTAGTCGACGTTTGAATATTGTTGATGATTACCTCTTCATATTCTTTGGTATTCAAAATGTTTTGCCATTCAATTTCAAAATCTATTTTCTTTTTATCCCATTTAAACCGATACATCAGATCCATAAACCGATTGGCAAATGCTTGATGATTAAACCTGTTTTCCTGATAATCCAGCTTCCAAACAAGGCTGTGATTTTTTATCGGAAAAGCATCTATCCTCGCATTATGGCTTCCTGAATAGGTGTTGGTATTTCTATTAAAATCTTTTCTCTGCGATTGCCTGTAACTGAAATCATATGTAAAGTTTAACCAATCAAAGTGATTGTTTGTCACCTGAAATCCGTATGTATAATGGTACATTTTTACTTTTCTCAGCATTTGATTGAGCAAAACATCTGCTTTGTTTTTGTTTACTCCAAAACTTCCTTTGACATTGGTGCTAAATTCGCTAAAAAATTTTCCAACATTGATATTTGCCGTCTGTGAAACGGTTTCGTTTTTTTGTTCTAAAGCTTCGATAATCTGCTGTCCGTTTTCGTCAATCTGGCTTCCGTATAATAAATTATTTTTAACAATGCTGTAACTTGTGCCTCCGTTTATAAAAATCCCGTTAAAGGGATTTTTAAATTCAAAACGCAAACCCGAAGTATAACTTTTTGAGTCTTCTATTTTACTTTGATAAGCCGTAAAATTCAATCCGCTAAAAATATAATGCGGGTAAAGCTGATTCAACGGAGTAAAATCCGTCTTCACATTAGCATATCCTCTCAAAGTGAGCATATGTGATAATTTATATGAAGTATAAAAAGACGGTTGAAAAACGGCTCGGTTTACAGTTTTTTTTGCATTTGATGTATTATCTTTTAACGAAATTGCTACCCAATAAACCGGCAAACCTATATTCAAATCCCATTTTACACCTTTGTAGTTCAGGCTGGTATTGGCTACATTGGAAAACTTACTATAATTTAAATCATTTTGATATAATCCGCCAATTTGTATTCTTTGCGCTTCAAAACCGTACAAATCAGTTTCTATTTTACTGTTTTCATACAACACACTGTATTCTTCCGTAAGCGTCCACTTTTTTATTTTCCAAGACATAGATAAAGCATTTTGTGTATAAAATGTATTATCTGTATAAGTTTGCTCCATTCCGATATATTGGTTGATGGATTCATCCGGAAAATTGAGAATATCCGTGGCGTTGACACCGTAATTTTGTCTGTCGCGCGTAAAGTCAATAATAGATTTAAAGTTGGCAAATTTGTTGTTCCCAACCGGAATTAACGTACTGATTGAGTTTTGAATATCAAATGAGGGCGACATTACACTTTGCGCCAACGAATTGTCGTTTAACAATAAGTTTCCTCTGCTTTTTTGTTTTTGAACAGATAGCAAAAGAACGTTTTTTAGATAATTGTTTTCGGTATTTTTTGTCAGCGTCAAATACGTCTTAAAATTTTCGGAAAACCTAAAACTGTTATTTTTTCTTCCATATCGAATGACTTTGCCTTCATTTTCTCCGTCAAAAGCGTTTTTAACTTCTGTGTATTGCTCACCTGTGCGTTCATTCTCGTCGTTGTAATAATACGCATTTATCTTCAATTCCAGTTCTTTGGACAAATTAGTTAAGACATTTCCGGATATCAAATGCGATTTGTTAAATAGGTAGCGAGTTGATGAAATAGACGGCAAAGCGGTTTCTGCAATTGCCAATTCATTTCCGGTAGCTTTGTGATACGTATAAATATCAAAACTACTAAAAACACCGTAATTATTAAGTTTTGACGCTACATCATCACCTGTATTATTGGTTTCATAATTAATCAGATATTGTAATTCTTTGCTAAAAAGCATGGGAGATACCGAACTTTTCCACAAAAACGGATTTCCGCCAACTCCTACTTTCCCGCTTCCACTAAAACTTATATTTTGTTTTAACCGAATGTTTATCGCCGGATTTTCGGAAGCCACTTTATTCTGAAGCATTTTTATCGGCTGATGATTTTCCAAAACTTCCAATTTACTCACGTGCATATTGGGCAAAGCTTTGGTTATTGAAGTATATTTTCCGCCCATTAAATCTTTGCCTTCTACATAAAACTTATTGATTGGCTTACCCTGATAGGTAATTTGTCCACCCAACCCAACTTCTATTCCCGGCATTTTTTTGAGCACATCTTCCAAAACTCTGTCATTTTTTCCGGCAAATGCATCTAAATCAAACACAATAGTATCGTTGCGCTGCGTAATTACAGAAGCTTTAACAAAAATTTCTTCCAGTTGAGTGGCTTCTGCTTTAAGCTCAAGAATCAACTCCTGTGAATCACTTTTAATCAATTGATTAAAAACAGCATAATTAATCGCTGTAACTCTGATATTTACTTCGTCTAAATCGGTTTTTAAAGCAATTTCAAAATTCCCTTTTTCGTTGACTAATTCATAAGCCAATACTACTTTTGTAACCGGATTTTCGACAGAAACCGTAGCGTAGTTGACTGGATTGTTTTCTTCGTTTACAACTTGCCCTTTGAATACAATTTGTCCGTGTACAAACACGGAAAGTAACCCCAAAAGTCCGGCTAATAAATATTTCATTCAGCATTTTTAAATTAATACAACTCTATTGGATTAGGTTCTTTTCCAATTTTTTTGGTCATATGTTCACGCACTTTGACATCTTCTGTAGGGTTTGCCCAGCGACTGCCTCTTTCTTCTATAATTTGAAGCAAATTTTTATTTGCGTTGGCTTCTTTAATGCGTTTTAGCTGTTTATCTGTAACTTCTTCTGCTTGCGGGAATTCTGTAAGCAAAAATGTCGATGCTTTTTCGCTCTTTAAAAATTCAAACAGATAATCCTTGTCGCTGTCAACCGCTTTTACCACAAATCCTGGTAGGTTTTTAAATTTATATGGTCCGTCAATCAACGAAATTTCCTGCGTAAACCAAACCGTCCAATGACGTCCACCAAATTCGGCTTCGGCTTTTTGTACTTTCAATCCGTTATAATCTCCCTGTTCTGGCAAAATATTCCATTTTATCAAGTTTACATCTTGTTTTACGGCATATATTTGCAATGAGTTCAGTTTTTCAACCGTTGTCATATTTTTATTTTCTTTAAACACTGCCAACCACTTAAACTGAGATTCCGGAACATCTGCTTCTTCATCTTTAATCTCTGCTTCTATGTCAATCAACAAGTATTCGGGCATAAACCGAGATTGTGTATCCAAAACATCCAAAAATATTTTTTCAGTTATTTCAGCTGGTTCTATTCCTTCTATTTTTTCAAATGGTTTATATGTCAGTTGATATTCGTAACGCATTACGTTTTGAAATTCCTGTGCGTAACTAATTACAGTAAAGCACATAACTGCTAAAATGATAAATATTTTTTTCATTATAATCTTTCGATGTAATTAGTATTATCTCCTTGTTTTTGGTTTAACTGTTGTTCGCCTTCCGGGTTATTTTCCAGATTTATTTTGATTCCCTGCTCGTCCAGTATTTGTTTAAATGTTTTTTGTGCATTGAGTTTTCTTGCCTTTTTTAATCCAGAAGCTGGTACTATACTTGCTTTTTCATAACTCTCGTATTGCAAAATAGTTTGCGCTTTTTCACTTTTGGCAAACTCAAACAGATAATCGTTTTCGCTATCAACGGCTTTTACCACAAATCCCGGCAGGTTTTTAAATTTATACGGTCCGTCAATCAGCGGTATTTCCTGCGTAAACCAAACTGTCCAATGGCGTCCGCCAAAATCAGTTTCTGCTTTTTGAACTTTCATCCCTTCATATTCCTCTATTTCGGGAAAAATTTCCCATGTGATAATACCTATCGGTTCTTCGGTTTTCATAAAAGAAGGACCTACTTTGGTAAAGTAATACATCTTAGCTCCTTCTTTGGTTACCACCCAATTTCGTCCCGTTGTTGGGGTATCGGGAGTTCCTACAGATTCGTTTCGGTAGATAGCATTTTTATCATCGGCGACAAATTCAATAAAGGTTACTCTTTCCTCAGAAGCAAACCGGGAATTGTTATCCCATACGTCCAAATAAACATTTTCCTTTATAAATTCATCTGGATTCAAAACAGATCTGAATGTCATCGTATATTCGTAACGCATTACATCTTTAAATTCCTGTGCATTAAGAATAAAAGTGAAACAGCATATAAAAGCAGATAAGATCTTTTTCATAAAATTTTATTTTAAGTTTTATATAAAAACAAACATACACCTATTAAATTAGTTTTCAAAAATTGAAATAATAATAGTTTGATAATTACACATAAAAATCAGATTTCCCGCTGTGTTGTACACAGCGGGAAATCTGATTTTAAAGCTTATACTTTATATAGGTTTAGATTATTATAGCAAAACCACAGGGTTCTGTTTTGCTTCAATTTTAGAAGTGTCAAAACCTCCAAATTTTTTTAGATAAGTTCCAATCGAAGTTCCGAAACCATCTCTAAAACGGCTTTGTCCGCCACTGTATAAAAACTTTTTTACAGACCCTGCTCCTCCTAAGTGAGCCGCAGCTAGAATTCCTGATTCTGTAATAGAAATGCCGGCGATAGTTTTACCGACAAACTTCTGAATTTCATCCTTTAAAATCCATTTATTTTTTGCTAATAAAGCATCAAATGCTTTTTCCTGCAACAAAGGATCTCTTAAAAATTCCTTTGTATCAATGACACCAATTGCTTTTAGAGCTGTTTTTCCAAATTGATATTTCCCCATATATCCGTAAGGATTTACAATATCATACAATCCGTACGATTCTCTGATTCCAATTGCTTGCTTAAACCCTACATAGGTTTTACCGGTAAAAGGTACTTTTATCCAATCTCCTCCATTTTCATTGGCATGAAGTGAGGGTAAATCGTAGGTAAGGCATTTATCCGAAATTAGTTTATATTGCTCTAACCGCAATGTTTCATATTTTTTAAATCCCGAAATTACTCCTCCGATTACAAGCACTGTACCGATAATTAAAGAACATTGTTTTCTCATTAATTACAATTTCTCAAGCCCTGTCACCACTTGAAATTTCTAACCGCAAATGTACTGCGTTTTTTTATTCGTACTATTAATTTACAACATATTCTTTGTTTTTTAACTTTTAAAAAAACGTAAAAATCACTAAAACAACAACTTAACAAAAATAACTTTAACTGAATTAAATTTGGTTTTATTAATAATCCTTAATAAATTAAAGGGCAAAAACTAATTTTTAACGTATAAAAAAGCTATTATTCTTCCATTTTTGAAGAAAGTTCAAACCATTTTTCTTCTTTTTCTTCTAATTGATGTATCACTTTTTGGAGTATTTTAGCTTGCTTTTCTATTTCATCATCTCCTAATTTTCCTTCTGCAAACAACTTCTCTATTTCTGTTTTTTCTTGCTCAAGTTTAGCTATTTCCCGTTCCAGTTTTTGGAATTCTTTTTGCTCTTGAAAAGTCAGTCCGTTGCGGACCTGATTTTCTTTCCAATTTACTTTTTCTTTGGGTTGTTCTTCTTTAACAGGTTCAATACTGTCTTCATATATTCTGAAATCAGAATAATTTCCCGGAAAATCTTCTACCACTCCTTCTCCCCTGAAAACAAATAGGTGATCTACAATTTTATCCATAAAATACCGATCGTGAGAAACCACCACCAGGCATCCGGGATAATCCAGTAAAAAACTTTCTAACACATTGAGTGTTACAATATCCAAATCATTAGTGGGCTCATCCAAAATAAGAAAATTCGGATTTTGAATAAGAACGGTACACAAATACAACCTTTTGAGCTCCCCTCCACTCAGTTTTTCAACAAAATCGTATTGTTTTTTACGGTCAAACAAAAAGCGCTCTAATAATTGAGCTGCCGAAATAAAACGTCCTTTAGTTAAAGGAATATATTCGCCGAACTCTTTAATAACGTCAATTACTTTTTGCTCCGGCTTCACTTCAATTCCATTTTGCGTATAATAACCGAGTTTAATAGTCTCACCAATAACTACTTTTCCACTGTCCGGCTGAATAGCCTGTGTCAGAATATTTAAAAAGGTAGATTTTCCGGTTCCGTTTTTCCCGATAATCCCTACTCTTTCTCCTTTGGTAAATGTATAATTGAAATCTTTGAGAATTGTTTTTTCGTGAAACGATTTGTTGAGCTTATGGAGCTCTACAATCTTGCTTCCTATCCGCTCCATATTTATTTCCAGTTCTACCTGATGTTCCCTTCTTCTGCTGTGCGCCTTTTCTTTAATGACATAAAAGTCGTCAATCCTAGATTTTGATTTAGTAGTACGGGCTTTGGGCTGGCGACGCATCCAATCCAGCTCTTTTACATATAAATTTTGCGCTTTGTCTATACTTGCATTTTCAGCTACAACCCGCTCTTCTTTTTTTTGAAGGTAATAGGAGTAATTTCCTTTATATTGATATATTTTTCCGTTTTCAAGTTCGACAATCTCGTTGCAAACCCGCTCCAAAAAAAAGCGGTCATGCGTAACCATAAACAGTGTTATATTTTCTTTGGCAAAATAATTTTCGAGCCATTCAATCATTTCTAAATCCAAATGGTTGGTAGGTTCATCCAGTATCAGCAAATCGGGCTTATTGATCAATATAATTGCCAGCGCCAATCTCTTTTTTTGCCCTCCCGAAAGGTTTTTAACTTTTTGTTTGAGATCTTCCAGCTTTAATTTTGACAATATCTGCTTGTATTGGGTTTCGAAATCCCAGGCATTATGCAGTTCCATCTGCTCAAAAGCTTTTTGATACGCTTCTGCATCTTCCGGATTTTCTAAAGCTTTTTCATATTGCTCAATCACTTTTAAAATATCGTTATCCGAAGCGAATATGCTTTCTTCTACTGTTAGTTCGTCCTGTAAATTAGGTTCTTGAGACAAAAATTCCATACGGATTCCCTTGCGCATTACTACTTGTCCACTATCAGGCGAATCTTGTCCGGTTAATATTTTTAAAATTGTTGTTTTTCCTGAGCCATTTTTAGCAACAAAAGCAATTTTTTGGTCTTTGTTGATCCCAAAAGAAACATCTTCAAAAAGCGTACGCGCCCCAAAAGATTTGGCTATATTTTCAACTGATAGATAATTCACGTCATTCTATTTTGCACAAAAATAGGCTTTATTTTAATATAAAGATTAGTATCTGTAAACTCGGTAATTTGTAAAGTTTAAGTGAAACCTAAAAGGAAATATCCGTTCCAACCTACATCAAATCTCCAAAGCGATCTCTATAAATCTTTAACTCTTTTTCACTATTATGCAGCAATTTTTCCAACAAAATTATTTTGTCCTCATACAGCTTTTTTAAAGTTTCTTCATCCGACTTAGTAATATTGCTATTGATATTACTTTCTTTGATTGTATTAAAACTATTAAAAATACCTTGGGTATCATACGCTACCAAATCACTTACATCCATTTCAAACACTTTAGCAATGTCTTCAAGTTTGCTCATAGTCAATCTTGTGCTCCCATTTTCAATTTTGCTGTACGCTGCCTGAGTCATTCCCAGCTGTTCTGCCATATATTCCTGCGTATAGTTTTTTAATTCTCTGATATTCCGTATTTTTTCTTCTACATTTTTCATATTTATAACTTTTAAGAATAATATACAACACAAATATAACCAATTATAACTAAGGGAATTTTTTTTTTGTAAAAATTTTAATAATACTTTATGAAAGAAAAACGAAGTAAAACCAGAACGGTGATTGTGTTTTCATAAACAGGATTTTAATTTTTTAATGCTTCTAACAAAACTATCAATAAAACTAAAATTTAAACCTTATAAACACCAACTCAATTAACTTTTAAGTATATGAAATTTAAAATTATTTTTAGTGTACTACTACTTACATGGACAGGTTGTACAGACAAAAAATCAAATAGCCCCTCTACAGAAGATTTTCAAAACACTGAAAATCATTCAGAAAATATTATAAAAAATGATTTGACAGAAGAAAACTTAAAAGGTAATATTAAATATATTAAATTATCGGAATATGAAGCTGTAGAGAAATTTGGAAAAATAATAAAAGGAAAATCAAAAAGTTAAGTTATAGAAGATTCTAGAGGTTACATACACGATACTGACGGAAACAGTTACTCTATAATGGGACAGTATACCCAATATACGGAAACTATATACAACAAAAGGGGAAATATTTTAGAAATAAATATATATAACTCAAAAAACATACTGTTCAATAAGACTCTTTATCACTACGATGAGAAAGAAAAATTAATAGAGATAAATTCCTATGATAATTCATATCAAACGACATCACATAATACAACATTTTTAAAATATGATGAAATAAGAAATACAATTACAGAATATGTTTATGAAAATGACAGATTATCTCAAAAAAATGTTTATCATATTAATAAGTATAAAAACAAAATGAAAATGAAGGATGAATTTTACAATACTTATGGAGAAGTATTTTTAACTACTACTTATCAGTATAACAACAATGAGCAGATAATAGAAGAGAAATATAGTAGTAATAATTTTAGTTCTAAATATTTTTATCAATACAATGAAAAGGGACAGTTAATAGAAAAAATATTTGAATCAGAAAAAACAGTACGTCCACCTCATAAAATAACAACTTATCAATATGATAAAAGAGGAAATAAAATAAAAGAAAACACTTACAATTCCGATGGTAGTTTAAATTTTAAGCTAAATTATATATACGACAAAAAAGAAAGGCTGATAGAAATTAAAGAATATTATCCTCATTATCAAAATTCGTTTTTTAAAAAAACTTATGAATATGATGATAAAGATAATTGGATTAAACAAATAGAATACCATAATAATACTGCAACAGCAATTACAGAAAGGCAAATCGAATATTATTAATTGATTTATTTAATCAATGGTAAAGATCACTAAAATAAAAATATATTACTAATTCTAATTATTATAAACCCTTAAATTAAAAAATATGAAAATATTTAAAATTATTGATTGCAACAATAACGAACATGACGTATTATCCGACTTTATCTACAAATTTACGCAAATAGATCCAGCTTTTGGAGAGAAGAAATCTATAACTCAAGTACATATTGCACATAAAGAAAATGAAAACAATTTAGAAATTATAAAAACCTATGAGCCGATTACTTCCATAAAAAAAAGATTGGAGACCCATCTCAAAAACTCCTAACTAATTGTTAACATAAAAATCTATGGTTAAATCATAAAATATATTATTCTCAATAAAATTTATTTTTATTGTTAGCTCTAATACAGTCGGTGATGAAGAAGAATTATCTGAAATAACTCCTCTTACCACAAAAGTAGCTACTTGTACCGGAAGCAGTAATTGCAAAGCTTGTAAAAACTGCAAATATTGCAAACACTGTTCTAAAGACAAGGGAAACTGTGGAGTTTGCAAGTAAAACAACTATCAACAACCTTTAATCTATTACAATGACAAAGTATTTTTCACATATCATCTTGTGCGTTTTTTTGGCTACGGCATTTAGCAGTTGCAATAAATACAGAAAAAACTCCGAAGAAGTTTTTAGCAAAAAAGTTTTTATAGATGCAGATACTTTGTTAACCAAAATACCAGAGGAAATAGCAATTGATGATATCCAAAACTCTAAACCAGAAAGAAGATATCCTGAACACAAGTTTTTAACGGATAGTTATCCCAAAAAGTCAAGAAAAATAACGGGAAAATTTAAAAACCCGCATACGGTTAATACGCTTTATTTTCACTATTACAGTGCTGCATACCAAAAGCATATCCAAAATCCTGAGCCTTCTGTGTCTATGCCTAGCAGTTTTTACAGCGAAGATGATTTTTACAGGTGGATAAAAGATGTTAAGCCCGTGGCGTTTGCAACTTTTAGCAATAAAACGATAGATACGCTTTGGTTTTCCAAAGAAGAGGGTTTTCCTTTGTTAGAAATCATCTATTTACACAATGACGGAGATTTAGACGGAGACGGATTAGATGAAATTTCTTTTGTAAACGGATCGTATTTTATGTCAAACTCATATCAATTTCATATGGTCTCTTTAAACCAAGGCAAATGGAAAGAGATATACAGCGCCTTTATAATGAATTGGATGCTGCCACCGGCAAAAAAGAACAAAGAAAATAACCCTTTTGTAAAAAAGATAAAAGACAAAGTATTTAAAGTTCCCAACTTCAATACGGAAGTAGAAAATGACAGTATCATAATTAAGATTCCTTAAAACTAAAGCACACTATTATAAAACACAATTGATGTAACAAGAATCCGTTACTTTCCTCTTTCATTTTATATAGAATGTGTATACAGAGTTTTTGGCGCAGTGTTTTTATTAAACAAAAAAACCATCTAATTTAAGATGGCTTTTTCAAGGTTTATACTATTTCTGCGCTTAATCCTGCATCCAACAGTTGCAGGCACTGAGGTTTTAGCACTTTAAATTCGCCCGTTTTCACCGTACACTTTCCGGTGTAATGTACCAAAATAGCACATTGTTCTGCTTGTTCCGCGGAATGATCGCATACTCTTATCAGTGTTTCTATCACATGATCAAATGTGTTAACATCATCATTGTAAAGAATTATCTCATTGTTACCGTTCAATAATTCCAAAACATCAATCTCTTCCTGAACCTGTTCGTGAGTACTCATAATCTTTTTGTCAAAATTTATTTTTTTATCATTTTCAAAGATACCCAATTATTTTTTTCTAGCCGGTTTTCCAGCGATAAACCATTTTTTTCAGCACATTTTTGGATTGCCGGAATATCTTCGGTGTAAAATCCACTAAAGTAAATTTCGCCATTATTATTTAAACATGCAACATATTTATCCATATCGTTCAGCAATATATTTCGATTGATATTTGCCAAAATCACATCATATACAGGCTGCTTGCTTAAAATTGAAGCATCCCCTTCAAAAACCGTTATATTGTCCCGGTTATTTCGGGCTGCATTTTCTATAGAGTTTAAATAGCACCAATTGTCAATATCTACTGCATCAACTTGCTTTGCTCCTCTCATTGCTGCTAAAATTGCTAAGATAGCCGTTCCGCATCCCATGTCCAGTACTATTTTATCCCTCATTTCATTGTTGAGAATTTGTCGGATCATCATAAAAGTAGTTTCGTGATGCCCTGTACCAAAGCTCATTTTGGGTTCTATAACAATATCATATTTAGCTTCTGTCTTTTCGTGAAAAGGAGCTCTGACATAGCAGATGCCCTCTACATCAATCGGATCAAAGTTTTTTTCCCACTCCTCATTCCAGTTTACCTGTACGATATGCTCTTTTGTATACGTAATTATAAAATCTTCAGACTGTAAAATAAATATACCATCTAAAATATCAGACGTCCACAGTACCTCCTGTACATAAGCACTAATACCGTTTTCGGTTTCTTCGAAGCTCTCAAATGCTTTTTCACCCAATTCGGCAATTAATATTTCTGCTCCCGGATTTTTAGGCTCAATTGTAAAGTGATAAGCTATATACGACATAATTATAATTTCATTTTAAATCTGACTTAACTATTTAATAACATTAAAATCATCTATCAATAACAAAAAACAGACAGACGGCAAGCAAAAATAACATTAGTTTTGCGCAAATTTATATTTTATATCATGAAAAATGTTTACACCTTAGTATTATTATTGATTTCTCTGGCCGCATTTTCTCAAGAAACAGAAAAAACGGAAAATAATGACCTCAAATTATCTCAATTACCTTATTACAGTTATGGAAAAGGATTGGGTATGACCTCTGCTGACAGTATTTTTCAATTAAATATACGCTTCCGCATGCAAAATCGATTAAGCATTATGAGTAATGAAGACGAAAAAACAAAATATGAAGGTGAGATTAGACGTCTTAGATTGCGCTTTGACGGTTATGTCGGAAATCCTAAATTTTTATATGTAATTCAGCTTTCATTTGCTCCAAAGGATATGGGTACTGCCAAAGAAGGCGAATCTATAAATATAATTCGAGACGCTGCTTTAACCTATCGTCCAAATCAACACTGGAGCTTTATATTCGGGCAAACCAAACTTCCGGGCAACAGACAACGAATTAACTCGTCCGGTGCTTTACAGCTAACTGACCGCTCTATCAACAATGCTAAATTTAATATTGACCGGGATTTTGGAATTCAGGCATATTATCTTAACGAAGACAAAAACAAATTTGGATACAATATAAAAACTGCGGTAACAACAGGACGTGGAAGAAACTGGACAGGCACAGAAAATGACAGCTATGCCTTAACCGGCAGAATCGAGCTTTTTCCTTTCGGAAGTTTTACCGATAACGGAGCTTATTTTGAGGGAGATATTAAAAGAGAAGCCGTACCCAAATTAATGCTTGCCAGTACATTTTCACACAATAATAATGCAGAAAGATCACAGGGACAAACCGGCGACAAGCTTTTGGAACCAAAGTCCTTTAACTCACTGATGTTTGACGGTATTTTAAAATATAATGGTTGGTCGGCAATGGTTTCGTATATGAATAGAACGTTAAGCGATCCTATTACCTATACAGTAGCAAATGATTTGTCAGAACCTTATTCCTACGTTTTTTCGGGTTACGGAACGGATTATCAATTAAGTTATTTATTTCCGAACAATTACGAAATTATCGGAAGGTTTTCGTCTCAAAAAGTAAAGGACGATTTACATCGACAAATTAATCTTCCGCATACAATGGAATACACTTTGGGGGTAACCAAATATTTATGGGAGCACACATTTAAACTTCAAGCAGAAGTGACATATGATAAGCTTAATTTTTATCAAGGAAATAGCAAAAACAATCTTTATTTCAGATTTCAATTTGAGATAGGCATTTAAAACGTTTTTGCTGTATTAAAGATGAATATCTTAAAAAAATAAATTGTTCATAAAGCATATTAGCTCACTTTTTACATATAAAACTTTATTATTGTGTTAGTTATATTATATATATTTTATAACTTTGTTATATTAACCAATAATTAAACAATTAAATATGAAAAGATTACCTCTATTATTTTTTAGTAGTTTGTTTCTGGTGTTAGGGATTGTTAGCTGTAATGATAAAAACAAAACAAATAACAAAACTTCTGACGATAATTCAGAAACTACTAAAACCGTACCTAAACCAACAGAAAATGTTGAAGAATTTCGTTTAATTGATAGTAAAACAGTGGAAGAATTAAACCTATTAATCACTTCAAAAAAAATCAACTCCGAAGAAGATATTATGAGAGAATATTCTCCGGAAGACAAAACGGCTGAAGGTGAATATTCTTATGTTATTAAACAGATTAACACGAGCGACTCTAATTCTGTTATAATTTCTCTTTTGGAGGACGGAATTAATGACGATTCTATCAAAGCAAGGAAGGTTATTATGACTTTAATCAGAAAAGACGGACGATTTGTTGTAAAACAAATTAAGGAAAGCTATAAATGCTGGAAAGAAAGAGGACATGAAAACTGGAGTTCCGCCTTTTGTATGTAATAATTTTATTTTTACAAAAGAAACGCCAAGTAACTAAAAATACTTGGCGTTTCTTTTCTTTATTCTGCTTTGGCAGTTTCGTCTTTTTTGCCGATATTCATATTTGGAAATTTTTTTTGAATTGATTTTAATGCAAATTCATTTATTTCGTTCATGGCTTCCGGCGAAGGTAATTTCATTATTTCTGCATTGTGTTTTAATACTTCCTCTAACAAAATTTGCGTTCTAAGCAATTGAAAGTTCAAATCAATAATTTCTCCGACTACGTCTATGTCTCCTAATTTCATTTCTGTCTTATTTTTTATATTTATTTTTCCAGACTAAAATCAAATTTAAAGAACTATTTTAAAAGGAGTGCTATTATTCTTTAAAAAAATAATCAAATTCTTGTCGAAGATTGTATCGCATTGACATAACCTCTCCGTAAGCCCCTGCAGAACGAATAGCTATTAGATCTCCTCTTTTTAGCTTTTGCAAAACAACATCTTTACCAAAACAGTCGCTACTCTCACATATTGGACCAACTATATCATACTTTTCTGGAGCTAAATTCTCTGAGTTTTCTTCTACTTTCTCAATCTTATGATATGCCTGATACAAAGCCGGGCGCAATAGTTCTGTCATACCAGCGTCTAAAATAGCAAAGTTTTTCTTTAACCCATTTTTTATATATAAAACCCTGCTTATTAAACTTCCGCAGTTTGCTACAAGTGCTCTACCTAATTCAAAATGGATTTCCTGATTCTTTCTCGCTTCTAAAAATTCGTCAAAAAGTTGAAAAAAGCCAGCAAAATTAACTACAGACTCTTTGTCAGGTTCACTGTAGTTGATACCTAATCCTCCGCCTAAATTCAAAACAGGAATATCGTATCCTCGCTCATAAAACCACATATTCCATTCATTTACTTTAACACATAAGCGCTTAAAAACATTTAAGTCCGTAATTTGAGACCCTACATGAAAATGCAAACCGACTAACTGTACAAAACGGCTTGTTTCAACGATCTGTAAACAAGTATCTAATTCATGCGTCATGATACCGAATTTATTTTCATCTAACCCTGTAGTTATGTACTGGTGGGTTTTTGCATCTACATTCGGATTAATCCTAAGGGCTATTTGAGCATTCTTTTTCATTTTTTCAGACAATTGCACAATAACTTCAAGCTCCTGAACAGACTCTACATTAAAAGTCATTATTTCACAATTTAAAGCCGTTATTATTTCCTTGTCCGTTTTGCCTACACCGGCAAAAACAATTTCATTTTTATTAAATCCATTTTGAATTGCCACTTCAATCTCATATCCACTGACACAATCCGCCCCAAACCCTAGTTTGCTAATTTCTCGTAAGATTTCAGGATTGTTATTTGCCTTAATTGCATAGTGAACTTTATATCTGTATTTATCTGCTTCTGCTTTCGCAGTGTTTAACGTTTTCCTCAACAAAGGAAGATCGTAATAATATAAAGGCGTCTCTTTATTTTGTAATTGCTTAATTATTTCTTTCTCCATTGTAACTAATTAAAATAATCTGTTGTGTAAAGATCTCAGAGCTTCTATTTTATAAGAAGTGGGGACTAATAATGATATATTGTGTTCGCTCCCTCCATAAGAGATCATCCGTACAGGAATGTGTTTAACCGCTTCTGACACAATCGTGGCATGACCATTTTTATTACTTCTGAAGTCCCCTACAATACAAACTATTGACTGTTCTTCATCAACTTCAACTGTCCCGAAATATTCTAATTCCTGAATAATCTGAGATAAATGATCAGTTTGATCAATAGTTAATGATACGGCTACTTCGGAAGTAGTAATCATATCTATCGGTGTTTTATAGCGTTCAAAAACTTCAAAAACTCTTCTGAGAAATCCATATGCCAGTAACATTCTTGAAGAATTAATTCTGATAGCTGTAATACCGTCTTTTGCTGCAATTGCTACAATTTGATCTCTATTATTTACTTTTTCTGAAATTAAAGTACCCGGGGCTTCTAACTCCATAGTGTCCAGCAATCTCACAGGAACATTAAATTTCTTTGCCGGAAAAACACTTTGGGGGTGAAGTATTTTAGCCCCAAAATACGCCAACTCTGCTGCCTCATCAAAACTTAACTGAGCAATTGGTTTTGTATTTTTCACACAACGGGGATCATTATTGTGAAAACCATCAATATCTGTCCAAATCTGAACTTCTTCTGCTTTCAATACTGCACCTAATAAAGAAGCAGTATAATCCGATCCTCCGCGTCTTAAATTATCTATTTCTCCAAAGGCATTTCTACAAATATACCCTTGTGTTATAAATAAAGTTTCCTCCGGATATTCTGCTATTTTTTTTTCAATATTTTCTTTTATAAAGACAATATTGGGTTCGTTTTCTTCATCCATCCGCATAAAATCCAATGCCGGTAAAAGCACAGCTGATACTCCTTTTTCTTTCAAATAAAAATAGAATAACGTTGTAGATAGTAATTCTCCTTGTGCCAATACGGTTCGTTCCTCTACAGAGGTAAACAAATCATTTCCTAAACTGAGAAGCAATTCAAAATGATGATCAATCACTTGTTTTCCCCAACTTATCCCCTCTTCAGTTTTAAATAGTTTTTTTATAAAAATATTATACTCATTATAAAGAACCTCTATCTTTTTTTCAGCTTCTCCCTTAAATCCTTGTTCATAGAGTGCTGATATAGAAACCAGATCATTTGTAGTTCCAGAAACTGCAGATAATACTACTAAGTGCTTGTCCGAAACTTGCGATTTAATAATCGGCAACAATTGCTCCATTCTTTCCGGACTTCCCACCGAGGTACCCCCAAACTTTAAAACTTTCATAAATACAATTAATTTTTAATATGATTATCATCAAAAAAAAGAGCTTGTCGTGATGACAAGCTCCTTTTTATATTTTTAGTTTATACCTAATAAGAAAGCCTCTCACGATGTCCAACGCAAGTTATTCTTCTTTTCCTTCTTTAGATTAGATATGATCACTATTTTTTATTTTGAAGTCACAAATATAGCAACTCTTGTCAAAAAACAAAGATTTTTTTACTAAAAAAGCGGACTATATGTAAAATTACAGTCCGCTCATAAATAATCATAAAAACTTTTAATTATTAATTCTTCTTTTTTAAAATATAATAATCTGCCAGTTCTCCCTTTATTTCATTATTTTCTTGATCTAGATATTTTATAAAGTTTTCTCCGGCAAAAAGTCCTTGAATTTCTCCCGATTCTGAATCTTTCAAAGTAATTATATTCTCTTTTATCATCCAAGTACCATTTTCCACAAACTCGGTATTATCTTTATCTTTATAAACGGATATTTCTTTATAAGTTTTATCTTCATTCAAGATAAGAGTCCTTCGTATACCTTCGCAGTCTGCACAAGGCAAAGTTCCTTCGTAAGTTCCGCTTATATCTAATGACATTTCTGCGGTATGGTCATCAATAATTTCTACATTTTCCTCTATAACTGGCTTATCTTCTTTTGGAGCTTCTTTACAAGCTACAAACAAAATCCCGATAAATAATAGAGGCAACACAAACTTTTTCATAGCATTTTTTATTTATTAAAAATTATATAACAAAATTTATACCAAAGATATTTTTAGACATCATTATCTTTTTCTGCCCTTCTGTCTATCTCAGAAACTGACTCTGCCTTGCCATATTTCCAATAGGAATAAGCGTATAGCTCATCTTTTTCCCACCTTTTATCTTTTCTGAGATAGCTTCTCAATTCCTTAACTGTCGAAAATTCTGCTGCTATGTACGCAAATTTAGTTAACATATTGTCCTTTGTTTCTACAATATGTTTCACTTTTTGAGCTAATTCTGAATTTTTGCCCGGGGTAGAATTTATTAGCCATACAAAATCAATATCTGCTAAGGTAGTTAAATTTTGGATATCTTCTTCTGTTTCTACTTCTATTACAGCATGCCCCTTAACAGAGGCTGGGAGAGCTTCTAAAATCGAAGCTAATACAGGAATAGCTGTAGCATCTCCTACCAAAAGGTAGGTATCTGCTTGAGGAAATAATTCGGTAGAATCACATCCCATAGCAATACCCAATTCCGCTCCTATTGGAGCATTTAAAGCAAAATCAGATGCGGGTCCTTCATCGCCATGTGCAACAAAATCAATATACAATTCATTTTTTTTCAAATTAATTCCACGATGAGTATAAGTCCGTATAGTCGGTTTAATAGACAAATCCATCGGTTTCCAGGTGCCTTTTTCAAAATCAAATTCCGGCAAATAAACTTTATCACACCCTTCAGGAGCTATAAATATTTTATTATTGACACCTACCGTCGTATTTTTAAAATCACTTACTTCATCGTTTCCAAGTGTCAATCGAATAAAATGAGGAGTTATAAACTGTCTTTCCTTTAATTTAAATACCTTTCTTTTTATATTTTTTTTTGCCATATCACATATTTCATATATTGCAAATATAATAAACTTATTTAGACTTATTATAAATTACTTGATTTATTAGTACCTTTTGTATTAAAAACTATTATTAAACGACAGTTCTTGTTTACTTTTTATAAAGCTGATAGATTAATTCATATTTTTGCTAAAAATATATCTTTATTATGCTTGTCATAGGAATTGCAGGTGGTACAGGAAGTGGAAAAACAACAGTAGTACATCAAATCATAAATGAATTGCCCGAGGCAGAAGTTGGTGTTATCTCACAGGATTCATACTATAAAGCTACGGATAATTTAACTTTTGAAGAGCGTACTTTAATTAACTTTGACCATCCTAGATCAATCGATTTCAGCCTATTAGTGCAACACCTCAAAGAACTAAAGACAGGAAATAGCATCAATCAGCCCGTATATTCTTTTGTAAAACACAACAGAACAAGCGATTCAATATTGACGCATCCTCGAAAAGTAATGATAGTAGAGGGAATCTTAATCTTGAGTCATCAGGAACTCAGAGATATGTTTGACATCAAAATATTTGTGCATGCAGATTCTGATGAAAGGTTAATCCGACGCTTAAAACGAGATATTTCTGACAGAGGTCGAGATATGACAGAAGTTTTAGATCGTTATCAAAATACGCTAAAACCAATGCATGATCAATTTATAGAACCCTCTAAAGCATATGCAGACATCATTATTCCTAATGATACGTATAATACCGTTGCTATTGATATTGTACGCACAGTTATTAATGAAAAAATAGGCTAAATATAGTATGAAACTCTCAAAAAAATTTAAATATTTAAGCATCTTAAAAAACCCGTTTTTTTTAGTTACTGTTTTTTTTGTAACTTGGATTGCCTTTTTTGATAGTTATTCTTTACTAGAACATCGTTCTATTAATAAAGAAATCGATAAGTTAGAAGACAATAAATCTTATTTTGAAAATGAAATTTCAAAAGATAAACGAGCCATTAAAGAGCTGAAAAACGGAGATGCAACTGAAAAATATGCCAGAGAAAAATATTATATGAAACGAACTAATGAAGATACATATATTATTGAGTTTGATACCATAGAACAAAAATAAACTTACAATCCAAAAGATCATGAGCAATCAACTGTTTGAAGAATTTAATAAAGTATCTTCAAAAGAGTGGAAAAACAAAATCCAATACGAGCTAAAAGGCATCGATTATAACGAAACTTTAGTATGGGAAAGTTTAGAAGGAATAAAAGTACGCCCTTTCTATCACGACGATGAAGATTATCGTCCGCTCAAAATAGATACAGAAACCACTGCTTTTGCAATCACTCAACGCATTTATGTTTTTAAGGCAGATCGCGCTATTGAAAAAACAAAAGAAGCGCTTCAAAAAGGAGCTGAAGTAATCTATTTTACCATTGATAATCCAAAAATAGATTGTTTAAAGTTTTTGGAAGCTCTTCCTAAAGAAAGTTTTTATTTTTTTACCTTTAATTTTTTGAATGCGGATTATGTCAACCTCCTCTCATTATGGGCTGCAGAACACTCTTATAATATAAAAATTCTCTTAGATCCTGTTTATCATCTACTAACTGAAGGCAACTGGTATAAAAACCTGGACAACGATTTTAATCAGCTTGCTCAATCCATTTCACAATCAGGTAATGTTTCCTTGCAAATCAACAATACTGTTTTCCAAAATGCAGGTGCCAACATGGTCCAGCAAACAGCTTATACTATTGCTCATTTACACGAATACCTGCATCGTCTTCCCAATTTAAGCGGAACGGTTTATCTGCAAGCTTCGGTCGGAACAAACTATTTCTTTGAAATAGCCAAACTCAGAGCTATGCGTATGCTTGCAAATTTAATAACGAAAGAATATAACTCAGCAATCGATTTTAAAATCATAACTATCCCTACAAAACGGAACAAAACTCTATACGATTACAACGTAAATATGTTGCGGACTACTACCGAATGTATGAGTGCTATTTTAGGAGGCGCTGATTTTGTGAGCAACCTTGCTTATGATGAAATATACCATAAAGAAAATGAATTTGCCGATCGTATTGCGCGTAATCAACTGTTAATTTTAAAACAGGAAAGCTACTTCAATGCCGTAAACAATCCAACAGAAGGAGCATATTATATCGAAAATATTACATTGCAAATCGCCGAACAAAGCTTATCTATTTTTAAACAAATAGAAAAAGGCGACGGACTTATTTCCTCACTGATAGAAGGAACAATTCAACGAAAAGTAGCAGAAGCTGCCCAGAAAGAACAAGATTTGTTTGACAACGGAAAAGAAGTATTGGTAGGAACTAACAAATATCCTAATCCGCAAGACAATATGAAGCACGATTTAGAACTGTATCCGTTTGTAAAGCAAAATCCACGAAAAACATTAATTACTCCTATCATCGAAAGACGATTGGCCGAGAAATTAGAAAAAGAACGATTGGAAAAAGAAAAGTAATCATGACAGCTGAACAATATATAGACAGTCTTTCTGAAAAAGATCAGAATATCATTAGTTGTTTTAGACACATTATTTTAAAAAATGATCAGTCTGTTTCGGAAAAGTTTGGAAAATTAATGAAAAACCCTAATACTTTTTGTTATTATGAGCAAGATGTTTTTAAATATGGATTAACAGTTTCAAAAAATCATTTCTCATTTCACTCTTTAGTACTATACAGCAATCCTGAACTAATGGAAGAATTAACAACAGAGCTTCAAAAAGTAAAATTTCAAAAAGGCTGTATCAATTTTAAAAACTTAGATAACTTCCCTATACCGAATTTTGAAAAGCATATAAAAGCTTCTGCCGCTATTGATTTTAGTCCTGTTATTCAACATTATCAGAATAAAAAGTAAAAAATGCGAAAAAACATACAACATATAAGTATTGAGAATAAAAATTCTAAAACAAAAAATCAAAAGTCAGATGTGGAACAAAATTTTCTTACTGCAGAAGGGATTGACATTAAAAAGACTTATTCCGAAGCAGATTTAGAAAACTTAGAACATCTTGGTTTTGCTGCGGGATTTGCGCCTAATTTGCGTGGACCGTATACTACAATGTACGTGCGTCGTCCATGGACAATCCGTCAATATGCAGGATTTTCTACCGCAGAAGAAAGTAATGCTTTTTATCGCAGAAACTTAGCTGCCGGACAAAAAGGATTATCTGTTGCTTTTGATTTGGCTACACATCGAGGCTATGATTCAGATCACGAACGCGTAGTAGGTGATGTAGGAAAAGCCGGTGTTGCTATTGATTCTGTAGAAGATATGAAAGTACTGTTCGACCAGATTCCGCTCAATGAAATGTCTGTTTCAATGACTATGAACGGAGCCGTTTTACCTATTATGGCTTTTTATATCGTTGCCGCAATGGAACAAGGTGTTGACCCAAAACAGCTTTCCGGAACCATACAGAACGATATTCTAAAAGAGTTTATGGTTAGGAATACATATATTTATCCCCCAACACCATCCATGAAAATTATTGCTGATATATTTGAATATACCAGTCAGAATATGCCAAAATTTAATTCCATTTCCATTTCAGGCTATCACATGCAGGAAGCAGGTGCTACGGCAGACATCGAATTGGCATACACCCTTGCAGACGGATTGGAATACATACGAACAGGGCTTAATGCTGGCATGAAAATAGATCATTTTGCTCCTCGCCTGTCTTTCTTTTGGGCAATTGGAATGAATCACTTTATGGAAATTGCCAAAATGCGCGCAGCCCGAATACTTTGGGCAAAACTGCTCAAGCAATTCAAACCGGAAGATGAAAAATCCTTAGCATTACGTACGCATTGCCAAACATCGGGATGGAGCTTAACCGAACAAGACCCTTTTAACAACGTAGCAAGAACTTGTATAGAAGCAGCAGCAGCGGCATTTGGAGGGACACAATCGCTCCACACCAACGCGTTAGACGAAGCAATTGCACTGCCTACAGATTTTTCTGCTCGTATTGCACGAAATACGCAAATATTTTTACAGGAAGAAACTAAAATATGTAAAACTGTCGATCCATGGGCAGGAAGTTATTACGTAGAAAATCTAACGGCTGAAATCGCTCAAAAAGCTTGGGCATTGATTGAAGAAGTCGAAGAACTTGGCGGAATGACTAAAGCTATTGAAGCGGGAATTCCAAAATTGAGAATAGAAGAAGCTGCAGCCAGAAAACAGGCTCGCATTGACAGTGGTCAAGACATCATTGTTGGCGTCAACAAATATCGTTTGGAAAAAGAAGATCCTTTACATATCTTAGAAGTAGATAACCAAACAGTAAGAAAACAACAAATTGAGCGTTTAAATCAAATCAAAAACAGCCGAAATAAACAAAAAGTAACAGAAGCTTTACAAAAGCTAACCCACTGTGCTAAAACCGGAAACGGAAATTTACTGGAACTAGCTGTAGAAGCAGCCAAACACCGTGCTACATTGGGTGAAATAAGCGATGCTTTGGAAAGTATTTTCGGAAGATTTAAAGCACAAATTCAATCAGTCAGCGGAGTGTATAGCAAAGAAATTAAAGACGATAAAAGTTTTAAAACAGCTCGTGAATTAGCAGATAAATTTGCCGAAACCGAAGGTCGCCGCCCACGGATTATGATCGCCAAAATGGGACAGGACGGACACGATCGCGGAGCAAAAGTAGTAGCAACCGGATATGCCGATGTTGGATTTGATGTGGATATAGGTCCGTTATTTCAAACTCCTGCCGAAGCCGCCAAACAAGCCGTTGAAAATGACGTTCACGTTTTAGGCGTATCTTCACTGGCTGCCGGACATAAAACCTTGGTTCCGCAAGTAATTGAAGAATTAAAAAAATACGGACGAGATGACATCATGGTTATCGTTGGAGGAGTAATCCCGGCGCAGGACTATCAGTATTTATTTGATGCTGGAGCAGTGGCTGTGTTTGGTCCGGGAACTAAAATCAGTGAGGCAGCTATTACAATATTAAAAATCTTATTAGAGGAATAAACAATTTAACAAGAGGATGTTTAATTTATAAAAGCATTCTCTTTTTTTAACTTTCACCATCTTTTTACAAATCCATTTTATGACTTTTGAAGAATTAAAACTAAATAAAACCATTTTAAGAGCAATTGACGAATTGGGTTATGAAGAACCTACTCCGATTCAAGAAAAAGTCATTCCTGTGATTATGGTAGAAAAAGATATAATAGGTTGTGCTCAAACCGGCACAGGAAAGACAGCAGCATTTGCCATGCCCATTATTCACTATCTCCACAAAATAGGAAATGTAAAAAACTCCAAAAAAGCAAAGGTACTTATCATAACGCCCACTCGCGAATTAGCGCAGCAAATAGCCGATAATTTCAAACTTTTTGCAAAATACACCAACATTACTCATCTTACCATTTACGGCGGAGTATCAATAAAACCGCAGATTGAACAGTTAAAGAAAGGTGCCGATATTATTATCGGTACACCTGGGAGATTACTTGATTTACACAAACAGAACCATCTTGATTTAAACCATTTGCACTTTTTGGTTTTAGACGAAGCAGATTTAATGCTGGATATGGGCTTTATTGATGATGTTAAAAAAATTATACACTTAACCCCAGAGACTAGACAAACACTGCTATTCTCAGCAACGATGCCATTACCGGTGCGCGAGCTGGCTCATCAATTTTTAAAACAACCGCAATACATTACTGTTGACTCTGTTTCATCTACAGCTAAAACCGTAAAGCACTACATTTATTTTGTAGAAAAAGGCGATAAAAAAAAGTTGTTATATCATCTTATCCGCAATGAAAAATTAAAAGATGTATTGGTTTTTACCCGTACCAAAAACGGAGCTGATATACTTGCTGAATTTTTGATAAAAAACGGAATAAACGCTACTGCTTTCCATGGCGATAAATCTCAATCTGCCAGACAGGAAGCTTTAGAAGCGTTTAAGCGAAAAGAAACGACAGTATTAGTCGCTACAGACATTGCAGCAAGAGGAATTGATATTGACTCTCTTCCTATTGTTATCAATTACGATTTGCCTAATATTCCCGAAACTTTTGTTCATCGAATCGGAAGAACCGGAAGAGCCGGAAACGAAGGAAAAGCTATTTCTTTTTGTGATAAATCTGAAAAAACATATTGGGAAGCTATCGTCAAATTCTCAAAACTATATCCAAAAACAATAACCGACCACCCTTTTCCATGGAAAGAAAAACCTAAAAAAGGAGAAGTTATGTCCAAAAAAGATTTGAAAAATAAATCTAAGAATTCAAGTTCGCGCAAATCGGAAAATTCTAAAAAAAATAAAAAACGCTGGTATTAAATCATATTCTTAAAGAGTCTAAACGGCAAATGACACATTTAATAAAACGAACTTATATAACTCTTTATCTATATAAAATGACATTCTTATTTCTCAGAAGTTTATTTTGTACAAAGATTTGTTAGAGCCTGTTTTTGCTTTGTTTTCAAAGTTCTTCGTATCTTTATAAACAAAAGATGAAACTTAAAGATTTAGCAAGCCAGTTAGGAATTTCCTTAGAAAGCCTTCAAAACTTTATTTACGACTTTAATATAGACTTGGGATTTTGCATTGATGAACACTTTGAGGTAACAGAAGCCTTTCAAAAATTTGCTCTCAAAAATAAATCATTTTTAGAGAAATATGCCTTAGATCATTCCAAAATAAAAACCGTAGCAGAAATTGCGCAAACTATTGGTGTCAAAGAAGAAGAAGTTTTGAATTTTTTCATCTCTAACGGCATTCCTGAGGAAACCGCAAAACAACTTAAAACCAATCTATCCAGCTATTTAATTCATTTATATATCGGCGGAGAATATCCTTTTATCAACGAAGCTTTTCCGGAAACGGAGAATTATGCTGAAAAAACTTTAATCGGGTACACTGATTTGTACTTTTATCTTGCCGATATGCTAGATCCTTTTATCAACAAAGATCAGCTGCAAACATGGGGAATTTCAAAACCTGCAGGAATGGTACTTTACGGACCGCCCGGAAGCGGAAAAATTTATTGGGCAAGAAGAATTGCTTCCATGATTGGGTATGAATTTGTACATGTATACAAAGATTACCTGGCAGGAAATTTTAAAACAAGTTCAAGTTCGTTTTCGCGTTTTTTGACAAAAAAAATGGAACAGCCTAAAACCATGCTGTTCATTGACGCTTTTGACGAACTGTTTAGCAGCACTTCTGAACGCAACTTTTTTTCGGAAACAGTAGAGCTTATTCACACTATCTTGCGTCATGTACAAAAAGACAATCACAAAGAATTGTTGATTGTTGGATCAGCAGAAATTTTAAATCTCCTCAATAGTGACATTCTCGCACCGGGACGTTTTGATATGCAGATTCCTATCTTCCCTCCTAACGAAGACGAAAGAGCCCAACTGATTGTCTACCACCTTACTTGCCATTTGGTTCCATCCTCACCTTTGCTGCAAATTTTAAAAAATCAAAACGCTTTATCCAAAGAATTCTGGCAGCCAATAGCTGCACAGATGAAGTTGTTTTCCAATACAATGATTATTGACTTTACGCAATCCCTAAAAAAAAGACTTTATGCTCTGTATAGGAAAGATGAAACCAAAAATATTGAGCTGACAGAGAAGATTTTACTGGCTGCATTTAACGAAGCTAAATCCAAGCTTACATTGGAATATTTAAAAAAATGTGCCGTTTTTATTATGGAAGCTAAGCAAAATATTGGTCAGGATTTTCCACATCGTATCTTAGGTTTGGAATCGGATTTTGAATTTTATCAGGCCAAAAAGACACCTGTCAATAAGATTGGTTTTAAACAGCCCGATGCTATAAAAGAATCTAACGGAACTGCAAGCAGCAAAGAAACTGACTCTCCTGATATTGTAGATAATATGCTGATTATATAAATCCTGATTTATTTATCTCCAAAGAGCATATACTGCTATAAAATGCTCCAAAATACGGGTTCTTATTTTGGAGTTAGCTGATAAGATAATAAAACATTTAAAAAATAGGATGAATACAACCGACAAACATATCATTTATACAATTGGTCATTCTACTTGCAGTTTAAATGATTTTTTGATCCTGCTTAAATCTTTCAAAATCCAAACATTGGTAGATATACGCAGTTTTCCCGGCTCTCGGAAATTTCCGCAATTTGACAAAGAAAACTTAAAAGTTTTCCTCGAAAAGCATGGAATACACTATATCTATTTAAAAGAATTGGGCGGTAGAAGAAAACCCGATAAAAAATCTAAAAATACTCGTTGGAAAAATACTTCTTTTCGTGGTTATGCAGATTATATGGAAACCGAAGAATTTTCTAAAGGCATAGATACATTAGAAAAAGCAGCTTTGCAATCAACAACCGCCTACATGTGTGCAGAAGCTGTATGGTGGCGCTGTCATCGTTCTATGGTTTCTGACTATCTGAAAGCAAAAGGCTGGATGGTATTTCATATTATGGGAATCAACAAACAAAAAGAACATCCTTTTACTTCTCCAGCAATAGTTATCGACAAACGAGTATTTTACTCTGACGAAAACTTTCTTGATCAATAATGTTTTTTTATATGAATACAAAATTTAAAATAGGCGACAAAGTAAGTTGGAACTCGGAAACGGGGCATATTTTTGGTACTATTATAAAAATACATACAAAAAACTTTAACTATAAAGGCTACATACATCACGCTACAGAAACCAACCCGCAATACGAAATAAAAAGCGATAAAACAGATCATATTGCCGCACATAAAGGAAGTGCATTGACAAAAATTAACTATTAGTCTTCTATAAACCAGGTGAAAAACTTTTAAAAGTATAATCTTCTCCTATAAATTGATATTGCATAAGCAAGATTAAATAACAAAGCTTTTACCATTTCTTTAGATTAAAAAAATTAGCTCGTAAAATTTGAGTTTTTTATTTTTCTATCTCAAAAAATTCCAAAGCTGAGCAACTGTAAAACACACTACAATACCAAAAAGTATAGGCAAAAAAGTAGCTACGGCAGTCCATTTAGCACTGTTAGTTTCCTTATAAATTGTATAGATTGTTGTACTGCATGGATTGTGTAGCAAACTAAACAACATCAGATTTACACCTGTTAAAGTAGTCCATCCTGCCACCTGCAAAATAGAGGCAATTTCGCTATCCGAAACTTCAAACATTACTCCTGCCCCTTCCCCAATAGCAGCATTGCCCAGTACCATTGCTGTAAGCATTAACACCGTTGGTATGACAATTTCATTAGCAGGAATTGCAACAATGTATGCCAGCAGAATTACTCCGTTTAAGCCCAATAAAACACCAATAGGATCCAAAGCTTCGATTGTCCACAAAGCAACACTCTTATCTCCTATTAAAACATTGGAAATCAACCAAATTATTGCTCCTGCTGGAGCCGCAAACACAACTGCACGCCATAACACAATCAAAGTCCTGTCTATCAAAGAAGTATATATTGTTTGCCAAATTTTTGGGGGGCGGTATGGCGGTAACTCCAAGGTAAAAAAGGAAGCATGTCCTCTCAGCATAGTTTTGGATAACAGCCACGAACTAAAAAATGTAAATGCTATTCCTAAAACTACTATTCCTACTACAGCCAAAGTTGAAATAGTATGTGCCATATATGCCGGAACTAATGCACCTACAAAAATAGTCGCCATCAATATTTGGGTTGGCCAACGTCCATTGCAAAGCGAAAAATTATTAGTAATAATTGCTATCAGTTTTTCTCTTGGACTATTTATAATCCTTGTCGAAACTACTCCTGCTGCATTACAACCAAATCCCATACTCATTGTAAGTGCTTGTTTTCCATGCGCTCCTGCTCCTTTAAACAAGCGATCTAAATTAAATGCAACCCGAGGCAGATAGCCAAAGTCTTCCAAAAGGGTAAACAGTGGAAAAAATATAGCCATGGGCGGAAGCATAACCGCAATAACCCAGGCCGTTGCCAAATATATTCCATCAATTAAAAAACCACTCAACCACCACGGAAAATTCAGCATTGTCGCACCGTTCTTCAACAACGGATATAGCTTTTCCAGCAACAGGTAAGACAGGGCGTCCGAAGGGTAATTTGATCCCGCTATAGTCAGCCACAAAATCCCTCCTAATAGCAAAAGCATAATGGGGAAACCCCATCGTCTACTGGTTACGATGCTGTCTATTGTTCTATCTATTCTAAAAGCTCTTTTATGTTCATCAGACTTAACTGTACTTTTTACAGTTTGGGATACTTGTTCAAATATGGCTCCTGCCACATTGTCCAAATAATCTATTCCTAAAGCGGTATAATATGCATTTGCTTTTCCTAAAACAGGCAGTATATTTTCGGGAGTAATTTTATTGGATAAAGCTCCATCTTGTAAAGCTTTTACAATATTTTGATCCTGTTGGATTAACCGCATGGCAATCCAAGAAGCACTTGGCAATTCAGAATCCAAGACAAGCAGATCTTTTGTGATATCCTGTGCCGCTTTTCTGGATTCGCCCGATATTCCTCTTATTGTCTTGTATTCCGGTACATATTTTCCGGTAGCAACCTGATCTATTGCCAACAATAAATCTGAAATTCCCTCTTTATTTCTTGCAGACGTAGGAATAACAGGAACTCCTAAATCTCTGGATAAACCTCTTACATCAATTTCTACTCCATGTCGCTTTGCTTCATCCATCAAATTCAAACAGACAACCACTTTCGGTGTTATTTCCTGAATTTGTACAACTAAACTCAAATGTCTTTCCAACCGACCGGCATCCACCACAACCACAGTTACATCGGGTTTGCCAAACAAAATGAAATCTCTGGCAACTTCCTCGTCTTCAGAAGTCGACATCAGGGAATATGTACCAGGTAAATCTATAATTTTATACTTACTGTCTTTATACTGAAAACTTCCTTCCGCTCTGGTGACTGTTTTCCCAGACCAGTTACCAGTATGTTGTTTTAATCCCGTTAAAGTATTAAATATTGTACTTTTACCTGTATTAGGATTGCCTGCTAGAGCTATCACGTGATTAAACTTACCGGACTCACCTCCCATTTTTTTTAATTGGGCAGCAGTATTTAAATCACAAATATCACAGGCGGTATGTGTCCTTGCCATTTTCCTTTCTCTATTTTAATTAACCTTAGAAATCAACACCATTTGGGCATCTTCGTTTCTGAGTGAAATAATTGTATTGTAAATTAAATAAGCTACTGGATCTTTTAGCGGACTGATATTGTGCACAGCAATAATTGTACCTGATACAAATCCCAAATCAAGGAAGCGCTGATGCACTTCTGCAGGACATTCTCTTTTAATTCCGTTGATAATTGCCGTTTCGCCTATTTTCAATTCCGCTAGATTCATTAAAAACCTTTAATTTAGATTTACAAAATTACAAATTTAGACGAATCTAATAATTATTTTAGTGTTAAAAATAGCTTGACAATTTTAACATTAAAATTGTCAAAGAAATATTTTGGATGTGAGGCAAAAATTCTAAACAGCTTTAAAAGCACTTTCAAATGGAACGCGATGTATCAGGCTTCTGCCAAGCGTTACCTCATCAGCGTATTCAAGTTCATCACCTACAGATATTCCTCGGGCAATGGTAGAAGTTATAATTTCAAAATCTTTTACATGCTTATAAATATAAAAATTGGTAGTATCGCCTTCCATAGTAGAACTTAAGGCAAAAATAATTTCTTTCACTTCTCCTTTTTTGACTTTATCAATCAAAGACTGAATATTTAACTGGCTGGGTCCGATACCGTCAATAGGAGATATTTTTCCTCCCAAAACGTGATAAATCCCCTTAAACAACCGCGTATTTTCAAGTGCCATTACATCACGGATGTCTTCTACAACACAAATCGTCTGATGGTCACGCGCAGGATTACTGCAAATATCACATATTTCTTTATCGGAAATATTGTGACAGCTTTTACAAAATATAATGTCTTGGCGCATTTTTGTCAGCGCTTCAGTCAGCCGATTGGTTTGGTCTTCGGGCTGTTTTAATAAATGTAACATTAAGCGCAAGGCTGTGCGCTTTCCTATTCCGGGAAGCTGAGAAATTTCATCTACTGCTTTTTCTAATAATTTTGAAGGAAATTCCATACGGCAAAGATATAAAAGTAACGCTTTATTCCATGATTTTTCAAAAGGGGTTAATTTAATTTTTATTCTTTAAAAGAAGCTTTCTTTGGAAGTGAAATAAAAAAAGATTTACATTTGAAAATTATCAGTCCAAATACAATACACAAATTATGACTCCTTTAACCATTATTACAATTATTGTCGTTTATTTTGGAATACTTATTGCAATTTCTCAATTCGTCAGTAAAAAAGACAGTAGTAATAATGCTTTTTTCAGTGCAAACAAAAATGCTAAATGGTATTTGGTTGCTTTTGGAATGATTGGTACGGCGCTGTCGGGAGTTACCTTCATATCCGTTCCGGGAGAGGTAGGCTCACCTGGCGGCGAACAGTTTAAATATTTTCAGTTTGTATTGGGTAATGCTGTGGGCTTTATCTTGACAGCGACTGTTCTTTTACCCTTGTATTATAAGTTTAATCTTATTTCCATTTATACTTATATCGAAAAAAAACTAGGTTTTTACAGTTACAGATCGGCTGCTCTTATCTTTTTGCTCAGCCGTACTATTGGATCAGCATTCCGATTATATCTGGTAGTTATTGTATTGCAGCGATATGTTTTTGACTATTATGGAATTCCATTTTTTGCGACGGTATTAATTGCTCTTTTACTCATTTATGCCTACACCTACAAAGGAGGGTTGAAAACCATTATTATAACTGATACGCTACAGACTTTTTTTTTAGTATCTTCGGTTATATTCACTATTTTCTTTATCTGTCACAGTTTGGATTTAGGCATAGTAGAAGCTTTCGACACCGTTAAAAACAGCAACTATTCTAAAATTTTCTTTTGGGAAGACTTTATTTCTAATCGCTATAACTTTTTTAAGCAATTTATCGGCGGTATTTTTGTTACCCTTGCTATGGTAGGACTCGATCAGGATTTAATGCAAAAAAACCTCAGCTGTAAAAACATCAAAGAAGCTCAAAAGAACATGTATTCTTTTACCGTAATTTTTGTCATTATTAATCTGTTTTTTTTAGGTGTAGGCGCTCTACTTTATATCTATGCCAACAAGTTGGGTATAGATATTCCTCTGGATACTATAACAGGAAAACCAAGAACAGATTTGCTGTTTCCCGAAATTGCATTTCATCATTTTTCAATTATTCCTGCAATCATATTTTTACTGGGACTTACCGCAGCAACATTTGCTACAACAGATTCGGCTCTTACGGCACTTACTACCTCTTTCTGTATTGACTTTTTGAATATGGATAAACAAAAAGAAAATCCTGCAAATGTTTTAAAACGAAAATGGGTACATTTTGGCTTTTCATTTTTGATGTTTCTAACCATTATTTTGTTCAATGCTCTTAACAATGCTTCAGTAGTGAGTATGATTTTTAAAATTGCCTCTTATACCTACGGACCGCTTTTAGGATTATTCGGCTTTGCCATCTTCTTTAAAAACAGAACGATTAAAGATAAATTAGTTCCTTATATCTGCTTGGCTTCACCATTTATAACACTTTGGCTAAGCAATAAGTCAGAAAAAATATTTAATGGATATGTTTTTGACAATGAATTAATTTTAATTAACGGAACTCTTACTGTTATACTTTTATTTGTCATCAGTAAAAAATCAAAATTGGTTAGTGCGCAGCAAGACTAACGTACAGGCTTCTTCAAAACAGATTCCATTCTGTTCTAGCAAAGTATAAAAATCTGTATTTTCAGTACCGGGATTAAATATTACGCGACGTGGTTTTAAGCCAATAATATAATGATAAAAATCCTGTTGCCGTTTGGGGTTGATATATAAGGTTACAGTATCTATATTTCTAAAATCAGGTTGACCAGTTTGTATTTCAACATCGCCTACTGTTGCTATTTTTAATCCCACGGCAACCACTTCATGATCATACTCTCTTAGCATATTAATTGCTTTAAAAGAATACCGCTCCGGATTTTTGGAAGCTCCTATTACTAGTGTTTTCATCTTTAAACTCTTTTATTTTTACGATTAAAATTCCTTTATAGACAATTATAAATATAACTTATTAATTTTTGAAAATCAAATGATAAAAATCATTTTTATCCCTGTTTATTACTCCAATATTTGCAGTAGTTAAAAACAGAAAATATGAAAAGATTATTTTTATCACTGATTGGAGCAACTTTACTGTTCGGCAGTTCTGCATTTGCTCAAGAAACAACAACAAACAAAGAAACTTATAAATGGCAGATGCGTCTTCGCGGTGTCGGAGTAATTCCGCACAACAAGGCTGACATCAGTTCTATTGGAGGACAAATTGACGTGAACAACAATTTTATTCCTGAATTGGATTTTACCTATTTTTTTACTGAAAATCTAGCGGCTGAGTTAATTTTAGGGACATCAAAACACACTGTAGGAACTATAGGGTCTACTTTGGATTTACCACCTGTTGTTAATGGTCCGGCTACTGCCAATGTAGATTTAGGCAGTGTTTGGCTGCTCCCTCCCACTTTAATGATTCAATACCATCATAAATTTGGTGATATTTTTAAACCTTATGTCGGAATTGGAGCAAACTATACTATTTTTTACAATGAAAAATCAGGTGCTGCTCAAGATATCAAATATGACAATAAATTTGGATGGGGGTATCAGTTTGGATTTGATATTGATTTAACAGAAAAATTCTTTATCAACGTTGACTTTAAAAAACTGTTCTTAAAAACAGACGTAACGGTTGATGCATCCAATTTATTATCTTCGGAAGCACCGATAAATGAATTAAAAATACCGGCAAAGGTAAAATTAGACCCAATGTTGATAGGGTTTGGTGTAGGAATGCGTTTTTAAATCTTTATAAAAAACTTTTTACACCTCTGCACTCATCTTGCAGAGGTGTTTTTTTATTGGTCTATTTTTAGCGAGCTTTGTATTTCTTAATATTAGATTAATTAAAAGTGATTTATAAAATTACATTCCGAGATATTAATAAGTTAGCCATTCCCGCTATTTTTTCAGGTATATCAGAATCTATTATTTCACTAACGGATATCGCTATTGTTGGCAATATCAAAGAAAATAGCGTTGAAGCTTTGGCTGCCGTTGGTTTGGTAGGTTCTTTTCTTTCTGCTGTAATCTGGATTGTTGCACAAACAAAGACTTCTATCTCAGCAACGGTTTCTCACCATTTGGGAGCACAAAGGATTTTTGCTGTTAAAACGCTTGTTCCTCAGGCTATTCTTTTCAATTTTATATTGAGTTTACTCTTGTTTTTCTCTACTACATTTTTTGTTCATGAAATTTTTACGGCATACAACGCAGAAGGACTGATTTTGGTTTACGCTAAAGAGTACTATCTCATCAGAGCATGGGGGTTTCCGCTTACGTTAATTACTTTTGCGTTATACGGTGTTTTCAGAGGTCTTCAAAATACAATTTGGGCTATGAAATGCAGCTTAACCGGAGCACTTTTAAATGTTGTTTTGGATATAATACTCGTATATGGAATAGATGGCATTATACCTCCTCTGCACGTAAAGGGTGCGGCGTATGCCAGTATAATTTCGCAAACGGTTATGTTAGGTATGGCTTTTTACTATTTTTTTACCAAAACCCCTTTTAATTTAAAAATAAGAAAGAAAATAAACCCTTCTCTAAAACCATTAATTATAATGAGTTTTAACTTTATCATTAGAACGGCTACTCTAAATCTAGCTATTTATTTGGCAAATGCTTATGCAGCCGATTATGGAAAAAACTATATTGCGGCACAGAGCATTTTAATGAATATATGGCTGTTTTTTTCTTTTTTTATTGACGGTTATGCCAGTGCCGGCAATGCTTTTTCGGGTAAATTACTAGGAGAAAAAAACTATAAAACAATGTGGACTATGAGTAAAGATATCAGTAAATATGCGGTAGTGATTTCGTTTATACTTATTGCTATATGTCTTATCTTTTATAAACACATTGGTTTGATGTTTAATCAAAATCCTGACGTCAATATTTTATTTACATCCATCTTTTGGCTAGTGCTCTTAATGCAGCCTATTAATGCCTTGGCTTACATTTATGACGGAATTTTTAAAGGAATGGGAGATGCTAAATTTTTAAGAAACAATCTTTTGTTTGCTACTTTTTGTGGTTTTATTCCTACACTGCTTCTCTTAGATTATTTTAATTTTAAACTATACAGTATTTGGATTGCCTTTGCTGTTTGGATGCTGTGCAGGAGTTTTCCTTTAATGTACACATTTAAAAAGAATTATGTAAAGAATTAAATATTGCAACAGCATTGCAAACATTCTCGCATATTATTTATATCGGTTATAAGGGTGTATTTTTGATAAAAATAATCGATAATCATTTTTACAATGTCACATCAACATACATGCAGTTGCGATACTTCTAATCACAATCAGGACCACAACCACGATCACGGTAAAATGAATAATAAATTCACAACAGGCATAAGTTTATTTATTCTCTTTTCCGGATTATTTATTACACACATTCTAAAAGCCGATTGGTTTATTCAGAACAATACTTTACAGCTTATTTGGTATAGTTTAGCTTATTTGCCAATTGCTTTTCCAGTACTCAGACAAGCAATAGAATTATCAATCAAAAAAGATTTCTTCAATGAATTTTCACTGATGAGTATTGCAACGATCGGTGCTTTTATCATTGGCGAATACCCTGAAGGAGTAGCGGTAATGTTGTTTTATACCATTGGAGAAATTTTTCAGGAAACAGCTGTTAACAAAGCTCGCGGAAATATAAAAGCCTTATTAGATATCAGACCTAACGAAGCCTCTGTACTCAGAAATAACCAATATATTATTATAAATCCTGAAGAAGTTGAAATAGGAGAAGTCATTCAGGTAAAAGCGGGTGAAAAAATCCCTTTAGACGGAGAACTGTTGTCAGAAAAAGGAAGTTTCAACACCTCTGCTTTGACCGGAGAAAGTAAACCTGCTTCGCATAAAAAGGGAGAGAGTGTACTCGCGGGAATGATTAATCTGGAAAGTGTTATAGAAATAAAAACAACTAAATTATATCAAGACAGCTCTTTGTCTAAGATACTTGAAATGGTACAAGAAGCCAGTGCTCGAAAAGCTCCGACAGAACTGTATATTCGCAAGTTTGCCAAAGTGTACACGCCAATTGTCTTCTTTCTGGCTATTGTTGTTGCTTTTCTGCCTGCCTTATTCGTATCCGATTACATCATGAAAGACTGGATATACCGATCATTGGTGTTTTTAGTTATTTCCTGTCCTTGTGCATTGGTTATATCAGTTCCATTAGGCTATTTCGGAGGAATTGGAGCAGCATCACGAAACGGTATCTTGTTTAAAGGTTCTAATTTTTTAGAATTGATGAGCAAAGTGGATATTGTAGTTATGGATAAAACAGGAACGCTAACTGAAGGTGTTTTTAAAGTTCAGAATATAGAAAGTTTAATTGAAAAAGAGAAATTCACGCAACTCGTTGGCTCAATCGAAAAACAATCTACTCATCCTATAGCCAAGGCAATTGTTGAAGCATTTCCTACTGAAATCATAGCGCAGAATGTACATGAAATCTCAGGAAAAGGATTAAGCGGGGAGATTAATGGTCAAATTGTTTTAGCAGGTAACACTGCGCTTTTAAAGCATTTTAATATTGATTATCCGACACAAATAAACCAGATTACAGAAAGCATTGTCATCGTTGCTCTAGATAATCAATATATCGGTTATATTACTATCGCCGATCAGATTAAAGAAGATTCTCCAAAAGCTATCGAACTAATGAATCAAATGAATGTCAAAAAAACGGTAATGCTAAGTGGAGATAAAGATACTATAGCTCAAAAAATAGCTCAGCAGTTGAATATAAGCTTTGCCAAAGGTGGACTTTTACCTGAACAAAAAGTCAAAGAAATAGAAAAGCTAAAATCCGATAATCCAAACTATACCTTAGCTTTTGTTGGAGATGGAATTAATGACGCTCCTGCATTAGCTCTGAGTGACGTAGGTATTGCCATGGGAGGACTTGGCAGCGATGCTGCTATAGAAACGGCAGATGTGGTCATCCAAACCGACCAGCCTTCAAAAATTGCTACAGCAATTCATATTGGAAAAGAAACACGCAAAATTGTAATTCAAAATATTACGCTTGCATTGGTAATTAAAGTTATCGTATTGATTTTGGGCGCCGGAGGTATAGCTAATATGTGGGAAGCCGTATTTGCCGATGTAGGCGTAGCTCTTTTGGCAATTTTAAACGCAGTCAGAATCCAAAAGATGAAGTTCATAAGTGAATCTGAATAGTAAGTGTTAACAAACATTTCAAAAAGGAAGTTGAGCACTTTTTTAAAGTTTACAAAGATCTTGAAAACAAAACAGTGACAACAAATGGATTTGGAAATAAAGCAGCAGCTGTACAAATGATAAAAGAATGCAAAGAGCGCTTTGACAATCTTGAAAACAAAAAAGAGGGACTTTTTAGTATCTTAAATAAAAAAACCATAAACAAACATTTATAAGCAAGAGGAAACCGAATTTGGTTTCCTCTTGTGTTTTTATTTTACTTTCTGTCTTAAGTACCTTTCTTCAAGTATATCCATATGATGGAGGCTATGCCCCGCAATTATTCTACCCATGGTTTCTACATTTATTGTATTTCCGGCAACTGCAACGGACCGCTTTAATTCATTTTCGTCAAAGTTTTTATACATTAAATAAGTGGCTGTCATCAGACATTCATATTCCCTAAATAAATCATACTGAGATTTTAAAGTCACATCAGCTTCCTTTGCATATTCATTTTCGTCAAACAAAAATAGCGGGTTGTCATCTTTTCTTGCAATATGCATCGCTCTAAAACTAAAAATCCGCTCGCAATCTATCAAATGCTGTACTATTTGTTTAGCTGTCCATTTGTTTTCTGCATAGCAGTAATTCCACTTATTTTCTTCTTCAACCTTTTCTAAAACTTTGGAAATCAAACCCACTCGACTACTCAAGGCGTCTGATACACTTTTATTCTCTAAACGAGAAATATATTGTTCATAAGACATAATTTTATATTGTTACATTAGTTGTTACACAAAAATAAATGATAAAACCTATATCTTTACTTTTCTCATATTAAATATTAAATATTAAATACTATTTATTTTCAAACAATTATTAATTTGTTTGTCTCTATCGATTAAAATTAAAAAAATAGTGTTTATAACTGAATGTAAGGTTTAGTAACTTTGCCAAAAGTAAAAGCAAAATATATGAGTGTAACAATCAGACGAGCCAAAAAAACAGATTTTGATATAGTTCCGAAGCTAATGCTCCAAGCAATGGAAGACATTGTCTTTAGTTTTATACAAAAAAATGATATAGAAGAAGCTATTTATTTTTTAACCAGACTTTTCCAGCAGCCTTCTAACCTGTACAGCTATGAGAACACTTTTGTAGCTATAAACGAAGAGAATGAAATTTTGGGGTCTATTACAGGGTATAACGGCGATTATTTTCATCAACTGCAACAGCCTGTTTTAGATGTAATGAATAATCATTATAACAATCCTACTATTCCTGAATCTGAAACAAATGGTGGTGAATTTTATTTGGATACGATTGCCGTTTCCCCGATGTCACAAGGTAAAGGGATAGGTACTCAACTTTTAAAATACGTTATCGACTATGCACGCGATGAAAATTTTCAACAAATAGGACTTTTGGTAGATATAAAAAATCCGGACGCAAAAAAACTCTATGAAAAACTAGGTTTTAAACAAGATCATAAAATTACTCTTGCAGGAAGTGAATACGATCACTTATCTATTTTATTTTAAACACTATTTCTACTTCTCCAAAATCCTTTAAATTGTATTAGAATAATTATATTTGGCAAAAAAATAAAATGTCTGACAATATTACCCCCTATAAAGAATCTGAATTAGGTAAAAAAAAGCAGGTAGAACAAATGTTTGATACTATTTCAGGCAATTATGATAATCTTAACCGCATGATTTCGCTAGGCACAGATCAGGGTTGGCGAAAGAAAGTGTTAAAACTAGTTGTAGAAACAAACCCAAATACTATTTTGGACATAGCAACAGGAACTGGAGACCTTGCTATTCTATTATCTAAATCCAACGCTGAAAAAATCACTGGATTAGATCTTTCTGCGGGAATGTTAGAAGTTGGAAAACAAAAAGTTAAAGCATTAAACCTCCAAAATCGCATAGAAATGATCCAGGGAGATTCAGAAAATCTTCCTTTTGAAGACAATACCTTTGATGCCATTACAGTAGGTTTTGGAATCAGAAATTTTGAAAATTTAAAAAAAGGTTTATCAGAAATTTTAAGAGTATTAAAACCAAACGGAATTTTTGTTATCTTAGAAACCTCGGTTCCGACAAAATTTCCTTTCAAACAGGGGTACTTTTTTTACACACAAAATATCCTTCCTTTTATGGGAAAACTATTTTCGAGGGATCAAAAAGCATATAAATATTTGTCTGACTCTGCTAAAAATTTCCCTTTTGGCGAAGAGTTGAACAATATTTTGAGACAAGTTGGGTTTAAAAATGTAAAACACCAACCTCAAACTATGGGAATTGCAACGATTTATTCTGCATCTAAATTATGAAAAAACTTTTTGTAGTATTACTGTTTTTATTGATGAGTGCCAATTCATTTGGTCAGTGGATATTTGGAAATAAACCTTTGATAAATAAACCTGAATGGGATAAACAGCGTGTGCATTGGGGCTATTATTTAGGTTTTAACTCTTTTAATTTTCATTTTGATTATGACAAGGCATACTACACCCGACTTCAGGAACTCAAACAACAATATCCGGGAGGTTATTCAGAAATACAGGTAAACTCTTCGATCGGATTTAACGTAGGTCTTGTCGGGAATCTCCGCATTATGGAATACATTGATTTACGATTTGAGCCCGGGTTGGCATATACAAAACGCGATTTAACCTTTCCTCAACCGTTAATTCACGACTATTATAACAATCAGCTAAACAGAGCTATTCCATCCCCAGAAGAAATCAAAAACTCTTCTACCAAAAGTATTGGCTCCACCTATCTGCATTTCCCTTTACTTTTGAAATTTTCGGCACTCCGCACCGGAAATATCCGTCCTTATGTTTTAGGTGGTTTCTCTGTAGATTTAAACCTCAGTAGTAATCACGGATCTTCTGACGACAATTATGAAGGTATTTGGCGAATGAAGCAATGGACCACCAATTATGAAGTAGGCGTGGGAATAGATATTTATTTTGAATATTTTAAATTCTCTCCTTCCATCCGAGGAGTTTTCGGCATAAACGACGAATTAATCAGAGATTATAATTCAGATAGTCCGTGGACGGGTAATATTTCGTCCATGAAAACAAGAGGAATTTTCGTAAACTTTACATTTCACTAAAAATTTATACGTCTAAATTCGCTTAAAACAATAGAAGCAGCCATTGCCACATTTAAGCTCTCCGTTTGCTGTAGATCTCCAAAACGCGGAATTGTCAGTCTTTCAGTGATTAACTGCTGAATTGAGTCCGAAATGCCATTGGCTTCATTCCCCATAACTATAATTCCCTTTTGCGGCAATTTTATTTGTTTATAAATATTTTTCCCTTCCATAAAAGTCCCGTAAACGGGTAGGTTTTTAGTTTCATTTATCATTTGATGTAAATTCCCGTATACAATATTTACTCTGGAAAGAGAGCCCATCGTTGCCTGCACGACCTTTGGATTATATACATCTACTGTTTCCTCAGTACAAAAAATATTCTTTATTCCAAACCAATCGCATAACCTGATTATGGTACCTAAATTTCCGGGATCTCTTATATCGTCCAAAGCTAAAATAAGATCACTATAATCCGGCTTTTCTACTTCGGGTATCTTAAATATTCCAAGACAATTTGAAACTGTTATTAAGGCAGATATCTTTTTCATTTCTTCTGTAGTAATCATCTTTTTAGGAAAAGACAAAGCTTCAAAATCAATTTCTTCTGTACAATAGACACATTCTACTTCTAAAGAAGAGTTTACTAATTCGCGGATTACCTTGATTCCTTCTGCAATAAATAGCTTATACTGTTTCCTGTATTTCTTTTGATGCAAGCTTTTTATTAATTTTATTTGGTTTTTTGTAACCATAAAAACTGTATTTTTGAACAATAATTGAATACTACCTTGAGCAAATTTTTATCAAAAATAGCATTAATTATACTAATCTGCATGACTTTTTTTTCGTGCTCGTTAACCAAACGAGTACCGAAAGACAAAGTATTGCTTATGGAGAACTCCGTTTTTGAAAACGAAAAAAAAACAAGTAAAGAGGATGTTCTCAGCCAATTATACCAGCGTCCGAACAGTTCTTTACCGCTGATTGGCTTCAGATTGCGATTGCATCTTTATAATCTCGCTAAACCCAATGCAGATTCTACTTATCATTTATGGCTGAAAAATCACCCAAAAAGTGAAAAAGCGCTAACTTCTATTTTGTCAAAAAAACAAGTAAACCGATTGGGAGAATCTTTTGCTATCTCAGGGTTTAACAATTTTCTGATGAGAACAGGCGAAGCTCCTGTTTTATATGACAGTTTAAAAACTGAGAAATCACTGGTAAGATTAAAAAACTATTACTTTAACAAAGGATATTTTGACACGAAAGTTGAGAATAAAATAGATTCTATTAATATACAAAAAGTAAAATCAACCTATTTAGTTAAAACGGGGGAACCATATTTTATCGATAGTCTGAGTACTTCTATACAGACACCTGCACTTGCTGAATTATATGAAAAAACAAAAACACAAAGTATTATCAAGCCCAATACCGCTTTTAATGTCAAAAACTTTGAAGCAGAACGGACAAGACTAACTAACTATTTCAGAAACAGTGGAGCATATTACTTTCAGGAGTTAAATATCCGCTATGAAGTTGACACTATTATCAACAAAAAAAACAAAGCTAATATCAATCTGATTATAGATCAGCAAACGGTAAAATCTGGTGATACGCTAACTCGCGTTCCTTTTAAATTATACAATATCAGCGAGGTTAATATTTTTACAGATAACTTGTCCAAAGAAAAAGAATATGTCTTAGACAGTGTACAATATAACAATTTTAATATTTATAGCTTAGGCAAATTAAAATACAAACCAAAAGCTCTTACAGATGCTATTTTTATCAATAAAGATACTCGGTTTAGTGATTTCAGACGCATTCTCACCTCCCGCTCTATTAGTAATTTAAGAATTTTCAATTATCCATCTATAGAATATGTTGAAGACAAAAGAGACTCCACCGGTCAGTCTTTAATCACCAACATTTATCTTACTTCGAGAAAAAAAATGACGTTTAATCCTTCTTTTGACATCACTCATTCCAATATTCAGGATTTCGGAATCGGAGGAAGTATGGGATTATTTTTTAGAAATATCTTCAGAGGAGCTGAAGTTTTAGAAATTGGACTAAGGGGAAGTATCGGTTCATCAAGGCAAATGAATAATCCTAATGATGTTTTCTTTAATGTTACTGAGTACGGAACCGATGTAAAACTCACATTTCCCCGCTTTTTGTTTCCTATAGCAGCAAACAAAATTATTCCTAAATCAATGCTCCCGACGACCTCCATGAGCTTCGGGCTTTCCAGACAAAAAAATATAGGTTTAGACAAAAATAACTTTACGGGAATTGTAAACTATTCATGGTATCCTTCGCGGAAAAACAGTTTTAGTCTAGATTTATTAAATGCACAATACGTTAGAAATACCAATCCAAACAATTATTTTTCGACCTACAAATCCTCCTACAACAGCTTAAATCAAATTGCAGACAAATATGATGTAGATTCTTCATATTACAATGAGGACGGAATGCTGACCATACAAGATGGTGGAGCAGACTCTTTTATTTTTGACGCTTTAAATCCGTCAGATCCCTTAAATATAAGTGATGCAGATTATGATTTAGTAAAAAGTATTTACGAAAGAAAAGTAAGACTTTCCGAAAACAACCTCATCCTTGCTTCTAATTTAACATTTACCTCTTCTACGCGCACTAATATAGATGACAATAGCTTTCACACTATTAAAGCAAAGGTAGAATCCGCAGGAGGACTAATGAGTCTGCTCATGAGTAATTCAAAAGTGGGGTCAACAGGGAAAAAAACTTTTATGGATGTAGAATTTTCGCAATACATCAAAACCGAACTTGACTTTATTAAATATTGGGATTTAGGAAAACAGCAGGTAATTGCCCTTCGTGCATTTGGAGGTATTGCCATTCCTTACGGGAACTCTAATTCCATTCCGTTTTCGCGAAGCTATTTCACAGGTGGCTCCAATGACAACAGAGGGTGGCAACCTTATCGTTTAGGTCCGGGAAGAAGCGGTGGAGTTCTTGATTTCAACGAAGCAAACATGAAAATATTTTTCAGTACAGAATACCGTTTTAACATCACAGGAAAATGGTATGGCGCACTGTTTGTTGATGCCTCCAATATCTGGGATATTTTTAGCGATATAGAAGATAAAGATTATACTTTTAACGGTATTTCTTCTCTCAAAGACCTGGCTTTCAGTTCTGGTTTTGGTATCCGCTATGATTTCAGTTTTTTTGTCTTCCGCTTAGACATGGGCTTTAAAACGTATAATCCATCTATTGAAACCAATCGCAAATGGTTTGAGGAATTTAACATCAAAGAGTCCGTCTTAAATGTTGGAATCAATTATCCTTTCTAATTAAATAATAATTGTATTTTTGTAAAAATTAATCACACAACAACTATGGCTCATAATATTAAACCCGGTGTTGCATTTGGCGATCAGGTGCAAGAAATTTTTAAATACGCAAAAGAAAAAGGGTTTGCATTACCCGCTGTAAACGTTACCAGTTCAAGTACTATCAATGGAGTATTAGAAACTGCAGCAAAATTAAATTCGCCTGTTATAATCCAGTTTTCTAACGGAGGAGCTGCTTTTATGGCAGGAAAAGGATTATCTAATGAAAATCAAAAAGCAGCAATTGCCGGAGCAGTTGCCGGAGCAAAACATATACACACTTTAGCAGAAGCCTACGGTGCCACAGTTATTCTACATACTGATCATTGTGCTAAAAACCTATTGCCATGGATTGACGGTTTGTTAGAGGCAGGAGAAGAGCACATGAAGCAATTTGGAAAACCTCTGTTCAGCTCGCATATGATTGATTTATCTGAAGAACCTATAGAGGAAAACATATCCATCTCAAAAAAATACCTGGAGAGAATGGATAAACTCGGAATGACTTTGGAAATAGAGTTGGGAATTACAGGCGGCGAAGAAGATGGAGTTGATAACACCGATGTAGATTCTTCAAGGCTTTATACACAGCCGGATGAAGTGGCTTATGCCTACGAAGAACTTTCTAAAATCAGTCCACGTTTCACTGTAGCAGCAGCATTTGGGAATGTTCACGGAGTATATAAACCCGGAAATGTAAAACTGACTCCGATTATTCTTAAGAACTCACAAGAATACGTAGCTAAAAAATTTAATTTGAAACACAATCCTGTTGATTTTGTGTTTCACGGCGGTTCAGGTTCTTCTTTAGAAGAAATAAGAGAAGCTATTTCGTACGGAGTAATTAAAATGAATATTGATACTGATCTTCAATTTGCATATACCGAAGGAATCAGAGATTATATGACTTCCAAAATTGAATATTTAAGAACACAAATAGGCAGCCCTGACGGAGCAGATGTACCTAATAAAAAACACTATGATCCGAGAACATGGGTTAGAAAAGGCGAGCTGACTTTTAACGCAAGATTAGAAGAAGCGTTTAAAGACTTAAACAACGTAAACACGCTGTAATATTCAGTTATTGTCAAATTACTATCAACAAAACAAAACATTTTATGGCTTGGTTTAAGAGAAAAGAAAAAGGAATTCAAACTCCAACAGAGAACAAAAAAGACACACCAAGAGGATTGTGGTATAAATCTCCTACTGGAAAAATAATTGATTCTGACGAGTTAGAAGAAAATTTATGGGTAAGTCCGGAAGACGGATACCACGTTCGAATCGGCAGTAAAGAATATTTTGAAATCCTTTTTGACGACAACGACTACAAAGAGATAGCCAAAAGTCTTACTTCAAAAGATATTTTAAAATTTGAAGACACTAAAAAATATGTAGATCGCTTAAAAGAAGCTACCAATAAAACACAGCTCAACGATGCTGTTAAAGTAGCAGTGGGAAAATCTAAAGGAGAAAAATTAGTAGTTGCGGCAATGGACTTTGCCTTTATCGGAGGTTCGATGGGATCTGTAGTAGGTGAAAAAATAGCTCGTGGAATTGATTATTCTCTAAAACACAAAATTCCTTTTTTGATGATTTCCAAATCAGGAGGTGCACGTATGATGGAAGCAGGTTATTCATTGATGCAAATGGCTAAAACTTCTGCAAAGCTAGCTCAATTAAGCGATGCCAAAATCCCTTACATTTCACTGTGTACAGATCCAACTACGGGAGGTATTTCTGCTTCTTTTGCCATGTTGGGCGATATCAACATTGCGGAGCCCGGAGCTTTGATAGGCTTTGCAGGACCACGCATTGTTAAAGATACTACAGGAAAAGATTTACCGGAAGGATTCCAAACTTCTGAGTTTTTATTAGAGCACGGGTTTTTGGATTTTATCACCCACCGCAAAAATTTAAAGAAAAACGTTAACTTATATTTAGATCTTATTCTGAACAAACCTATCAGACATTAATTAATAGGACAATCCCAAAAATATTTTTTAATAGCAGATTGATTTTAAATATTAGAATATCTTTATTAATAAGAAAGCCGACATTTTATCATGTCGGTTTTCTTATTAATATTAGATTTAACTTTTTTTTATCGTCAAAACAAATACAACAATAAGTTAGTATTGTATGTTCTTTACTTTTTTACATCCCTGTACGAATAGCCTCAACCGGATCTAATTTTGCTGCTGAACGCGCAGGCAGCACCCCGGATATTAAACCGATAAATGCAGATAAACTCAAGCCAATTAAAGCATTGGAGAAACTGAGCACAAACTTAAAATCTACCAGTGCAGAAGCTATTTTTGTAATTGCAAAAACCATCAACAGTCCTATAGCACCGCCAATCAAAGCCAAAATAACTGCTTCAAACAAAAATTGAAATAAGATAAATCTATTTTTAGCTCCTATGGATTTTTGAATCCCAATTAAATGCGTTCGCTCTTTAACAGACACAAACATGATATTGGCAATTCCGAAACCACCAACCAGCAATGAAAAACCACTGATTATCCAACCCACTACATTCATTTGAGCAATAATTTTATCAACAAACTCCAATAAGCCACCAAACACATTGACAAAAAAATTGTTATCATCCCCTATCTTCAATCCTCTGTAGAGTCTTAATTTCACGCCTATTTCTTCTTCAAACTGCTTTATATCCACGTTTTTAAGTGGTTTTACAATAATTACAGGAGTCATAAAAGTACTATTATCCCCATACATTTGCCGCATCAGATTTACCGGAAAATAAGCACTGCTATCCTGGTCGCCTCCAATATTAATCGATCCTTGCTTTTCAATCACCCCGATAACCGTAAAGTTCCGTCCGTACATTCTTACCTCCTTCCCAATCGGATCTGTATTTTTAAACAGCGTTTTTGCCACCTCAAAACCGATAATTACTACCGGAGCGCCTTTGGCAGATTCGGCTTCATTAAAAAATCTTCCTTGCGAAATTTTTACATTATCTAAATACTGCATATCTGAACTGCAAGGACGAACGGAAATCTGATTGACATAATTGTTTTCATATTTCATCGTTTCAGACTGGGCAAACAAATTATAAGAGATATATTCCACGCCATTTAGGTTTCGCTTTAAATAGTCGTACTCTTCATACTTCATCTTCGGAAATTGCTCCACTTTCCATTTAGGCACCTCTGTAGGGCCGAAAGAATGGTTAAAAACATAAATCATATTGCGGTCAAACCCGCTCAATTCAGATTTTATATTTCTATCCATAGAATCAACCGCAGCCAAAACAGCTATAATAGAAAAAATACCGATAGTTACTCCTAAAAGAGAAAGTAGCGTTCGCAGTTTGTTTGTTCGCAAGGCGTTGATTGCAAACCTAAAACTACTAACCAATAATCTAAAATACAAAATCACTACAAATATTTTTCTAAGTAGATAGCTAACAAATTAGTCGTTTTTTTTCGTTTTTGTTACACTTTACAAATAAATATTTTTAATCTACTTATTTTTGATGATCAATTCCATTTATAACCCGTGGTGCATTTGTATAAGTATTGAATAAAAGTTGTGCAATTTACTAAAAAACAGTAAATTGCAGTTACCACACAAACAATTCAATGCACAA
>NZ_SOAG01000024.1 GCF_004364575.1 Myroides indicus | reverse complement strand
ATCTTTTTAGCGCTCAGGGTATTGTCAAAACCGTAATAGGGATTGATCTGATTTACGTTGTCCTTGGCGTCTTGTTCGTTTTCGTAATACTGATACGTAACCGCATTGTGCGTCACGCCTTGCATGGCCTGTTCCAAATTGATCGTAGTGGCTGATGTGCTCGAACGGCACTGCTCGATATCCGAGGGCTGTTTCTCGATGATGATCTCGTCGTAGAACTCGACCTTGACCGGATCAAGCTCAACATCGCAAACTACGTATTTATACTTCAAGCGGGCACCGTACAAACCAGGCTCGTTTACTTTTAAAGTCTCACCGTTTTCTCCGATAAGATCTTTGCCGTTTTTGGTCCACTGGATTAAATAGTCCTTCGCCTCCAGATTCTGACCGAGCTCAATTGTATCCCCAGGACAAAGCGCATTGCCGCCCTCGATGCTCATGTCCTCACCGATCTCGGGATTACCCAAATCAAAACTGCGAGCGTTGAAAAAAACGGCGGAAGAGTGACTGTCTGTTGGACAAAAATCCATTACTGCCAGTTTAATGTGGTATTTACGGCCGGGAATAACCTTAACCGTTTCAGATTCCATTCCTACTGTAGAACCCGCATAATTAATAGGGGCTGTCTGAGGATCTGCATTACCACCTTGATAGGCGTTCCAAAAAAACTCCGGATAAGAATTACAACTCGTCCCCGTTATTTTTGCATTATCCCAAATGCTTTTTAAAGAAATAGGAACGGTAGTTCCCGGTATTTTAGCTAAGTTTTCTCCTGTACCAGTAGTTAAATCAATTAACCAGGCGGCAAACAAAGCTCCATTATTACACGAGTAAGTACATCCATTGATATAACTATTGGATGCAAATAAATATTCAAATTTGAGAGTATCCTTTACCGGAATAAAGTCAAACTCCACTTGTGTTACTCGCATATCTGTGGCTGGGATCGGAGTTGTTGGAAAACCTCCTGTATCATTAACAGCGTCTACTAAATCTTTATCGCCTACCCAACGATGAGGATTTGTTCCCTTATTAGAACTTGTAAAAGGTCCCGGGACGAATTGTACTTGACTAGTTGATAAAACAATGCCCTCTTCAAAAGGAAACATGGAGCCATTTTTATGAAAATAGCCCAAGGTATTTACTGATTTGGTCGCAGGACTTCCATTTCCCACCTGATAACGCACATTAGACACCAAATCACACCCTGATGTTACCAAGACGTCTTTTACCAGTTCTTCCACCGTGTACATCTCTCCGCTAGGACTTACTTTTATAGGAGGAGGAACCGTACCCAAACACAAATCCAGCGTGGTGGTAGGGGTTGTTTCTCCGCTCATCAGTCGGATATAGTATTTTTTGCCCGGTTTTAACTTGTCTAGCGTTATCTTTTTAACAGCAGCTGTCAATGAAAAACATTGAGAGGCCGTAGCATTTATAGCACTGCAATCCCTGTCGTAAAGCGCTCCGTAAAGCGTAGCGGGCATGTTTTTTTCATTGGAAATACTTAATTCATGTTTGTCAGAAGTAGCGGTAAACTCAAACCACAAATCTTTTGGAGAGGATCCTACTGCCGAACAAAAGGGAACTGCTTTTCCGGAAGCGGTTGCTCCCGTAAAATCAATCGATAGTTTTTGACCGCAGTCCAAATCGGGATTAACCGCTAAAGACGCCGCATCTGTACAGTCGTCATTTGCAGGTGCAAAAAACAATACGGATTGTCGATATGTCGCAAACTGAGCCTCGTCTAATATATACTGAATATGATCAGCTATATTTTCTTTTACAATTGTATTCCGTCCATATACAGAGAACAGAGAAAAACAAGCCAAAAGAAGTAAAACAATTCTTTTCATAAAGTAATTATAATTTTACTATAAAGATTAATTTGATAGTCAAAGATAATGTTTCGGAAGAATTTAACGATATGAAACGTTATAATTAACAAAAAAACTATGGTTTTTATAGCGGTTGTCCTACTGGAATATCACATCTGTGTCCGGGTTGTCCATGAGGAGGATTAACTTTTCCAGAAGCAGTTGTTCCTGCCGAACCTCCTGAATTTTGCAATTTACTCTTGGCTTGGTCATTAACTAAAAACGGACTGTTGCCGTTAGAAGACGAAGCGGCTGCTTGGACAGGTTGCTGCTGCATATTATTCTGCTGAGGAGGCGTGTCTAAAGGAGCACCTACCGGAATATCACATCTGTGTCCTGGTTGTCCGTGAGCAGGATTTAAATTATCAGCAGTCTGATTATTTGTTGCCGGAGCTTTTTCCAAAGCTTCATTTTGCGCAGGCGTTTCCGGAGCGGATGTTGTAGATGACAATTCAGTATCTTCAATTGCCGGAGCTTCTTTTTGGGTGTCTTTACAAGAAAACAGCCCTAAAGTTAAAAATGCAGATAAAATATAAACTCGAATTTTCATAAATCTAAAATATTTTAATTGGTAAAGGGTAAACTTACTTATTTTTAGGTGGAAAACAATGAAAACAATAAAAAATTATTCTTCTTTTTTCTGATTTTGAAGCATTTCTTGTGTTGTTTTATCCATTTCAAATCGCTTGTTGGAAGAGGAAGAACTATTTTCTCCCGTCCCATGCATAGGAATTTGAACCGCTTTTTCTTGTTGACTACTTTTTTCAGATTTATTTAACGAAGTGGCGTTTTTAGATGTATCCTTACAAGAAGAAAAACATAAAGATAGAAAAACAGTGTATAACAATAAAAATTTGACTTTAAGCATGCTGGCTATATTTTAAGAAAGAATAAAATTAAGGATTTCTAAAATATTGTCAAATTATAAAAAATCTAAACTTTATTATCTGAAGGTTTTTGTATGTTCTTTTCTTCTATAATTGATAAATCCGTAAGACTCACTTTTTTCTTTTTAGAGAAAATAAAAAACATACAGGTAATGCTCCAGCTAATCCAAAATAAATAACCTCCTGAATGAAAATACATTTTCATGTGTCGATGGGAAGTAGTTGTGAAATCTATAAATGTAAAATAACTACCTGCTATTCCGATTACCAAAGCTACAATAGCAATTATACGGCTAAAGTGATTAGGGGTAAGGTATTTAAAAAAACTAAGAACGAGTACTAAAACAAACTGAATAGCGAAAATAGCGAGTGCGGTTTTCCATACGGTTTTAAAAATCAGATACTCTCTGTAAAATAAATTGATACCTAATCTTCCTATAAAGGACATTTTAGATATTAGCAATGCCGAAATAAAAGAGAGGATAAGCTGAATGAGGATAAGAATAATTATGTTTTTTCTCATGAAAAATAATTAATTGATAATCTTCCACCCATTTTCATCTGAAAATTTCATACGAAATTTTTTAGTAATAAATTCTGTATGAGGATTTTTATCTGGTTTCAAAAAAGAAAAAGGGGTAGCCTTTTTTTGTAACATAGCAGTCACTAAGGCTGATTTCTTTCCTTTACTATCTATCTGTAAACCATTTTCAGTATCAACTTTATATTCAATTGTTTTAATTTTTATTTTATTGTTTTTTTGTTCAATAACATAAGGATGTGCTTTTTCAGTAAGTTTTAGAGTTGCATTCCATATACTGTCTTTAGAAAGCCACCGTTTTTTTGATGATTCGCTTGTAAAAGTAATATATCCTTCTGCTTCCAGCAGTTTGTATTGGTCTATGAGCTCATGGTCTTTTTTGGTGCGCAATTTAGTTTCTCCCACTGTAAGGTAAGCACTCTCATAAATAGGTTTTTCTTCCAGATAAACCGTAATAGCAGAGGCTGCTTTAGAAGTATTAAGCGTTCGGTTATCACAACTCACCAGCATTACAAGTAATGAGAAAACTAAAAGTATCGGATGTGTTTTCATGTTCTTCTTTTACTCCAAAAATACAAAAAAGAACATTTGTGCAGAGTAGAATTTAAAAGGTAAAAACTTATTTTTACTTTTGTACCTCAGTCATGTTTAAGAAAGTATAATTTGATGAAAAAAAATATAAGTATCGCATTTTTAATATTTTTTCTCCTAAACTTGGTTGTATCCTGTGGTAAGAAAGATAATCGCTCAACATCTTCTCATGAGGGATTAGCAGTAGAAATGACCTCTTTAGAAAAAATAAGATTGGGAGAAAGCCTGTTTAAAGGCAAAGGAAATTGTGCTTCTTGTCATTTAAAAGATAAAAAAGTAATAGGTCCGAGTGTTCGTGAAATAATTGAGATTTATGACAAACATGAGGTTAGTATAGTTTCTTTTTTAAAAGGAGAAGGAGAACCGGTTGTAGATCCCTCTCAGTTTATAATTATGCAGGCGAATTTGACTATTACTAAAAAGATGAGCGATTTGGAGTTAGAATCGCTTGAGGCATATATGCGAAGTTTATAGCCTATACAGCTTTTTTTGAGTCTTAATTTATAAAGGTTCTACACGATAGCCTAAAGTATATTTTGTAAATTTACAGCACAAAATAAATTAACAATTCAATGGACTTTATATATCAAGATCCGTATCCTGTTCAAAAGGATGACACGGTGTATAAGCAGATTTCATCAGATTATGTAAAAGTTGAAAAATTAGGAGAAAGAGAAATTTTGACAGTAGACCCTAAAGGGATTGAATTGCTGGCAGAAACAGCAATGACAGATGTTTCTTTTATGCTTCGAACTTCTCACCTTAAAAAACTAAGAACCATTTTAGAAGACCCTGAAGCGACGGACAACGACCGTTTTGTGGCCTATAATCTATTGCAGAATGCTGTTGTGGCGGCAGAAGGGCAATTGCCATCCTGTCAAGATACCGGAACGGCAATAGTAGTTGCTAAAAAAGGAGAAAATGTATATACGGGAATTAATGATGGAGAGAGTTTGTCGAAAGGAATTTTCAATACCTATCAGAAGAAAAATTTAAGATATTCTCAAATCGTTCCTATCAGTATGTTTGAAGAGAAAAATTCTGGATCAAATTTACCTGCACAGATTGATATTTACGCAACTCAAGGCGATAAATATGAATTTTTGTTTTTGGCAAAAGGAGGAGGGTCGGCAAACAAAACGTTTTTGTACCAAAAAACTAAATCTTTGCTGAATGAAAAAAATCTGACTGCGTTTATCAAAGAAAAAATAATGGATTTAGGAACCGCAGCTTGCCCGCCATATCATTTAGCATTAGTGATTGGCGGAACTTCGGCAGAAGCAAATTTAGCCGCCGTTAAAAAAGCTTCTGCGGGATATTATGACAATCTGCCTACTTCCGGTAATATGGGCGGACAAGCTTTTCGCGATTTGGAGTGGGAGAAAAAATTACAGCAAATCTGTCAGGAATCTCATATCGGAGCGCAATTTGGAGGAAAATATTTTACCCATGATGTGCGTGTCATCCGGTTGCCGCGCCATGCTGCTTCTTGCCCGGTAGGATTAGGAGTTTCCTGTTCAGCAGATAGAAATATTAAAGCAAAAATTACCAAAGAAGGTTTGTTTGTAGAGCAGTTAGAGACGAATCCGGCTCAGTTTTTGCCAGATACACCGCCACACCTAGAAGAACCGGTAGTTATTGATTTAGATAAACCGATGAAGGAGCAATTAGCGGAATTGACAAAACATCCGATAAAAACGCGTTTGATGCTTAACGGAACCGTAATTGTGGCAAGAGATATTGCTCATGCCAAAATTCAGGAGATGCTGGATGAAGGTCAGGAAATGCCGGAGTATTTTAAGAATCATCCGATTTATTATGCGGGGCCGGCAAAAACTCCGGAAGGAATGCCCTCAGGAAGTTTTGGACCAACTACAGCCGGGCGTATGGATCCTTATGTATATGCATTTCAATCAGTTGGCGGAAGTATGATTATGCTTGCAAAAGGAAACCGTTCACAAACTGTAACAGATGCGTGCAAAAAATACGGAGGGTTTTATTTAGGCTCTATCGGAGGACCGGCAGCAATCTTGGCAAAAGAAAATATTTTAAGTGTAGAAGTAGTCGACTTTCCTGAATTAGGAATGGAAGCTGTGCGCAAAATTAAAGTAAAAAACTTTCCTGCGTTTATTATTACAGACGATAAAGGAAATGATTTTTTTGCAGATTTAAAATAATCCGATAATCAAATGGATAAAAAATAAGGGCTGATGAACATCAGCCCTTATTTTTTTTATAACGTTTAAAACTTCGTTAAAAGGCGCTGTGAAATTGGATTTTTTATGAGAAATAACTACCTTGTTAACATAAAAAAATAATGATATATGAAACAATTAGAAAATAAAGTCGCTATCGTGACAGGCGGTGCTTCCGGTATAGGTAAAGCAATTGTCAAACTTTTTGTACAAGAAGGAGCAAAAGTAGTCATCGGAGATTTAAATGAAGAAGCAGGAAGAGATTTAGCTGCAAAAATGGGAAAAGAAACGATGTTTGTAAAAGTAAATGCAGCTTTGCCTGAAGATAATGAACGGCTGGTAATAGATACGCTTGCTCATTTTGGAAGATTGGATATAGCGGTTAATAACGCAGGAATAGGCGGAGCAAGCGCTTTAGTAGGAGAATACGGTATTGAGGATTGGAAAAAGGTAATAGATATTAACTTGAATGGAGTTTTTTACGGAATGCATTATCAAATACCGGCAATGTTGAAACACGGCAAAGGAAGCATTGTAAATATGGCATCAATACTCGGGCAGGTTGGTTTTGCAAATTCATCAGCGTATGTTGCGGCAAAACATGGCGTAGTAGGGCTAACCAAAAGTGCAGGTTGGGAGTATGGAACAAAGGGAATCAGGGTAAATGCCGTTGGTCCTGGATTTATAGAAACCCCCTTGTTGTCGGATATGGATGCCGAAGTAAAAAAATATCTGGAATCTCAGCATGCATTACAGCGTTTGGGAAAACCAGAGGAGGTGGCAGAAATAGTATTGTGGCTTGCTTCGGATAAAGCTTCTTTTGCAACAGGTGGCTATTATCCGATAGAAGGCGGATATCTGGCAAAATAGCAGTATCTTTAGAAAGATATTTACGAAGAGATAGAATATTGTAGTTTAGTTAATCTGGTTATGAAAATAAATATATCAATTTTATCGGTATTAGCAGTTAGTTTGGTTTTAGTTAGCTGCGGAAATAAATCCGCCGATTCCACAACAATAGAAGGAGAAATGACTGTTCAGCAAGAAAACCCCCTTGATGAACAACAGGTAGACGTTTTGGAATTAAACGGGAATGAAAGATGGATGGTCAATGAGGAAATGAAACCATGTATATCAAAATCAGAAGAAATTTTGAAAGATTATATTGCATCAGACTTATCGGATTACGAGTTATTGGCGCAACAGCTGAATGAAGAGATTCGGGGGTTGATAAAAAGTTGTACTATGGAAGGAAAAAGTCATGAAGAATTACATAAATGGCTTCATCCTTATATGGAAAAAATAAATCAGTTGAGTAAATCACAAGATAAGGCAAAAACAAGTGCGCTTGTTTCAGAATTGCAACAATCTTTTCAAACGTATCATCAATATTTCCAATGAACATAAAAGAATTACATCAAGAAGGTAAAGTTGTATCGGCAATAAGTTTGTTTAAAGGAGAAGATGGAATTGCAACGGCTATTCAATTAAAAGAGAAAAGCACTTTAAAAGAGCACATTACAAAAATACCGGCATTGCTGTTATGCATATGCGGTAAAATAGAATATCATGATGAAAAAGGACAAAAAACGGAGTTAAATGCTGGCGACTATGTAAATATAGAACCAGAGGTTAAACATTGGCTTTATGCTCTTGAGGCTTCTCAGTTGGTCTTATTAAAATGATATTAGTTTTGAGTATTTAGGAAATAAGTCCTGTAAAATAAACCGATTGGTAAATAATATTTTGGATCATGGTAGAAGTGTTAACTTAAATGATAGGATACATAAACATATATAAAAACAATATAGCAGATGCTTTCTTAGCGAAAAATTTTTATAAACATTTAAATATTATACCTTAAAAAAGATTCATAGTTAACATTTTGATTCTAATCAGTCAATATCTTTGAACATAAACTATTAACTTTGCCCCATGCAAACGGACAAAAAAGATATTAGAAGTTTATCTAAAGAGGAATTGAGAACATTTTTTGTTTCTTCTGGGGATAAAGCTTTTCGGGGTAATCAGGTATATGAATGGCTTTGGAGTAAAGGCGCACATGCTTTTGACGATATGAGCAATCTTTCAAAAGCGACCAGATTGATGTTGGAGGAAAATTTTGTTATTAATCACATCAGGGTAGATAAAATGCAGCGTAGTTCTGACGGGACAATAAAAAACGCAGTAAAACTACACGATGGATTAATTGTTGAATCCGTGCTAATTCCCACCGAAACCCGTACAACAGCGTGCGTTTCTTCTCAGGTCGGATGTAGTTTGGATTGCGAGTTTTGTGCGACAGCACGATTAAAAAGAATGAGAAATCTCAATCCTGACGAAATTTACGATCAGGTGCTGACGATACATCAGGAAAGTAAAGAGCATTACAATCGTCCGCTTTCCAATATTGTCTTTATGGGGATGGGAGAACCATTGATGAACTATAACAATGTACAAAAAGCGATTGACAAAATTACGTCAGACGAAGGATTGGGAATGTCTCCTAAGCGGATTACCGTTTCTACTTCGGGAATTCCGAAAATGATAAAAAAACTTGCTGATGATGAGGTGAAATTTAAACTGGCGGTTTCCTTACATTCGGCAATTGAAGAAATCAGAAACCGGATTATGCCTTTTTCCAAAAACTTTCCGCTTACCGAACTCAGAGAAGCTTTACAATACTGGTATTCCAAAACCAAAAGCAGAATTACCTATGAATATGTGATTTGGGAAGGAATTAATGACGATAAAAAGTCTATTGATGCTTTGGTGAAATTCTGTAAATACGTTCCGTGTAAAGTCAATTTGATTGAGTATAACCCTATTGATGACGGAGAGTTCCAACAGGCTGACGTGGTTGCTACGGAAAACTACATTGCGGCGCTGGAAAGCAATGGAATTACTGTAGTCGTGCGCAGAAGTCGCGGAAAAGACATAGATGCTGCTTGCGGACAGTTGGCAAATAAATCGTAAAGTTGTATTTTTGATTGTGATGAATATAGTACAGCAAATACAGCAGCCCATCCAGAACGAGATGGAACTTTTTGAAAAAAAATTCCATAAATCTATGGCAACAAAAGTGGCGTTGCTCAATCGGATTACCTACTATATTGTAAACCGAAAGGGCAAGCAGATGCGTCCGATGTTTGTTTTCTTAGTGGCTAAAATGACAGGGGAGGGAGAGGTCAATGAACGAACTTACCGCGGAGCATCTGTCATTGAACTGATTCATACAGCAACGTTAGTCCACGACGATGTTGTGGATGATAGCAATAAGCGCCGTGGATTTTTTTCGTTAAACGCTTTGTGGAAAAATAAAATTGCCGTTTTGGTTGGCGATTACCTGCTTTCAAAAGGCTTACTGCTCTCTATTGATAACGGAGATTTTGATTTGTTGCGTATTATTTCTGTTGCAGTTCGGGAAATGAGCGAAGGTGAACTGCTTCAGATTGAAAAAGCCCGCAGGTTAGATATTACAGAAGAGATTTATTATGAAATTATCCGTCAAAAAACGGCAACTTTAATTGCAGCCTGCTGCTCGCTGGGTGCTGCTTCTGTATGCCCGGACGATATTATTTTGATTGAGCAAATGAGAAAGTTCGGAGAACTTATCGGTATGGCATTTCAAATTAAAGATGATTTGTTTGATTATACCGATGGACCTATCGGAAAACCAACGGGAATAGATATCAAAGAACAAAAGATGACACTTCCTTTGATTTATGTGCTCAATACTTCTGAACCTAAAGAAAAAAAATGGCTGATTAACTCGGTTAAAAACCACAATGAAGATAAAAAACGGGTTAAAGAAGTAATCGCTTTTGTAAAAGTCAAAGGAGGACTGGAATACGCTACTCAAAAAATGATAGAATATCAGCAGTCTGCTTTGGAAATTTTAAATCAATTTCCCGATTCAGTCTATAAAGAAGCCCTCCACACGATGGTCAATTATGTAATTGAACGAAAAAAATAATTTTTTTTACTACTCTTCACAATCTTTTGTTGTTTTGTTGGGTCTATGTGTATAGATGAGTCCTAAAAGTTTTTTAGGTAAGTAATTATGTTTTTTCATAATTGTTTTACAGAAAATAGATACGATGTCTCAGTTTTACAATTTTTACTGCTTTTGGCATTTTATATTTGCTGAAATAAATTAGACAGACTATTAAAAATTCAATAAAAATGAAAAAAATTTTACTTTCGATTTTTGCTTTATTTGCATTTACTGCTCATGCTCAGGACAAGGAATTAACCAAAAAATTGATGTTCTCAGTAGGTTATAGAGCTAACGATCTTGATTTTAATAAAGAATTAGAAAAACAAGGAATTACAAAAATAAACCAGAGTATGATTACTATGGGTTTGAGTGAAAATTGGGAGAAAGGTGATTTCAGATGGGGCGTTAATCTTGATTTATTGATTTCTTTGCCTAAAAAATCCAATGGAATTGAAGCGTCTCAATATGGAACGGCTCTTTTTATGGATGCTTCATGGCGAGTAATTAACCATGAAAAATGGGAAATGCTACCAACTGCCATGTTTGGATTTAGCGCAAATAAAGCCTCTATTACTCGAACAAATTCAGTTGATGAGGATGAAAAATTTATGCCTAACTCCCTTAATTTGGAAAATAATTACTTTTTTGCAGGAGCAGCATTGGATTTTAAAATTGCCAAACAATCGGATTTCCCAGTAATTTTGACGATAGGTACAGAATATCCGCTGTTTAATAACAAGTGGAAAGCTTCAGGATCGCATCAAAACTTTGTCAGAGAAACAAAAGGGAAATTCTTTGTAAAATTAAAGTTTGATTTAAACTAAAAAATAATTGAAAATGAAAAATATAAATACTTTTTTTTCGAAACAGCTATTCATTTTAGCTGTTTTTTGTTTTCAAATAACAGCAACGTTTGCTCAAACAAGAGAAATCGCGGGCAGAGTGATTGATCAAATTAGTATGGAAGGTATTTCAGGCGTTTTGATTGTAACCGAAGACCAAAGTAGTCAAACCATAACTAATGAAGAAGGTTATTTTGTATTAAATGTGCAAATGGACGGTGAAATATTGCATTTTAGTCATATTAATTATCAATCGCAACAACAGAAGGCAAATGATACTATGTCGGTAAAGATGGCACTTGCTAATATCGAGCTGGATGAAATACTGGTTTTTAAAAAGCCATTGCATGAAGTTTTTGGAACCGCTTTTCAAAATGCTTTAAAGATTTCGGAAAAAGGAGATTTGTATAAAACCTATGTGCGGCAGTTTAATGTAGTAAACGAAGATAAAATAAATGTTGCTGATGGTCTTGTGCATTTTTATGTAAATAAACCAAGTAAAACTCCTTTGACAGATTTAATTGAAAACAGAGCTTTTATGAATGCAGGAGAAAGGGATGAAGAAAATTCAGAAACGGAAACGATTTTGATGACTCTTGGAGATGATTTTAGAGATATTTTAAAAGTTGGAAGAGCAATAGCTGTTATAACAGATGCTTTACAAAATACAGATATGTATGAATGTACAGTTAGAAGAAAAGTAGATAATGATAACACAAAAATTATAGTAGAATTTGGACCCAAAGAAGGCTTAAAAAAATGGAAGTATTTTCAAGGATATATAGTATTTAATGATGAGCAAACTAAAGTTTTGGAATACAAATATCAGTTAGCAGACAAGTACAAGGATAATACCAAAGTAATTAATTTGCTGATTGTAAAAGCTCAAGCTCACGATATAGGAGGTTATGCTGTATTTACTGATAATATAGAAGGCTACCATCTGTTTTATAAGACGAGTTATATAGATATGTCTATATTTAGAAAAAAGAAAGGGAATTTTAGATTAAAGAGTCAGGTAGAAGTAGTTGTTGATGAACTAGTAAAAAATGTAGAAGCTCCTAAACAAAAGCAATATAAAGGTAATTTGTTTACACAAAAAAGCAATTACCAAACAAAGTTTTGGAAAAACCGAAATATTCGACCGCTTAGCAGTAAGGAAGAGCAAATCTTAAAGCAATTGGAAGAAAAAAAATGATCATTTTACAAATTTCAAGTATATAAAGAAGCTGTTTTATCAATAAAACAGCTTCTTTTTGTATTCAATCACTATGCCAATTTTAAGAACATTGAGGGCAAATTCCTGATAATGTAAAGTTTACGGAATGCACTTTATATTGTTTTGGCATATTGAAGACAGGCTCTACATTTTCCATACAGATTACCGTATGGCATTGCTCACAGCTAAAGTGAATATGATTGTGATGATGCTCGTCTGTTGAACAAGTATGGCATGCTGCATATTTTACAACACCTTCTATTGTAACTGCTTTGTGTATCAGTCCCTCATCTACAAGTCTGTCCAAAACGCGGTAAATAGTAACTCGATCGCAAAAATCATCTAATAATTCGTGGATTTCAGAATGCGATAAGGCTATTTTTGAATCAGAAATAGTATTTAGTATTTTAGTTTTAGCAACTGTGTTTCGGGTTTTTTTCATTTTCTAATATTTTATTGCAATATTGTTGCGATTACAAATATAGTGATTATATTTGCAACAATATTGCATTAGTTGTTTTCAGCTCATGCCTTTAAAAATTTGACAATATGAAAGATAGTAAAAGCTTTGATGTAATAATCATTGGTGGAAGCTATGCCGGATTATCGACAGCGATGGCGCTGGGACGTTCGTTGCGTAATGTTTTAATCATCGATAACGGACTGCCTTGTAATCGGCAAACACCACATTCGCATAACTTTATTACACAAGATGGAGAAAAACCGAGCATAATTGCAGAAAAAGCTAAAGCACAGGTTTTGAATTATAGTACTGTAAAATTTCAGAACGGGCTTGCAATCAGCGGAACAAAAATTAATCAAGGTTTTGAGATTATGACTGAAAAAGGTTTAATATTTAAAGCAAGGCAGCTTGTTTTTGCTACGGGAGTAAAAGATATAATGCCAGATATTAGAGGTTTTGCCGAATGTTGGGGAATATCCGTTATTCATTGTCCGTATTGTCACGGTTATGAAGTAAAGAATGAAAGAACAGGAATTCTGGCAAATGGAGATTTTGCTTATCATTACACCCAATTGGTGCATAATCTGACTAAGGATATAACTATATTTACTAATGGAAAAGCAGAATTTACCCAAGAACAAACTGCTAAGCTTAAACAGCATAATATTGCAATCATTGAAAAAGAAATAGACTGTTTAAAACATCAAAACGGAAATGTGAAACAAGTTGTTTTCAAAGATAATTCAACTTTTGATTTAAAGACTATTTATGCCCGACCTGCATTTGAACAACATTGTAATATTCCTGAATTACTAGGGTGCGAGTTGACCGAACAGGGGCATATCAAAACAGATGTTTTTCAGAAAACAACCGTAGCGGATATTTTTGCTTGTGGAGATAATTCCTCTCCAATGCGCTCAGTTGCCAATGCCGTATCCGCAGGAAATATTGCAGGAGCAATGATTAATAACGCAATGACACAAAAGGAGTTTTAGAAGAATAACTTAAGACCTAAAAAATATAGAATTTATAGATTTTAAGTATAAAGAAGTTGTTATGACTATAAAGCAACTTCTTTTTTTATCTTTGTATTTCAGAAAAACCAATATGATTTCCAAATCCACCATTGATGCCGTTTTTGAAGCCGCTCGTGTAGAAGAAGTGATAGGAGACTTTGTAAACCTTAAAAAAGCAGGAAGTAATTACAAGGGACTCAGTCCATTTGTAAATGAAAAAACGCCTTCATTCATGGTGTCTCCTGTAAAGCAGATTTGGAAAGATTTTAGTTCCGGTAAAGGAGGCAATGCCATTACTTTTATTATGGAACACGAACATTTTTCATATCCCGAAGCAATCCGTTATTTGGCAAAGAAGTACAATATAGAAATTGAGGAAACGGAACAGAGCAATGAAGAACGAGAGTTACTCAACGAGCAGGAAAGTATGTATATTGTTTCGGAATTTGCCAAAAAGTATTTCCAATCTACTCTTTTTGAATCCGAGGAAGGAAAGGCAATCGGTTTGACATATTTTAAAGAGCGCGGGTTTACGAATGAAACGATTAAAGAATTTGGATTGGGATATTCACCGGACAAATGGAGCGCATTTACAGACGAAGCATTGGGCAAAGGATATTCATTGGAATATTTGGAAAAAACGGGATTGACTATTGTAAAAGAAGACAAAAAATTTGACCGTTTTAAAGGACGCGTTATGTTTCCGATTACGAGTATGTCGGGGCGGATTTTAGGATTTGGCGGAAGGATACTGACCAATGATAAAAAAGCTGCCAAATATTTAAACTCACCTGAAAGCGATATTTACCATAAAAGTAAAGTTTTGTACGGTATTTCACATGCAAAACAAGAAATTGCCAAGCAGGATAATTGTTTTCTGGTGGAAGGATATACTGATGTAATCCAGATGTATCAGGCAGGAGTAAAAAATGTTGTAGCCTCTTCCGGTACAGCATTAACACCGGAGCAAATACGGTTGATAAACCGTCTGACTAAAAATATTACTATGCTCTTTGACGGAGACGCTGCCGGAATAAGAGCCTCTTTTCGCGGAGTGGATTTAATTTTGGAGGCCGGAATGAACGTAAGAGTTTGTTCGCTGCCGGAAGGAGAAGATCCGGATAGTTTTGCCCGAAAACATACATTGGAACAATTGCAGTCGTATTTTGAGGAAAATGCTACCGATTTTATTCGTTTTAAGGCTTCAATACTGATGGATGAGGCAAAAAACGATCCGATAAAAAAAGCAGAATTAACACGTGATATTATTGCGAGTATTTCCAAAATTCCGGATAATATTCAAAGAGAAATTTACGTTCAGGAATGTTCGCGTATCATGGATATTTCGGAAGAGGTATTGTTTAATTCACTGGCACAGCTTAACCGCAAAGAAATTGCTGAGGTAAACAAAAAGTATGTACAGGAACGTAAAGCGATGGAAGTTGTTGCTCCTGAACAAAAAGAATATGCAGCTGTTGATTTGTTGTATATTCTGGAAAGGCGCATAATTGAAATTTTACTTCTTTACGGCAATGCAGAGGAACAGTTTACGGAATTAGTGTTTGGGACTAATGAAGACAATGAAATTATTGAAGTAGAGCAAAAAGTAATACAAAAAGTTTACGAGCGCATTTATCTGAGTTTACAGGATGATGAAACCCAGCTAACCAATCCGCTGTTTAGAAAAATATACAGCGATATTATGAACTACTTTCATCATAATGAGTGGAATCTTGAAGAGTATTTGAAAAGATTAGATATGGAATTATCGCAGGAGGTCACCAGCATTATTATGGAAGATGAGAGAGAAACACTTCACAAATGGGAAACGCAGAATATTTTTGTCAAACAAAAAGAGCAGGGAATAGCACAATATGTCACTGAAACTATTTTGACATTAAGAATGTATCTTGTCAATACTATTATTGAAAAATATAAAAATACACTTGACGGATCAGACGAAAAACGCTCGTCTGAAGTTTTGGGTATTATTATGGATTATTCCGGTTTAGTAAAAACCTTTTCAAAACACTTGGGACAGGTCACTTCTCGTTTTAGACCAACAAGTTAAAAGTATTTAATACTAAGATTCCATTACGTTTTGGTTTTAACAGGTTAAAATATAGTATAATCATAGGCTTTGTTAAATTTATAATTTGAAATTTCTTTTTGTTGGAAATGCACCAGCATGAGAAATAAGCTCTATATCTAGACTATATTTTCCATGAAGATATTTTTAGCCATCAATATCTTTGTTTATGGTTTTATTAAAATTTTCTTTTCTCAGTTTAATAATGATTTTTCAAATTCAAGATTATCAGAGCTTAAAGGACAACAATTGACATGGGCTTTTTATGGTTTTTCTCATAATTATGAAATAATAATTTGAGTAACGCAATTAATTCTTGTCCTTTTATTACTCATAAAAAACGGAATTACTTTCACTTCTATTATTATTATTTCTGATATTGTTAAACATTTTGTTACTCAATATTTTTTATGATGTAAAGGCATTGCCTACAATCATTATATTGTTTTCTATTTTAATATTTCTGTTATATTCTAACAGATTGAAAATTATTTTTTATACAAGTATTTATTGTCTGTTAAAGAGGTTTTCTTTTCAAAGAAATACTATTTATATATTCCGGTTATTATTATAGAAGTTTTGTTATTATTTTTATTAATTAAGGTAATCAAATAGGAGTGATTTTTCCTTTGTTGGAAGGAGTTTTTATATACGATTATTTCAACTCTTTTGGAATTTTGCAAACAGGTATAGGGTTTATTTTGTGTTGAAAATAGTATTTCTCAGTATTGTTTTTAATACTTGTAAAGTGTTGACGATTATTGTTTATTTACAAATTGTCCGTTGTATTGACAATTCGTCTGTTGTATTGACAAAATTTCCCTTAATGATTTTTTTATTTGTAATTAACTGAACTTCAGTAGTCATTGACAATTCGTCCTAATCATTGACAATTCGTCCTAATCATTGACAATTCGTCCGATATTTGAGAGCAAAAAGATTGTACTTTTTTATTTGCTGTTTTATGTTTGTCCCAGAAAACAAAAGCATAAAAATACTTTTTTTTAAAAAGCCGGCAGAAATAAAAATGAGTTTGTTTTTATTAAATAAGTTAAGTCGTATTGTGTCTATAAACTGTTGAAGTTTTAGTAAACAGTGTTTTAGAAAAGCAGCAACACACACTTAATTTTTAAAAAAGAACCTTTTGTTTTTAACCTATTAGTGATATGATAGGTCTTTTAATTATTTATTAATTTGTAAAGTTATTTTTGGCTTTATATTTAAATTTATGTAATTATGAAAAAAATAAAGTGTTTAATATTGCCGATGATATTAGCATTGGTGATTTCTTGTGAGAAAGAAAATAATTTAAATGAGTCTTTTGTAAAACAAGAAAAACTTGAGGAAACAGTCAGATATAATGCTCAAGATTTTAATTTTGTTGGAGAAGTCCATAACGAGGAGCTAGAAGCTACTTTTAATTATATTTCATCAGAAATAAACGATATTCATAGTCAAGAACAATTATTATTGAAAATAGATAATTTTTATACGCAATTACTGCTAAATATGGAATATGGGGAAAATTTTACAGATTTTATTGCGAATGAAAACTTTGTATATTTGGAAGAATTGCAATACATTGATTTTTCAAATAAAGAACTTGGAGAGCAAACAAAGTTTATTTTGAATACAATAAGAACTTATTTGAATGAATTAGAGGATGCTGTTGACAACGCATCTATTTCTGATATTGAAAAAGTAGAAAGAGAAATTTATAGAGATAAAGATATAACAAATAAAGAGTTATTCGTTTTCTATAGCATTAGTTCAGTAGCTAAAAGCTCTTTAGAATATTGGTATGAAAATAATTTAAAATGGATTCAACTTATTTTAGAGGTTAAAAATAAAGAACAGGAGATGGAAGTGAATAATGAGAATCCTAAAAAAGTAATTAAAAGTTGGCCTCCTAAAAGAGATTGGGGGTTGAGAGTAGTTAAACAGGATGCTATGGGAGCCGGTGCAGGAGCTGCTTATGCTTGGTGGATGAATGCAGCGCCGGGAGCTGGACAGTTAGCATATGGTACAGCTATAGGAGCTACGTCAGCAAGTTTTTCAGCAGCAGCACTTATAGATGAGTTGTGGCCATGGGGGTATAATATAAGAATTGAAGATATACCGCCTTTTAGTACTATTCAGCTAAAATGAAGTAATTTATGGGAAGTAAAAAAATAATATATTTTATTATAGGTGTGTTCTTGTCATGCATGGCTATATACGGTTTAAGTATTCTTTTGAATATAGAAACAAAGTATTATCATTATGTATTATGTTTTTGTATTTTAGCGTTAATAACTTTTGGTAAGAAAGTGCTTAATTAAATTCTTTGTATAAAAACAAGAAATAAAAGAAACAAGTTCTATTATATAGGGCTTGTTTTTATTTTAGTTCTTTTGGAATTTTACAAACGGGTATAGGGTTTATTTTGTGTTGATTGATGCGGTTTAACCGGCAAAAAATATCAAAAACCTCTCTTTTTCTTCCGGTTAAGTTTGTTGCCTGAATACCATTTTCAAACGCAAGCATAGCTTCCTCCAGTTCGTCGTAATTGGCACCTAATTGATCTTCGTCCGAGCGGTCGTCACCAAAAAGTCCGTCCGTTGGCTTAGCCTGAATAATACTTGTCGGAATCTGTAAATATTTGCCTATTGCCTTTACTTCGGATTTCATCAAATCAGCAATCGGACTTACATCTACGCCGCCATCACCGTATTTGGTAAAAAAACCTACGCCAAAATCCTCAATTTTATTACCCGTTCCAGCTACTAAGCTTTGATGTAAACCAGCAAAATAGTATAAGGCAGTCATGCGCAGCCTTGCCCGGGTATTAGCAAGCGTCAGGTTGAGAAGATTTTCGTTATCTGATGGAGGTACAGCGTTTTTAAACGTTTCAAAAGCAGGGGTCAGATCTGCTTCAACGGCTTGTACATTAGAAAATTTATTTTGAAGGAAAGCAATGTGTTCTTTTGCTCTTGAAACATGGCTCGGTGCTTGATGGATAGGCATTTCTACACACAAAACAGGTAGTCCGGTTTGGGCGCACAAAACAGATGTTACGGCAGAATCTATACCGCCCGAAATACCGATGACATAGCCCTTAACTCCAGAGGTTAAGGCGTAGTCTTTCAGCCATTGAACAATATAATCGGTTACTTCTGCTGTTTTAAATATGCTGTTTTGCATCGTGAAAATTTATTAAATTGCTCTATCTTTTTATCTTTGCAGTTACCTCAAAAAACAAAATTATAATTATGGAGTGTTTATTCAAAAATACTAAATTATTTTTAGTGTTAGTTTGCTTGTCAGGGCTTTTTTTATCAGGTTGCGGGCAAAAAAGAAGTGAAATTGAAAAGCAAGTGTCGCAAGTTCCTGTTCAGATAGAAATTTTGCGGTTTGATAAAGAGTTTTATGAAGCTGCTGATAGTGATTTGCCGAGCATTAGACAGAAATATCCCTATTTATTCCCTAAAAATATTGCAGATGAAGTCTGGCTGCAAAAAAAGAACGATACACTTTTTGCAGAGTTGTATGATGAGGTTCAAAAAAAATATAGCGATCTGGGATCGTTGTCGAATGATTTAGAACAATTTTTTAAGCATGTAAAATATTATTATCCGGAAGAAACGGAAAATAAAAAAGTAATTACTGTTATCTCAGAAGTTGATGTCTCGGCAAAAGCAATTTATGCGGACACCTTAGCGATTATTAGCCTGGATACCTATTTAGGGAGAGATCATCGGTTTTATAAAGGATTTCCTGATTATCTTAGAGGAACATTTGATTCAGATCAAATTTTGCCGAATCTGGCGGAGAGTTTTTTACTTCAGAAAATACGTCCTTCCGCCGACCGCACTTTTTTGGGAGGGATGATTCAACAGGGAAAATTGCTCTATGCCAAAGAAACACTGCTGCCTTTGGTTAAAGAAGAAGATATTATGGGATATACAGAGGAACAGTTAGATTGGTGCTATAGTAATGAAGCTCAAATGTGGCGTTATTTTATTGATAATAAGTCGCTTTTTGATACAGATAATAAACTAAATACTCGTTTTTTGGAACCTGCTCCCTTTTCTAAATTTTATCTTGAAATCGACAGCGAATCTCCGGGAAGAACAGGGGCATGGATCGGGTGGCAAATTGTTCGCTCTTTTATGAAAAATAATAATGTAACTTTGCAGGAGCTTTTTGAAAAAGAGGCTAAAGAGCTTTTTGAACAGTCAAAATATAAACCAAGAAAGTAGAAAATGAGTAAAAAACACGTTTCGGATATTAAGATAAGAGTTGAGCTGGATGAAAATAAGGTGCCTGAAAGTTTGTATTGGACAGCAAAAGACGGAGGAGTAGAAAGAGCAGTGTCTAAGGCAATGCTATTGTCTATCTGGGATCATAAAGTTCAAGAGACGCTGCGTATCGATTTATGGACGAAAGATATGCCGGTTGATGAGATGAAAAAGTTTTTTCACCAAACTTTAGTTGCCATGGCAGATACTTTTGAACTGGCAACGGAAGACGATAAAATGGCTGCCACTATGCGAGATTTTTGCGATTATTTTGCAGAAAAGATGGAATTGGTACAGAAGTAAAATTGAATAATAGCCGCTTTTTCAAGCGGCTTATTTTTTGAATATTTATATGACCATCAAGTTACATCCCCTGATATCCGAGTTGTCAAATCTGCCCAATATCTCAAAAGAGTAATTGTCATATTTTTTGCCTAAATCCTGTGTGGCTATAAAAGAGCAAGAATTAATATTGGCTAAGTCTATTACATTTACTCCTCCGGTTTTCCCGTTTTGTATGTAGCTTAATGAATCTTCTGTGTCTCGGATGAGTATGTCCATCCACGGCGGACATTCAAAAATGCCGTCCCCCAGAGAATAACCTTGCGATAAAAGCTCGGTCATACCGTATTCAGAATGAATTTTTGATACGCCAAAGCCATTACATAAAATCTGATGGAGCTCTTCTCTGATCATTTCCTTACGTTTGCCTTTCATACCTCCGGTTTCCATAACAATAGTATTTTTGAGATCAAAAGATTGTAATTCTATAAGATCTAATAATGCATAAGTCACTCCTATAAGCAAAATGTTTTTTCCTTCCTGATCGAGCCGGGTTAAATTTTGTGCGAGCTCTTTGTAATTGTGCAGGTAAAATCCGCTTTCGCGATGCGTTGATGATTTTATAAAATCATCAACCATATAAATAAGTGAAGAGCCTTCTCTTTCAAGATATGAAGGCAATAAAGCGAGGACAACATAATCTTCAATATTGCCATAAAAATGAGAAAACCCCTTTCTGAAGCTTGCTTCATAAAAAAGTAAATCTGTGACGTGATGCCTACTTGTAATGGAGTTTGTTGTACCACTGCTGGTAAAAGTGGTTTGGACAACATCAGAAGAACTTAAAACAGATTTGATTTTAAAAAATTCGATAGGTAAAAAGGGAATATCCTCTAAGGTGTTTACTTGTGTAGGCGTTTTATTTAGTAAATCGCAAAACTGCTTATATACGCGATTATTTTCGTATTGGAAGCGAAACACTTTCATACACAGTTTGTGAAATTCTTTAGGCGATTGGATTTGAATAATGTCTTCTGGTTTAAACACGCTACAAATATTTAATACAAAAATAGCAATAAAAAAAGCACCAATTACATGGTGCTCTCTTCTATTTAAATTATGAATAACTAACTTTTTATTTGATTACTATTTTTCGGGTAGATGAAGCGGTTCCTTCTTTTATTTTTATAATATAAATTCCCGCATTTACACTGTTAGGCAATAAAAGCTCTTTTGAATTTATAGTAGTAGAAAATATTTTTTTACCTACTACGTTATATAACTCAATATATTTAGCGTCATTTTTTGTACTTTCTATATAGATTTTCCCATTTACCATTGCCGGATTCGGATAAATAGATAAGCCGTCAATACTCTGCGAAGAATATTTAGCTTCATTGGGCTGTTGCTGTGCAGGGTTATTTTGTGCGTATGCAAAACCGATTACAATGAATAATAAAAAGGAATATAGGTACTTTTTTGTCATCTACTTAATTTGAACGAGATAAAGATACTAAAAAGATATAAATAAAAAAAATGTTTATCCGAGACGGATAAACATTTTTATATGTATTCGCAAAAAATCGACCGTAGATTATAGACCTACTGTCCAGCCTTTAGTCCATTCAGGAGCTTCTGAACCGTTGCCCGCACCGTTGTTATCTCCTTCCTGGAACACGCTGCTAACATTTACTTCTTCTCCTTTTTCATCTTTTTCAGCATTAGGATTTGTTAAGTGTCCTACTGATTTTGTTGTAATATCCACGAACTTAACATTTTTAGCAAATAAAGAACCGTCGTTTACATTGTTAATGGTTTCGTCATGTTCTACATCAAAGGCTGTTTTCCATCCGTCTAATACAAGATTTTCAAACTGTCCTCTTGTTCCTTCTCTCAATTTTAAGGCAGTTCCTTCTCCTTTAGATGCGGCAACTAAAGTTATGTTTTTGATAGTTGGATTGGCAATTGGTGTAGCTGTTCTGTTTTTAGAGTTGTTATCAGCCTCAAATCCCTTATCATGAGTGCCGGATTGTTTAGAATACCAAAATTCATTGTTTCCTGTCCATCCTTCTGTCCAGTCAAACTGATCATCGTCGTTATGGGTAGAAACTAAATACTTAGTATTTACAGTTCCTCCAAACCACTCAAAACCATCGTCAGAACCTTCGTGCGCCTGAACGTATTCAACAACAGTCCCGCTACCTACTCCAAAGAAAGATAAACCGTTAAACTCTTTTTCACTGTTAAAGTTTGCCCCGGCATATTCAATTCTCAAATAACGGATAGATCCTGAGTTGTCAGCAGCATCAGCTCCTCCATAAGTTAAGTCCGAAACTTCTGCCGTTGCAGATGTTCCTTTGTTGATAGGTGCTTTACCGCACAATACTAAACCTCCCCAGCTTCCGCGTTTTTTTTCTAATCCTGTCATTACAACCGGATTGTCTTTTGTTCCTTCTACAAATATTTTTCCCCCTTGTCCAATTGCAATATAAGCAGATGTTCCGCCTGTTCCAATAATTTTAGTTCCAGCAGGAATGGTTAAAGTTGCGCCGTCTTCTATAACCAACTTACCTACTAAATTATAAGTTTTGCTGCCATCTAAAACTAATTTGTCTCCTTTTTTATAAGTTCCCTTTAATTCAGTTTCATTTCCGTTGTTACCACCATCTCCACCGTTTCCGCCGTTATTAGAGTTGTCATCACTACTAGAGCAGCTAACCAAAAATAAAGTTGCTAATGCTACTGAAAACCCTGTTCTAAATAATCGTTTCATAAATAAAATAGTTTTATAATTTTGTTGGTACAAAGATGGTATAAGTGTTTTTAAATGAAGTTAAGTGATTGTGATTGAATGATTAAAAAAAGGTTTTTTTAATTTTAAATAAATGTTACTATTGTAAAGAAGGTTTTAAAACAATCGCGGTGTTGGATTTTATCCAACACCGCGATTGTTGTTTTGTTAGAATATTGCAATTAAAAGGAATAGTTAAAACCTAAACTAAAATTGCGTCCTAATTTATAGGATTGAACCAAAATATCCTGTGTGAGATTTTCTTGTTTTCGTTCTATCTTTGGATCTAACAGGTTTCTGGCATTTAAGCTCATACCAAAGTTTTTTGTGAATTTCATCTTAAAGGTGAAATCTAACATTCCAAAAGCTTTGTCTACTAAATTTCCGCTTTCTTCTGTTCCGATAGAATATAGTTTATCTGAAAAATGAGCATACGATAAAGTGGCTAATACATTTTTATCTCCCCATTCTCTTACATAGGAAATGTCTGCGTTTAATAAGAAGTCAGATGCTCCGGTAAAACTTGAGTTATCGTGGGTAAACAAAGTATTAATAAATTGATTTTCTCTGTTTACTTTATCGTTGTCTAATTTTTGGTAAGTTTTCATGAAAGCCGCATTCAATCCTCCGGTAATTTTATCAGTTTCAACATCGTCAAAGCTGAAAAGGTTTTTGCGCACTTCAATTTCTACTCCCGCAGCATATCCGTAATCTCCGGTATTGGCATAGGTTATATCGTTAGCAGAAGAGGCAAACACAATTTCGTTAATCGGATTTTGGATGTATTTTCCAAATCCGGTTATAGAGATTAGTTCATCATTGGTTGGAAAGTATTCCCATTTTAAATCTGCGTTATAATCGTCAGAAGCATATAAATCCGGATTTCCAACTTTTATTTCGGTTACGTCTTCATAAATAAAACGTGCTCTTTCTTTAAATTGAGGCAGGGTATATGTTTTAGATGCTGCAAATCGAAGGTTGTTTTTATCGTTTATTTCGTATTTAATAGACAAGCTTGGTAAAAAAGCATTTTTGGTATATTCATCAGTAGTCTGTTCGTTGTCAAGCTGTGTTTTCCAGGTTACCTTTTGTGAAAGTGCTTCAAACCTAACGCCAACTACGGCAGATAACTTTTCGGATAATTTGTATTCCAAGTTAGCAAATCCTGCGTTGATAAATAAATCTCCGTCATACATTTGTGGGTCTAAGGCATTTGGAGTGGTTAAACCTCCTCTAAAAGTGTAGATTTCGAAATAGCCTTTTTCAAAATTATTTTGATTAAAGAAATTATCCAATTCATCTGCTTTTATGTTGTTATTATAAGCACTGTTGATCTGAAACAAGAACTGAGTAGCTTTAAATTTGCGTTCTTTTTTTCTGACGTTATAGCCAATGGATAGTTTTCCGTCATATAGATTTTCTTCGTTTTGAGCGAATTTATAATCAACGGATAAATTACCGGCTATTTCATTTTCTTTTAAATTTTCAAAATAACGGTTGTTGTCCGACCTTGAATTGATGGAAAACTTATAAAAATCTTCGCCTTTTATTTTATTAAGGGTATACTGCTGTCTGTCTGGAGTTTGGGAAGAGGAGTTGTTATAAGCAAGCCCCCAATTTAATCCGATTTGTTCATCAAGCCTGTGTTGTCCTAATAACTGGTTTACAAACAAACGATTTTGCCTGTAATTTTGTCTCCTTAAAAAAGTAAAGTCGTTTTCGTCTTGAGTAATGTCTCTCATATAACCAGAATATTCATCGTTTTTTTCCTGCGAATCATTGATAAATAAAAAGTTGTATTTGATGTTGTGATTTGGATTGATATCAAGATGTGCGTTAAACATCCCCGTTGCATTCGTATTGTATTCAAAAGACTGCAAGTTTAAATTTTTGGTAAATGAGTTTTGTGCTTGTGCATTTCTGGACACCCCTTCTTTATATTTGTAATTATTGCTAAAAGAGGCTGTTGCAAATAGATTTAAAACGGATTCAGCTCCAAAATAAAACGATTTTCCAGTATTAAAACCAACGCTCATTCCATACGGATCTTTGATTTTGGTTTGAGTTGAATTTGTGAAGTTATAACCATTTAGGGGATTTTGGGGAATACTTGTGTTAGAAAAACCAAAAAAACTTCTATCTGAAAGCCCTCTGAAATGATTTTCACTAACAGCGTTGGTATTAATATTTGAGCCTATGCTTAAATCAAAAAAACCTTCTCCACTGTATTTCTTAGAAATGATATCGATATTCCCTCCCGCAAAATCTCCGTAATTTCTGCTGGAATATGTTTTGTCTATAGAGATGTATTCTACAATGTCCGTGCTAAAAATATCCAGGCTGATGTTTTTCTTTTCAGGATCGTCAGAAGACAGTGGCAGTCCATTGAACAGCGTACTGTTGTATCTATCGCCTAATCCCCGGACAAAAATAGTTCCCGAACCTTCTTGTTTAGATACTCCTGTCGTTTTGACAACAGCAGCAGCTACATCACTGATTCCTTTTCGGGAAAGCTCCTGAGCTCCGATGTTTTGTTTTATTTCCATCGATTTTTGTTGCTCCATCAATAGAGCAGATTCTTTTGCTCTGGAACGAGTTGCTTGCACGATAACGCCTTCTAACTCCACGCTGTCTGAATCTAATGTAATGTTGAGCGTTTGTGTTTGACCTGATTTAATTTCAACCGTTTTTTCAATTGATAAGTATCCTATGTATTGAAATATAAAAGTGTGTGTTCCTGCTTTTACGGCTAATTCATAATTTCCATCAAAGTCAGTATTTATGCCTATTGTAGATCCTTTTATTATTACCGAAGCAAAAGATAAAGGCTCGTTGGTTTGGCTGTCTGTTAGTTTTCCTTTAATAATTCCGTCAGCGGCAAATAAGCCGTTACTAATTAAAAGTAGAACAAATAAAATTCTTAATTTCATAAATGTGTGTTGTAATATTTTGTGCAAATAAATTAGCTATTTATGAACTGCTTGTTAATTCGGTTTTAAGTAATTATCTTTATAAAGTTATTAAACCGTTAACAGATTAAATAATTGTAAACTCAATATTTCATTGCGTATTATCTTTATATTTGAACCGCAAAAACACGTAACATAACAATATGAAAAATTCCGATATTAAGATTTTGTTAGTTGATGATGAACAGGATATTCTTGAAATCATCAGTTATAATTTGAAGCAGGAAGGCTACCAGGTGATCACAGCAACAAACGGAAGAGAAGCGGTTGAAAAAGCGGCAAAAGAACTCCCGGATTTGATTATTTTGGATGTGATGATGCCTGAAATGGATGGGATGGAAGCTTGCGAACACATCCGTAAAAATGAAACACTAAAAAATACGATTATCACATTTTTGACCGCCCGTGGGGAAGATTATTCGCAAGTAGCAGGATTTGATGCAGGAGCAGATGATTATATTACAAAACCTGTCAGACCAAAAGTTTTGTTGAGTAAAGTAAAAGCTTTGTTGAGGAGATTGAAAAGTTCTGAGGAAGCAAAAGGAGATGTTCTTCAGGTAGGTAATGTACAAATAAACAGAGATGAGTACAAAATCGTGATTGATGGAGAAGAAATGACTTTACCGCGAAAAGAATTTGAATTGTTTTATTTGTTAGCTTCTAAACCGGGAAAAGTATTTAAAAGAGAAGAGATTTTGGATAAAGTATGGGGAAATGAAGTGGTTGTAGGAGGCAGAACGATTGATGTTCACATCAGAAAGCTGAGAGAAAAAATAGGAGATGATTGTTTTAAAACAATAAAGGGAGTAGGATATAAACTAGATATGTAAGTAATGGCTACTCGATTTAAGAAATCCTATAAATTTGCTTTTAAATCGGCAATTATAATAGCCTTTTTCTTCTTTTTGGTAATGACGCCTTTAGTTTTGTATTTTGACGGAACACCAAAGTGGTTATATGTTGTGCAAGGCATATTGATGTTTTTTATCACTTTTTTTATTCTTCAATATCGAACGGAATACTTTATTTATAAGCGCATCCAAAAAATATATAAAAATGTTACCTTTTTAGAACATGCCGATATCCGTGCCAAAGCCGTCACAACGGATATGAAAACCCTCACAGAAGAAATACAAAAATTCGCAAAGAGCAAAAAAATAGAAATAGAGTCCCTTCAGGTAAGAGAAGAGTACAGACGAGAGTTTTTGGGCAATATTTCTCACGAGCTAAAAACACCTTTATTTACAATTCAAAGTTATTTAGAAACACTGCTGGATGGAGCCATAGAGGATTTATCTGTGCGGGATCACTATTTGGAACGCGCAAATCGCGGTGTGGAGCGCTTAATTTACATCGTTAAAGATCTGGATATGATTTCTAAATTGGAATCCGGAGACTTACATCTTAATTTTGAGGTATTTGATATTGTTGAAACCGTTCAGAACGCTTTTTATTTATTGGAATATAAAGCCAAAAAGCGTGGCATATCTTTAATATTTGATATGAAATATGCTCAGCCTATTCTCGTTTTTGGAGATAAAGAAAGGATAGGGCAAGTGATTACTAATTTAATTGATAATTCTATTAAGTACGGCAAAGAGAAGGGAACTACAGAGGTCAGTATTGAAGACTTAGTTAACCAAAAGCTAATTGTCAGAATAACAGATAACGGAGAAGGCATTAAAAAAGAAAATATTCCGAGGTTGTTTGAGCGCTTTTACCGGATTGACAAAAGCGGTTCTAGAGAAATCGGCGGTTCAGGTTTAGGACTTTCTATCGTAAAACACATTGTTGAAGCGCATGACGAACACATTTATGTGGAAAGCAGTTATGGTTATGGCTCTGAGTTTTCGTTTACACTCGAAAAAGCGCCGTCTGCCTAGCAAATATATGTTTTTTATTTGTAAGTATTTAAAGCTGAAAATTTCTCATTAAGTATATTTATTTAATTTTGTCCTCAAACTTTGTAATAATTATAATTGTGGGAAGCAAAAATAAATTAAAGCGCTTTAAAGAAAATGAGACTTTTTCTAACGTATTTCAGCCAACGAGGGAGGAGATGATCGGAAATCATCCCATGAAGGGAAAATGGGGGCAGGAAGTGTTTAAGAATAACCATCCGCTTGTTTTGGAGTTAGGTTGTGGAAAAGGCGAATATACAGTAGAATTAGGAAAGCGATTTCCCGATAAAAATTTTATAGGAATCGATATAAAAGGCGCTCGTTTTTGGAGAGGAGCAAAAACCGCCATAGAAGAAGATATAACTAACGTCGCTTTTTTGCGCACGCAGATTGAATTGATAGAACATGCTTTTGCTCCAGAAGAAATAAGCGAAATATGGATTACGTTTCCCGATCCTCAAATCAAATACAAGCGGACCAAACACCGCCTGACCAATTCACAATTTTTACAGCGTTACAAAAACATTCTGACCGCAGAAGGGACAGTTAATTTAAAAACCGACAGCGAGTTTATGCACGGTTATACGTTGGGATTGCTGCACGGAGAAGGGCACGAAGTCATTTACGCCAACCATCACATATATAAAAACGAAGGTGCGCCGGCAGTTGTTACAGAAATACAAACGTTTTACGAGCAGCAGTATCTGGAGCAGAAAAAAGCCATTACCTATATTCAATTCAGAATAAAATAAAAGAATCAGATGCAATATTTTACTTTGTTGTTTTTTGGCTTCTTGGCTGCTGTTTTAGGTGTTTCACTTCCCGGATTGCTAAATATGACAGCAGTAAAAATAGCAAAGGAAAAAGGAAAAAAGGAAGTTTTATATTATGTGCTGGGTGCACTTGTAGTCATCTTTATACAAACTTACATAGCTATCTTTTTTGCTAAATTAATTGATTCCAGTTCCACAATTAAGGAAATTCTTCATGAAGTTGGATTAATTATTTTTGGCGCGTTAACCGTTTATTTTCTCGGTTTTGCAAAAAGGAAAAATAAGCAAAAAAAAGAAAAACCAGAAAAACGGGGCGGAGCTTTTGTTTATGGAATGTTTTTAGCAGCTGTAAATGTGTTTTCTATTCCTTATTATGTGTTTTTAAGCGTAACATTATCGTCGTACGGTTATACAATTTTTAAAGCTCCTTTTACAGGAATATTTTCAGGAGGCGTAGTTTTGGGGTCGGCACTAATGTTTTATATTTATGTGTCTCTTTTTAGAAAGAAATCCGTAGAAGAAACTTTTGTTTTGCGGAATATTAATTATATTATCGGCTCAATTACCGGTATAATCAGCTTGATAACCGTTTATAAATTGCTGCAATAATGAAAAATGAAGATTCCTTTTTTGATAAAGTGTATCAGGTTGTACGTCAGATTCCATATGGAAGGGTAACCACTTACGGAGCAATTGCAAAAGCGATAGGGGCGGCGCGATCTGCACGTATGGTTGGCTATGCTATGAATGCTTCGCATAATGATAAGAATGTGCCAGCGCATCGGGTGGTAAACAGGAAAGGACTGCTTAGCGGCAAGCATCACTTTGGCGGAACAAATCTTATGCAGCAGCTCTTACAAAGCGAAGGAGTTGTTGTTATTGATAATCAGGTACAGGATTTTGAAAGTTTATTGTGGATACCCCCTGTTTTAAATGATTTTAATACATAAACTGTTAGAAGGAAGCAAAAATATGCTGAAATTTTTGAAAACATTCTGTATTGCTATTGCTCGAATCGAAAAAGTACTGCATTTGCCAGCTTTTTGTTTTTTCAGCTTGTTTGCTTTCTGTCTTATCCCAGACAGAATAAATTCTAAAACCGCGCTTGCCCTTTTTGCTATCACTTGCTAGTATTCCTTTTTCAACTAATATTCTTTTTGGGAAAAGAAAAAATCTCAAAGCACTTTCACTTTCGGTAGAAATAATGATAAAATTAATATAGTCGTTTTCGCAAAAAGGTTCTGTTTTTCCTTCGGAATTCCGTTTCCATAGCGTTACAAACTGTCCGGATTTTTTAGGCGTAATTTTTGATTTCCGGAATTTTATCTTTTGGTTTTCAATCCAAAAATTATAACCACAATATTCTTCGCATTCCCGTTCAGCAGTTATATTGGTTATTGAGAGGTTTAAATGTTTTAAAATGTTGTTTTCAAGTTGAATTAATTCTTGGATCATAAAAAGTTTGAATGAGTTTATAGGACAGGAAAATTTACCACAAAATGTGTTTGGTTATTTTTACGCAAATAGGTTAGATAACCGTTGTGCATTTCTACAATATTTTTGGAAAGCGGTAATCCTATTCCGGCTCCGTTTTCTCTGGTAGTATAAAAAGGAATAAAAATTTTGTCTTTAATTTCGTCGGGAATGCCTTTTCCACTGTCGATAAATTCTATTAGTAAGCGATTGTTTTGGACAGTTGCCTGTATAGCTATTTCCTTTTTTTCTTCATTTTTCACTGCAAAAACAGCATTGGTAAGTATATTGATAAAAACCTGTTCCATTTGTTGTTTATCCCAAAAGGTTTGAATGTCAGATTCAAAATAGGTGCGTAAGTGAATTTGTTGCTGTTGCAACATAGGTAATAGTATATGAATACTGTTTTGTAAAACAGATTGAACAGTAACCACTTCTTTTTTCGGTGCAGGTAACAGGGTGAGTTTGCGGTAGTTTTCTATAAAGTTTTGCAAGTGGTTGGTGCGGTTAACAATAGTTTCTATACTGGTTTTAATATCGTTCCAATCTTCTTTGGAGAGTTGGTTTTCTTCTAAGATTTCCTTGGTGTTGTGTGCCAGCGAGTGAATAGGTGTAAGGGAATTCATGATTTCATGTGAAATAATTTTCATCAGACTCTGCCAAGCATCTCGCTCTTTTTTGTCCAGTACGCGTTGAATAGAATCCAGTAAAACGATAAAAAAAGTTTGGTTATTGCTTTTGGTAACAGAAGTTTGCAGTAAAAAGGTTTGTTTTTCTTCATTTTCTATCTGAATATCAATGGCGCCTTTAGATTCTTTAAAGTGCAGGTGATCTTGCAGATGACGCCCCAATCCCGGAAGCAGGCGAACCAGATTATTCCACGATTTTATTTTTGGAATATCAAAATACTTTGCAAAATAATCATTTATAAAAAAGACATCCCATTGTTTTGTCTTTTGTTCCAAAATAATAATTCCGGTTTCTATATTATTCAGAATATTGAGGTAAACCAACTCTTTTATTTCATTTTTTTGCTGTTCTTGCTGCAATTTTTTATAAAGAGATTGGAGGTTCTGCAACGTTGGATTTGACTGTTCTTTATCAGATTTTAAAGAAAAATCGTCGTGTATCATAGCAAGTACAATACGGTCGATATTACCGTAGTATTTTTTAGAGAAATAATAAATTTCGGCTAATAATGCTAAAATAAGAAGCGCCAGAAAGGCAACGCTGTAATATAAATGTTCTTGATAAGTAACAAGGATTATTATACACAAAGCAAGTAGGATGGAAATGCGGACAAAAATTTTGAAGTAATAAGAAGACAGAAAATTCATAGTCTGTTTTTTAGATTGAATTTTTCTAAACGTCTGTATAATGCGGCACGTGATAGTCCCAATTCTTCCGCTGTTTGCGAAATATTGCCGTTGTATTTTTCCAATGACCTTAAAATAGAATTCTTTTCTTTTTCTAAAAGCGTACTTTCTTCATCAACCGGATAAATCATTGATCCTGTTATTCCAAAATCTGACAGTTTTAATGTGTTTTCTTCTGATAAAATTAAAGCGCGTTCTACCCTGTTTTGTAACTCCCTGATATTTCCTTTCCAGTCGTATTGCTCAAGGGTCTTTAAGGCTTCCACAGCAATATTGGGAGTCGGACGATTGTATTTTTGAGCATAGTGTTCTAAAAAGAAGCTAATGAGCGGAACAATGTCTTCTTTGCGCTCACGCAAAGGAGGTAAATTTAAAATTACAGTATTTATGCGGTAAAAAAGGTCTTCTCTAAAAAGTTTGTTGGCAACTTCTTTTTCAATATTCAAATTTGTAGCGGTAATGATGCGAATATTTACAGGGCGAGGCTTAGATTCTCCTAGTCGGATAACATTTCTGGACTGAATAACCTGTAAAAGTTTAGTCTGAAGGTAAAGGGGTACATTGCCTATCTCATCCAAAAAAAGTGTTCCTCCTTCCGCAAGTTCAAAGCGCCCCTTAGTATCTTTTTTTGCATCTGTAAAAGCTCCTGTGGCATAGCCAAAAAGTTCACTTTCAAAGAGATTTTCGTTTAAAGCTCCTAAATCAACGTGAACAAAAGGATAATCTTTTCGCTCTGAATGAAGGTGTATATACTTTGCCAAAATATATTTTCCCGTTCCGTTTTCTCCTAAAATCAGGGTATTTACATCCGTTTTCGCAACTCTTTCCGCCATTTTGTAAGTTTTTTGGATATTTGCGGATTGTCCAGTAAAAATTTGATCTTTAGCTTGCTTGTACTTGAGAGGAGATCTCGTTTTTTTTCGGATTTGTTTTACAGCTTCTTTAACGGTTTGTACTAAAATTTCATTGTTCCACGGTTTTAGGATATAGTCTATCGCACCTAATTTAATGCCCTCTACAGCCGTTTCAATATTTCCATAGGATGTCATAAGAATAATCTGGATGTCGGGATTTATCTTTTTTATTTCTTTAAACCAAAAAATTCCTTCTTTCCCATCTTCATAGCCCGTGCGGTAATTCATATCCAAGAGAATAACATCAATGTTATTTTCAGATAAAATCGAAATTATTTTTTGAGGATTTGTATTTGTTAAAACAGTTTCAAATTGCCGTTTTAAAAGCATTTTGGCAGCAATTAATATTTCAGGATTATCATCTAAAATTAATATTTGCGCACTGGTCTTTTTCATGAGTAAAGTTATTCCTGAAAGTGGATAGATGTAAAAATAGATAAAAAGTTGTATTAAAAAAAAGGGTTTTCAATTGAAAAAGAAAACCCTATCTTGATTATAAATTAAACGGTTGGTTTTATTTCCGAAATTCCCCAGCGGTTCATATCGGCATGTGCAAAATCCCATTTGTATCTGTCCGGAATTTCGCCTCTTAGCATGGAACCTACCTCCATAGAAGGGAAAATTTCTTCGTACGTGAGCATATCGTTTAATGAAACGCGTCTATAGATATGAGAACGGGTAATGTTTTTCATGTCATCCAGTCCCGAAGCTCCTAATAGTTCTACAAAGCTTTCAACAGTTCCTTTGTGATAATTAGCCATTCGCACCTTTTTATCTGCAACGTCTAAACCGATTGTAAGTTTCGGATCCTGAGTAGCAATTCCGGTCGGACATCGGTTGGTGTTGCACAATAGAGCCTGAATACATCCGATGGCAATCATCATGGCGCGTGCTGCATTACAAGTGTCTGCTCCCAAGGCCATAGCCCGAGCAATGTGGAAAGAAGATGTTATTTTTCCGGAAGCAATTAGTTTTATGTGTTGCCTAATTCCCATTCCCGTTAAAATATTATGGACAAAAGCCAATCCATCCAACATTGGTGCTCCCAGATAATTAGAAAATTCCTGAGGAGCAGCTCCTGTTCCGCCTTCCCCGCCGTCAACGGTGATAAAGTCCGGATAAATATCTAAGTGAACCATCGCTTTGCAAATAGAAACAAATTCTGCCTTGTGACCGATACACAGCTTAAATCCTACTGGTTTTCCGTCTGAAAGCTCTCTTAATTTTTGGATAAACTGAACTAGTTCCAATGGAGAGTTAAAAGCAGAATGATAGGGTGGGGAGGCTACGACCGTATGTGGTTTTACATGTCTGATTTGAGCAATTTCTTCAGTGTTTTTAGAGGCAGGCAGAATTCCTCCGTGCCCCGGCTTAGCTCCTTGAGAGATTTTGAGTTCAATCATTTTTACGCTAGACAACTTAGCTTTTTCGGCAAATAAATCGGGGTTAAAATTCCCTTCTTCGTCTCTGCAGCCAAAGTACCCGGTGCCAACCTGCCAGATTAGATCCCCGCCGTTTTTTAAATGATAGGGGCTTATACCTCCTTCGCCTGTATTGTGCGCAAAGCTTCCTAATTTTGCACCCCCGTTCATTGCTTCTACTGCCTGAGCACTCAGAGATCCGAAACTCATTGCCGAAATATTGAGAATACTTGCAGAATAAGGTTGTTTGCAGTCTTTATTCCCAAAAACAACTCTGGGATTATGATTTAATTTTTCAAAAGCTTTTGGCGAAACAGAGTGACACATCCATTCATAGCCTTCTGCATATACATCTAATTGAGTTCCAAATGGAATCGTTTCCAGTTCTTTTTTGGCTCGCTGATAAATGGTAGCACGATCTATGCGGCTGATTGGTTTTCCATCGGTATCTGATTCAATAAAGTACTGATACATCTTCGGGCGGAGTTCTTCCATTACATAACGGAGTCTTCCAAAAAGAGGATAGATTCGCCTGAGAGTATGTTTTTTCTGGTACATATCCTGATAGCCCATGATGACAAATACAAGAATGATTGCAAAAAGAACACTCCAGTTTCTGTTTAAAAATATAGAAAGAGCGAGAGTTATAGCCAAAAGTAGGCTTGAAAAGATAACAAATTGTTTACGCATGACATTAGCTATTTATAACCATAATTTATTGTCCTAAACTAAAACCGGAATTTTATTGAAAAGCTAATTAGCTTTAAAATAATGCCGTTTTTAGCTTCTATTGCTAGATGTAAATGTACGGATTAAAAGCAGATTATAAAATATCAAAAAATCAAATCTTAAAAGGAATAACATAAACAAGGGTACGAAAAAGTAAATAAAATTGATTATCAGATATTAAGCTGTTTTTTTAGAATTAATACAAATAAGTGACTGATATGGAGTACATTTTGAAAAAGAAAATACAGCTTGTTTTAAAAGCGGACACTTTGCTGTTCGATAACGAACATCTCTTTAAATTTATTTTTAATAAACATCTGTATATTAGTTTTTTGTGCTTTTTTTAGATTTTGGTACGTTATTTCCATTGCATATGTAAAAGGTGTTAACATGGACAGAGCATTGCCAAACAGAAATAAGAAAAAGTTTAAAGTAACAATAGTAATTGTTGGAACCTTTGCCTTATTAGCAGTAACTTATTTTACTTTTTTCCGACAAGTAGTTCTCAATGTTTCTAAGAATGATATTAGGATTAGAGAGGTTATTCAGGATAATTTTGAAGAATATATTTCTTTTCAAGGACAGGTTGAACCCCTGCATTCTGTGCTGGTTAATATTGTAGAAGGAGGGGCAGTTCAGGAGATTTTTGTCGAAAACGGAGCAATGGTAAAAATAGGACAACCTCTGGTTAGGCTATATAATCCTAATACAGAATTTAATTATTTGTCTCAGGAAACATCTATAATAGAACAGATGAATAATCTAAACGTAGCTAAACTAAATATCCGAAGTCAGGAGTTAAACCTTACTAAAGATTTGATCAGTATTGAGCATGACTATAAGGATGCGGAACTGCTTTACAATCTTCATAAAAAAATGTATGAACAGGAAGTGTTGTCTAAAAGCGATTGGGACAAAACAAAAGAAGCCTATCGATATCAACAGCAGCGCAAAACATTAATGGAAGAAAGTATAGAAAAAGAAAAACAGACTAATGATTTACAAATGCAGCAAGTTAGTCAGGCGCTGGAAGTAATGAATCAAAGTTTACAAAAACTAAGAGAAAACAAAGAGAATTTTTTACTTTCAGCTCCGATTTCAGGAAGATTGTCGTCTTTTGAAGCTCTGTTGGGGAAAACATATCAGGGTGGAGAAAGTATCGGTAAAATAGATGTGCTCAAAGGATATAAGCTAGTAGCACAGGTAGATGAATTTTATCTGGATAAAGTAATTGAAGGACAAACCGGACAAATAGATTTAAAAGGGCAAATAACCAAAGTTGAAGTAAAAAAAATTCTGCCAGAAGTAAAAAACGGACGGTTTGAAGTACAGTTGGAGTTTTCAGGTGATAAAGAATTAAAATTACAGGAAGGAACAAGTTATGGAGTACGGTTGTTTTTATCCGGAAAAGAAAAAAAATTACTGCTTCCTAAAGGCAATTTTTACGCAGATACCAAAGGAGAGTGGGTATATGTTTTAAAAGACAATAAAGCCGAGCGCCGAATAGTTGAATTAGGAAGAGAAAATCCGGCATATTATGAAATAATTTCAGGCTTGGAGAAAGGTGAACAAGTGATTGTGTCCACTTACAAAGATTTTTTACAGGTAAAAACATTAAATATCCAATAATAAAGATAGCGATTATGGTAATAGAAATTAAAGATCTGTCCAGAGTTTTTCAGACAGAAGAGGTGGAAACAACGGCATTGAATAAAGTAAATCTGGAAGTGCGCAAAGGAGAGTTTCTCTCTGTGATGGGACCCTCGGGGTGCGGGAAATCCACACTGTTAAACCTTATTGGTTTACTTGACAGTGCCACGTCGGGCAGTTATCAATTGCTGGGTCAGCAGATGGTTGGTTTAACGGAAGCCCAACGCTCCAAGGTGCGCAAAGAGAATGTAGGATTTATATTTCAGAATTTTAATCTGATAGATGAGCTTACTGTTTACGACAATATTGAGTTGCCTTTGATTTATAATAAAATAAAATCTGCAGAAAGAAAAGAAAGAGTGACGGAAATTGCAGAGCGGTTAAATATTATGCATCGTCTAAAACATTATCCTCAGCAATTATCGGGAGGTCAGCAGCAGCGCGTGGCGGTTGGCAGAGCATTGGTTAACGCCCCAAAAATAATCTTGGCTGACGAACCAACGGGGAATCTGGACAGTAAAAACGGAAATGAAGTCATGGAGTTGCTTACGGGTCTACATCAGCAGGGAGCAACAATTATTATGGTTACGCACTCACATCATGACGCCTCTTATTCTGAAAGAACAATTCTGATGAAAGACGGAATGATTTTGTCTGAGAAAAATAATTCCAAAATTGTAGATGTTTTTGCACAGTAAAGCAAAATCCGTAATGAATACTGCTTTTGAAAGCTGAAACAAAAAATAAATAAAAATATGATAAAAAACTGGTTTAAAATATATGTTCATCACCTCCTCAAAAACAAGATATATTTTTTCTTGACGATTTTAAGCCTTGCTATAGGTATTGCAGCAGTTTTGTTGTCAGTTATTCATTATCAGGAAGAAGCGCGATATGACCAATGGAATCCTAACAGAAATAACATTTTTGTGGCGGAATCCAGAATTGAAGAAGATCTAAGCTGGATGAAACTGCCGTCTCCTTTTGGTACTGCTCTCAAAGAAAATTCACCACATGTGGTGGATGTTTGTTATTTAGGTTATTACGGTGGGAGCACTTTATTTTACAAAGATCAAAAAAAGCCTGTGCAGAAAATTTTATTCACACAATCAAACTTTTTTGATTTTTTCCCGTTTGAATTTGTCAAAGGCAACAGAGCGCAAGCTTTTGCTATGCCTAATAGTGCGGTTGTTAAGGATACGTATGCCGCATATTTGTTTGGTGACAAAGACCCGATTGGCGAAGTTTTTTCGATTGGCGAAGATAAATATATAGTTTCCGGAGTATATACTTTGGGTAACGAACGAAGTTCTTATCAAACCGAATTGATTATTAACAATCTTGATAAACGAGTACAAGAAGGAGTGGAAAATCAAAATTGGGGAAATCATAATTATGTAGCGTGGATAAAATTAGATGATCCGGCATATAAAAAGGATATAGAGCAATTGATGTTTGATGTACGAATAGAATATCAATTTAAACCAATAGCCAAAGAAAAGGGAATCACGACTGAAGAGCTCATGAAAGAATGGGGCATGGAGAATAAAATGTACTATTTACATGATTTGGCAGGACAGCGAATGATAGCTAATCCGAACTTAAACGGAACGGAGCAAGGTGCAGCAAGTGTACAGCGGATGTATATTATGATGGGATTGTCTGTTTTAATATTGATTTTATCGGTGTTTAACTATATTAATTTAACCACTGCACGAGCGATGGGCAGAGGAAAAGAAGTGGGAATACGAAAAACATTAGGCGCAGGTAAATTTAATTTGGCTTGTCAGGGAATGTTTGAAGCGTTGTTGACTTCTCTGCTTTCCATGTTGATAGGTTTGATGTTGGCAGAAATAACGTTGCCGTGGATGCAGGTATTTTTTAGCTCTAAAATGGAATTGAATTTTTGGGAATTTTTGCCGCTTATTTTGGTCATTTTGGTGTTGATTGTTTTGTTGGTTGGGATTATTCCGGCACTGTTTACCGCAAGTTTTAAAACGCTCGAAGTTTTAAAAGGGCAGATCGGCAGAAGCAAAAAAGGAACCGGTTTTAAAAATGCAATTTTAATTATTCAGTTTGGTGTCGCCTGTTTTTTTATGATAGGAGCTTATATTGTTTATCAGCAGGTAAATTATATGCTCAATAAAGATTTGGGTTTTAAAGGCGACCAAGTTGTCAGAATCGGATATTATTACAAAGGAAAAAGAGAAGATAAAGTGAAGGTGTACGAGTCCGTAAAAGAACAGTTTTTAAAGGTAAAAGGCGTTGAAGGAGTGACTACTGCAGCTATTCAAATGGGAAGTGGTAATGGAGCTTCAAGTAGTTTTGTACACAACGGAAATAATGTTCAGGCAGTAATTGGCGCTATGGATTACAATTTTTTGGAAGTATTTGAGGTTGACTTAAAAGAAGGGAGACAGCTTACCGAAAGTTTAGCATCAGACAGTATTAATAACATCTTACTCAACGAAACAGCAGTACGAATGATGCAAGAGCCTGACGTCTTAGGCAAACAAATTGCGTGGAATGACGATACGTATAATGTGGTAGGTGTGGTTAAGGATTTTAACCTTTACGGTTTGCAGGCAAACTATCCGCCTATTATTTTTCTATCCTTAAAAACACAACCCTGGGCAGGTGAAAATATTCAACATATATCAGTAAAAATAAAAGGAGAAAACGCAGAGCAGACGATAAAAGAATTGGAAGCGATTTGGAAACAGCGCGATATTTCGGATGTGCCTTTTGATTACAGTTTTGTAGATCAGGATTTTGCCCGAACTTTTACTAATACCATTCAGGAGCGAAATGTATTTTTGGTATTAAATTCCATTGTTATTTTTATAGCTCTTTTCGGATTATACAGTTTAGCTTCCTTTACGATAAATACACGTTTAAAAGAAGTGGCTATCCGAAAAGTGCTGGGTGCATCAACACTAGAATTACTAAAACAATTGTCAAAACAATATGTTGTTTTTTGTTTTATAGGTTTTGTTATTGCCGTTTTCCCAAGTTATTACTTTTTAAATCAATGGCTCAGCGATTACGCTTTCCGAATTGATGTCAGCGTCTTGCCGTTTATCGTGTGTTTAGTCGTTATTCTCGGGCTCACTTTATTGATTGTGTTGTTAAAAGCGTATGCTGCAACCCAATTGAGTATATTGAAATACATTAAATATGAGTAATTAATAGCCTTATAAGATAAAATATAAGTTGTTAAACATAAAAAAATCATGATAAAAATAGTATTGTTATTATTGTTAGCCTGCGGTTCGGCTTGGGCTCAGGTAAAAGAATCACGTCAGATTAAAGATTTTTCAGTGATAAGTGTTTCGCAGGGCATTCAGTTGCAATTTATTTATGGCGAAGCCAAAAGTATGGAAGTTAGTGCGGATTCTAAGGAATTGCTTAAGTACATTAATACAGAAGTAAATCCGGAAGGAGAATTGAAAATTTTTATCGATACACCTAGAAATATGAAGAGGCTCACGTTTAAAAATATTGTAGTTCGGGTAAGCAATCCTGTTTTAGAAAGTATATTAATATCATCCTCTGCAAAAGCAATATTGAATAATACAGTAAAGGCAAAAACGTTTAACCTGTTTGCCAGCTCTTCCTCTTCCTTTTCGGGTTCCGTTCAGGCAGACGATTTATACCTTTCTTCAAGCTCATCCTCTAAAGTAGAAGGTGGCTTTGAAGTGATGAATAAAAGTGTTTTAAGTGCGAGTTCTTCATCAAAAATAAATATAGCGTTAAATACAAAAACAGCAGAATTTGATGGTGGAAGCTCTTCGTCTATAACGGTAAATGGCAAAGCAAATGAAGCAAGTGCATCTGTTTCAAGTTCAGCGCGTATCAACGCAGTCGGTTTTCAGGTTAAAACGCTAAACGGAAAAGCTTCATCCTCCGGAAAAATGACTTTCGATGTGTCTGAAAAAGTAACGGGTAGAGCTTCTTCCTCTGGAAAAATAGAATTTACCGGACAGGCACAGATTATAAGTGCCAAAACTTCTTCTTCGGGAAAAATTCAAAAGCTTTAAACAGGATTCAGAACCTATAATTTGTTTCTAAAACTTAAAAAATGATTAAAAAATGATTAAAAATTGGTTTAAAATATACATTTACCATCTGTTCAAAAACAAATTTTACTTTTTGTTGACCGTTTTAAGTCTTGCCATCGGTATTGCTTCGGTTGTTCTGTCGGTATTGTTTTATCTGGAAGAGCATTCTTATGACCAGTGGAATCCTTACAAAAGTGAAGTTTTTGTAGGAAGTAACAAAGATAAATATACTGCATTTTCAGCTTTTCCGTATGCTTTGGGACATAACTTAAAAGAGCAGTGTGCTGAGTTGGAAGATTACATGTATTTTTTTGGAGGATATGTTGATGAAAAAGTAGAATACGGAGATAAAACGTTTAAAATTGATAAGATTTTTGACGGTCAAAAAAACTTTTTCTCGTTTTTCCCCTTTGAGTTTGTGTATGGCAGCAAAGCATCCGCATTGCTTAATCCTAATGATATAGCTATAGAGTTAAATACGGCAGAACTGCTATTTGGAAAGGATGTAAATCCGGTTGGCGAACAGGTTGTGATAGAAGATAAACTTTATGTGGTTTCGGGTGTATATACGCTTAACGACAATAGAAGTTCCGTGCAACCCGATATTGTAAGAGATGTTTATACGCAGAAGGCGCTGGAAAATGATGATTGGTTCTCGTTTTATGGTAATATATTTATAAAAACAAAAAAACCTGATGCGGTGAAGCATGTGATTGACATGCTGTTTTTGGATAACTATTATAAACCTCAAGCAGAAGCTACAGGAGTTTCGGTAGAAAAATTTATTGAAGAAAACGGCAGAATGGAAGTTTTAATGAATCCATTGGAAAATGTGAGAACAAACACTTCAGTTTATTTTACTACACCGGAAGGAACTGCGAATATGCAGATGATGCATATTATGATTGGATTGTCAGCCTTAATATTGATTTTATCGGTTTTTAACTACATTAATCTAACGCTTTCGCAGATGCTTCATCGGGCAAAAGAAGTTGGTATAAGAAAAACAATAGGAGCCACGAGGCAAAACATTATTTTGCAAAGTCTTTTTGAGTCTTGTATAACAACGCTAATAGCTTTTGTGGTAAGCCTTACTATTGTAGAATTAATTTTGCCTTTTGTCAATGTGTTTGTCAATTCTAATATGGCGTTTTCGCTGTCTTATTTTGTTCCCGTATTATTGCCGGTTTTTATCGGAATTGTATTTCTGGTAGGTATATTGCCCGCTGTGTATATTGCAAATTATAAGGTTTTGAAGGTATTAAAAGGCAACTTTCACAGAAATAAAGTGGGAACGGCAATCAAAAATACGTTTTTGGTCTTGCAGTTTACTATTGCTTGCTTTTTTATTGTAAGTACCTTGTTGGTCAATAAGCAAGTAAGCTATATGCTGAATAAAGACTTAGGTTTTAAAGGTGACCAGATTATTAATTTTTCATTTCTGGAAAACAGTGATTACGGAGAAGAACGATTGGATAAATATTATCGTTTTAAAGAAGAATTGCTTCATGTAAAAGGAGTAGAACAAGTAGTTGCAGCTACTTCCCATTTTGGCATATATGGTAATCCGGGTGTTTTTACTTTTTGTACGTATAAAGATGAAAAACAGTTAACGGGGACAGTGGCCATGGATTATGAATATTTTGATACTCATCAGATTCAGATAAAGCATGGTAGAAATATTTCAGAGGGATTTTCAACGGACAGCATTGATAATGTTGTGGTAAACGAAAGTTTTGTAAGAGCAGTAAATGAATCGGATATTTTGGGAAAACAGATAGAAAGCGGTAAAAATAAATACACAGTAATTGGTGTAGTTAACGATTTTAATATTAAAGGCTTGGATCAAGAAGTTCCTCCATTGCTTTTTGCACACCACAATGTTTTATCAAATTCAAAAGGACAGTTTAATTATGTGTCGGCAAAATTGGATATGGACAATTTTGAAAATACAATAAAGCGGATTGAAACAGTCTGGGACAAATGGAATATTGAATCTAAGGAGCTATTTAAGTACGAGTTTACTGATAAGCAGTTTGCAAAAACTTTTGACAAGATTCTGTTAGAGAAAAAAGTGTTTTCAATACTTAATTATATTGTATTGATGGTGGCATTGTTTGGTTTATTTGCAGTTTCTTCCTTTACAATCGGCACCCGTTTAAAAGAAATTGCTATCCGAAAAGTATTGGGAGCAGATACTCAAAGTATGCTTAAAAAATTGTCGTATCAATACATGGTTTATTGCGTCGTTGGATTTGTATTGTCCGTTTTTCCAAGTTATTATTTTTTAAATCAATGGTTAAATAATTATGCCTATCGCATATCTATAGGATGGGAAACTTATGTATATAGCTTTATCAGTATCATGGTATTAGTTTTAGGAGTTGTTTTAAGCAGAGCTTACAGCGCTACGCGCGTTAACATTTTAAAATATATCAATTATGAATAAGCTTATATTTTTGCTGATATTCACCTTGATTTCTAGTACTGTTTTTGCACAGCAAAGCTGGACGTTAAAAAACTGTGTGGAAAAGGGAGAAGTAAATAGTTATCCGCTTAAAGTTGCTGCGTTGGAAACCAAAGTTGCCGAAAAGCGAAAACAATCACTGACTTCACTTTATCTGCCCGATGTTACATTAAACGGAATACACTCTTATAATTTTGGATCTACAATAGATCCAAGCACCAATAGCAGAGTTGCATCCAATATATTGTCTGATCAGTTTTCGATAGACGCTTCTATGGATTTGTTCAATTTGCAAAATCTATATATTTTACAACGGCAAAAATTAGATACAGAATTAGCTCAAATGTCAGAAGAAGAGGTAGCCTATAATTACCAGACTGAATTATTAATTCAGTTTTATGAAGTGCTGACTACACAGGAGTGGCTTATCATTCAGCGACAACAGATGATAAACAGCAGTAATAATTTAAGTAGAATTTTTAAGGAAGTAGATGCTGGCGCTAAACCTCAAAGTGATTTGTATGACATAGATTACCTTTTTAAACGCGATGAAATCAATATAAAAGAAACGGAAAATTTGCTATACAATCAAAAACTAAAATTGCTGCATTGGCTGAATGAAACAGAATTGACCCCTTCAGATTTTAATCTGGTTTTAACAGAAGAATTCGAAGAGGGCGAAACGGACTATTTGTATAATCCAACAGTGGAGAAATTTAAAATAAATCAGCGGATTCTGCAAAAAGAAAGACAGCTATTAAAAGCGGAGAAAGCACCAAGATTACAGGCAAATTATTCTTTTGGATCGTTTTATTCCAAATTGGTGAATAGCGATAATCTTATATCCGCTCCTTCATTTAGCGATCAACTGCATGATAATAAAAGTCACTATGTTGGCTTTAGATTATCTATTCCTGTTTTTCAGGGAGGATCAGTGATTCGGAAATTGTGCAAAAACCAGATGGAGCAACAGCTCAGTGAACTGAAAATAGAGGAAAGTAAATCACAGTTAAACAACCAGAATAAAGAAATAGAAACGGAAATAAAGCAGTTAGGGTTAATGGCGGACAAATTGATTAGCAGTATTGATCTTGCACAAAAATCCTTTGCTACTACACAAGTAAAATACGAAAATGGAAAAGCAGATGTTTTTTCATTTAATCAGGCAAAAAATGAATTGCTTAACTCTCAATTTGCACTTATCAAAAATAATCTGACGCGCTCTTTACTGCAAAAGAGACTCAAATTAAACAATACAAATGCGCTTTAACAGCCTATTTATGTTATTCTTATTTAGAATATATTAACACTAAAGTCTCAATATTTCCCACTATCTTTGTACGATACCTATATTGTATTAATTTATTGAAAACTAATTGTATATAATGAAACTTGATAGAAAGGAAATACTAAAAGCACTGGAAACCATTTCTGTAGCTGGAGAAGGAAAAAATATGGTCGAAAGCGGTGCGGTTAGTAATGTTATGACATTTGGTGATGAGGTTGTGGTTGATCTGGTTTTGAGCACGCCTGCATTACACATTAAAAAAAGAGCAGAAGTGGATGTGATGAAAGTCATTCACGACCAAGTATATGACAAAGCAAAAGTAAAAGTAAATATTCGGGTAGATGCACCTGAAAAACCTGAAATTAAAGGAAAAGCAATTCCCGGGATTAAAAATATAGTAGCTATTTCCTCCGGAAAAGGAGGAGTTGGAAAATCAACGGTAACCGCTAACATTGCGGGTAGCTTGGCAAATATGGGATTTAGAGTAGGAGTTCTGGACGCCGATATTTACGGACCCTCTATGCCGATAATGTTTGATGTGGAGAATGCCAAACCTATTACGGTTGAGGTAAACGGAAAATCCAAAATGAAACCTATTTCTTCCTATGGCGTAGAAATATTGTCTATAGGTTTTTTTACAAAACCGGATCAGGCAATTATCTGGAGAGGACCAATGGCTTCCAAAGCTTTAAATCAAATGATTTTTGATGCAGATTGGGGCGAATTGGACTTTTTGTTGTTAGACCTTCCTCCGGGAACAGGAGATATTCACTTGTCTATCATGCAGTCGTTGCCGATTACCGGAGCAGTCGTTGTATCAACTCCTCAGGCAGTAGCACTGGCAGACGCTAAAAAAGGAGTGTCGATGTTTATGTCAGAAAGTATCAACGTTCCCGTGTTGGGAATTATTGAAAATATGGCATATTTTACACCGGCAGAACTGCCTAATAATAAATATTATATCTTTGGAGAAAACGGTGCTAAAAATCTAGCGGAAGATTTACAAGTACCATTTTTGGGAGAGATTCCGATTGTGCAAAGTATACGTGAAGCAGGCGATTACGGTCGTCCGGCAGCGTTTCAGGACAATACTGTGGTAGCTAAAGTTTTTGAAGAAGTATCCCGTAATGTGGTGGAGCAAGTGGTAGCAAGAAACGAATCTTTACCTCCGACTGAAGCTATAAAAATAACTACGATGGCAGGTTGCTCTGCTGTAAAGAAAAATTAATCCGAAAAATAGATAAAAAGATATGACATCAGAAACAATCAAACAAAATGTAGAAAAAGCGTTGGACGAAATCCGTCCGTTTCTTCAAACAGATGGTGGAGATATTGTTTTGATAGCAATTGAAGATGATAAACACGTTAAGGTGCGTTTGGAAGGCGCTTGTACCTCATGCAGTGTTAATCAGATGACGCTTAGTATCGGTGTAGAAACTACCATAAAAAAATATGCACCGGAGATTGAAACTGTAGTTAATGTCGGATAAAAAAATAGAAATCAATTTTAATTTCTGTACTAAGAGATTAAAATTGATTTTTATCATTTTTAATAACTTCCGCAAAGTTGAACTTTGCACAAAAGAACTACATCATGATTCAAACCGATATAATAATCATTGGAGCAGGTCCAACGGGGCTTTTTGCTGTTTTTGAAGCTGGACTTTTAAAGTTAAAATGCCATCTGATAGATGGCTTACCCCAGCCGGGAGGACAGCTGACAGAGCTGTACCCCAAAAAACCAATCTTTGATATTCCGGGTTATCCTTCTGTGGGAGCAGCAGAACTCATAGATAACCTGATGGAGCAAATTAAACAATTTCAACCGGGGTTTACCTTAAATGAAGTTGCCGAGGAAATTGAAAAATTAGAAGACGGAACTTTTATTGTAACTACTAACAAAGGCACTAAACACCACGGAAAAGCAGTAGCAATTGCCGGGGGATTAGGATCTTTTGAGCCACGAAAACCGGAACTGGAAAACCTTGCTTTCTTCGAAGAAAGAGGAGTGGAATATTTTGTGAAAAATCCCGACATGTTTCAAGACAAAAGAATCGTAATTGCCGGAGGCGGAGATTCTGCTTTGGACTGGAGTATTTATCTGGCAGATATAGCCAAAGAGGTACATCTGGTACACCGCCGAAACGAATTTAGAGGAGCTTTAGATTCGGTGGAAAAAGTACAGGACTTGAAAAACAGAGGCAAGATAAATTTAGTTACTCCTGCCGAAGTTATAGCGTTACAGGGAGAAGAAAGGTTAAATTCTTTGGTAATAGAAAAAGAAGGAGTGCAGGAACAGATAGCATGTGATTATTTTATTCCCCTGTTTGGGTTGACGCCTAAACTGGGACCAATAGCTAACTGGGGCTTGGAAATAGAAAAAAATGCCATCAAAGTAAACAATGCGCTGGATTATCAAACTAATATTCCGGGTATTTATGCAATTGGCGATGTAAATACCTACCCGGGCAAATTAAAGCTTATTTTATGCGGTTTCCACGAAGCTACTCTCATGTGTCAAAGTGTTTATAATATGCTGAATCCCGGTAAAAAATATGTATTGAAATATACAACTGTTTCGGGTATCAATGGTTTTGACGGAAGCAGAAAAGAGGCAGAAAAAGCCGTTGTTAAATCAATAATATAAGACTGTATGCTGCAAGATATAAAAATAACTATTATTGACAGAGAGGGGGAAAAGCACGAGGTAGACGCGCCAACAGATATGAATATGAACATAATGGAGTTGGTCAGAGCTTATGAATTAGCTCCGGAAGGAACAATAGGTATTTGTGGCGGAATGGCAATGTGCGCCTCTTGTCAGTGTTATGTAATTAATGGCGACGAGGTAGAATTGCCTGAAATGAACCCGGATGAAGAGGCAATGTTGTCAGAAGCGTTTAACGTGAAAGACAATAGCAGATTGGGATGTCAGCTGGCAATAGAACCGGCTTTGGCTGGGCTAATTGTAGAGTTAGCTCCAGAATAGCAAAATAAATAGTATACTTTTTAAACTATACCAAAGTCCCGCCATCTTAAAAATGGCGGGACTTTTATTTTTCAAATAAAGTGTTTTGAAAGGGAAAAGATGAGGTTAGATTGGTAATATACTTTTTAAATCTGCTTTTAACACAGCAGGTACGTGTTTTTACTTACTCAAAAGAAGTAAACAATGTGCAACTTTGATTACTGTAATATTTAATATCATAAAAAATGAATACATACGGAGAAGTAATTACTTTAGAAGAGGCAATTGAATTTACGCATACATTTCAGGAAAATAATCCGGACAGTATAAAGGCATATACTGTGTCTAAGGATAAACTGATGTTGATTTTGGAACAAGAAGATTGTAAAGGAATAAGAATATACAATGGTACAGACGGTAATTCGTCAAAAAACAATTTGGTTTTAGTGGGAGTTGACAGTACAGGAGAAGATATGACAGAAGGCGTTATTCTGGAGGATTTAAGTATTTGCCCACCTCATTGTCCTAAAAAAAGTGTTTTAATTAAAATATAAAAATTGTTTGTTGTATAGCATTCTGTACTATATAGCACTTTATGCGGGATTGCTTCCGGCACTGCTGTATTTTGTAAGCAAAAAACAAAAGTTGTGTACGGAGGCAATATTCCCTTTTCTACTGTTAACGGCTTTAGCAACGTTATATGAGCAAATAGGAACAGAGTGGTTACAACTAAATACTTCATATTGGACTCAGGTATATTCCCTTCTTGAATTTGTTACAATATTTTATTTTTATATATCTTCTTTGGATAAAAAGTATAAAATTTATTTTAATGTATATAGAATTGTTTTTATTCTTTTTTATATCTATTCTTTCAGCTATTGGAGTGAACAAAATGCATTGTTAGCAAAAACAATTAATAAAACTGTAATTTCTTTACTAGTTTTTACTGCCACATTTTTATGGTTTAAACAATTGTTTGAGAAAGTAGAGATTAAGAATCTTTGGCAAAGTGCAGATTTTTATTTTGTATCGGGATTATTCATTTATTATGCTTCTACATTTTGTTTGTTTATATTGAGTAGTTTTTTGCTGGAAACAACGTCTTATTTTTACGATTACTGGATGATAAATGTTGTAGCTACGTTGTTTTTACGAGCTTTATTAAGTTTTGGTGTATGGAAAATGGACAAAGTTTAGAGTGGGTATTTTGGTTAGGCACATTAATGATGTCGTTTTTGGCTGTAAGCGTAATATTTTTGGCTGTATTTTATCAACGAAAGGTTTTTGAAATAACGCAACGAGAAACAGCCGTAAGTATAAAAGCAGCTTTAAAAGCTGAAGAAAAGGAGCGAAATAGGGTGGCAGCGGATTTACATGACGGTATCAGCGGAAATCTCAGTGCTATTCTTAATCTTGTGAGATTGCTGGAAGTAACAGAAAAAAAAGAGGCTGTCGTAGAGCTGACTAAAGAAATAAAAAAAGCTTTAGAGACCTCGCTAAACGGTGTACAGCGAATTAGCTATAACCTTGATGCCTCCTTTATTAGAAAAACAGGGCTTGCTTCCGGTATTAAAAGATTTTTTTCACCGAACACAAAATTGGTACGGTATTCCCGTACGCGAAGATTATCAAGTGCAGGAACTCCGTCTGTCCCATTCTGAAAGTTATGATTTATACCGAATTATACAAGAACTAACAGATAACGCGTTGCAACACGGCAAAGCCAAGCATATAACTTTTATTGTAGAGCAGACCGCAGACCAATATATATTTACTTTTAAAGATGACGGCGAAGCATACGATTTTTATACAGCAGAAAAAGAAAGCAAAGGAATGGGAATTAAAAATATAATAACACGGTTATCTAATTCAAAAGCAACTTTAAAGCAACAACAGTCTAACACTGGAAACATAATTGTAATACAAAAACAAAAAGTATATGATACGGATAGCCCTTGCAGATGACCACGCCTTGTTTAGAAAAAGCTTAAGAATGCTCATTGATTATTTTGGAGGTATGCAGGTGGTTTTAGAAGCAGAAAACGGAGCAGAATTACTGCAAAAGCTAAAAAACATCTCGGTTGATGTGGTATTACTGGATTTGCAAATGCCCGTAATGGACGGTTTTGAAACAGGGCAGCAGCTGCGGTTGCTTTACCCCCAAATAAAAATATTGGTACTAACCTTGCTCAACGACAAAGAATCTGTTCTCAAAACTTTGCAATGGGGCGCAGATGGCTATTTGACCAAAAACACAGAACCTTCTGTTTTAAAACTGGCATTGGAACGGATAAATATAAATGGGTTTTATCTGGACAAAGAAGTAGCTGCCACATTAAATGCATTGGACAACGACGATGTTGTGGTTGATTTTACCAAACGCGAACATCAGATAATCCGTTTATCAGCTAAAGATTACAGTACTAAAGAAGTGGCAGAAGAACTGGGAATAAGCTATAGAACAATAGAAACTTTTAAAGCAAAATTGATAGACAAAACTAACTCCAAAAGCTTTATGGGTGTAGTGCTGTATGCCATCAAACACAAAATGATAAAGCTTTAAGTACGTGTTTTTACGTATAAGCTATATTTAAATTACTAATTAACAGTGGGGTACGTGTTTTTACGTATTGACTGGTGTTTTTAATAATGGTAAGTTTGAAGTAAATCTTAATAGTAGCTACCCGTTGTGCATTATGAATTAAAGAAGAGAAAAGTTGTTCATTTGATTTAAAATCAGTAAATTGAATTAACTACAAAACCATTTACAATGAACAACTTAGGTGCAAATTACGAAAGAATTTTGGAAGTTTTACGAAAAATATCAAATGAAAATTTATTGCCCTACCAAAGACGAACACCAAAATTGAAGGATTTGGAATTGATAAGTCTTGCTTTAA
>NZ_SOAG01000023.1:1543-56269 GCF_004364575.1 Myroides indicus | reverse complement strand
AATCAAAAGGATTATAAACCACAATTTTATTTGTTCAAAAAACAACGAAAGAGAATTGAAACCTTGTTCTCGCAATTGTGCGACCAATTTATGATGAGACGTAATTACGCCAAGACATTTGAAGGTTTCAAAACCAGATTATTAGCTAAAATAACGGCGTTAACAGTTGTACAATTCATCAACAAAGAATATTTCAATAGGAATATCAATAACTTAAAAGTGTGTATTATTTAAAATGCACAACGGGTATTATTTATATATACCAGATTAATCCACAATTAAAAAGCTTCACAAAAATGTGAAGTTTTTTTATTTACGTAAAGCACTCTAAAAAAATACATTTACTTACTTTAAAGTTATTTAAATAAGATAAACAAATTAATTCTTCACACAAAATATCGCTTTCGAGGTGTCCTTTTCGGTGTCACCCTTAGTATAAAAAAGACGCCCCATATAAAAAACCCTACTAATAGTGCCCTGAAATATTGTATCTAATCCTGTCAAAGAAGTAGCCAGCTATAGAAGATTATTAAATATTACAGAGTCAAATACAAAAAAATCAAATTATAATCTAACCTGATTAAGTTAAAAACTCCTTCAAAGAATTTTATTTGAGCTTCACTATTCAAATCAATACAATTATTCACTATTATTGTACGCCTGACAATAATACATAACATTAAAATAAGCCTTTAACCTTTTTGTATGCCACACATCAATAACAATTTTGCCCAAAAACAGCGAACATAATTTTCTAACACATGAAAAAAATAAAAATAATATTAATAACATGTTTCATTATATTGGCTTAAATGATATTTTCAAAGATCATGATGTCCGTGAATTAAATCCAAAAATTCAAATCATTGACGATTACATATATGTACCTACAAATTCTGGTATTTTCAGGAAAAACTTAGCTATACTAAATGATACGATTTGGGAATCTTTTGCTTTTAAAGATATCCCTATCAGGGATTTTGTTAAAAGTAGAAATAAAATTTTGGCTATTACGCCCAAATCATCAGATAGTTTGATGTTACTATCGCTTGATAATGGAAACTCTTATATAAATTATACTAATAGCCATTTTTTCGAATATGAGAATTTTAATTCTCTTCACCGCATCTCCCAAAACAAACAAAATCCAAACTTAATTGTCGTCCTACAGGATCATTATGGTGTTTCTAAGTCTGAAAATTTCGGATTTAATTGGAATAATCTCAATGCTTGGTCTGGAGGTTATCAAGAAAAATCTGTTGAATTCCATCCAAATGATAGTTTATCGATCTATTATACGGGAGAAACTGAACTTTTTAGTTCCTATACTCAAACCTCAAATGACGGCGGATTAACATGATCTATTACTGAATTTATACAAAACAATTGTACACATCATCTAGCATTTAACCCATTAGATCAAAACTCGATATTAGCAGGTCAGGAAGGTCATATTTCCAAATCGATAGATAAAGGGCTTACATGGTTACCACCCTATGCTCTCAGTGAATATTTGTATATATACAAAATTATTTTTGATGAGACAAATCCCGATATTATCTATGCGACGGGTGCTTTAAATGGTCCTAATAATAGCATTATCATTTATAAATCTGTTGACAACGGAAACAGTTGGACAGTCTCTTTTCAAGAGACATTATATGATTGTGGTGGAGTTTGGGATATGGTACAATATCAAAATAAACTCATATTATTATCCTAAAAAAAAGGAGTTTACATGTTAGAAACCAGTAATTTATCTACAGAACACTTTCCTTTTAATGATAATTTTTATATCTACCCTAATCCTGCTACCTCGACTCTATATTTTAGCAGTTTGAATGAAATCAAAAGGATTCAGATTACAGACTTTACGGGTAAACTCATAAAATATTTTGAACCATTTTCATTCAAATCAAATGAAATTGATATATCAGATATAACAAAAGGTATTTACTTTATTACTTTTTTTACTGACAAAGAAAAAGTAACTAAAAAAATTACAATAAAATAACACAGCATAATATTATATTATCCACTTCAATGATTATATTTTATCAATTCTAAGCAGTAATCATCTTCATTTATGATCTTAAGGAGCTCAAGCACATTATTAAAGAATTTTTTAGATGGGAAGTAAAAAAATAAACTATACTTATGTTTTAATCGCTATTTTTATAAACAAAATCATCAAATAGCATAGTGGCATTAATAAAATACAAGATTAATTGAAAACAAATAAATCTTACAAAAAAATGAGCCTGTAAATCTAATTTTTTATAATTCATAAATGAATGTTATGCCATAAAAAGGATATAATGCAATTTTTCATCAGAAAAATAGTTTATAACTTCACTTAAAAACAACACTTTTGACTGAGACAAAATGACAAAACAGCTAACAATAAGACAGGAAACGCTGCATGATTTCAAAAAAGTTTTTGAAATTAATTGTAGTGCCTTCGAGCAAGCTAATGAAGCTAAATTGATAGATGCTTTAAGAAAAAATCCGACGGTTTTTGTTCCGGAACTATCCATAGTAGCCTTAGAAAATGATGAAATTGTCGGACATATTTTATTCACAAAAATCAATATAAAAGACAGAAAAGGCAATTTTCATCAAAGTTTAGGGCTTGCGCCAATAGCTGTTATCCCTGAACAACAAAAAAAGGGTATTGGTACAAAACTCATCGAACACGGACTTGAAAAGGCAAAAAAAATGGGCTTCAAATCAGTTATTGTCTTAGGACATAAAAACTATTATCCGAAATTTGGCTTTAAACCTGCCGACAAATGGAAAATAACAGCTCCCTTTGATGTTCCTGCAAATATGTTTATGGCGATTGAACTAGAAAAAGACAGTCTTAAAAATATATCCGGAACTGTTGTTTATCCCAAAGAATTTGAAATTGCAGGATAAAATCTAATTCAACAAACAATGAGCCAATATCCCTTTAAAACTAATAAACGGAAACAATTTTATAAAAAGAAGAAATCGCAAGTGATGAAATAGAACACTTCACATTAGCTGATCTGCATTAGCAAAACAGGAACTAATTACAGCATCTCTAACCTATCTATGGCGTGTTTTAAAGTAATATATTATGGCTATTTTTTATAAAGATATTAGAAAAATATCCAATATATTTCACATTAATAGAAAAAAGTCATAATATACAAAATATTTTCCCTCATTTTAATTAATTACCAAACTGTATTTCAAGTTTATTTTGTAAGTTTGTATATAGCAGTCTCTAATTAAAATCTTTATTTATCATGCAAAAAAACAACTTTTTTAAAATCGCAATAAGCTGCCTAATTGCAATTTTATTTGGCACAGCACAAGAAATAAATGCTTGCACAAGAGTAGTCTATAAAGGACCTCAAAATACCATCATAACAGCTCGTTCGATGGATTGGAAAAGCGAAATTGATGCCAATCTCTGGATTTTTCCAAGAGGTATGGAAAGATTCGGAAATGTAGGTGATAATTCCATTAAATGGACATCAAAATACGGAAGTGTTATTACCAGTGCATGGGATATAGCTACTACAGACGGAATGAATGAGAAGGGGCTTGTTGCCAATGTACTGTGGCTGGTAGAGAGTGAATATCCTCAATTTAATCCTCAAGGCTCGAAACCAGGTCTTACAATTTCTGCGTGGGCACAATACGTTTTAGACAACTTCGCTACAGTTAAAGAAGCTGTGGATGAACTGGGCAAAGAAGATTTTGTTATTGTTTCTGATTTTATTCCCGGAACAGACAAGTTTACAACATTACACCTCTCCCTATCTGATGCGACCGGTGATAATGCTATTTTTGAATATATAAATGGTAAATTAAAAATTCACCATGACCCTTCCTATACTGTAATGACTAATTCGCCGATATTTGAACAACAATTAGCCATTAATCAATATTGGAAAGGAATTCCGGGCACAATTATGCTTCCTGGTACGAATAGAGCCGCAGACAGATATGTACGAGCCTCTTATTATATTGATGCCATACCTCAAACTACAGATACCCGCACCTCAATTGCCAGTGTATTTAGCGTAATCCGTAACTGTTCAGTGCCTTTTGGAATCTCCTCGGAATCAGAACCTAATATTTCTTCTACCAGATGGAGATCGGTATCAGATCAGAAGAATCTGGTTTATTATTTTGAAACCGTTCAAACGCCGAATACATTTTGGGTGGATTTAAAGAAAATAGACTTTAGCAAAAAAACAAACGTTAGAAAGCTAAGTGCCAGCAAAAATGAGACTTATGCAGGAGAAACTTCTAAAGAGTTTGTTGTGACTAAACCTTTTACATTCTTAGGAATATAATCAAAGAGTTTATTGTAATAAATAAAAAAACAGAGCTGAGATAACAATTTTGCTCTGTTTTTTACCCCAAAATATTGGTGAATGTATCCTTATCACAATAAAATCAAACAACGAATTAAAAACGGCGAATTAATAAAATACGAATTTGTCAATAAATATAAAAATATAAGCCCTTGCTTAGTGTTGTACTTTAATACCGAACCTTATATAAGACCTATAAGAGAACATCGTTTTTCCGAATACAGATTGCTTCTAAATAGGGAACATTTTTAATTAAACAGCCTGACATAAAGTTTTTAATTTATTCATTATACTCAAAAAACACCGGAGCTTTATTAAAATGGCGAAGAATTCCTATATTTAGAACTAAAATTCTTATCAAATAAATCTATAATCAGAAAATAAGATTTTATTCAAAAATAGCCTTATTAGCTATTTAAGAGTATTCTCCGGTACGTTAATTGTTATGGATAGGATTATATTTGGCTCTTAAAATACCCCCATATGAGGTATTTTCATACAGGATCTATTAACAAGTAATTTACAGTATAAAACATTTTAATATCGGTGCATATTGGTGTGATGAGTTATAATTGAAAAATGAATTCGAAAAAATACAGCACTAGAAAAGTGAGATGACCTAGTTAAAAATCAAAAATCGCAATCTGAATCAGACAACTTAAAAACTTTTCCCGAACATATTCATAGTTATATTTTTATTTATCATCGTTTCGAAAACAGCATCCTATATGTAAAACAATGCATTTGAAACATTAACAGGATATAAGGCAACACGTTTAATCCAGACAGCCTTATTCAAATGATTCACCCAGAAGATTTACCATATTTCTTAAACTCCAAAGAAAGTCGATTAGCTTTTACCAATAAATTAGTCTTTAATAGGCATTTTAAATATACTTTCATATTCATATCGAATTAAAACAAATAAAAACGAATATATAAGGGTTTTACAACAATGCCAAGCGTTGGAAGTCAATAATAGCAGCCACCTGACAAAAACGTTAGTCATTCACAAACGCATAAAAGATTTTGATATTCGCCACGAAGATGATTATAATATTTTTGATAAATCCCAGAATGTTTATATAGACCAATAAAACTCGTACAACCTAACATCCAGATAATTAATGATTTTAAATCTGATTAAACAGGGATTAAATATTTTTCAAATTTCTGAAATGTTGAAAATAAGTAAATATACCGTTATCATACACAGAAAAATAAATTAAAATAAAAGCTTTATAGAGTTGATAAAAAAACAAGTATAAGTGAATTTGAATAATGTCGTAGGACGATTTTTATCAATGACAAAAAAAAGAGATAGCTTTCACTATCTCTTTTTGCTTATCTATTTTAATTATCAGATACTGTAGTTTTAATTAGCATACTTATATCATAAACAACTAAAACAGTCGTTCTAATAATTCAACTTAAGACCTAAACCAAATCCCATATCACTGTCGTAATGTGTTCTTACGCTCATATTTCGATTTAGAATATAGCTTAATCCACCCATGTATTCTTTATCGGTATTGACCATAAAACCGGCACGAATTCGTTTAGAAATCGGAATATCTTCTCGCATCAATTGCAATCTAACATTTCCGTCATGATAAACTTCTGCCTGAAAATTAACCAACATCGGCAACGTGTAAACAAATCCGGCACTTACTAAAGCTCGTTCGTCTTTCGTATTTTTTTGCCCAAAAAGATTCTTTTCTACTTCATGATGTCCCATTTTTCGGTAACGCCAATCAAAACCTACAAATACCTGAAACCATTGATTGCGACCTAAAAAACGACCTAAATGAGTTTCGACTTCATAACCATGCATATTGTTGTATCCCAAAGCCCATTCAGAAGTTAGTGCCCAACGAGCATTTTGCAACATCAACATTCCATCATTTCCATTGGTTGCAAAATCGTTTTCAATCATAAAATGCGTCATATTACTTTCGCGCTGTAACATTTTATAGGCTTTTTCTTTATTAGGCAATAATGGATTTTCATAATTTCCGACTTCGAAAACGCGATTCATCCCTGCCATCATGTGATACAAAATATGACAATGAAAAAACCAATCGCCTTCGGTATTTGCCTGAAATTCTATTACATTGGTTTCCATCGGCATAATATCCAACACATTTTTTAAAGGCGAATAAACACCGTTTTTATTAATCACTCGAAAATCAAAACCATGCAAGTGCATCGGATGGCGCATCATAGAATTGTTGTATAAAGTAATACGCAGAATCTCGCCTTTTTTAACCGGAATTTTATCTGTTTCAGACATCACTTTATTATCCATACTCCATACATAACGATTCATATTACCGGTTAATTCGAATCGTAATTCTTTTACAGGAGCTTCTTTTGGAAGTTCTGTATTTTCAGGAGATTTCAACATTCCGTAATTTAACGTGGTAATGTTTGAGGATGTATTTCCGTGCGAAGAATGATCCATTTCGCTCATTTCTGAATGATTCATTTCTGGATGATGTTCTTCAGGAACTTTCTCTTTTTTTGAGATTTTCTTTTGTGCTTCACCTGTAATTTCAGGATACATTATGGTATTCATATCCATTTCTTGCAAGCTCATTTTCATTCCCATATCATTCATTGTCCCGTCCATGTTCATCATATCGTTCATCATCTTCATTCCTTCGAAATATTTCAACTTCGGAAGTGGTTCTATCAATTGCTTTTTTCCTTCGCCAATAAACAAAGATGTTAAAGAAGTGCGGTCTTCGGGAGTTGCCTGAAATTCGTACGAAACGCCTTTTTCGGGAATCGTTACGACTACATCATAAGTTTCGGAAACTCCGATAATTAAACGATCTACCTCAATAGGCTCTACATCATTTCCATCGTTTGCTACAACCGTCATTTTTCCTCCTGCATAACGCAGCCAAAAATAAGACGAAGCGCCTCCGTTCGAGATTCTCAATCGTACTCTATCGCCTGCTTTAAATTGTTTCAACTGACTTTCGGGTAGTCCGTTTATTAAAAACTTTTCGTAATAAACATCACTTACATCCATTGCCAACATACGCTTCCATTCGTTTGTCAGTTTCGTTTTAAAGTGTCCCGCACGAATCGCTTCTGCATAACTTTGCGTCGATCCTTTTTTAATTCCAAACCAATCATTCGCATTATGCAGCATTCGCTGGACATTTTCAGGTTTTAAATCCGTCCATTCGCTCAGCATAACCGGAACCGTTGGCAAATCATCGATCCCTTTTCTAAAAGTCGGATCATTTTCTCGCTTCTTTAAAATCATAGAACCGTACATTCCGATTTGTTCCTGATATCCGGAATGGCTGTGATACCAATGTGTTCCGTTTTGAATAATGGGAAAGGAATATGTATAAGTAGTTCCCGGTTCAATCGGCATTTGTGTAAGTAAAGGCACACCGTCTTCTCTATTTGGAAGCCACAACCCGTGCCAATGCAAAGACGTACTTTCTTTTAATTCGTTGTGAACGCGAATAACCGCTGTATCGCCTTCGGTAAACTCTAAAGTAGGCATTGGAATTTGACCATTTACCGAAATAGCTCTCTTTTCTTTTCCCGAAAAGTTCACAATCGTATCGCGAACAAATAAATCATATTCTACGCGTTTTTGTGCATATAAATTAAACGAGACAACAAATGCGATGAGTCCAAAGAACCAATTCTGAATCTTAAAATCTGTTTTCATAACCCTACATTATTTTAAAGTTTCTACTGTACTTCCACACGAAAGCATTTGGTTTCCATAAAACGGATTTTTGATAGACGAATCTTTGCTTAACCAATTCGCTCCGCCTTCAAACATCGGGCAATTTTGATAATAAATGGCAGATTTTAGTTTAACGTTTTTTGCCAACTCGTACATAGGATCGGTTAGCTCGGCAAAAAGCTTGCGTTGTTTTTTCAGATTTTTTTCTTGAATAATTTTATCGATTATATCTTTTAAAGAGGTTAGTTCTTTAGCAGAAACAGCTTCTTTTTCGTCATTATTCAATACCTTTTTAAATGCAGTTGCTTGTTTTAAAATTTCGGACTGATTTGCTTGCACAAAAGCATCTTTCATCTTAAAATAAGCATCAAATATCATTTGCGATTTATCATTGGTTTGCACTTCATGATTTGCATGATCCATTTCGGTATGTGATTGCATTTCTGAGTTATTATGCATCATACTGGAATGTACCGAATGATCTATCGATTTCTTATCGCGTGTATATTGGCAATCTTTCGCTAGTTTTTCATACACATTATCCGGAGCAAAATAAACATCATTGTCAAATCCGGCTAAAGCGATTTTTTTCAGAATGGCTTCGGAAGTTGTTTTGGTTTTATCAAATGTCAAGATCGCAGTTCCTTCTTTAACATTATACGAAACTGTAGAAATTCGTTTTTGACTTCCTGCTGTTTCGATTATTTCTTTTGCAGAAACGCAGTTTCCTTTTACTTTAAAAGTTTTTGTTTCAGCATTCTTGATTTGGGCAAAAACAGTAGCAACAGAGAACAAACTCATTGTTCCCAATAAATATATTCTTTTCATTTTTAGAAGTTTAAATTATATAAAATCCCCTGTTACATCTTTATCAAAAAGACATAATTTGGGCTAGCAACTATAAATTTAAACTTATTTTAGGAGGCTGCCAAACGACAAAAAAAAGTTCTTTGACCAAAAACTGTATAAAAGTTTCCGGCAGTTTTTTTTCGTTTAAAAAGCTGATTTTTAAATCCTCTTTCTCTAAAACACCAACAAATAAAACCAGGGTATTACATAGATTAAAACAGCAAAAGTTTTCATGGCACACATTGTGTTGGGATTTTGTGTTTTTCTTGCAACAATCTTTTTCTTTTAAAGGAGATTCACAGCATGAAGCGGTTTCGTTTGAGGACTGGATTTGAGCAAAAGCGCTGCCTGTTGTTAAAAAACAACTGAATAATACTATAAATATTATTTTGACAAACCGAATCATAACTACAAAATTAAAAAGATAAATCATTCATTTTTTAACTTTAACTTTTTTTCAACGAAAAACCTAATAATACTTTATTAACAGCCAAACCATAAAATATTATTTCTCAATTTATTCTACTTAAGCATTGTATTTTTTAGCCCTGCTTCAATATTTTTCCACAAATAGTTAAAAACTGACCGGTCAATATTTCGCTCTGCTGTTGCACTTCCTTCCTTAAAATGATCATTATTAGCCAAACTTTCCTTTCTGACAAAAAGATTAGCAACTGCCGACAAAAGTTTTCTCTTCTTACGCCTCTTATTGAGAATGGTAACTTTAAAATCTTGATACTTTAAGCGCATATCAATAGCAGAATTTAAGTTATTACCGTAAATTGTAAAATAAGTTTCATCCAGCACCCCCTCTAACATCACATTTAAATTGGGTGTTGTAAAACTGTTGAGCGCCGCTGCTTCCAGCTTTCCTAATGTTGCTTTAAAAACAAATACATCTTCAGGATTGAGAATATCAAATTCCCACTTTACATCTATCGGCGTATTATCCATAAACTTTGCTTTTATACGAGCTTCTGTCAGATGATTTTCATCGTCATAAACATTGCTCAAGTAATGTATTTTTGCCTCCAAATCCGAGAACCAGATTTTGCCTGCAGAGCGGTCGTTGTGTATTTTCTCTTCATAGGTAACCGCTGCTTTTTCCAAATAAACAGTATCTACAGAAAGTAAAAAAGGTAAAGAACGAAGTGATTTACTATAAAGAGGCTTCTCAGAAAAGTCGTCTGCAACCCTTTTATCCCTGTAAATCTCGGCTTTAGGTTCTTTAAAATATAATTGGTTAATATATACTGAAAGCGAATCTGATTGCTGTTTCACATTAAAATCGTGAGCTCTTATTTCAGGAATAAATAAATCGACATAATCGCGTTCTTTTTTAATTTTTGTCGATAATATCTCTTTACTATCCTGAGTCTTGATAGAAAAATCTCTTGCTGAAAGTTGCCCGTCTTCTAACTTCAGACTAGCCACGGTCAGTAAATCAAACGAATTAAGCCACACCGAAAAATTATCGGTTTCAATCTCATAGTTTTTGTATCGAAAAGGAATTTTATCACTCATTGACTGCTTATTTATTTCTATCCCCTTAAAATTAAAATTGCTCTCCGTTAACCTTAAATACGGCAAAGTATCTTTCTCATATAGAATCACATCCATTCCTTTTACCAAAAATTGACCAATAAATAAAGACGGCCCTTCTTTTTCATTTGGACTGCTCTTAAAATCTGTTTGAAACTCAGTCGTTTTATCCAGCCGTATTAAAGGATTTTCAACGGCTATACTTCCTATCTTAATTTCATTGGCAAACAACAGCTTAAAGTAACTCATCTCTAAAATAGAAACTTTGTCAACAGAAATAAATTGTTGAGGGAGAGAATCAGACGCTGCCTGTTTTAAAGATAATTTTAAATGCTGAATATCTAAAGCACCTTTCATTACCGAAACAGAAAGTGCATAGTCATTAAGCTGCAAATTGGATGGCAACTGTTCAGCAATACCTTTTTTAATTTTATGTTCCAAAATAGGAGAAACAAATAAAACAGCAAGGAAAAGCAGAGCAAGAATTCCTGTCCCGATCCAAAAAACTATTGTCCATTTTTTATGCATATTTAAAGATAATAAAAAAACATAATAAGTTTACAAAAAACAATAGACAATACTTCAATATCGTGTTATTTACCAATAAATAAAATATTATTTTACGTCAAATAGTATGCGATTCATAAAACATGATTTCTGAAGTAAATACTACGCATCTAAACAAAAAAGAGACAAATTCAAACCTAAAACTAAATATTTTTAATAGCAAAATAATTTTAAGTATAAAAGATTCACAAATAATATGTAAATTACACAAAGTACTTTACCCTTTAAAAAAGATATAATTTATAATGTAAAAAGATTGGTGCTATGGGAATATTACCACAAAAATACGATCGGTACATCCGCTTTTTCAAATTCATATTAAAATATAGAAACGACGACCTGTTTTCTGGAGATACGGAGACTGCCGAATGGCAACACAGTCCTGAAGAACTGGTAGAAGATCTCAAAGAAATGGGACCAACATACGTTAAATTAGGACAATTATTATCTACAAGGAGCGATATGCTTCCTCAACCTTTTCTAAGTGCTTTAGCTACCCTTCAAGACGATGTTGAATCTATTCCTTATCAAGAGGTCGAATCCATTTTTAGAGAAGAAACAGGGGTACGTATATCTAAAGCATTTGAAAGTTTTGACCAGGTCCCATTAGCCAGTGCCTCAATCGGACAGGTACATACTGCCATTCTGCATTCGGGACGGAAAGTAGCTGTAAAAATTCAACGCCCGGGAACAGAAGAACACTTCAAAGAAGATCTGAACACCTTGCTGACTCTATCTGAAAAAGCAGAATCTTTTAGCGAAGAATCCCGAAAATTTTCTCTTCACGAAACCATAGAAGAATTAAGATATATTCTGTTACAAGAATTAGACTATGAAAAAGAAGCTGAAAACCTTGGACTTTTAAAGAAAAACATATCGCATTTCAAATACCTTCATGTACCTGAGGTCATTACTGACTATACAAGTAAGAGGGTGCTAACCATGGAATATATTGACGGAGATAAGGTTACAAAACTATCCCCCTTTCAACTCAATAACCTTCCGACAGAAGAAATGGCAGACGATTTTGTGAAAGGTTATCTGCAACAAATTATTGTAGATGGTTTTGCACATGCCGATCCTCATCCGGGAAATATTCATGTTATGAAAACCGGAAAACTGGCTTTGATGGATTTAGGCATGGTGGCACGTTTTGATGACACAATGAGACAAAGCATCCTAAAACTGATGATAGGATTAGGAGAAAATAATGCCGAAGAAGTAACCGAAGTACTGCTCGAAATCAGTCAATATGATCCTGAAAGAATTAATATACAAAAATACAAGAAGAACATCCTGAGAAAGATGCAGGAGAACCAAAATAAAAAAGCTCAGGATCTGCAAAACGGAAAAACCATTATAGACATCAATAAAATCTCTGCCCAACTTGGAATTAAGCTTCCGGTAGAGTTGGTTTCTCTTGCCAAAATCCTTCTCAATATGGATCAGATTATTGCAATACTCGCACCTGATTACAATTTGCAAAAAACAGTAAGAGATTATGTAAAACAGTTGATGAAAGAACATATGTGGGGTGAATTAAAAACGGGGGACCTGCTTAGAAATATGCTTGAGAGCAAAGAATTATTAGAAAAACTTCCCTATCGACTCAATAAAATATCCGATGATTTAGCACACCATCGATTTAAAATAAAGATGGATGTTTTTGATCAGAATAAGTTTTTATTAGCCGTACAAAAAGTAGCCAATCGGATTACTGCCGGTGTTATCATAGCTGCATTAATCATAGGTGCTGCGCTAATTATGCGCATTCCTTCCGGTTGGTCTATCGCAGGCTATCCAGGATTTCCAGTGCTGTTATTTATCATCGCTGCCTTAATAGGTTTCTATCTTGTATACCAAATATTATTCAGAGATGAAAATGATAAAAACGACAAAATAAACTATTAAATTTTTTTTATGCGATACTGACAGTCGGATTACAATGAAAAATAAAGTTAACCTTTGTGAACACACGTTATTTATTTGTTATATTCCATGCAGCGATGCTTAAAAACTAAACCTAAAGCTTTCCCCAACAAAGTGTATAGCTATTTTTCTACAAGGTATTTCCAATATCGTTTGGGCACGTACTGCAGATGAAGCTTCATATTGCGTCTTGCTTCTATATTGGTACTTTGATAATACTGTTTCCAAAGGTTTTGATAATAAACCTCATCTTCATCAAAGGCAATAACTTCTGTCGTGGCGAGTGCCTGTTTTTCAAGCGGTAAAAGCTTTACCTCTACAATTTGCTGTAAAGTATACATCAATCCGTAATTTCGCTTTACATCGTAAATCAGCCAGCGCTGATCGGCATATCTATTTTTAAAAAAACGAAAAATCAATGGCAGCACATTAAAGTCAGGATCAATAATGGCAAAATACATGCCGTCCGTTGCTTTTTTAAAGCGGACAAAGGCTTTCATACGGTGTTTTTCTCGCCCAACACTCTTTAAAGTCTTGGCAAAATAAACTACCTTTTCATCACCGTAATTTTCCAATATATCTGCTCCCTGTCTAAAGAGTTCGCAAATCAGATCAAAAGTATACTGAACAGCTTGCAAGTCTTCGGACAAAAACACACAGTAAAAATCGTTTACCTGTGCTTTTTTTAATTTTTTATTCAGTCCGTTTAAAACTCTTTTTGCTTTAACAGAATCGGAAATAATTTCGAATCCTTCATCAAAAAAACTAGGCGAATACTGTTCTTTTGTCACCACTTTTACTGCTTTATCTTTTAAGTCAAAGCAATCAAACACAGCTGTCAAAAAGCCAATATACGACCCGTCGTAAATATAATAAACCATCAAAAAAGAGATAACTGATTTTCCGGTATTGTGTTCTTGTACTTACTGTTCCCAAACTGCAAAATGCTCTGTTTAACATTCATCATGCTCATTTCTCCCAGCGTAAACGGAGAATCGGCACAAATCATAAAAAACTTAGCCCGATTGTAGCTGATGCCTATCTTTTTCAACTGATATTCGCGAAGTTTGCCAAATTTCCTGGCTTTTATAATTTTCATTGCCGACTGCCGTCCGATACCGGGAATGCGGATAATCTGTTTATAGTCCGCCGTATTGATATCTATTGGAAAAAACTGCGGATTTCTCAATGCCCATCCCAGTTTGGGATCGATATCCATATCTAAATTTTGAAATTGGGGATTTAAAATTTCGTCAAGTTTAAAATCGTAAAAGCGCAACAGCCAATCCGTCTGATACAGCCGGTTTTCGCGAATCAGCGGTGGTTGTGTTCCTACCTGAGGCAGCAGTACATTATCCGAATTAATAGGGATATAACCACTGTAATAAACTCTTTTCAGTTGGTAATTTTTATAAAATTCATCCGCCACACTCATAATTTGATAATCACTTTCAGGAGTAGCTCCGATAACCATCTGCGTACTTTGTCCGGCAGGAACAAACAGAGGTTTATGCTTGATTAAGGCAGATTCTGATTGCAGTTCTTTGATGTGGTTTTGAACAAAAGCCAGGGGCTTGCGCACTGATTCATGGTCTTTTTCAGGAGCCACCAGCTTTAAGCCTGCTTCCGTAGGTAATTCCAGATTAATACTCATCCGATCCACGTATAGTCCTGCTTCCTTAATTAGTTCTTCACTTGCTCCGGGAATAGTTTTCAGGTGTATATAACCGTGGAAACGCTCTTCTGTACGAAGTTTTTTCACAATGCGCATTAAACGCTCCATCGTAAAGTCGGCATTTTTAAATATCCCCGAACTCAAAAACAATCCTTCAATGTAGTTTCTACGATAAAAGTTCATAGTTATTTCCACTACTTCTTCTACGGTAAAAGCGGCTCTTTTTACATCATTGCTCTTCCGGCTCACACAAAACGCACAGTCATAAATACAGTGATTGGTCAACAAAATTTTTAACAGCGAAACACATCGTCCGTCTTCTGTGTAGGTGTGGCAGATTCCCGAGGCAGAAGCATCGCCGATCCCTCCTTTATTTTTCCGCTTGCTCCCGCTTGAACTGCAGCTTACATCATATTTTGCCGCATCGGCAAGAATCATTAACTTCTCCTGAATCCTATCCATAAAACACTGTTTTACAACCATTAAAACACATAAAAGAAAACTAAACTGTATTTTCAACTGAACAAAATTACAGAATGAAACAGTTAAAAGAAACTATCATACTGTTAAATCATCTGTTGAAAAGTTGGCAAAAAATACGGATATAAATCTCGCTTTATACGTCAAGATCAACAATGAACTTTAAAAATAAACGCTATATTTTAAAAGAATTTTTTTACATTTACATAACTAATTATGTAATTGCTTATGGATTTATTTAACCGAACAGGAAAAATGGCATTAGGCAGCAGACTTCGGCTATTAACGGCAAAAATAACCGAAGAAGCTGATAAAATCTACAAGCTGTATAAGGTAGATTTTTCGCCTAAATGGTTTCCCGTTTTTTTTGTACTCTATGACGAAGGAGCACAAGGTATTACCTCCATAGCCGAACAGATCGGACATTCTCAGCCTTCCGTTACCAAAATTGTAAAAGAAATGGCAAAAGCAGGGCTGGTCAAAGACAACCTTCGTTCAAAGGACAAGCGCAAAAACGTAGCGGATTTAACAGAAAAAGGAAAGTATGTTGCTGCAAAAATGATAACCATACAAGGTGAAGATATTGACAAAGCTATTGACGGAATTATTGCAGAGGCAACACACAACCTGTGGGAAGCAATCGGAGAATGGGAATTTTTACTGGAACAAAGGTCTTTGCTGAAAAGAGTGGAAGAACAAAAAAAGCTGCGGGAAAGTCAGGAAGTGCAAATTGTGGAGTACGAACCCAAATATAAAGCGATATTTAAAGCACTCAACGAAGAGTGGATTACAACGTATTTTGAAATTGAAGAAACCGACAAAAAAGCATTAAACAACCCCGAAGAATACATTTTAAATAAAGGTGGTAAAATAATTGTTGCGCTTTACAAAAACGAACCCTTAGGCGTTTGCGCTTTAATCAAAATGGACGATCCCGAATACGATTATGAAATGGCAAAAATGGCGGTCTCTCCCAAAGCACAAGGTAAAAATATGGGCTGGCTGATGGGACAGCATATTGTCAATACGGCAAGGCAATTGGGAGCAACTAAAATTTATTTGGAAAGCAACACCCTTCTGAAACCGGCTATCAGTCTATATTATAAAATGGGATTTCAGAAAATTCAGGGACACCCCACTCCTTACCAACGAGCAAATATTCAAATGGAATTGGATTTAACTCAGAATAATTAATAATGAATACAGCAGTCAATTTAAGTCCAAAACACCTGTTATTAGCTCTTTTAATTGTAGTGATTTGGGGCACAAACTTTGTGGCTATTGCCTTAGGCTTAAAGGAGATGCCTCCTTTTCTTTTTTGCGCATTCCGCTTTGGATTTTCAGCACTTCCTTTTGTGTTTTTCTTACCCCGACCGCAAGCACCTTTAAAGTATATCATCGCTTTTGGCGTCTTTAATTTCGCCTTGCAATTCGGATTGCTCTTTACGGGAATTCACCTTGGTTTATCGCCAGGACTGGCATCTTTGGTTATTCAAGTACAAGTATTTTTTTCCATTGGACTGGCATTTTTATTCTTCAAAGAAAAACCAAGCTTTTTAAAGGTTTTAGGTTCCTTAATTTCATTTTTAGGCATCGTTATTGTCGCATCCAATATTGGCGGAGATGTAACCATAATCGGACTAACATTAACTATATGTGCAGCTTTAGCCTGGTCATCCGGAAACTTGATTACCAAAAAAATCAATGCTCAATCTCCTCTTTCATTAGTTGTCTGGGGTAATTTAGCGGCTTTTCCTTTTATGGCACTTGCTTCCTTTTTTATAGACAGACCAAATGCTATCGCCAGTTCGATTCAAAATATTTCGTGGATAGGAATAGCCGCCTTGGCTTATGTCGTTTATATGTCCACTCATCTGGGATACGGACTTTGGGGTTTTCTTCTAAAAACCTATTCTACATCAGCAGTTGTTCCGTTTACTTTCCTGATTCCGGTAGTGGGATTTATCAGCTCTGTGTTTTTTCTGAGAGAAGAGTTTACAGTGTGGAAGTTTTGGGCGTCTTTTTTAATTCTGGCAGGATTAGTGTTCAATCTGTTTGAGAAGAAAATTTTAAAGTGTATAAGAATGAACAAGTTAAATAAAAGAATTAAGTCACTTAAATAAATTAAAAATGATATTTTTAACGGTATATTCTGCAGAGATAAGCTAATGAAAAGGTACTATTAGCCATACAGCTGTAGCCTGACCACCTAAAAACAACCACAAGACAAAAAACAATGGATAAATTCATTTTAATTTTAGCAAACAGCCAATCACATTTTATCAATGTGATCCGAATATCAATATTTATTGTAATGGTTTGGATAGGCGGGCTCAAAGCCTTTCAATACGAAGCCGACGGAATAGTTCCGTTTGTTGCCAACAGCCCGGTTATGTCCTTTTTTTACAACAAAAAAGCTCCTGAATACACAACGTATAAAAACCCCGAAGGAAAAACGGTTCAAAACAATATAGATTGGCACAAAGAAAATGGAACTTATATTTTTTCTTATGGATTGGGAACAGTTATTGTACTAATAGGCACCTTGACCTTATTGGGTATTTGGTTTAAAAAGATCGGATTAATAGGCGGGCTTTTAACCTTCGGAATGTCTTTAGTTACTTTATCATTTTTAATAACCACCCCCGAAGTTTACGTTCCAAATCTGGGAGGAGATTTTCCTACCCCGCAATTTGGTTTTCCTTACTTATCAGGGGCGGGAAGATTAGTCTTAAAAGATGTAATAATGCTGGCGGCAGGATTAATTTGTGCTTCGGATTGTGCTCAACAAATAATAAAATCAAAAAATAGCATATCTGTGAATAGAGCAAAGTTTTAACAGCAAGGATTTACAAAGCTTGTATCATAAGCATTAATTAGTGTAACAGTACAAGTTAGTTCAAAGCACAAACCAAAAACAGAATAGATGGTTAAGCCCTTTTTGGGAATTTTGAGTCTCTTTTCAAGGTAAAAATTACAGTGATAATCATTTGAAAATATCCCCGAAAAACAAATCCGGTATTCTAAAATAAAATACCGGACCTCCTAAATCAAATTAAAAACTACAATATTAAAAAGCTCCCAGAATGCTGAGCCAGCTAGTTCCGACAATCAGATAAACAGCCAGCAGCAATATGCCTATAACCAAACCGTAAGTCCACCACGATTTTAACTCCACATAACCACTCCCGAAGAACACAGGAGCCGGACCATGTCCGTAATGCGTAAGTGTCCCGTAAATAGAGCCCATAAAACCAAGCATCATAGCCAACAGCATCGGCGGTACTCCCAGCGATACCCCTACCCCTAGTAAAGCCGCATACATAGCCGCAACGTGAGCTGTCGCACTGGCAAAGATATAGTGGCTGAAAAAGTAGACAATCACAATAACCGGATAGGCATAATGCCAATCCATACCTCCCATTTTTCCTTTTACCAGCTCACTAAACCATCCGATAAATCCCAATCTGTTTAATGAACTCGCCATCATGACCAAAACAGCAAACCATACAATCGTATCCCATGCTCCTTTTTCTGCTTTTACATCATCCCATGTCAATACCGAAGTCAGCAATAAGATAGCCAACCCGATAAACGCCGTTGTGGTAGCATCAATGCTGAAAAAATCTCCCGTAATCCACAGTCCTAATAAAATACCAAACGTAATCAGCATTAAAATCTCAGGAAGGGATAATTTGCCCATCTCTCTTAATTTTTGAGCAGCTACTTTAGGCGCATCACCGGTTTTCTTTAATTCCGGCGGATATATTTTATACAATACTATCGGCGTTAAAATAAAAGCGACTAGTCCCGGCACTAAACCAGCTACTGCCCACGACATCCAGGAAATATTAATTCCCATATCAGCTGCAAATTTCTGACACATCGGATTACTTGCCGTACCGGTTAAAAACATAGAGGACGCAATTAAGTTCATATAATAACTATTCAGCGTTAAAAAAGAGCCCAGCTTTTTATGCGTTTCCGGTTTGGAGGCATCAGAACCAAAATTCATCGCCATAGACTTCATAATCGGATAAATAATTCCTCCTCCTCGAGCTGTATTACTCGGAATAGCAGGAGCTAAAACCAAATCAGCCAATCCTAATCCGTACGCCAATCCCAATGTACTTTTTCCGAATGCCCGGATAAACAAAAAAGCAATTCTGTTGCCCAATCCTGTTTTAATAAATCCCCTGGCAATAAAGAAAGAAATACCAATCAGCCAAATTACTTTATCTCCAAAGCCACTTAAACTGAGTGTGATTGACTTGGCAGGATCTCCCGGTGCTAACAGCTGGAATAGTGCCGTCAGCCCTACAGCGAGCATACACATTGTTCCCATAGGAGCTGCTTTCAGGATAATTCCTAAAATAGTACTCACAAAGATGGCAAATAAATGCCATGCGTCTGAAGTTACCCCTTCCGGGACCGGACAAAACCATAATGAAATCCCGATTAAAGTGGTAATTGCAAGATTTTTAAGATTTACTTCTTTCATCGTTTTTATATCTTAGGGGTGATACTATTGAAATCTGCATTGCAACTGAATAAATGCCAGATTTGAATTGTATATTTTTGAATCTTTTATATTTTTTTTGTAATTGTCAATCTGCATGCCAAGCTGGATGCGAGCACCATAATTTTTTAAAAACTCTAAACTAAACATCGGAACCCACGTCTGGCGAGCATTTGAATTTACCTTTGACTCAGCATCAAGGTATTCATAACGACACGCAAATTCTATTGCCTGAAAGTGTTTCCGACCTATTTCATAACGAATATTAGGCACGATGTAAAAACTCTTCATCACATAATCATCCAAGTTGCCGAGCAATTGTTCTTCCGGCTTTAACTTAAAAAAAGCATCGTGGTTTGTGCCTTGCTTAGCTTCTGTCTGAAAGTCAAAACACCAGCGCTCTCCAATCGGAAACTTAGCGGCAGCTTCTATACCTACAGCATATACATTTTGTTTCTGCACTTCTCCGATACCTCCGCTAAACCCCACGTTAAAATCGTGTTGCCGGTTTAAATTAAACAGCAACCTACTCGAATAGTGTTTGCCGTCATCATTGTCTGTCTTGTTCTTCCCGTTTCCGTTCATGACCGAAAATCCGTAGCTCATCGGCACACTTCCCAAATTGACACTCCCTGTAAGAGCAGCTCCTACCTGAAAGCTCATCCAGCCGTTATTGCCAAATAAATAATACGAATTAGAATAGTCAATTGATTTTACAATATCCACCGGATAGGTTTCTTCCAGTCCGAACAAGGGTCTGAACTGACCTACCGTTATCTGCAAATAACGGCTAAAAGTATATTTAGCATAAGCATTTTCCAATACCTTGGTGCTGACATCGCTATTTTTAAAATCCGCTAAGTTAACAAGTGTGGTCACTTCTAAATTTTCTGTGATTTTTGCATTCATAGACACGCGCATTCTTTTAATGTCAAAAGAATTATTTGTGCCACTCTCCCCAGAATGATGTAATCCGTCTATATCCACTCCTTTTTTAAAGTTGTTCAAATAACGGGTCTGAAAAACTCCCCCAACTTTAAATTGCGGATATTTCTGAGGCTCCGGATGCAGAATCACTTTTTCTTCAAACACCATAACGGTATCGTTTTTCACTTCTTGCGCCAACGATATGACATAGCAAAACAATCCTGCTGCTATTGCTATTTTCACTTTTAAACTGCTATAAAATGTATGCATATATTTTCATTTTATTTCTTAAACTTCAAAAAGCTCGCTCGATTATATTCATAATTCATGCGGGCAATATTTAATACCGAAATCCCTTGCGGACACTCCACTTCACACGCTTCTGTATTAGAGCAGTGACCAAACCCTTCTTTGTCCATTTGCGCAATCATGTTCAAGGCTCTTTCCTTTCTCTCTTCCTGTGATTGCGGCAAGATTGCCAGCTGAGTGATTTTAGCCGATGTAAACAAAGCTGCGCTCCCGTTTTTGCACGTTGCCACGCAGGCACCGCAACCTATACAGGCAGCAGAATCAAAAGCGGCTTCAGCTATGGCATGCGACACCGGAATTGAATTCGCCTCGGGTGCTTGTCCGGTATTGACCGACACATAACCTCCGGCAGATATAATACGGTCAAAAGCACTTCGATCTACTTTTAAATCTTTTTTCACGGGAAAACCTTTTGCCCTGAAAGGCTCAATCAATACAGTTTCTCCATCTTTAAACTCGCGCATGTGTAATTGGCAAGTAGTCGTATTTTCTAAAGGTCCATGCGCATTACCATTAATTACCACGCCACATTGTCCGCAAATCCCCTCTCTGCAATCGTGATCAAACTCTACAGGCTCTTCTTTATTTTGAATTAATTGTTCATTTAACGTGTCCAGCATCTCTAAAAATGACATATGCGGATTTACATTCTCTAAAGTATAGTTGACAAGCTTTCCTTGTGCTTTGCGATTTTTTTGTCTCCAGATTTTTAAATGCAGTTTCATAAACTTTAGTATTATTTATAACTACGGATAGTTGGTTGTACAAATTCAAATTTTAACTCTTCTTTGTTCAAAATAGGTTCTTGCTCTAGCGAGCCCGGCCATTCCCATGCAGAGATATACTGAAAATCAACATCATTGCGCTGCGCTTCTCCTTCTTCCGTCTGGAATTCTTCTCTGAAATGAGCTCCACATGATTCATTTCTCGTCAGAGCATCATAGCACATTAACACGCCTATCTCCAAATAATCTGCCACGCGACCTGCCTTTTCCAATTCGGCATTCATCGTATCGTTTTCCCCCGGAACATAGACATTTTTATAAAACTCTTCTCTCAATTTCTTAATCTCTTCGATTGCATAAGTCAACCCCTCAGCAGTTCGGGTTAAACCGCAGTAATCATACAACAGCTTACCCAGCTTTTTGTGGTAATAGTCCACCGATCGACTTCCTTTAATACGTAACAGGTTATTTATTTTTTCTTTGTTCTCTTTTACTGCTTTTTCAAACTCCGGATGATCTGTAGAAATCTTGCCTGTTCTGATTTGATCTGCCAGATAATTAGCAATCGTATACGGCGCAATAAAATACCCGTCTACCGAAGCCTGGAGCAAGGAATTGGCTCCTAACCTGTTAGCACCATGGTCGGCAAAATTTGCTTCTCCTAACGCAAATAACCCCGGAATAGTAGTCATTAATTCGTAATCTACCCATAGTCCGCCCATAGAAAAATGGGCAGCAGGCGAAATTTTCATGGGTTCTTTATAAGCGTTAGTCCCGGTTATTTTTTCATACATACGGAATAAGTTTCCGTATTTCTCTGCAATTTTTGCTTGTCCTTGCTCTTTGATCGCTTTAGAGAAATCTAAATAAACAGCGTTTTTAAGTGGTCCTACTCCATGTCCGGCATCAATGCGTTCTTTTGCTGCACGAGAGGAAATATCCCGTGGTGCCAAGTTTCCGAATGCAGGATAACGTCGTTCTAAGTAATAATCTCTTTCTTCTTCCGGAATTGTATTAGCTTCTCTGGTATCCTCTGCTTTTTTAGGTACCCAGATACGACCATCATTGCGCAAAGACTCCGACATCAACGTCAATTTAGACTGATAATCTCCTGATTGAGGAAGTGAAGTCGGGTGAATCTGTGTCCAGCTGGGCGAAGCAAAGAATGCTCCTTTTTTATGGGCTCTCCAGATTGCAGAGCCGTTACAGCCCATTGCCAAAGTAGATAAGTAATATATTTTGCCAAAACCTCCCGTCGCCAATACTACAGCATGAGCGGCATGTTTTTCTATTTCTCCAGTCTCCAGATTGCGGACGATTATTCCTCTGGCTCTTTCGTCAATCACTACCAAATCCAGCATTTCGTGAGAAGAATACAGTGCAACAGTTTTTTTATCTACCTGACGCATTAGCGCCTGATAAGTACCCAATAGCAATTGCTGCCCCGTCTGCCCTCGGGCATAAAAAGTTCTGCTCACCTGAACACCGCCGAATGAGCGATTATTTAAATATCCTCCGTATTCCCTGCCAAAAGGAACTCCCTGAGCTACTGCCTGATCTATCAGATTGAGAGAGCATTCTGCCAGGCGATACACATTTGCCTCGCGTGCTCTAAAATCTCCTCCTTTTAATGTATCGACAAACATGCGATAGACGCTGTCTCCATCATTTTTATAGTTTTTTGCAGCGTTCACTCCTCCTTGTGCTGCTACAGAGTGCGCTCGGCGCGGAGTATCCTGAAAACAGAAAGACTTTACATTATACCCCATCTCTCCTAAAGAAGCCGCGACAGAGCTGCCTGCCAAGCCGGTTCCTACAACAATTACATCCAGTTTTTTTCTATTGGCAGGATTAACTAGACGAGCTGTTTTTTTATAGTTTAACCATTTTTCTTCTAACGGTCCCTGAGGAATTTTTGCATCTAATTTCATGACTGACTAGCTATTAAGATTAGTGATGTAAATAAAAACAGGCATGGCTGCAAAGCCACCGCAGATAAGTACGGAATAAGCAACGCCAAAAGCATGAACCCAACGCACAAACTTTGGGTGAAACAAACCCAGTGTTCTTACGCTGCTGGCAATACCGTGGATTAAGTGATAACACAGTGCAATCATGGCGGTGACGTAAATAATGACTAACCACAATTGCTGAAAAGCAGTTACCACCACAGTATACAGATCTTTATTACCATTGGCGTCTATACCAATCTCACCGAATTTGTACACGTACCAGAAGTTTTGAAAGTGAAGTACAAGAAAAATTAAAACGACGGTTCCCAATACTCCCATATTTCGGCTGTACCATTTGCTGGCTCTCCCTCTGTTATCTTTTTTATAAATTCCTCCTGCCGTTTTGTTTTTTGCGGTAATTAGTAAAGCATAAACCGCATGACCTATGATAGAGGTATACAAGACATAAGAAATCAGCTTAACTAAAGGATTTCCGGTTAAAAAATGCGAATAGGCATTAAAGCTAAGTCTTGCTTGTTCAGGCTCCATAAATAACTGTGTATTTCCCAAACAGTGTATCAATAGGAAAAAACACAAAAACAATCCGGTTGCCGCCATTACAATCTTACGTAAAAGTGTGCTCATTTTATACTTTATTTTAATTAGTTATTTAAATTACATATCTATATCAGATATTTAATAGATTTATACGTTAAAATTATATGTTTCTTATTTTTACAAAACTGATATATATCAACTTATTTCTTCTTTATAAATCAATCAAAAAAAATTAACTTTTACACATGAATATAACAATACAAATGACATATAATTTAAAAGTACAAAATAATTTTAACACAATTACAATATCATAAAGCAATAAATTTAAAATAGATATAGAATAATTACAAATAGTATTAATTCTTCTATGCAAATAAAGATATTTTCAACAAAAATCAAACTTCGTACCATAATAGACTAATTTGCAAAGACATATTACTCAAAAGGGTGGAGGGAATAAAAAAATCAAAATATATCACTAATAATAAATATATTATTAAAAAAATAATTATATTTTCAATAAAAAGAAGGTGGTTATATTAAAATTCTACTAAAAAAATTGGATTTAACAAACACATAAACTTGTGTTAATAACAATATATTATTAACCTGTTCCACACTAAAAATAAGGTATAATTCAAAAGCAAGTCTCTCTGGATCTTATATAAACCCTCTCGTTTGGGTTTTCAGCATTGTATTTGAGCAAAAGCCGATTGCTTGTCAACTGATACAATTAAACATTAATTTTATTTCGTATACATTGCGTTTGATATAGTCTTTTCGCCTTATTCCCTACAAATTATTGTTTTTGTCGATTGATTCTTCTATTGCATTCCAAAGCTTTATTCTTTTTTGCAGGGAAGTTTCTGCAACTATACGGACTTCCTCCCATTTTAAGAGATCATTATTACAAAGACAATTGACCATCTCAAAAGCCATTGGACCGTGTTCGTCCGCATCCAGTTCAATATGTCTTTCAAAATAGTAAACCAGTTCTGACAAATCTACGATTGGAAATTTTTCTTTAAACTCTCTGAGTAATTTTGTAAACATACCGGGTATGAGATCTTCTCTGCCAAAAGTAAAGGCAGCAGCTATTTCATGGGATTTTCCGCCTTGAATGACTTTAAAAGTAAAATCTAAAAATTCTTTTATATAAACGTGCAGATTACTTGTCTGTATAGCCGTAAAAACATCTGCCGATTTAACAGAATCCAGAAAACGATTAAGCTCCTCTAGATTCGTGTTGCTCTTTTTCATAGCCTGCACATACATTTCAAAATGGCTCAATCGCTTTCCATCCAGCGCAAGATCAGACTCTTCTGCTAAAACAATTTCATTAATTAAATACCTTACCTCAGGATTAGGAGAAGCAAACCATGGACTACCAGTACAGGTAAGCTGTGATTGCAGAGCTTTTAATAAAGACATGAAATCCCATACGGCATAGACATGAGTCTGCATAAAAAGCCGGAGATGTTCTACTGTCTCTATCTTTCTGTACAGCGGATGATGAATCAATTGGTCTTTTAATGTGTGAATGGCGATATTTATTTCGGCTATGGAATTCATAATGACTTTATATTAAGAACCGTCAAAGATACTTGTCTACCATTATAACAAAAACGCTTTTCTGTATTTTTTTAACTCAAATATATTATCTATACCGGAAATATAGCCAATAAGGGCTTTCGCATCTATTACTAACAGTTTTAAAACCTCCTTCAATACTATAAAAGGATCCTGTTCTAATCTACTGTTTTAAACCACCAGTCTCAACAGTAAACTCTTTACTTAAGTAAGACAATCCACTACCTAATATTTTTCCTCCTGCGTATAATTCAGAAATTGTATTATCTACATTGATAGCTGCCCTAGCTTTTGAGGAAAGCTTTGTGCCATTACTAACTCCGAAACATTACAAAATTTAATTATTGTCAGTATAATGAATGACTTTTTTCTTTTTATAAACCTAAATCTTAGTGCACAACTTTACAGCAAAGTACGAGAGAATTTTAGAAATTTTATAAAATTTCACTTCAGTAAATCAACAAATTTATCTTTGACAGGAATATAAATAATACTAAAACTAGCATTATTTAAAATGCACAGTGGGTTAATATTTAATTTTGTAAATCCATTGCTGTATCCCCTCTAACATGCAGCTAAGCCATCATACCTTTTGAAAATACAACTTTTAAATGCTGACACAGAATTTCATCTGTAAAAATAGGGAAAACCTTCATAGTCTTTATTTATTATTCATAAGGCACCCAATTGAGCTGCGTAAGCCAAGCTATTTTATCATTAGGCGAACCGTCATCTAAAAATTTATAGCCTCTAAATTTAAACCTGTTCTCGTAATACATAGACGAGAGATAAACGTTTTTTCATTTTTTGTTTGCTTTATAATCAAAAAAACAAACGATACCCGCTTTTAATAGTCTCTTAGTCGCAATTTCTTTTAATAAATCTTATCCAATTCCCAAGGTTCTGCTGTCACAGATAGCTGTTTGCCCATAGCTTAACCATTACTCCTGAGCTTTAAAAAAAATAAATAAGTTCTCTCGAAAGTCCTTTTTTATTTACTGGTTTTGGAAAAAGGTTCTCAATTTTATAAGAACTAAAAAACAAGCATCTACATCCAGTTTTCCAATTAATCTATTTATCCTTTTATCTCTCTTATGATACGTTTCTTCAATCTCTTTCACATTTTCACCAATATCCAATAGCTTTTGCATTGGGCTATTTAGCAACATTTGCAGATCCTGAAGGGTGAATGAGTAATCGAACTTAAAACTGATTAATCAGTTTTAAGTTCGATTACTCATTCAACATCAGCCAAAGCTTATCTTTAAGTTCGGTAAGTCCTTGTTGGGAAACGGCAGAAATAAATATATAATTTATGCCTTTAAAATCACTGTCTAACTGCTGTTTTAACTCAGCTTTTAACTCCTCATCCAGCATATCAGATTTGGTAATGGCAATTAATCTGTTTTTATCCAGCATTTCAGGATTATATCTCCGCAATTCGTCCACTAAAATTTCATATTCTTTTTTGATATCGTCTGCATCAGCAGGAACCATAAAAAGCAATGTTGAATTTCGCTCTATGTGGCGTAAAAAGTAATGTCCAAGACCTCTCCCTTCTGCTGCGCCTTCAATAATACCGGGAATGTCAGCAATTACAAACGACTTAAAATCCCGATAAGATACAATTCCTAAATTTGGTTTTAAAGTTGTAAACGGATAATCTGCAATTTTGGGTTTTGCCGAAGTCAGCACAGACAATAAAGTTGATTTTCCAGCATTTGGAAAACCTACCAACCCCACATCTGCCAAAACTTTTAATTCGAGAATAACGTCAAGTTCCTCCCCCGCCAATCCCGGTTGAGCATAACGAGGCGTTTGATTAGTTGAACTTCTGAAGTGCCAGTTACCCAAACCGCCTTTACCGCCCTTAGCTACAATCTTTTTCTCGCCGTGTTCTGTAATTTCAAACAGAATCTCTCCGGTTTCTTTATCTTTAATCACTGTTCCTAACGGAACTTCTATAATTTTATCTTCACCATCTGCTCCAGTACTTCTGGAACTCCCCCCATCTCCTCCATGCCCTGCTTTTATATGACGGGCAAACTTTAGATGGTATAACGTCCACAAACCTTCGTTTCCTACAATATATACATGACCGCCTCTTCCGCCGTCTCCACCGTCCGGTCCGCCTTTTTCTATAAATTTTTCGCGGTGTAAATGCGTAGATCCTCTACCTCCTTTTCCGGAAGCTACGTATATTTTAACGTAATCAACAAAATTTCCTTCAGTCATTTTTTATATTTTTCGCTGAACAAATTTAAAATAATTTAAGTTTTCTATACTAAAACATCTATTGCATTGCTCAATCGCTGTGTAATTTCTTCAATAGTTCCCATGCCGTTAACTGATGTATACTTGCCTTTTTGCTCGTAATAAGCAATTAACGGAGCTGTTTTTTCATTGTATTCAATATAGCGGTTTCGAATTTTTTCTTCATCCTGATCATCAGAACGACCACTAGTTTTACCTCTTTCCAATATACGGGCAACCAAAACATCATCGTCGGCATCTAATCCGATTGTACCTACGAAAGCAATCTTTTTCTCTGCCAATAATTTTTCCAGCGCTTCGGCTTGCATTATAGTACGCGGAAAGCCATCAAATAAAAATCCCGCTTTATCCATATTTTTCTCTACTTCGTCCGCCAGCATATCAATCGTAATTTCATCCGGAACCAATTCTCCTTTATCGATATAAACCTTGGCTTGCTTTCCTAAATCTGTACCATTTTTTAAATTATATCGGAACACATCTCCTGTAGAAATATGTGTTAAATTATATTTCTCTTTAAGAAATTGTGCCTGAGTTCCTTTTCCGGCACCTGGCTTCCCAAATAAGATTATTGCAATCATTAATTTATTTATATTAATTATTATTCTTTTATCTGATATATTTCAGGTATATTCCGTCCTCTTTTGTTATAATCCATTCCATAGCCCACAATAAATTTATTTTCTATTTCAAAAGCCACGTAATTCAACGGAATATCTTTTTTATAAGCATCAGGTTTTAAACAAAGCGTACAGATTCTAAGTTCTTTCGGTTGCTGCTGATCAAATAACTTTTTAAGAGCTACCAAAGTATTACCTGTATCTACAATATCTTCTACTAAAATCACTCTTCTATCCGAAACATCAATATCCAATCCCAATAACTGATTAACCTGATTAGTTGATTGGGTACCGATATAAGATGCCATTTTAACAAAACTAAGTTCGCATTCTCCTTTGTAATGCTTTACCAAATCAGAGATTACCATAAAAGATCCGTTTAATACTCCTATAAAAACGGGAACTTCTCCATTCATATCTCGCAGAATCTGTTCGGCAATTTCCTTTAATCTTGTTTGAATTTGCTGCTCAGAAATAAAAGGAATAAAGGTTTTATCAAAAACTTGTATATCCATGACATTACGCTATTTTCATCGTAATTCGCAAATATACAAAAAGAAAGCAATTTTTCATTCAATTTCAAACACACTAGCTCCCTTTTGTCTATTTATCTGTATTTTTATATTAAAAAAATAAAAATGGTTTTTATTTTTTTAATTTTAGTCATTTTAATTATTTTTCAATGCAGAAAATTATTGATTCGTTTTTAAGCATAAAAAAACGTAGCGTTTTTCAACGCTACGTTTAAAACAAACTAATTCAATCCAACTCTAAAACCAAAGTTATTAAGTTTTATCGTCCAGATTATTTTCAAATACATATCAAACACAAAAACCTTTTACTTGATCAACTCTAAAAACAAATATAAGTTAAATTTATTAACTAAAAAACATTATTTTAATTTTTATTTAATATTTAAAATTATCGTTCAAATAAAAATAAATTCCTTTTTAATCAATATTAAAATACAATTTCACAAATAAAAACAAGAAATCAATTCACTTCATAAATTAGATTACTCTTCCAATCCAACTGTAAATACAGTCATCCGATTTGTTTTTATTATAAAAACGGCAATTCAATATTCTATTTTTAAATTATCTTTGTCGAAACAATACAATTACAATGAATTATTTTTCTTCAGATTTTAAATTAGGAATTTTAGGGGGCGGACAATTGGGCAAGATGATACTGACTGAAACTCGTAAATTTGACATACAGACTTATGTAGTTGATCCAAGTACAGATGCCCCGTGCAGGTTTGGAGCTACAAAGTTTTTTCAAGGTGCTCTGACCGATTATCAAACCGTTCTGGATTTGGGAAGTCAAGTAGATGTTCTGACTATTGAAATCGAAAATGTTAATCTGGAAGCTTTAGAAGCCTTAGAAGAGCAAGGCAAAAAAGTATATCCTTCGCCTAAAACGCTTCGACTGATCAAAAACAAAGGCAATCAGAAAGATTTTTATATCCAAAATAACATTCCGACGGCACCTTACAAGCGCTTTGCTACTTTAGAAGCATTAAAATCAGAAGTAAAAAATGGTTCTGTTAATCTTCCTTTTGTGTGGAAAGCCACAGAAGGCGGATATGACGGAAACGGTGTAAAAGTAGTTCGCAATGCTGAAGATTTAAATATATTACCCCAAACAGAGTGTATTGCAGAAATGATGATTCCGTTTAAAAACGAATTAGCAGTTATTGTTGCTCGGTCGGCATCGGGCGAAATCAAATCCTATCCGGTGGTAGAAATGGAATTCCACCCTGAGGCGAATCAGGTAGAATATGTAATTTGTCCGGCGCGTATTGATGAAAATATTTCTCAAAAAGCCCGCCAAATTGCTTTACAAGTTTCTGAAGCCTATAATCATGTAGGACTTTTGGCAGTAGAAATGTTCCAAACTCAGGATGATGAAATCCTTATCAATGAAGTGGCTCCGCGTCCGCACAATTCAGGACATTATTCGATCGAAGCCAGTTATACTTCTCAATTTGAACAGCATATCCGCGCAATTTTGGATTTACCTTTAGGAAATACCGACAGTAAGGTTGCCGGAATCATGGTAAACTTAGTTGGTGAAGAAGGTTATTCAGGACAAGTCATTTATGAAAATATTGAAAAGATCATGGCCGTTGACGGAGTTACACCACATATTTACGGAAAAAGAGAAACCCGTCCGTTTCGTAAAATGGGACACGTAACCATTGTAAACGAAAATATGACAGAAGCACGAAAAATAGCACAACAAGTGAAGGAAACGATTCGAGTTATTAGTAAATAGCTAGCTATTATTCAGTACAAATTATAAAGACATATAAACCTATAAACCTAACCGCTAATAGCTAAAGGCTAACAGCTAAAAAACATTAACAATGAAAGTAGCAGTAGTAATGGGAAGCATTTCGGATATGCCGGTAATGCAACAAGCAATTGATATATTACACGAATTTGGTGTAGAAACACACGTAGATATCGTATCTGCACACAGAACTCCGGAAAAATTAGTAAATTTTTCGACTAATGCACATATAAACGGTATCAATGTTATTATTGCCGGAGCAGGCGGTGCAGCGCACTTACCCGGAATGGTAGCGTCTATGAGTCCGCTTCCTGTAATTGGCGTTCCTGTAAAATCAAGTAATTCTATTGATGGCTGGGATTCAGTTTTGTCTATTTTACAAATGCCGGGCGGTGTTCCTGTGGCAACCGTTGCTTTAAACGGAGCAAAAAATGCAGGCTTATTAGCCGTTCAAATATTAGCGAGTCAAAATGCTGAATTATTAGAAAAAATGATCACTTACAAGCAAGGACTCAAAGAAACAGTTTTAAAAGCGGCAGAGGATTTAAAGAAATAAGAAAAGAGGAAAAATCCTCTTTTTTGACTTTATACTTAGTCCGATTTTAATGTTTTAGCATTTACCTGTTTATCCTTTAATACTTGCTTAACGGAATAATCCTTATTTTTAGAGGATATAAATACAAAAAATCTTTATGAAAAATATATTATTGACGGCTTTTGATACGGCACCGTTTTCAAAAATCAATGTATCAGATTATGAACCGGCTTTTGACCAAGCGATTGCCGATGCCAAAGAAGAAATTCAAAAAATTATCAACAATCCCGAAAACCCCAATTTTGCCAATACAATTGAAGCGATGGCTTTTTCAGGAATGCAGTTAGACCGGATTTCTAACATTTTTTTCAATCTTAATTCAGCCGAAACCAACGAGGAACTTCAAAAAATTGCACAATCCATAGCTCCAAAACTATCAACTTTTGGAAATGATATTTCACTGAATCCCGAATTATTTGCACGGGTAAAATACGTTTTTGAAAATACAGATGTCAATAACCTGACTACCGAACAAAAAACGCTTTTAGAAAAAACATATAAAGGTTTTGTGCGCAACGGAGCTTTATTAAATGAAGAACAAAAAGCAGAATTACGCGAAATAGATACGCAATTATCCTTGCTTTCTCTAAAATTCAATGAAAATATTTTGGTCGAAACCAATGCCTATCAGCTGCATATTACGAATGAAAATGATTTGAAGGGACTACCTGAAGGTACAAAAGAAGCAGCCAAAAACCTGGCAGAACAGGAAGATAAAGAAGGCTGGATTTTTACATTGGATTTCCCAAGTTATCTCCCTTTTATAACTTATATCAAAAATCGGGAACTGCGAAAAGAAATCGCGATTGCCAACGGAAAAAAAGGCTTTCAAAACAACGAATTCAACAATGAGCAAATTGTTTTAGACCTTGTAAAACTGCGCAATCAACGCGCACAATTGTTGGGTTATAAAAGCCACGCTGCTTTTGTTTTGGAGGAACGCATGGCGCAAAATCCCGAACAAGTTTTTGATTTTTTGAATAATTTATTGACAAAAGCAAAACCTGCCGCCGACAAAGAATTTGCTGAACTTACTGCCTACGCCAAACAATTGGACGGAATTGAGCAATTGCAAAAATGGGACGGAAGTTATTACGCCGAAAAGCTGAAACAAGAACGTTTTAATCTGGACGATGAAGTCCTGAAACCTTATTTTAAATTAGAAAACGTTTTGCACGGGGCATTCGAGGTCGCCAATAAATTATACGGATTAACTTTTACAGAAGTTCATACTATCGATAAATATCACAAAGACGTTCAAACCTTTGAGGTTACAGACAACAATAACAATCTGACTGCTATTTTTTACGCCGATTTTTTTCCTCGAAAAGGAAAAAGAAACGGTGCGTGGATGACATCTTTTAAATCTCAATGGATAAAAGATAAGGTAAACGAAAGACCGCACGTTTCTATCGTTTGCAATTTTACGCCCCCTACTCCGTCTAAGCCTTCACTGCTTACATTTAACGAAGTAACTACTCTATTTCACGAATTTGGACACGCTTTGCACGGAATGCTTGCCAATACTACCTATCCTACTTTATCGGGAACATCAGTGTACTGGGATTTTGTAGAATTGCCGAGCCAGATTATGGAGAACTGGGTATATGAACCTGAAACACTTGCTTTATTCGCCAAACACTATCAAACCGGTGAAACGATTCCGCAAGAATACGTAGACAAAATCAAGGAAAGCTCTAATTTTCTGGAAGGATTAGCAACCGTTCGGCAGTTGAGTTTTGGCTTGTTGGATATGGGCTGGCACACTGAAAATCCAGAAAACATCAAAAACGTAAAATCATTTGAAAACGAAAAATTTGCCTCCACACAAATGTATCCTGACGTGACAGAAAACGCAATGAGCACTTCCTTTTCCCATATTTTTGCAGGGGGATATTCTGCCGGATATTATTCCTATAAATGGGCGGAAGTTTTGGATGCCGACGCATTTGACTACTTCAAACAAAATGGTATTTTTAACAAAAAAATCGCTACCAAATTTAAAGATAATATTTTATCGCAAGGCGGAACAGACCACCCGATGACTTTATACAAAAAGTTCAGAGGGCAAGAACCTTCATCGGATGCTTTATTAAAACGAGCGGGATTATTAGAATAAAAGTAAAACGGACTGCAGTTTGCAGTCCGTTTTACTTGTATTGTAAATTGTTATTAAATCATTTGACCAAACTTGCCTAAATTAAAATCATTAACTGCATCTACTAATTCTTGTTCCGTATTCATTACAAAAGGTCCATAATGTGCGATTGGTTCATTTAAAGGTTCTCCCGAAAGAACCAAAACTACAGCGTCTTTTGTAACTTCTATTACAAATTCTTCTCCTTCTTTTTCCATCAACCCCACATGATCAACCGGCACAATATCGGTGCTGTTAACCTTTACTTCTCCTTCCAATACCAGCAAAAGCGTTGTATATCCTGAAGTAAAGCTAAAAGTCTCTTTGGCTCCTTGTTGGGCTTTTAAGTTCAACAAATGAACGGGTGAGAATGTAGAAGCCGTACCTTTTGTTCCTTTATGTTCACCGGCAATAACTTCAATAAAGCCCATCTTATCCGCTAATGGAAATTTAGCTATTTGAGCATTTTGGATGGATTGATATTTAGCCGGAGTTTTTTTGTCCTGACTTTTCAAATTAACCCACAACTGAACCATCTGAAATTCGCCTCCGGTTTTGCTCCATTCCGTTTCGTGAAATTCTTTGTGTAAAACTCCCGAAGCTGCTGTCATCCACTGTACATCTCCTTCTCCGATAATTCCGCCTCCGCCACTGCTGTCTGCGTGTTCAACCCTTCCTTTATAAGCAATGGTTACCGTTTCAAATCCTTTATGCGGATGTATTCCTACACCTTTGGGTATTTGTGAAGGCGGAAACACAAATTTAGAATTATAATCAAACATAATAAACGGATCCATCTGCTGCATATCCATATCAGGCATGCCCGGAATAAAGTTATGAACTCTAAATCCATCGCCAACAAAATGTGCCGGACGAGGAGAAACTACTCTTTTTATCTTTCTTGTTTTCATTGCTTTTCCTTTTTATATTTACTCAAAGTTACTGCTGTTTTACCGATTAATCACTTAATCTACATCAAGAAAAACGCACAAAAAAAGAGGATGCATTTGTCATCTGCATCCTCTTTTCTCTGTTCTGCTTATGGTTTTATCTCCACTTTTATTCCTTCGCTATGTGCACTCATTTCCGGTGCGTACATATTTTGCATGGTCGTAATGCCATTAGAAAATGTACCGGCATTATTAGCTATTAAATCATATTCGAAAACATATGTCCCTTTTCTCAGCTTGGCAATAAAAAAGTTTGTAGCGGCATCTCGGGTTTCTTCATAATAACCAAACTCGCCTTTCCAGCGATATCCCGAAAAAACATTGACAGGTTCAAAACCACTGGCTCTCATATCCTTGACATGAACATAGTCCATATCTTGATTAGCCGTAATTTCTAAACGAACAGTAATTTTATCCCCCACTTTAATTGGTGTTTGCGCTGTAATTTCTCTCAGTTTCTGACCTTGATCAGTATTGGCTTTCAAATACAGTTTTTTGTTAAACTGTATTTCTGATTTTGCCGAAGTTACTTTATCCAAATCTTCAAAATACTGCCAATACATTGCGCCATATGAAACTCCCGGAGACTCTTTCGTCACTTCTACAATTCCCATTTTAGGCTTAAGTTCTTCTTTTGTCCATGACTGTTTAAAATATCCGCTTCCCATTTGAGCCTCTTGATTCAGATCTATCGGATAGCCTCCAACTTTAACTTCAATTCCTTTTTCTGAATCCATCCACGATTTGCCGATATTAAGTAAAGCATATACAGCACGTGTAGTGGCTTTGGTTGAAGTCCATGCAGTAGTTTGTTTGTTTTTTAACAACCATACCTTCATATCTTCAATAGCATCGGCATATTTTTCTCTGTCGGTTTCATGTGCCGCTTCCATAATCATAACCTGAGTTTCAACCGGAGCCTGATACCACAACCAACCCGCACTATTTTCTTTCCAATACGTTCCCATATTTTCAGAAGACACTGCATTTTCCATCATGCTTCTGACCAGCGAATTGGCTGTTTTTGACAAGCCGAAACGCTTTGCAGTTACAGCTTTCATCGCAGTTGTATATAAACTTCCTGTTGGGTCAGTATCTTCCAGACCTTTGCGGTATGCACTTATCATTGAAGTATATTTTTCGCTGATTTTTAAATCCTCTAAAAAGAAGCTTCTCACATAAAGATAATGGATTGCTAAATTATCAGCACTGATCTTATTGTCTTTAATTTGACGCTGATAAACAGCATTCTGCTGCTGATCCATATAATTAACAGCGTTTTTTATTATGTTTTCAAAATCAATCCCTAAATCATCAAACCAGTCTGCATCTAAAACACCCATCTTTTTTAGATTTCCAAATCCTTCAACAATAGTCTGGGTAATGTAAAGATTGGACGAATCTCCGGCAAACCAAGGGAATCCTCCATCGTTATTTTGTTGTTCTTCCAATTTTGAAAAAGCGGTTTTCAACTGCATTCTCATAGTGTTCAAATCAAACAATACCGCCAAACGCTTCATCTGTTCCTCCTGACTTTCTGCCTCTCTTACCCAAGGAGTTTCCTCTATCAAAATCTGTTTTAACTCTTCGTTTTGTTCCAGTTTGGATTTCAGTTGCTCTTTGCGGTTCCAATCGTCAAACACTCTTTTAATACGTGGATTGCTGTTTAACAGTTGTGTTGCCATAGCATTGGCAAATACTTTGCTAAATATTTGTTCTGAGCATTCATACGGATATTCCATTACGTAAGGCAACGCAAAAATGGCATTCCACACTGGATTAGTCGTCATTTCCAGCGTCAGTTTAAAGTTTTCCAACGTGGACTCATTTTGGGTTTCATACTTATCAAACTTAAACAGCTTATTTTGCCCTTCTTTAACAGAAATCGGCATAGTTTCTGTCACCAGCATTCTGTTTGACAAAACCGATAATACAGCTTCTTCACCATCGCTGTAATCACCTGCTTTTGCCACTACTCTATACACTACCGCGTCTATATTCTTAGGTACCTGAACCGTCCAGCTGATATTAGCCGAACTTCCTTTTGCCATTTCAAATGACTTTGGCTCAGCCGTATTTTCAAACAAATCGTCTATTGGCTCCATTGTAAACGCGTCAAATAGCTGTAAACTGATGTTTCCTGACAAATCATTTTCAGACAAATTCACAATTTTAGACGATAATTCCAACACATCCCCCTGACGTAAAAACCGAGGTGCATTTGGCACAACCATCAACTCTTTTTGAGTGCGAATTAATTTTTCGGTTTTTCCAAAAGACAAATCCTCTGTATGGGCAAAAGCCATAAACTTCCACTGCGTCAATGCTTCCGGCATAGTAAACTCAACCTTTACATTTCCTTTTTCATCTGTGCGTAAAACCGGATAAAAGAAAGCTGTTTCATGCAAATTTTTACGGACAGCCACCTGACCTAAATCTGCTTTAGTTTTATCTTCTTTTGCTCCATAATCAGTTTGAGATAATTCATCATTTTCATTAAAAGCAGATGGTGACGGCGGATTAATGTCCTGTCTTCCATCAGCAGACTCGATTTGGGCACTGTTTGCTACTTCTTCAACAACCCTATCGGCAGCAACACCTCTTACGCTCTGCTTCATCAATGTATATCTGTTTCCGCCAAAACTAAGATTGTACATATTTAAATTAACCGGATTGCTAAAACTACTTCTTACTCCCACAAAAGGGATATTGGAAACAATATAAGAGTAAGTTTTCTTTTCCGTACTGCTAAAAGATGAATAACCGAACTCCGGCTCGTTGGCATAATATCTTCTTTTCCCTTCTCCTAAAGAACTGTGATAATTATGTGGTGTAAACTGATCGAGTGAGGCATCATACATATTTGCCAATACTTCTGCAAGCACCTTATCTTTTCCCTCTCCCGAAATCTTTAATGTCCATTTTTCCTGTTCTCCGGGTTGGACTTTATCTCTAAAAGACTCTACTTCTATTTTTAACGTATTATTATTGTTTTCCGGTAAAACAAGAGATTCTTCTTTAAATAAAGCCATATTGTGTTTTACGGCAGCCACCTGAACAGCTACTTCTCCCTCGTATTCTTTTTTGATAGGTATTTCTACAAAGGATGCTTTTTTGCCAATTTGTAACACTTTCTGCATTAAGATTTTGTCATTCGCCATTACAGTTACTACTGCGTAGGTATCGTCTTCCGCACTTTGCAGTTTGATCTTTGCTGTATCTCCTGCTTTATATGTTTTTTTATCTGCTGATAACTCTACCAGCTGATTCAGATTTTCAGTTTTATTTGAGTTTTGAATTATAAATCGGTTTTCAAACTCTGTTTTCTCACCGTTTTCCCATATAAAAGCCTTAACGATATAGTTTCCTGACTTGAGCTGACTGGCATTCTTAAAATGAAGCGTGGTATTTTTACTGGTATCAAAATCAGTTTTAAATACTTCTTTTCCTTCTTTCCAATTGTTCATATCCCACTCATTGTCATACGGAGTATACGGAAACAGTTTAACAAATTCATCATACGAAAATAGCTGACTATCTGTTTTTTCGTTAAAACTTTTATCCAGTAAACGAACAGGATAGGGAGGTGCTAATTCATATAAAACAAATTCTCCTTTAACGCCGTAATCTACGTGGTTAAGCGTTTGTGTCTTGATTTCAATATCGGATAATTGTTCTGCGTCTACCGTTCCGTAAAGTTTATGCGTTAATTCAATAACTTTATCTCCCACCACAATCTCAGACCTGCTGCTGTGTGTTTCTCCGTTAATATCTGTTACGTCCACATATACTGTATAAATATAGGTACGTGGTTTTTCCTTGTCAAACGCTGACTTTGCAACTGCATTAAAGTTAAAATCAAATTGCCCTTCAGGGTTTGTTTTAACTTCTCCGTTAGCAATAGGTTCTTCCACATGGTTATAAGTAGGATATCTGTTTTTCCATATCCAGTATGGCCACACTTCACGTCTGGTTACTCTGTATTTTACAACAGCATTATCCAAGTTTGCACCGGAAAATGCCAAAGCATTTCCATTTACTTTGACATCTTCGTTAAATCGGTATATGGCTTTAGGTTTCTCAAGCTTAACTTCAAATTTTGGTCGTTTGTATTCTTCCACGCTAATAGAGGCATACCCTATTTGCTCCTCTTTGCGGTTAATCGTTATTTCAAAATTGCCCAAACGCCCACCGGAAGGCAAAACGAATTCTCCGTTTACGGAACCATATTCGTTGGTTTTTAATTGCAGTGAGGATACTTTTTCCCCATTTACATCCGATAATTCAACAGTAAATTCTTCACTTACAGCTAATTTTTCTGCTTTCCCTTTGGTTCTTGACACAATAGACTTAAAATATACTACTTGTCCCGGTCTGTAAATTGCTCTGTCCGTAAAAATGGATGCGTTATAAACTGTTGTTTCCTCTTCTACAGTTTGCTCTGCGTTTCTCCACGTATAATACGGAAAAACTTCATACACCTCATCTTCTTTTACGTTTAAATACAACCTTGTATTTTCCTTTAAAAAATCCAGTTTTATTTCTCCTCTTTCATCTGTTTTCAAAATTGTTTCCCAATACGCTTTTGAATTATTGCGGACCGCACCATTAGCCAGTACAACTGAAACGTCTGACAATGGTTTTCCAGTATCTCTGTGATAAACTCTGGCTTTTTTATTTCCGCTTACAATTAAATACGGGGTTACATTGAGGTTAGCAATACTCAACGCTGCCTTGTTTTCTTCCAGCTCTTTAAAAGGATGGCTGCTCATAATTACAACATACCTTCCGTTTGTCAAAGGCTTAAGCTCTGCAACCGTATTGTGGCTGGCATAGTCTTCAAAGGGATTAAGTACAATTTCATATTGGTCTGCAACCGGATATTTAGCGATCAGCTTTTTATAGTCTGACAGATTGTAAGCTTGCTGATTATTTCTGTTTTGGCTTCCGTCTGTATTTTTTAAAACCTGAATATACACCCGATTTAAATTGCTATACGAAATCAGCAGAGGATTGCTCTGATCTCCCATAATATATTCCTTCAACCTAAAGGACAATTGTGGTTTCTCAGTATCTTTTTTCAGATCCTCTAATTTTTTAGCAGTTTCGCTACCCGGGAACAGCTTGTTTACCTGATTTGCCAAATCCACCAGTTCTTTTCCATTTAAATAATTGGCATACCCTAAGTACAATATATCTTCTTTCGGATACTTTTGCAAAAGCTGTTGGTATTGTTCTTTTACCTCATCTGCATTAGTTTTGACAGAGAGCTGATACATTTTGGTATACAAAAAGTGTTTAATATCTTTTTTGCTTTGAAGTTCTTTGAGCACTTCCTCCAAAAGTTCTTCTGACTTCTTCTTTGCTTCCTCTCTTTCCGATTCTCCTAAACGCCAATCGTAATCTGCCAAATAACCAGCGTAATCCAACCGAAGGGCATCGTAAACCGAAAATTTACTAAAATCAATATCAAGTGTGTTTTCACTTATAAACAAATCGTTCCACTGTCCTACTTCAGCACTTTTATTGTCTTTTGCCAAGGACAATCCGGTCTGATAATGTTTGTTTATCTCTTTCGTAAATTCAGCTGCACTCCAAAAACGGACATCGTTGCTTTGAGGATTTTCTACCTCTGTTCTTCTTCCGACTTGATAACTGTTTTCCTGATAATACAGATGATATAACTTAGCAATATAAACCTCTGTAACAGCTTTAGAAATACCGCTGACAGCTAAAGACTCGGCTTTAAACTGATCAATTACCTGGTTAATATTGTATTCGCTGTCTTCTTGGGTAACAATATTTATCTTGGCTTCGTAAAACATTGCTTTTAGCAAACTCGGATAGTCTTTGAACTGTTTTGACAATTCTTTAACTTCGTTTATCGTCGGAATCAAACTCTTTACTTCGTGTTCGGCTTCTTTTTGATGAATTGTATTCCACAGTTCCTGAATCTGTTTTTCAGGCTGCTGCCCAAATCCTACAATCGGGGCAAGTATCATTAACAACATACTTATTTTTTTCATCCTTATTATCTTTTAAACGCTTAAATATACTCTATTTACTAAATTTACACATTAATATTAAGAAATAAAAAGAGGAAAAACTTTTTTGTATTTTTCTCTCTTGTTTTTTTTATCAAGTTATGGTTTTGACCGTTGCGGTTGTTTGGCTTGAGGCCAGCTTTCTCTTTCTCCATCTGCATTTAACGGCATGATTCTCTTTTCCCTTGGCATTAATTCGGCTTCTTCGCTTGCTTTATAAGCTAAAATAGCGATTAAAATAGCATTGTTCTGCACATCGTCAAAAACAATTTTATCATATGTATCTTTGGTGGTATGCCACGTGTATTGTCCGTAACCCCAGCTTAGTGATCCCAACATAAACGCGGGAATATCTTTACTGACAAAAGAAGAATGGTCGGAACCTCCCGCAGAGGGCAACCCGGGAAAATAGGTTTTAAGTTCTTTTTTATAAACCTCAGGTACAGCGTGGAGCCAATCGCCCAGATATTGATAAGCACTTGTAAAACCTTGTCCGGAAATATTGACAATACGCCCTGTTCCGTTATCCTGATTAAACACTACCTGTATTTTTTCCAACAATTCCGGATGATCAGCCACAAAGGCTCTTGACCCGTTAAGTCCTTGTTCTTCACTCCCCCAATTCCCTATTAAAATGGTTCGTTTGGGGTGTGGCAAAACTGCTTTTAAAATTCGGGCGGCTTCCATCATAGTTATAATCCCCGTACCATTGTCTGTTGCTCCGCCGGCACCATCCCAACTGTCTAAATGGGCAGATAGGATGACGTATTCGTCTGCTTTTTCTCCTCCCTTTAGCTCTGCAATAGTATTATACGTTTTAGCAACTCCCAGATCTTTGGATTGTACATCAACATTTATTCGCGGTTTTTTTCCGTTTTCTGCCAAACGGAAAAGCAATCCATAATCTTCTAAGGATAAGTCAACCGTAGGAATTTTTTGGGTTTCTGCTCCAAAAATCCGATTCGCTCCCATTACTCCCGTCCAATAAGACATAACAATACCTGCTGCACCTGCTTTTTCCAATATTTTAGGCAGTTCTGTTGTATTATATCCCGTTATTAAAATGCGTGTGTTCCATTCTTTTTCTATACTTTCCCTCTCCTCTTTCATCTTTTCATAAGATTCGAGAGTAGCAAATTCTTTCCACTGATAGTCTGGTCTGCCCGTTGGCGGAAGAGCAGAGACCATCACATATTTTCCTTTTACAGTTGGCAGCCAGGCTTCGAATTCCGCTTTATTTGCTGCATTTATCAACACAACTGCTTCTGCTTCAACCCCGCCTTTTTTTGTAGCCGGGCTCCATGCCAGTTGCATCCCGTCTAAAGAGCGCAAACGCGGATAAGTCAGCACAATCTCACTTGTTCCTCTTTCCCATCCTTTCCACGTGCCGTATTCTTCGTTTCGGGCTTCGAGTCCCATATTCTGATATTGATCCACTACCCAGTCATGTGCCTGCTTCATCTGAGGTGTTCCCACCAAACGCGGACCGATGACATCTATCAATTCAAAGGCGTAATTTTTTAATTGTGAGTGTTCTGTTCCTTCTTTTATAATGGCACTGATAACAGCATCTTGAGTTTGTGCAAAAGAAAAACCCGCTACAAATACAGTAAGCGACAGTGTGGCTTTTTTTAAATAATTCATATTTTTTGGTTATGCATTTTCACGTCCTAAAAGCAAATATAATGAAAAACAAAAAGGACTCCTGCGCAATTGCAAAAGCCCTCTTTTATGAAATATATCAACTTACTACTTATCCCTATTTTGTTCGCCGTGAGCTCCTCTTCTGTGTTCCACGATTTCAAGGTTTTCATCAACGAAATAAGCACTTCCAAAACCGTTTACATAAGATCCTTTTATTGGCTTTAAATCAAACAGCACAAAATCGTTTAAATCGCTCAGCACTTCTACTACTTTTCCGTGTCGGTCTTTTAAATCCTGAATTGCTTTTTCGTATAAAGCTTCTGATTTGTCTACTAAAACAGCGTTAGCTTCAACCGTTAAACGATCTCTGGCATAGATTTGTTTTACATTGCTCTCATCTTCAATAAACATCAAAGACACTGTTTTTCTGTCTTTTAAATTTTTGGTATGTTTGGCAATAAACGAAACTAATATCTGAAAACTATTATCTACTTTAGCGTAAGGCGCATAACTCACCAACGGAGATCCGTCTTCGTTTAACGTCGCCATAACAATTGATTTACAGCCTTCTATCAATTCTTTTACTTTTGGTGCTTTGGGTTTAACCTTGGTTTGGTCAAGCGCCGGTTTTATAGTTTGTGTATCCATTTTAAAATATTTATTACGACGCTAAAGTAACAATAATTTAAACTAAATAAAAATAAACTCGTTTAAAATAGGTTTATTTGTGTGCTATTATTTTTACTCTGATGCTTTTTCTTCATTCTGATCAAAATTCCGAAGAGGACTGAGTGTCAAAAGAGTAGAAGACAAATGTCTGGTTAAATTAAAACTCAGTAATAGAGCGATAAGCAAAAATAAACTTATCAAAATTAAAACAACCGCAAATGCCAAAGTATAATCAACCGTATTTGCGATGCCGAAAAATACGCTTCCTATTGCTGCCACACCAAAGGCAGAGCCTATTTGCAAGCCACAGTTTACCACACCTGATGCTAAACCGGCAAACTGAACCGGAATATTACTCAAGCTCAATCTAACCACAGAAGCTAATGTCAATCCCATTCCACATCCTATTACAAATAAATTAAATTTAAAAAAGAATGAGCTAAAGTTATAAAGTGTGTACAGCAATAATAAAAAACCTAAACCATATAGTATCAAACCTAAGGATAAAACAGCCTGTTTAAAAAAGGCACTCATCATAGAAGAACACAACGACATAACAATAAAACCTATTCCAAATGGGATTATAGCTTTGCCAGCTTCCATACTTGTCCAATGTGAATTTTCTTGCAGATAAATTCCCAGTACGAGATAGAATACTCCGCTTGCATAATACAGAAAGCTCACTATCACTCCCAGCTTTAAATTTTTAAACTTGAAAATATCAAAGTTGACTAATACGCTCTTATCTTGTTTTTTTCTCTTGTTTTCCACTCGAAAAAACAAATACAGAGATAGAGCAGAAACAAATAAATACAACACAGTTCGGATCTGTACTCCCTGCTCGACAATTGTTGTCAGCGGATAAATAAAACTTATTAAACCAACACTTAAGAGCAATGTACCTCTATAATCCACTTGCTCTGACGATTTCGTTTCTTGTCTGGGCAATGCAATAACAGCCATGATTAAGGCGAACAATCCCACAGGTAAATTTACTAAAAAGATAACACGCCAGCCTAAGTTAAACACATTCCACTCTATCAACAATGCCCCAAGATATTGCCCTAAAGCGGCGGCTATACCAAAAGTAAAGCTATACAATGCCATCACTAATCGCTTCTCTCTTTCGTCAAATAACGCGTGTAAAATAGCTAATACCTGAGGAATCATCACTGCGCCTAAAACACCTTGCAATACTCTACCCAAAATCATGATAACCGACGATTGAGAAATTCCGCACAATACAGAAGAGCAGATAAATCCTGTTAATCCAATTACAAATATTTTCTTTCTTCCGTAAATATCCCCAAAACGACCTCCGGATATTTGAAATACGGCATAAGCACAAGTATAAAAAGAAACAATCATTTGCAATTCGCTGCTACTTGATTTTAACGAGTGCTGTATGGAGGGCAAAGCTAAATTAACAATATAAAAATCCAACGGAGAAAGTACAGTTGCCAACAAAAGAAAAAGCAATATGTACCATTTATTTTTAAACATCATAAAATATATTTTAAAATGTTAACGAAGCTAGAGTTCAGTTAAGCATATTTATTATTTTACAAAACTCTAAAACAAAGTACATGGATATACAACGCTTTCAGGTCAAAAAACCACGCAAAAAGAAATATTATAACCCCCTAAAAACCATTTTACTTCCTTACTATTTAAAATAAATATAAATAACTACTTTTGGGTTATCAAATCAAATGAGGTATGCTAAAGACAAATTCCCGAACAAACTTAAACATCAATAAATACACGATAGAAGGTCAAAACTATACTATGAAAATTACTACTATTGATACTTCTGTTGCAAAAATTAAACACGGTGTTTATAGGGCTGAAGCAAATTTTCATCACACCGTACTCCCCACTCAAGAATCCATCTTAACCTGCAACTGTATACAGGGAAGCAGTATTACATTGAATCACGAGAATTTAGACATACACGAACAGGGCGCTTTGCTTTTTAAAGAAAACACAGTTCCTTACGAGCACATTATGAAAACGAATAAAAACAACAGAGGAGAATTTATAGAAATTGCCGTAAGCAAAAGTTTTATCAAAAATCTGTTTGAAGAAGAAAAAGACTACTTAGATGAACTGTTGGAAAACAACTCACCAAAACTAACCTTTGATCTAAATATCAATACAGTACAAGTATTAAAACAACTAATTTCAAATCCTTATCAAGGCAAATTAGCCGAACATTATATAAACAGTAAAGTTGAAGAAGCCCATCTATTGCAATATCACAACTGGAATTACAACAAAGCACCTAAAGAACTACATTTATACAGCAGAGATGAAGAAGCACTCCGCGAAATCAAAACATATATTACAAACAACTACAATCAGGATTTCACTATACAAGAGTTAGCCCTGAGAGTAGGTATCAACCAAACTAAATTAAAAAAAGGTTTTAAAACACTCTTCGGCACTACTACTTTAAAATACATGCACGATTTACGAATGCAAAAGGCACTTGAAATGATTTATAGCAATCAATATAAAATTTATGAAATAGCAGAATTTGTAGGATACAAACACAGCCATCACTTTTCTTCTGCTTTCAAAAAGTATTACGGACAATTACCTGCCAAGGTAAAAATGTAAGACGCTTAAAGTTCACTTCAACTCAGGTATATTTATATAGTAAAACAACAGAACATCTCTTTTTTTTAATATACTTACAGCAACTGGCTCTGCCATTTTATTTCTGAATTATCCTGCTGATCGGCAAAAGAAAAATCAAATAAAAAAACCGAGAAGCTTATTCACGGTTTTATAAAACTATTTCACGGATTCCACGGTATAAAATCTCCTAAACAACGTCCTAATTTAGTTACTTCTACCTTTACCGATTGCGGATTTGGATCAGACAAAACATACATTTCTTTTAATATAAACAATGTTCTACCCAAGTTTTCTTCGGTATAACAACCGGTATTTTCATATAATACTATTGTCGAAGGCAGATAAGCATTTCCATGATTATCTTCTAAATATAAGTCGCCCGGAGATGGATTAATAGGAGTCAAATCCATTTTATAAATTTTGATATGATATTTATACTCAAACTCAATCGGTGTAACCGGAATCTGGTCTTTAATATAGTGTGCTTTTTGCTGACTATTATCTGCATAAGCAGAAAAAGACAAACCTGTGGCTAATAAAGCCAATAAAAATAACTTTTTCATAATTAAAAATTTAAAGTTTCATAAGTTAAAGCAATCACAAATATTATACCAAATCTTAAAAATAACTTAAACCATCAGCTTTTAAAATTTTATTTTAGTTCATCTTATTTACTGCCCAGCTTCATTAAGGAAGGAGTAAAAAACGAAACCACACCGACCAGAGAAATAAGCAACCCCAGAATTACAAAAGTTTGGCTGATTCCTATAAAATCAGCAATAAATCCTGTACAAAGCAAGCCCACTACAGAAGGAATCACTATTAAACTATAATATAACGAAAAAACGCGTCCCAGCATATTGGGTTTTATTTCCTCCTGAATCAATGTTGTAAAGCTTGCATTGTACAATGAGGCGGCTACACCTCCGACAGCGGTAAGAATAGCAAAAAAAATAAATTGCGCTGCCGTTAACCACCCCGACCAGCTAAAGGTAATACCAATAATAATATTCATTAAATTAATCATTACCACCTTATTGATGTTCGGTTTCCAAATTCCCAAAACACTTCCTCCCAGCAACATGCCTACACCCCATATAATCTCGATTAAACTCATTTCAAACTTATCTCCTCCAAAATGATTAATCGTCATCAAAGGAAATAAAACGGCCACCGGCATAATACAAAACATGGCTATAATGGAGTATAAAAACAAATACAATAGTCCTTTGTTGAGGTAGATTTCCTGAAAGCCAATCTTCATATCTTTCCATACCTGATCAAAACTTGCCTTTGCTTGTTCCGCAATCTCCGGGTTGGGAATATGAATAAACAGCAAAGCTGTAATAGCTACCAATGCTCCGACAATATCAAGCAACAAAACATTGCCGATAGACGAAAAACCGATTGCCAAAGCACCTAAAGCGGGTCCTGCAATACTGGATACGGATTGAATAATTTGATTGATGCCTGCAATACGCAATAATTCCGATTGAGGTGCCAGCATCGGAATTGCCGCCTGCATTGCCGGCATGTGAAAAGCGGAACCAACGGAACGCAAGCCAAGCATAGTGTAAATAAGCCATAAGCTCTCATGTCCGAGATAAAAACTTACCGACATGATTAACGTACAAAAAGCGACAAAACCATCTGCAAAAATCATTGTTTTTTTTCTATCCCAACGATCGATATAGACTCCCGCAAAAGGTCCGATCACAGCCTGCGGCAGGAGCCCTGCTATGGCAGCAAAGGCTAAAACCTCAGCGGATCCTGTTTCAAGACTAAGCCATATAATAATAGCAAAATTAACAGCAGAACTGCTGATTAATGAGATAAACTGGCCAATCCAAAGAATGGTAAACTTCTTTTTCCAAGTGTCTTGCATATTGTACAGAATACATTTTCAGTACCAAAAATAATAAAAACAGAAACATTCTTGAAGACTAAAACTAGCAATCAAAGATAAAAAGTAGGTTTTGCAATAGCTCAGGCTTACGTTGCCCAGATGATCTATATTTAAATAAAAAACAAACTACCTCATAACAAGGCAGCCTGTTTTATACATTACTCCCCGTCATACACAATTATCCAGTTCATTGCTTTTAGCTCTTCTAAAGTAAAACTATACCGCTTATCATACAGGTTTTCTAACTGTATTTCCTCCCAGCTATGTGCATCCAACGTAGATTGTTTATAAATTAATATCCAAAGATTTCTCTTTGAATCTGATTTATACAATTGAAGCCTTATATTCGATTTTTTTGGAATCTCAACAATTTAAATTCTTCATCAAATCTAAACATAATAAGAATTATTTATCGAATTTAGAGGTGTCCTAAAATAGGGAAGTCTGCATCAACACCAATATCGCCAGCATTCATGGGATTCCCAAACCTGTCAGTTCCGGTAATAACTCCCTGACGCATGCCGTTCCAAAAGTTACCTCCGGTCAATGCGGATACTCCTCCTCCACTAACAGTAGAAAAAGCAATCATATCTGCGGTATTACCTGCAAAACTACCTCCCCAATGCGTAAAATCGGAAGACAGCAGTACACGAAAAGATTCGTCGGTAGTAGGGATTCGTTCACCAGCGGGAGAAACTTTTACCTAACTTAGTTTTTTATTAAAAAGTTATCAAGAACCTCATTTTGGAATAAAACCAAATCATACTTCCTACTTTTCATATTATAATTAAAAATTTGGTAAGGAAAAGAGTGGTAATAATATACAATATAATCAATGTAAAAATCCTCTTCATTTTTTATATCAGCAACATCAAATAAAGAATGCAAATATTGAACTAAATATTGTTTATTTTTAATTTTATTTTCCACATTTTGTAAAAATACATTAGTCTTATCACTAAAAATTTTACTTTCATGTAATAACTCAGATCCTCTGTAAAACAAGTTTGCCTTACTTTCAAGACTTTTAATGTCCAAACTATCTAAATAATCATAATAATTATGTATCAACTCACATAAAACTTTATAATTATCATCCAAAATAACATCATTTTCTACTTCTTTTTGCTCTATAATATTATTTAAAAAAATCGTTTTATTCTGAATTTCATCTCCATATATCAAAAACATATTATCCAGCTGCAATTTATTATTATCAATTTCTTTATTACATGAAATATAAACAAATGATAGTAGCAACATCACTACTTTTAGATAAAAGCTTCGTTTCATTTAAAGATTTGAGAGATTAAAAATTTTTATTACTCATTGTTTAAAAAACAAATAATTTCATTTTTAATTAATAATATATTTCGTTTACGATTTTTTATTAAAAAATTAAATGTTTTATAAGGAGCACCATTATAATAATAGTCTAAATAATTAAAGTAAATATTTTCTTCACTTTTTACATCATCTACACTTAATAATAAATTAACTTTCTGTCTAATAGACTCATCTTTTATAATATTAATTATTTGAGTATTAAAAGCGGCACTCTTTTTTAGAAAAAGTTTTCCTTGAACATTAATTTCATTGTCAGTAAAAAAAAGATTTTCCTTATGTGATAAACTAAGAGAATCTATTTCAACTAAATAATTATAGTAAACATTCATATCTTTATTAACTTGAAAGTAAAATTGATGGTTTTCCTTATCTATAATACTTTTTTCTTTTCGTTGTAAATCCTCCTTAAAAAAAACACATTCTTTTTCCACGTCTTGTCCTAACGCATAAAACATATTATCTAATTGAATATCATACTTGCTATCAGTTTTTGATTCTCTGTCACAAGAATAAACACCTAATATTGCAACACATATTGCACATACAATTATTATCTTATTATTTTTCATTTTTATCTTTTTTTAATATATAGCCAGGAGAAGTAATTCCCATTGGATTTTTAGATTTAACAAAAATAGTATCATTATTTTGTCTAATTATAATTGGCTTGTTTTGATTATTTGTCCATAACCCGAAAGCAGTACTAAAATACTGAAAAAGTCCTAATATCCCTCTATCGGTTTTTGCTCCAGCGCCATTTATTCCTATCATATCACTTGCATCAATGCTTTTATGTTTTCCTTGTATGTTGTGTCCGCTCCCGCTATCTTCATAACCTCCACCCCAAATTTTGAATCCACCTAATCCGCCTGCAAAATCATTATTCTTAAACCAATCAACAAAATGATTGTAACCCGAATTCTGAGCATTTTTTTCAATATCCAGTAATAATTTTTCTATAGAAAAATCTCCATATTCTTTTTGTCCTCCTTTTCTTGAATTAACTTTATCCGCCGGCGGATCTTGATCTTTCGGAACAGCCATATGCATCAAATGGTTTAGTCCCGTGGTAATAACTCCCTGCCGCATACCACTCCAAAAGTTACCTCCGGCAATGGAAGAAGATAAACCTCCACTTAATCCGCCTGAAGCGTACATCGTCGCTGCAAAATACGGAGAATCTTTAAATAATCCTCCGCCTTTCATCTTTATATTACCCGTAGAGCTAATAGCACTGCCTACCAAAGAGCTCACCGCACCGGATGCTAAACCAGAAATAAACTTACCGCCTTCTATTTCACTCATTATTCCTCCCGAGATGCCGTGCATACCTGCTTGCGCCGCAAAAGCAGCATTGCCAAAATACGTTGACACACTGCCTATGCCAAAGCTGATGGCTCCGCTAACTATAACCAGTACAAGAAAGTATTATTCATCACAAGAAATTGAGAGAGACCAATTAATAATTAATTAATTATGGAATCTCTTTCACTATTTGGTATTAAAACCAAAAGCCCTCTAGTTTTATCATTTATTCTTATTTCACTTATCTGCCCATCAATATTTATATATGCTTTCATTAACGGAAGCTCTTTCTTCAAGACTTTAATTTTTCTTTTTTCATTTAATTCATCTAATGATACAAAAAAAGCATACAAATCAGAATTAACGTCTATCTCATGCATTTTACATTTAAAACTAAAGGAATTTCCTTGTATTAATGCATAAAAATCTCCTATCCCTATATCTATTTTATATTTTTTATTGTTGTATTCTATCCAAAAATCTAAGATGCCTTCATTATCCACTGTTTTTAATATATTTCTATGTATCATTGAATTTGGTTTATCAATGGAAAATAAAATAGAATTTCGATAAATACTTTCCTTGTCTAAATAGTAAAATACTATATCTGTCATATTTAAGTTTTCTTTATCTTCTTTAGTTGTAATAGCTTCAAGATCAAAATTAAACTCATAATTTTGACGTTTATTTATACAACTTACCATAAAAATTATTAAACAAAATAATATCAGTACTTTTTTCATCTTTTTACTACAATTGTTTTGATTTATATAATTCTACAGATCTACGATAATTTGATGTAGTACTGTCCCAAGATGGTAACTTTTGTTGATAATTTATAGCTCTCAATTCTGCTCTTGATCCACTAATGCTTTGCATACCACGAAACCCATTATTAAATTTACTTTTGAATCCAAGATTATCTAAATAATGTTTATATTCATGTCCAATAGAATTGATAAAATTATATTTATTGTCTAACACTTGATGGAATCTACCTCTTAATAGATAAAATTTAGAATTAATATCTACTGAACTACTATTATAAGTAAGTGTTACTGACATTAAAGTGTTCTCGGTTAACCCTGCATTATACATCGCTTGCTTACTTATAAAATTCTGCGGATCTAAACTAAAAGTACCACCATTATAAATTGACAATTGATATTCGGAAGAATAATAATCAACAATTGTTTTTGCAGCATCTAAATCATTAGAAAAATTAAAATCTGATAATAAATGTATCTTGTTTTGACTTAATATTTGAATTTCATCATCATCGGTATTAATTAATCTTGCTTTTCCATTTCTTATTTCCCATAAATCATCTCTAACCATATGCATCAAATGGTTTAGTCCCGTGGTAATAACTCCCTGCCGCATACCGCTCCAAAAGTTACCTCCGGCAATGGAAGAGGACAAATCTAGACATGCTAAAATCAGAAGATTTTAAACAACGACTAACACTCTGCAAAATATGGCTGTAATAGTATTAATATTAGTTTTCCAATTTTAAATCTTTCAAATCATCAGCTAAATATTTAATAAATTTTTGTACTAAAATATCATCTTCATAAAAATCTTCCAAATTACATTCTTTTATAATCTTACCTTCTTTCAATATATAATATTCTAATTGGTTATATGCTAAATAAAATTCAAATAAAAAATCTAAATACTCAAATTTTATCTGTAGAGATGTAACAGGCTTCCCTAGATATTTACCAAATAGTCCTTCATACATGATTGTTCTATAAGAAAAACATTCTATTTTATCTACGCAAAACAAATTAGACAGCCTTTCTAAACATAATATTTGTAATTTAAACAATTCTGTTAGTGTACTTTTATCTATAAATGGTAGCATTTTTAAATTATTTTTTAATATTGGGAATCTTACCTAGATCAATATCAATCCAATGTTTTTTGTTATTACCGTATGTAGCTCTAAATACTTGTGGGTTTATTTTTTAAAGGCACCGATTGCGAATCCAATCCATCTGAGGTAAATTATTATCGAAGTTCATTCCATTTTTTTAAAAATTCAGATTCATTAATTACTTCAACATTAAATAATTTAATAAAATCTTTAAATTTTAAATTATTATCCGTCCAATATCCATAGTTTTCTTTATACGGCATTTTAAGAATAACATTATTATTGGAATCTATCCCAATCTCTCTATTCGGGAAATCTTCTTCATTTTCAAATTCCAATAACCAAATAGAAACACTATCAATCTTATCATCAAAATCGGGATTTGCTTTTGGAAAAATAGATGTTATCGCACCTATAAATATTTTTTTAAAAGTACTTAAAGGTTTTTTTTTACGATTAGATATTACTTCTTTAAATTTTATATACTTCATTTTTATTATTTTTTCCACCAATGAAAATGTCCTGCATCCTTTACCCTCCAACTGTTACCAGGTAATTTTGTTTGTCTAAAACTTTTATTTAAATTTTGTAGAGTTGGATTTCCTATTTTTTTCCAATAATTTCCTCCTGATCCCCATCTAGTACTAACGGTTTTAAAACCTCCTTCAATACTATAAGAGGATCCTGTTCTAATCCACTGTTTTAAACCACCAGTTAAAACAGTAAACTCTTTACTTAAGTAAGACAATCCACTACCTAATATTTTTCCTCCTGCGTATAATTCAAAAAAAGTATTATCTTGATTAATTGCACCACTTGCCATTCTAAACCTACGAATCCCAAATTCTTCAAGCGGCAAAGGAGAAGTTTCGCCAACCTTTTCCCAATATCTTACTTCTACATCTGTAATATCTAAAATACCTCCATCGCTGTCATATTTAATATCCATTACATCACCTCCATTATCATTAATCTTATTTCCGTATTCGTCATAGCCATTATCAGGAACAGCCATATGCATCAAATGGTTTAATCCCGTGGTAATAACTCCCTGCCGCATACCGCTCCAAAAGTTACCTCCGGCAATGGAAGAAGACAAACCTCCACTTAATCCGTCTCCTCTTCCTTTAGAAGTAAATCTACTGCTTTCATACGAATCTTTACTTAATTCTTTTTAGATTCAATTAACAAATTTTCTATTTGTAGTCCGGTTGCCAGATAAAATGGTTCCTGTATTTTTTGCTCGGATTTCGGTAAATGACTTGTCTATGTACGCTTGTTTATTCATCGGTTACATCTTCTTACATTAAAGATTATTGAACTGCAAGGTAGTTTATAGAAGTGTTTTTTTTGATTATATTTATTATTGTAAGGTGTTAAAAGTAATCGCTATCTGTAATAAGGACATAGCTCACACTGAAAAATCGTTGAAGTATTATAAAAGTTTTTTTAAAGAAGGCTTTCTTTTAAACAAAAGCCTTCTTTAACTACATCAAAAGTAAACGATTTGAAATATATTTTTTTAATTAAGATACTTAGTAATTTGTGCATTATAAATATCTTTTGAAATTACTTTATTTTTATACTTTCTTTTTAATTCATCTATTTGCTTTTTATATAGAATTTTTTTTATTTCCTTAGGTTCCATTTTATCTTCTGAGATATACGAAATACTATCTATTAGATTACGAAACTCATTGTCTGAAATGAAAAATTGTTCTGAACTCAAGAATTGAAAAATAAAACCATAATTATCATACATATCATCCTTAAAAAAAATATTTTGATTTTCTTCATATATATATGCATTTGCTATTTCATTAGCATATTTCCTATCATAAGACTTTCTCTTTATAGATAAAAAAACATCCCGAATATCACTAAAACATATTTTCATGTTTCCTAAAATTTTTTAATATATTCTCTTGTTCCATCCCAAAGTACTTTCAAACGTCCCCCAGCAGCATTAAATTCTCTGTGCAAAAATTTATTTGAAGCATTATAAGTATCGTGGAACCATTGTACAGTTTTTCCTTCCATATTTAGATATTTTGTATAAACTGTTCTCCCATTACGCCCAGCTACTTCTGCCGTATATTTCCAATATTTAACTCCCACTTTTTCAACAGTAGTAATGGTATTAGGACCAAATTTACGTCCCATTTTGGCAAGCCATTTACCTCCTTTTATCGGACCACTTCCAAAATATTCCAATCCTCCTGCTGCTCCAATAACTCCTGGACGATTTGTAAAAATTCTTTCATATATTGACAGCTTATTGTATTCCTCTATTGTTGTCCCCCAATCCTTTAATTCTGCAATTTCTAAATTAGAATTATTAACAGGTGGATCCTGATCTTTCGGAACAGCCATATGCATCAAATGGTTTAGTCCCGTGGTAATAACTCCCTGCCGCATACCACTCCAAAAGTTACCTCCGGCAATGGAAGAAGACAAACCTCCACTTAATCCGCCTGAAGCGTACATCGTCGCTGCAAAATACGGAGAATCTTTAAATAATCCTCCGCCTTTCATCTTTATATTACCCGTAGAGCTAATAGCACTGCCTACCAAAGAACTCACCGCACCGGATGCTAAACCGGAAATAAACTTACCGCCTTCTATTTCACTCATTATTCCTCCCGAGATGCCGTGCATACCTGCTTGCGCCGCAAAAGCAGCATTGCCAAAATACGTTGACACACTGCCTATAC
>NZ_SOAG01000023.1:0-1446 GCF_004364575.1 Myroides indicus | reverse complement strand
TCCTTCTATTTCACTCATTATTCCTCCCGAGATGCCGTGCATACCTGCTTGCGCCGCAAAAGCAGCATTGCCAAAATACGTTGACACACTGCCTATACCAAAGCTGATGGCTCCGCCAATTCCTCCCATTACTCCGGCTTTACCCGCACCGTAAAAGAACGGAACATCATTAAATGAATTTACAATGCCATTGGCTACAATTCCTACAGCAACCCCTATTAAAGCAGCTACAATAAATTCCCCGCTCGGATCGGTATAAAGTAACGGATTATTCAGCACATAACCATACCGGTTGTAATTTTGTGTGTTGTTTACATCCTGTACATAATTATCCGGAGACATAAACCTTCTCAGTAACGGATCGTACACTCTGCCATTCATATGGATTAACCCAACCGTGTAAAGGTGTTCGTGTCCGGTATAGCCCCGATCTATCAGCAAGCCGGAGCGCCACCCCATATTGTCAACTGTTTTGTTTGCTCCGTGCTGAGAATACAAGCCGTAGGCAGTTTGTATTCGTGTCTGAATAAGGCGTAAAAAGACAGCGTAGGCAGGTGCAGCGAGAGGCGATTTTGATTCTTTTACTTCACATCTTATTTATTGTGATTTTGTGTTCAGTGATTATTTGTTTTGCAACAAATAGTTGTACCTCTTACAAAAGAATAAGAAAAGAGATTCCGAAACGAGCTCGTATAGACAAAATTCCCTTCATTTTGTCTTGATACAACTATTTAATTTTAATAAAAAGCGACAATATGATTTATAAACCGAAAATAAACATCCGCACCAAACCGCCTAAGCTGACAAGCGAGTATCTTTAAGCCGAAATGAAGTACTGAGAATACAAGCCGAAGGCAGTTTGTATTCGTGTCTGAATAAGGCGTAAAAAGACAGCGTAGGCAGGTGTAGCGAAGGGGGTTTTGATTCTTTTGTACCCCTTACAAAAGAATAAGAAAAGAGATTCCGAACCAAGTTCAGCAAGACAAGGTTTCTTTTCTTTTATCTTGATATAAAAGAAACAAAAGATCAAGACTGCATTTCTCCTATCGGTCTTTCTAAGGTTTGTTTTGCAAACTATATGACGGTGGCTTCGCCCATATAGTTTGATGCAAAACTGCACCAAGAAGACACTCGACAGAGAAATGAGGTCGTTGGAAAAGCATTAAAGAACATTTTAAAGTAAAAACAATAATATGATACCCGTTGTGCATTTTAAATAATACACACTTTTAAGTTATTGATATTCCTATTGAAATATTCTTTGTTGATGAATTGTACAACTGTTAACGCCGTTATTTTAGCTAATAATCTGGTTTTGAAACCTTCAAATATCTTGGCGTAATTACGTCTCATCATAAATTGGTCGCACAATTGCGAGAACAAGGTTTCAATTCTCTTTCGTTGTTTTTTGAACAAATAAAATTGTGGTTTATAATCCTTTTGATT
>NZ_SOAG01000022.1:55788-65621 GCF_004364575.1 Myroides indicus | reverse complement strand
TCGAACTATACTTGCTTCGCTTCGGACATGGTTTCTCATAACGTCCCTGCGCTAAGACGACACTCGCTAATTACATAATGCCGTTTGGTGCGGATTTTTATTTTAGGTTTATAAATCATATTATCATTTTTACTTTAAATTGTTCTTTAATGCCTTTCCAACGACCTCATTTCTCTGTCGAGTGTCTTCTTGGTGCAGTTTTGCATCAAACTATATGGGCGAAGCCACCGTCATATAGTTTGCAAAACAAACCATAGAAAGACCGATAGGAGAAATGCAGTCTTGATCTTTTGTTTCTTTTATATCAAGATAAAAGAAAAGAAACCTTGTCCTGCTGAACTTGGTTCGGAATCTCTTTTCTTATTCTTTTGTAAGGGGTACAACTATTTGTTGCAAAACAAATAATCACTGAATACAAAATCACAATAAATAAGATGTGAAGTAAAAGAATCAAACCCCCCCTCTCGCTCCACCTGCCTTCGCGGTCTTTTTACGCCTTATTCAGGAACGAATACAAACTGCCTTCGGCTTGTATTCTTAGCACTTCATTTCGGCTTAAAGACGTTCGCTTGTCAGCTGAGGCGGTTTGGTGCAAATGTTTATTTTTGGTTTATATAACATATTTTCGTTTTTACTTTAAATTGTTCTTTAATGCCTTTCCAACGACCTCATTTCTCTGTCGAGTGTCTTCTTGGTGTAGTTTTGCATCAAACTATATGGGCGAAGCCACCGTCATATAGTTTGCAAAACAAGCCTTAGAAAGACCGATAGGAGAAATGCAGTCTTAATCTTTTGTTTCTTTTATATCAAGATAAAAGAAAAGAAACCTTGTCCTGCTGAACTTGGTTCGGAATCTCTTTTCTTATTCTTTTGTAAGGGGTACAACTATTTGTTGTAAAACAAATAATCACTGAACACAAAATCACAATAAATAAGATGTGAAGTAAAAGAATCAAAACCCCCCTCTCGCTCCACCTGCCTTCGCGGTCTTTTTACGCCTTATTCAGGAACGAATACAAACTGCCTTCGGCTTGTATTCTCAGCACTTCATTTCGGCTTAAAGACGTTCGCTTGTCAGCTGAGGCGGTTTGGTGCGGATGTTTATTTTAGGTTTATAAATCATATTGTCGTTTTTACTTTAAAATGTTCTTTAATGCTTTTCCAACGACCTCATTTTTCTGTTGAGTGTCTTCTTGGTGTAGTTTTGCATCAAACTATATGGGCGAAGCCACCGTCATATAGTTTGCAAAACAAACCTTAGAAAGACCGATAGGAGAAATGCAGTCTTGAAATCGGGGTAATTAGAAGAAAACAGAGGACAGCAGATGTAGAACCTACATTTGCACAATTCAAACGCAACCGGAACTTCAAAAGATTTACCTTAAAAGGGACTTGAAAAAGTGGAAATAGAGTTCGGATTGCATGCTTTAGCTCATAATCTCATAAAGATGAGCGCTTAAACAAGAAGGATAACACTTCTTTTTCTCCGTTGTTAAATCTATTTGGATTTTTGACCTCAATTTTTGAATCATAAAAAAAACCGTCCCGATTTTGTAAACGAGACGGCTTCTTTTTGTTTAACCATTTAAAATTTATATTAATGAAAGCTATCTTACTCAAAAATAAGAAAAAGTTTTGAGGTTTTAACCCAAGCAGAATTTTATACATACACAGTTTTTGGTACAGTGTCTATATCCTAAAGATGTAAATATTTTCAATACACAATATTTATCTTTTATTATATTTTCATGTGTTTGATCTTGCAATGTATTATTTCTCTATTTTTGGCTTTCTAAAAGACCAACTATGTTAAATTACCACACCTTACGACGCAATAGTTTTATACTCTTTGCTTTTTTAATCCATTTTACTCTCTTTGGGCAAGCAGGAAAGTCGATTCAGCAAAAAAGGATAGATTCACTAACTACTATTCTTAATAAACAGTCTTCCTCAGATACCCTAACAGTAAATAGAATGAGCATACTTTCTCACTTATTGGCGCGAGAAAGACAATTCGAACTTGCTACAAATTATGTGCAAAATTCGAAAGAATTATCGGAAAAACTTGATTTTAAAAAAGGCGAAGCAAACGCTTACAACATCCTAGGGATTATTTATGCTTATAAAAGTAACTATCCCGAAGCATTGAAAAATTTCTCCGAAAGTTTAAAACAATGGCAAAAAATTGGAAATAAAAAGGGAGTTGCAAATTCTTATAATCACATCGGGAGTATTTATGAGTCACAAGGGAACTATCCGGAAGCGCTCAAGAATTATTTTTCAAGCTTAAAAATATATGAAGAAATCTTGGATAAAGAGGGAATTGCAATGTCTTACAATGGTATTGGAATTGTTTATAGAAAACAAGATAAGATCCCTGAAGCATTCAAAAATTACTCTAAAGCCTTAAAAATATATGAAGATATTGGTGATAAACGAGGAATTGCAGAATCTTACAATAATATCGGGCTTGTTTATGAAGCTCAAGGTAAATATCTCGAAGCACTTGAAAACTACTTCGCATCTTTAAAAATAAAAAAGGAACTAGGTAATAAACGAGGAATTGCAGGTTCATATCACAACATAGGAGTCGTTTATCAACAGCAGGGCAAATATTCCGAAGCATTAGAAAATTACCTTGCTGCCTTAAAGATTCTGAAAGAAATCGAAGAAAAATGGGGAATAGCAATGTCTTACAACAATATAGGACTTTTAGAATATAAATTAAATCGACCAGCTTCTGCCAAAAAACACTTCGATAAAGCCTTAATTCTATCTCAAGAAATAGGACAAAAAGAACTTATAGCCGATATTTACTACAATTATTCATTAGTCGACAACACCTTAGGTAATTACAAAGATGCTTACGAAAACTACAAGCAATACATTGTATATCGTGACAGCCTGGTTAACCAAGAAAACGAAAAGAAAAGCCTAGAGGTATCCATGGGATACGAATACGACAAAAAAGCTGCTGTCATTCAGGCAGAACTTAAAACTAAACAGCTACAACGCAACGCTGCGTTTGCTGGTTTAGGAATTATGGGGGTACTAGCCGTTTTTATTGTTTATTTTTTCAGATTGAGAAATAAAAAATTAGAAATAGAAAAGCAAAATCTGGAATTGCAACGCAGGGAAATGGAAGTTATTAAGGAAAACGAACAGTTTAAATCTCGATTTTTGACAAATATTTCACATGAATTCAGAACGCCACTGACCTTAATCAACGGACATGTGGAAGTATTGAAAGAGAATGGACGAGAAGAGGATTTTTCTCATTTTGATGAAATCGAGCAAAACGGTAAAAGGCTGCTTACTTTAATTAATCAGTTGCTTGATCTCTCGAAAATGGAAAGCGGACAATACAAGTTAGAGTACAAAAAAGGAAACGTGTTAAACGAAGCCAATATGCTTGTACAATCTTTCTATTCGTATGCTGAACAACACGGAATTTCGCTTATACTTCAGCAAACCGAAAAGGCGAAAATCTTATCTGAGCGTCCCTTTGTTTTTTCATCGGAGGCTTTGGCTATGATTATGACCAATTTACTATCTAATGCAATCAAATACACTCCTGTTGGAGGAAGTGTAACAGCGAGTATAGATTACCAAAATGATAAACTTTTTATTACCATTACCGACACAGGACAAGGAATTTCAAAGGAACATTTATCTAAGATATTTGATCGTTTTTATCAAGTAGATGAACCTGGACAACGCACCTATGCAGGCTCGGGTATTGGATTGGCTTTGGTAAAAGAATTAACCCTACTGCACGGAGGTGATATTAAAGTAGACTCTCCTGACAATGGGGGGTGTGTTTTTACTTTTTGGCTAGAAAGTTCGAAAACAGAAGATGTTGAAAGCATAGATTCTGTTGAACAAAAAACGGACTTTCCAAGTAACGAAGAAATTGAGATTAAAAATAATGAACTTCAAAACGCAGAGCTTCCTTTATTGCTTATTATAGAAGATCAACCCGATTTGCGTTCTTTTATTGTTCAAAATTTAGGAGAAGAATACCGTTATGCAGAAGCATCAAACGGCAAAGACGGAATGAAATTAGCAAAAGAATTACTCCCGGATTTAATTATCAGTGATGTAATGATGCCCGATGCCGATGGGTTTGAATTATGTGAAACACTTAAAAACGATGTGATAACTTCGCATATCCCTATTATATTACTCACTGCAAAAGCAGAACAAAAAGATAAATTGACCGGCTTGGAAACAGGAGCGGATGACTATCTCACCAAGCCATTTTCACTCGCGGAGCTAAAGTTACGTGTAAGAAATATCTTGAGCTTTAAAGAATTGCTTCGTAAAAAGTTTGAAGGAAGTACGATTCCATCGGCAGAAGAAATACCGGAATTAAGCAGTCGGGATCTAAAATTTGTGGAAGATGTAACAGAATTAGTTGAGAAAAATATTTCCAATTTGCAGTTTGGGGTAAATATTCTGGCGGAAGGCGTCTTTTTATCCGTTAGTCAGCTTACGCGAAAGCTTAAAACCATTACTGGAAAAACTCCGGCAGACTTTATACGAAATATGCGTTTGGAAAAGGCAATTGAATTATTGAAAAAAGGAGAAAGTGTTGCTCAGGTTTCTTGGACTGTTGGCTTTGAAGATCCGGTTTATTTCAGCAAAGTATTCAAAAAACATTTTGGTTTTTCCCCTTCTTCTGTAAAGAGATAAAACGAATTATTTTGCTTATAAATTTTAAGACCTATTAAGTATTCATGCTTGATAGGTCTTTTAATGTATTGATTTTTATTATATTATATTTTTTGTTTGTTAAAAACGCATGAAAAACACCAAGCTTTTGCGTGTTTTTTGCCAAAAGAATCTTGTAACACCTTGGTACATTTGTATGGAATGGTCAAGTAAAAATGTTGGGTTTTATTCCCACTCATTTGATCATTCAATTATTTTAAAAGACATGTTGAACAGTGACAGTTTTTAATTGTTTTTTATACTATTTTTTAACCTTATGTTTCTTTATATGGGATCAAAAAACAATCCTTCGTTTTTAGGTAGTGCATGGAATTTATGGCTAAATCGCCGGTCCTCAAACAGTTCTCAAATCGAAAGTAGGAGTAAAGAAAGCTATTATTTTATCTATAATTGTGAAATTAATGAGCTAGAATATATAAGCAGTAGTATATTAGATGTTTTGGGTTATACAGCAGAAGAATTTGATCTGAATAAATTGTTTTTATCTATTCATCCGGATGATTTAGACTATTGCAATAAATGTGAATACAGTTCATTTCAATTAAGAGATCGTGTTTTTTATAAAGAGTTATTCACCTACTTAATTTCGTATAGCTTTAGACTTAGAACAAAAGCAGGGAACTATATAACCATAAAACAGCAATATCAAACAATAGAAACAGATGAATGCGGTAGAATGTTTAAAAACTTTGTGCATCACGAAAAAATAGATGATTATGAAACACGATCAGAATTTGATTTTCAGATTATTGATAAGATAAAAAACAGGTCTATTAATTTTAGTTCTAAATTCAAACTTACTAAACGCGAAGTAGAAATTTTGGATTTAATTAATGAGGGCTATCAAAGCAAAGAAATTTCTGAGATATTAAACGTTAGTTATCATACTGTTAGAACTCATCGTAAAAATATTTTGAGTAAAACAGAGTCTTCCTCTTTGATTGAAGCTTTAAAAAAAAACAACGTTTAACTTATTTGTACTTGCCCAATGCTTTAGCAAATAATTCCAATGGATAGATAATATTTTTCAATGTTACCTTTAATTTAATACTAAAATATTCCCTAAAATTCCCTACTACAAATATGACAGTTGAATTATTAGAAATTGTAGAGAATTCAAGGGAGTTTTTGTTATCTATTTAACTGATTAATAAAAGTAGTTAGCTGAACTAATTTATCAGCGTTTAGATTTTTTAAACTCTCGAGTAAGTCAGCAAAATTATCTGTTTGTTTATTTGCTTTTACTTCAAGCTTACCTTTTAATATCTGCATTTCAGTTTTGATAGACTTTGGCACGACCTGCTTTTTGGTTCCATCTGTTGATATCCCATTTATGACTTAAAGAAATCTCTTTGCGAATACCATCTACTGTGATTCTAAGATAAACACCTCTTAAATCACTTTTCCCTCTATTGGGTTTAAGAAAGAAATTAATTGATAACTGTTCTTCTAACATAATTCAACTGTTTTAAATATTAATAAATGTTGAATTAAAACGTTCCAAAATCACAGTTTAAAACTTTCTGGCGCCATTTGGCGTCAAGGTTCTTTAAGTTAAAAGGTGCACATTGATTGAATGTTCTTTTGTACACCGAATCCCGAATATTTTTAGGTGCACTTTTGAACAGAATGTGATACCCCTAAAAAAGAAAAAACCTATAACTCATTGTGAATCATAGGTTTTGTGCTTTTTTAATAACTTTTGAAAAGTTATCTTTTATAAATCAGCGGAGAAAGAGGGATTCGAACCCCCGGACCTGTTACAGTCAACGGTTTTCAAGACCGCCGCATTCGACCACTCTGCCATTTCTCCAGTCGAACTCTTGTTCTGTATTGCGAGTGCAAATATACTATAAATACGATGTTCTACAAGACATTTTTTGTAAAAGTATGTTTTTAAGATGAGGAAATCTCATAATATAATTAGATTGAGATTTGTACGGAATTAAAAAGAAGTATACTTGGCAGAAGAAATTTCTATAGTTGTGCGATCCTTTTTTAATACAGTAAAAGTAGAATTTTCATTCTTTAATGAAAAAAGTTCGCATGGTTCTTTTTTATTTACCGGAAGGTGATTTATTTTTATAATTTGATCGTCAAAATCTATTTTAGTCCTTAGTTCTTCATCCCAAATGATACCTGCAATAAGTTTATTTTGGTAAAAAGTAGGAGAGAGAAGAGGAATTTTATTTTGAATATCTTCTAGTTCTAGTGTCTCAAAAAAATATTGTCCTGCGATAAAATCTATAGTAAGTTTTCCTCTTTTTAATAAATCATTTCCTATTTTGGAATAATCATAGGTACTTTTAGCATAGAAGTTGGTAAGTGTAAATTGATCCATTTTAAGGGTTGGAACTTTTACTAAATGATATGTTTTCTTATCTTTATTATTAATGAGTTCTGTAGAGCTTATTCCGTCTGTAGAAATAAATTGAGTAAGGAGGTTGGTTCTTGAAAAAAAACTAAATTTTTCAATATTAATCTCATATATCCCGTTAAATCCGGTATCTATTATTGCTTGATCTTTAGAAATTCGTTTGTTGTTTTGAAGTGTGATATCTATCAAAGGTGAACGCTGATTGTCAATGTATTTTACTCTTTGAGATTTGCTTTTAATTTTCAGCTTTTTAAAAACGTTAGTAATATAAATTTTTCGTTGCGGATAGTCGATCTGTAAGATTACGTTGCCAAAAAAATTGCTTCCCAATATACCGTCTAACTGATAACAGTCAAATAAGTTATTATGCATTTCTCTGACAACACCGATGTTATTTTGGAAAGCTACCCCTCCGAAGACAATTCGACTCATTTTGATAAGTGTATTGTTATTGTTATCAATATCAAATTTTAGATCCTTTTCTTCTTCTAAATTTTCAATTTGATAAGGATAAGCAAGTTTTGAAGAAAACAGATTGATTGCACCTGTATCTAATAAAAAACGATATTTTATATTGTCAATAGCAACGGGTACTATGATTAGATTATCTACTAATTCAAAATCAACGGATGTAAAAAAGGGATCACCCTGAACGGTGCTTGCATATTTTTTAGTGTGAGGTTGTGAAAATGAATAAAAAACACAGAATAAAAATATAAAAAGAATATTTTTTTTTGTCAACATGTATGAAAAATTTATCCAAATATAAAGATATTTTGAATTTAATTATTGAAGTCATCTTGACTTTTTATTGTTCTGAAACTTCTTTAAGCCTATGTCTGAACTTACTAGCTAAGTCCGCATATTGTAGTTAAGCATAAAAACTTATGTTTGAACTATGAAGCGGATTAGAAAAAACTACAATGCGGCTTTTAAGCAGCAAGCCGTTGAACTGATTAAGGAAAAAATGAACAAATCAGAATTAGCTCGTGAACTTGGAATTAGAACTACCTCATTGTATAAATGGTGTAAAGAAGCTAAAAAGTTTAGAGAATGATAGTTTTCCAGGCAAATGGCAAACAAAAGCTCATCCTAGAAGAAGAAAGAATACAAGAATTAGGAAAAAGTTAGCCGCTGTCGAATTAGAAGATGAGATAGTAAAAAAATAATCTTCATTTTCTCAAAGAAAGCTAATGATTTACATGTTTATAAAGTTCGGTGATATAGAGTTACCAAAGTCTCAGAACACAATTATTGAGTGGTTGAAAATATCTTAGATAATAGAATTTGCACAAACTAAACCAAGAAAATCTTGGGTGCCTGATATTGCTTAGATCGGAATAAAAGAATGTTTTATGTGTCTAGCTACAGTTAGGATTTATTTGACAAAAGGTCATTAGATGGGGCTTAAATTAAAGATATAACAACGGAAAATACCGCCTAGGCAGCTTTTAAAATGGCTAAAAGCAATAGATCTTTTAAAGAAGTAGAAGTATGAGTAGAAAAACAAATTGTACAGATAATGCCGTAACAGGAAGCGCTTTAAATCTCTAAAAGTGGAGATGATTTATGGAAATTTACTGCTAAGTACAAAGCAAATAGGATCTATCGTTTTTAAATATATCGAAATGTAGTACAATAAAAAACGTAAATATCCTTACTTAAACTGTCAGAAAATCAGCGAGTTTAATGAAAAAGTATATATAAATATAACTGCTTAATTAATAGTTCGATTTAATTAGAATATCCAGATATCTTTGAGACATTTTATTGTCTAAAATAACATCGTCATATATCCGTTTAAGCTTGAGATTTTCTTATTCAGGCTCTTTTAAACGCTCCAATTCTAGTTTTTTCATATCTCAATTTTCGCTAATAGGAAAATAATCTTTATTTATGATATTCTTAATATTTAAATAAATTTTTATGTTTTTTTTAAATATGTGTGTAAGTTTTTATTTTTTTATTTTAATTTGGTATAATATTTGATTTTCATATAAAAGCAGAATAAATGTTTTTATAGAAATGAACACAAGAAGGATTCATCATTCTATTTAATAATAAAATTTTTATTAGAATGATATTAAGATAAAAAACAGTAAAAATAAGAATAGTTAATGAAAAGAAAATTACTACCACTATCACTCCTATTTGTATCAACTTTCGCTATGGCGCAAGTAGGAATAGGTACAAGAAATCCAGACAAATCAGCGATGCTTGAAGTATTGGCTCCCTTAAATGATTTAAAAGGAGTTTTAATACCAAGAATACCTTTACGCTTACAGATAATTCTTTTGTTAATAAAGGGAATATAACCAATAGTTTGCTGGTTTTTAATACTACTGAAAATGAAGATCTTAGACCAGGGTATTATTATTGGTTTGAGACTAGTTGGCTACGAATAATTACTGACCAAGATGATGCTTATAGAGATATTCTTAAAAATGAAGAATTTGCGGTGAATAATAATGAGCAAACTCTCTACTTAAAGGATTCTAAAGGTAATATTGTATCGGTACCTTTAAAAGATATTAATATACTAACGACTTTAGAAAATCAAGGTAATGGACAGTACATATATACTGCAGAGGATGGTAGTCAAACAACCATTGATGTTGTGGGTGATGTTACCAATAACTTTGAGGAAATTATCACCAATGAAGATGTTCAGGAGATTTTAAATCAGTATTTCAATAACGCTCTTCCGCTGGGTAACGTAACG
>NZ_SOAG01000022.1:0-55690 GCF_004364575.1 Myroides indicus | reverse complement strand
TGTTACCAATAACTTTGAGGAAATTATCACCAATGAAGATGTTCAGGAGATTTTAAATCAGTATTTCAATAACGCTCTTCCGCTGGGTAACGTAACGTATGTAGAAGAAAACGGCAGTTTTGTTTTTAAGTATTTAGATGAGGCAGGAGAGAATCAGCTCATAGATATTTCAGCATTGGTCAAATCTTTTGAGACAGTAACCACTATTACACCAGAACAAGTAAACGGAGTAAACACCGGTACCTATGTATATAAAAACGAAGCGCTTGATGAGGTCACCATTGATGTTGTGGGTGACGTTACCAATAACTTTGAGAAAATTATCACCAATGAAGATGTTCAGGAGATTTTAAATCAGTATTTCAATAACGCTCTTCCGCTGGGTAACGTAACGTATGTAGAGGAAAACGGCAGTTTTGTTTTTAAGTATTTAGATGAGGCAGGAGAGAATCAGCTCATAGATATTTCAGCATTGGTCAAATCTTTTGAGACAGTAACCACTATTACACCGGAACAAGTAAACGGAGTAAACACCGGTACCTATGTATATAAAAACGAAGCGCTTGATGAGGTCACCATTGATGTTGTGGGTGACGTTACCAATAACTTTGAGGAAATTATCACCAATGAAGATGTTCAAAATAATATATATGAAATAATAGAAACAAAAGGGAAAGCGCTGTTATCAGATGAATCTATTAAAGTAACTAATGGGGAAAAGTCATTGCTAAATGAAGTAAGTATTGAAATAGCCAAAAAAGGAGTCGATACAGAGCACTTAAAAGACAACGCTGTACTTACCTCTAAAATAAAGGATGGTGCTGTAAGTGAGACTAAATTGTGGGCAGGGCAAGGAAAGAACAATTTTGTTGCTATAGTTCAAAATGATGGTACCGTAAAGTACCAGGAATTAGGTACTATATTACAAGGAGAGGCCTTATCTGTAGATAATTCTTTAAAGTTAGAAGGTGATGCTTCCGCTTCTCTTCTTAAGGGGGTTAAAATCCAGGTTTCTACCAACGGAATTGTAACAAAACATATTGAAAATAAAGGCGTAACGGCAGAGAAAATAGGTTCTGAAAATATGGGGAATGGCGCTGTGTTGACAGCTAATGGAATTGGTGGCGCTGTATTTACACCGTTGACAGAAGCTTTAATACATGCTGTCAATGGAGATATTGTAGGAGATACAGAACAGACTATTTTGGTTAAAGGAGGAGAGAATGTATTAATTGGAGAACAAGGTAAAGAAGTTGGTATAGAGCTTAATATTTCGGGAGTTAAAGAAAGACACATTGCTGATGGAGCTGTAACAGCTTCTAAACTTAATGCAGAAAATGCTAGTGAAGGATCGGTAGCTATAGTTGGTACGGGAGGAACTGTAAGTTATCAACCTTTAACAACTGATATGCTGACAGAAAAAGGAACTATCATACCAGGAGAAACAATCTCCGCAATACAAGGCGCAGATGGGGCAGTACTTCAAAACGTAATCTTAGAGGTGAATGATCAATCTATTACTGCCTCCAAGCTTATTGCTAAAGAAGAGGAACAAGGATACGTAGCTATAGTTGGAGAACAGGGAAGAGTTAATTATCAACCTTTAACTGCTGAGCTTCTACAGAATAAAGGTACAATAACTACTGATGATATTATTGTAGTATCTGATAATGGAATAAACAAAGTGTTAGAGGACGTGAATTTAAGTATTAAAGAAAAGAGTATTAATACTGAGCAATTGGCTGATAATGCGGTTAAAACAGCTCAAATAGCCGAATTAGCTGTAACAAATAACAAGATTACTTCTGGTAATGTAGGGAAAGGTAGGGTATTGCTAAGTGATGATCAAGGAAGAACAGTTTGGGGAGAAATGGATAAAATTTATGACTCTGTAGCTGGTAATTTATTAACAGATGATATTATTACCATCATGCCTGACCAACAAGGGGTTACTGTCACAGGAGATAAGGCTTTGTTAAAAGACATTAGATTAGGAATTAAGGAGCAAAGTATTACTAACCAACAAATAGCTGAACAAACAATTCAGATTAACAAATTAAGTAGTATAGGTTCGGATGAAGGAATGGTAATGGTAACAAACAGTGAGGGTGGGTTTACTTATGTGGATAGAGCGAGTATAGTACAAGAAGCGAAAGATTTACAGCTAGAGGATGGTCTGCGCTTTGTTAGTGGTAATGGAATATCTGCTGTTCTAGCTAATACAACAGTAGGAATACAGGATCAAGGAATTACAACAGCTAAATTACAAGATAGGGCTGTAACAGTAGATAAAATATCTTCTGAAAGAGCTGCAATGAATGCAGTACTAACTGCAGATGGTTATGGGGCTGTAAATTATCAAGAAATAAATGAAAATATTTTCTCCGGTAAGGGAGAGAACCTATTGTCTGATACTTCAATTAAAGTAACTCCTGAAAATAAGGCGCTTTTACAACAAACAAGTATAGCAGTTGCTGAACAAGGAGTGGATACAAAACACTTAAAAGACACTGCTGTTACAACAACTAAAATTAGTTCCAAAATAGGAGATGAGTTAATAGGTGAGGGAGCATTTTTAGTAACGAATGGTCAAGGAAGTACAACCTTTTCTTTTATGGATGAAATTGCCTTAAAAAGTGGAAAGGAATTAAAAGCAGATACTTCAATCTCTGTTGTTGGAGGAGATCATGCACTTTTAAAACAGGCAACTATTCAAATAGCTCCATCAGGAATTCAAGAACAACATTTAAGTGATAAATCTGTCACTCCTCAGAAAATTAATGCAGATGGTGAAACTAAAGGATTAGTGCTACTTACAGATGGTGAGGGGGGAGCAAGTTTTGAAACAGTTACAGCAGCTATAGCTGATGCGGGTAAAACTTTGTATGCTGGTGATGGTATCGAGGTTATAGGGGGAAATCAAGCACTTTTAAAGGATGTGAGTATTAGTGTAAAGGATAAAGGTATTACAAATGGAAAGATAGCAGACAAAACAATTCAAGCAATAAAAATAGATGCAGATCAAGCGGATCAAGGAACTGTTTTAACCTCTTTAGGTGATGGAGAAGCGAAGTTTCTATCTTTGAATAGTTATGGCAAACAATTAGATAGTGATAGTTCTATTACAGTTTCTACTAGGGAAGGGGTCTTACTAGCTCCAGCATCAATTAAAGTTAGTAATGCAGGTATTACAACAGAACATTTGGGAGAAAAAACAGTGACAATAAATAAACTTTCTTCTATAAAAGAAGATGGAGAAAGTGTTGTGGCTAATCAAATTTTGTTAACAGATGGACAAGGAGGATATAATTACGGAAAAGCTGATCAGGTAATATCTAAGGCTAATATAGTCCAGGGAGAAACAATTTCAGCTACTTCAGGCGCAATAGGATCAGTTTTAAAAGAAGTTGTATTAGAAGTAAATAACTTATCAATTGATACCAAGCATTTAAAAAATAATGCAATAATCACAGAAAAGATTGCTAATGATGCAGTAACCTATGCGAAGTTAAGAGCTGCTTCAGTATATGGGACAGTAGTAAAAGATAAAGGAGTAACAGCTGCAAAAATATCGTCTCAGCAAGCAATTGACGGAGAGTTATTGGTAGCAGATGGTGATGGAGGAGCTACTTTCAGACAGGTTGCTTTTGATGGAGTTGACTACAGTAAGGAAGAGCAAATTAAAGATATAAAATGGTTAGATACAGATAAAAAGGTAGCTCAAAGAGTTTTTGAAATAGAATTAACTCAACCCGAAAATAAAATAACACTAGATGGTGATTTTGCTTCAATTATACTAGATGCTAGATTGATCAATCAAACGACCAATTCTTCCACTCGTGATTTAATTAAAAAAGAGGTTGTTAATGGAAAAACTGTTTTAACACTTGGAACACCAGGTACAGTAACTGTAAAACATCCTAAAGGGAAGTATTACCTTATTTTAGAGTATGTAAAGAAATAAGTTTTAGGTAGTATATTACTTAGTAGTATCAAATAATTAACATGAGAACATAATGAAACAACTAGTTTTTACAATAATAGGATTACTCTGCTCTTGTATAATGATGGCACAGATTGGAATAGGTACAGAAAACCCATCAAGTGGTATTGAAATAGAAGGTAGTGTACGATTCCGCAATTTACAAGAGGGGGATTTACAACAGTTTAACAGAGAGGTTTTGATGGATAATCAAGGGAGGTTAGGATATTTAGAGATTGAAAGTGAGCGATCTTATTTTGTTAAGATGATTTCTGATGAAATGGAGGATAAAGTAGTTTTAAATCAAACAGATAAGAGTAAGGATTTGTTTTTAGAGATAGAACTAGAACTACTACCACGTACAATTTCAATTTTTGAAATTCACTATAATGTACCAGTTTCTTTCGAAACAGAGGGCTATTCAGCGTTTAGCGATACACCTTTAGTTAGTGAAATAGGCGTTAGATTAATGAAAAAAGAGGAGCAAGAAGGCAATTATAGTAATGTAGCAGAAGGGAATAGGTCATTATCTATACCGAGTGAATATGAGAAAACCTACCCCAATTTAGAGTTTAGGCGTTCGTTTATTGAAGGAATGAATATTCAAGAAGTACTTAATAGCGATGTTCATTCAAAAAAAATAACTTATAAATTAATGAGCTATACTAAGGATAATGATGGAATAGTTCAATATGGTTCACAAATGTCTGATGGCAGAGGAGAAGCAGGTATGCTACTAATTAAAGTTTATCACAAACCTTATTATGGAGAAACAATTAACGAGTAAGAAAATGAAACAAATTATAAGTGCAATTCTACTATTTCAAAGCATCATTTGTATGGCTCAGGTAGGAATTGGTATAGAGAATCCTGAGGCAGCAGTACATATTGGTAAAAATGTAAAATTAAAAGACGTAATTCATGTGGAGGAATCTATGATTGATTATCCAAAACATTTAATTTCAGATGCAAAAGGAAATTTAGCTGTTTTTACAGGATTACCAACTAATTTAATGTTTAAAAATGTTTTGACAGCTAAGATGAATAAAAACGTTTATATTCCAAATGACAATACACCAGATAGAAATGTTATTTACGAAGAGGAATCACTAAACTTGAATAGCAAAATTGTAGTACCTCCCAATGAAACTTATGTATTAGAAATAGCTTATAGTATCCCTGCACTGTATGGAGCAACGGGAAATCCAAAAGGAGATTTTGGTGTTTTTTTGAAAAAGAAACAAGGAGATGGAATATTTGAGAAAATAAATACTTCTGTTCGTGTTTTTTCTCCAAGTCTATCCAATGCTAATGCTGTAACTGCCATAGGCAGAGCAATTTCTTGCACCTATGTAGATACTGTAAAAAATGATACAAATGTTCCGTTAGAGATAGTATATGATGTATATGGTTTTACAGATCATATCAATCTACGTAATTATACTATTACATTTGGTTCATATGATGATAGGGTTGACCATCAGAATTATAACTGGGGAAGAGGAGTTTTTTTTATTACAATTAATGAATTAATAGAATAAAAGTGATGAAAAGAGTTAATATGTTGTTTTTTATTTTGTTCAGCATAAAAATGATTGGACAGGTTGGGATTGGGGTCGAAGACCCAGTAACAAATTTAGATATAAACCCTAAGGAAATTCAAGTTGCAAATCCTGAAAATAGTTATATTCGTTTAGAAGGATTAGAGCGAACACCTGAGTATTTGCGTAAAATAGTATTGAATCAAGATGGGGATATCGCTACAATGGATTATAGTTCGGATAGTTTTAATTTGAAAACTATTAAATATGTTAAGAGTAAAAGAACAGTTCATACAGATAAAAGTGCTAATGTAATGGATCCTTCTAAAGAGCAAATTACTTTAGAAATGGATTTAGAAGTTATTTTATCTCCCAATACAGATAATATCCTTTTTTTGGAGTATGACGTGCCTATTTATATATATAATAATAAAGAAAATAATCTTATAGTTGTTGGTTATATTGGGGTCACCTTAACTAAAGTAAAGGAAGATAATACGTTAGTAGAATTAGATCAAGGATCAAGAAAAATAACAAATTATGAAAGTAAAACGAGCTTGGCAGGAGATGATTTTTTGGGAGTATCAATAACAGGTAAAGCAATAGATCAAATAAGTAATGCAGAAACTGTGAATAAGGTAGTGAAATATAAATTGTTTGGGTATGTTGAAAAAGGACGTTATGATAATATTGATAAAGAGGTTTATTTTGGTAATGCTAATGGTGAAATAGAATCATTAGGAATAGGTGTTTTTAATGGGGTTATTTATGAGAAAGTAATTTCAAAACCTTGAAGAATTTAAGTTCTTCATCAAACCTGAACATAATAAGAATTATTTGTTGAATTTAGAGGTGTTCTAAAAAAGAGAAGTTTACAAGAAAGGGAAGCCTGCAATAAATTTTGCACAAATTATTTAAATAGTATTACTTTTAGCGAAAAATAGTTAGGGAGATTGGATAATGAATAATTATGTTTTATTTGTTTTTATAGCACTGATAGCTTTTTTTATAGTTCGAAAATTTATAGAAGTAAAAAATTTTAAAAATAAAGATGAATATCTAAAATATAAAGAAGAACAAGAGCTTTTGGAAAAAGATTTAGAGGAAGGATTAGAGAAGTTTATTGATAAAAATAGTTATAAATTTATAGTAGCAGGTCTAATTGCTACTATACTTTTCTTAGTTTTTGGTTTATTTACAGATAATATCTTGTATTTGTATATTTTACTCTTTTTAATTACAGCGGTATTATTTGTTTTTTGTTTCCCACCAAAAGATAAATTTTAAAGTGAAAAATGTAGATTTTAGATGTTTTGGAGATTAATTGTAAAAAGAATTTAAGGATAAATAAGAGTAAAGTGAGTAGAGCTTGAATTTTTGTTTTAGTAGTACGTGTCGCAAAATTTACATTAATATAATAAAAAACTCATCTATTTAAGATGAGTTTTTTATAGTGACGATGACAGGATTCAAACCTGTAACCTTCTGAGCCGTAATCAGATGCGCTATTCAGTTGCGCCACATCGCCAAAAAGTATTTTGTGACCACGGCAGGATTCAAACCTGCAACCTTCTGAGCCGTAATCAGATGCGCTATTCAGTTGCGCCACGTGGCCTATTTGTTTGCGAGTGCAAATATAAGATGATAATCCGTAATTACAAACCTAAACTAGCATTTTTTAATTGTATTATCATTATATTGAATTTATTTACTTAACTATTAGTACCTTAAAAAAGGTAAATAAAAATTGTTTTTTGCAACTATTTTTAAACGAACTACCTTTGTGATGCAATAGCCAAAATAAAATCAATGTGTTTAACATATTTAAAGTTTCTCTATCAGTCAACTAATCAACACGGTGTTCATTCTCCTTTTGTTTTTTCTTTGCTAACTAAGGGGATATATAGTAAAGATAAAAAGTGGAAACAATGCAGTAAAAAGGAAAGTTTTATTCCACGTATAATAGATTATTTTAAACCTCAAAGCGTATGGTTATGTAGAGAAACAGAACAAAAGTTGCCTCCATTTATAAAAGTAGAAAAAAATGATTCAGAAGTTCTGAGCAAAGTTGATTTAATATGGATTGGCACCCCTTGTGATAACCGGATGTATCAACTTCATAATTTAATTGATGCTATGCATAACGATAGTATACTGCTTGTGGATAAAAGTGAACAAACTAAGGAATTAAAAAAAATATGGCAGAATATAGTGAAAGATGACGGTTTTGTAGTAACCATTGATTTTTATTATTACGGTTTAGCTTTTATTAGACGGGAACAGGTGAAACAGCATTTTATACTGAGGATGTAAAAAAAATGAAGGAAAAACGTAACATATTCTTACTTTTCATTACTTATAGATGGAGTTTAATTACAGTGGTATGACAGATATTATTATAAATATAAAAGAAATAAAGAGAGATTTTAAACTTGGAAGTGAAATAGTCAAAGTCTTAAAAGGAGTCAATCTGCAAATCAAAAAAGGAGATTATGTCGCTTTAATGGGACCGTCAGGTTCCGGAAAATCTACTTTAATGAATATTTTAGGATGTTTGGATACTCCAACTTCGGGGTCTTATATTTTAAATAAAAATGATGTCAGCCGGCTAAATGATGATCAATTGGCAGAAATCCGCAATAGAGATATTGGTTTTGTTTTTCAGACATTTAACCTTTTGCCGCGTACTACAGCTTTGGATAACGTTGCACTTCCTATGATTTACGCAGGAAAGTCTAAAATAGAGCGCCAAAACCGAGCTTCTGAAGTATTAGACCAAGTTGGATTAGCCGATCGAAAAGATCACCACCCTAATCAGCTTTCCGGAGGACAAAGACAAAGGGTAGCAATTGCCCGTGCATTAGTCAATCAACCTTCTATTATACTGGCAGATGAACCAACAGGAAATCTAGACACTAAAACCTCTGTCGAGATCATGGCTCTCTTTAACCATATACACGCAGAGGGTAATACTGTTATTCTTGTTACGCACGAAGAAGATATTGCTGCTCATGCACATAGGATTATACGTCTAAGAGACGGTATAATTGAAAGTGATGAACGCATTAAATAGTTTTGTATTTAAGTTTTTTACATTTCGGTTTTTATTGTATTTTGCTAGAGAAAATAAATACGAATCAAAATTTACTTTAAAAATTTTGAAAAAACCCTCTAAAAGTAACAAAATGAAAGTTTATACTAAAACAGGAGACAAGGGAACCACAGCACTTTTTGGTGGCACTCGAGTGCCAAAACATCATATAAGGATTGAGAGTTATGGAACTGTAGACGAATTAAATTCTTACATTGGACTCATCCGAGATCAAGATATCAACCCGCTGTATAAAAAGACTTTGATTGAAATTCAAGACAGACTCTTTACTGTTGGAGCTATTTTGGCGACTGATCCTGAAAAAGCAATTTTAAAAAACGGAAAAGAGCGTTTAAATATTCCAAAAATTTCTGAATCGGATATTGAGTTTTTAGAAAATGAAATAGATACGATGGAAAGTAAACTGCCACCAATGACTCATTTTGTACTGCCAGGCGGACATACAACAGTGTCTTTTTGTCATGTTGCCAGGTGTGTGTGCCGAAGAGCAGAACGGTTGTCAGTACAATTAAATGAAACTGAGCCTGTGAATGAAGGAGTTTTAAAATATTTAAACAGACTGTCTGACTATTTATTTGTATTGGCACGAAAGTTGACTTTTGATTTGAATGCTGAAGAAGTAAAGTGGATTCCTAAAAAAGAAGAGTAAAAGGACAAAATTGCAGCTTCATTTTTTATCAGGCAATAACGTTCTTGAATTCTATTGAAATAAAAACAAAAAAGCTTGGTAATTTCATAAATAAAATTATTTTTGCATAAAAATTAAAACTGAATAAAGATGTATTGGACATTAGAATTGGCATCATATTTAAGCGATGCTCCTTGGCCTGCAACAAAAGATGAGCTTATTGACTATGCAATCAGAACAGGAGCTCCACTTGAAGTAGTAGAAAACCTTCAATCCATCGAAGATGAAGGAGAAATCTACGAGTCAATGGAAGAAATATGGCCAGATTATCCTACAGACGAAGATTATCTTTGGAATGAGGATGAATATTAACGATAGATGAAAAAAAGCCTCCGAAACAAGGCTTTTTTTTGTTTGGCATTAGAATTATAAACGCAAATTAAAAGTAAAAACCTAAATTTATGAGCTTCATAAACACCATATTAAAAGCTTTTGTAGGAGATAAATCAGAAAGAGATATCAAAATCATAAAGCCGATAATAGAAAAAATAAAAACTTACGAAAGCACTTTGACTGGTTTGTCGAATGACGAATTAAGAGCAAAGACAATTTATTTTAAAGATAAAATTAAACAGTCAAGAGCGGATCAAGATGCTAAAATAGCATCCTACAGAGAGGAAATTGAAAAAACTCAGGATATTGATAAAAAAGAAGCTATTTATGCCGATATTGATAATTTAGAAAAATTAGCTTACGACAATACAGAAAAGATGCTGATGGATATTTTGCCAGAGGCTTTTGCTGTAGTGAAAGAAACAGCTCGTCGTTTTAAAGAAAGTGATTATGTTGAAGTGACGGCTACTGAAAAAGATGTTGATTTCGCGCAAAATAAACCTTATATCACTATAGAAGGAGATAAAGCTATTTGGGCAAACAAATGGTCAGCAGCAGGTAAAGAGGTAACTTGGGATATGATTCATTACGATGTACAGTTAATAGGTGGAATTGTACTTCATCAAGGAAAAATTGCAGAAATGCAGACAGGAGAAGGAAAAACTTTAGTTGCAACCGCTCCCTTATATCTTAATGCATTAACAGGAAACGGAGTTCACCTTGTAACGGTAAACGATTATTTAGCAAGAAGGGATAGTCAGTGGAAAGCTCCTTTGTTTGAGTTTCACGGATTATCTGTAGACTGTATTGATAATCATCAACCAAACTCTCCGGGAAGACGTGCGGCTTATGCTGCGGATATTACTTATGGAACTAACAATGAATTTGGTTTTGATTACCTGAGAGACAATATGGCTCATACACCGGAAGAACTGGTGCAGAGAGTACACAATTTTGCGATTGTGGATGAGGTAGACTCCGTTTTGATTGATGATGCGAGAACACCGCTTATTATTTCAGGTCCGGTTCCCCAAGGAGATCGTCACGAATTTAATGAGCTCAAGCCTAAAGTTACTAATCTGGTAGAGTTGCAAAGAAAACTGGCAAATGGATTTTTAGCAGAAGCAAAAAAACTAATCAAAGAAGGAAATACAAAAGAAGGCGGTTTTTTATTACTAAGAGCTTATAGAAGTTTGCCTAAAAATAAGGCTTTAATTAAGTTTTTAAGTGAAGAAGGAATAAAGCAATTGCTTCAAAAAACAGAAAACCATTATATGCAGGATAATAATAGAGAAATGCATAAAGTGGATGAAGCATTATATTTTGTGATTGAAGAAAAAAATAATCAAGTTCAATTAACAGATAACGGAATTAAGTATTTGTCTCAGGATACAGATGAAAACTTTTTTGTATTGCCGGATATCGGAACAGAAATATCTCGTATAGAATCTAAAAAATTATCCAAAGAGCAAGAAGCAGAAGAAAAAGAACATTTGTTTCAGGATTTTGGAGTTAAAAGTGAAAGAATACACACTTTAAATCAATTGCTAAAAGCCTATGCACTATTTGAAAAAGATACAGAATATGTAGTGATTGACAATAAAATACTTATTGTTGATGAGCAAACGGGACGTATTATGGATGGTCGCCGTTATTCAGATGGATTGCATCAAGCCATAGAAGCAAAAGAAAACGTAAAAATTGAAGCTGCTACCCAAACTTTCGCTACTGTTACGCTTCAAAATTATTTTCGTATGTATAAAAAACTTGCGGGGATGACAGGTACGGCTGTTACCGAAGCAGGAGAATTTTGGGAAATTTATAAATTAGATGTTGTTGAAATTCCAACTAACAGACCTATCGCGCGTAAGGACTTAGAAGATAAAATTTATCGTTCTGTTCGCGAAAAATACAAAGCGGTTATTGAAGATGTAGTTAAATTATCAGAAGAAGGAAGACCGGTTTTAATTGGTACTACCTCTGTGGAAATTTCTGAACTATTAAGCCGTTCTTTAAAAATGAGAGGGATTAAACACAATGTGTTGAATGCCAAATTACATAAAAAAGAAGCTGAAATTGTAGAAGAAGCTGGGAAATCAGGAATCGTAACTATTGCAACGAATATGGCAGGTCGTGGTACGGATATTAAACTGTCGCAAGAAGTAAAAGATTTAGGCGGATTGGCTATTATTGGTACAGAACGTCATGATTCTCGTCGGGTTGACCGTCAGTTAAGAGGTCGTGCAGGTCGTCAGGGAGATCCGGGAAGCTCTCAATTCTATGTGTCATTAGAGGATAACCTAATGCGCTTATTCGGTTCTGAGCGCGTGGCAAAAGTCATGGACAGAATGGGATTAAAAGAAGGAGAGGTGATTCAGCATTCAATGATGACAAAATCAATTGAAAGGGCACAGAAAAAAGTAGAGGAAAACAACTTTGGTATTCGTAAGCGTTTGCTGGAGTATGATGACGTTATGAATGCTCAAAGAGAAGTAATCTATAAACGAAGAAAGCACGCTTTGTTTGGAGATCGTTTAAAAGTTGATTTAGCAAATATGATGTATGATTTGTGTGAGCGAATCATCGAAAACAATAAATTGGCAAATGACTATAAAAATCTGGAGTTTGATATGATTCGTAATTTTGGAACGAATGATATTGTTTCAGAAGATGACTTTAACAGAGGGGACATTGTATCGCTTGCTAATAAATTATACGAAAAAGCATTTACTGCTTATCAAGAAAAGTGCACGAGAAGTGCTGCGGAGGCATTTAAAGTGATTAAAAATGTTTACGAAAACAATTCAGGGCAATTTGAACGCATTGTGGTACCATTTACTGACGGAGTTAAAACAATCAATGTTGTTACAAATTTAGAAAAGTCTTATCAAACAGAGGGAGCTTCTTTGATTGATGATTTTGAGAAAAATGTGACTTTAGGAATTTTGGATGAAGCGTGGAAAAAACACCTTCGTAAAATGGATGAGTTAAAACAATCTGTTCAGTTAGCCGTTCATGAACAAAAAGATCCCTTGTTGATTTATAAATTTGAAGCATTTGAATTGTTTAAGAAAACGATTGGAGAAATAGATGCAGAGGTAATAACTTTCTTAACCAGAGCAGATCTTCCGGTACAGCAACAAGCAGAAGAAGCTGTAAAATAAAACAGATCCTAATCTGAATAAAAATCCCAAGCAAGTAAAAGTTTGGGTTTTTTTATCTTAAAAAGCATTTTGTATTGCTGGTGTAATCTGAAGTTGTTTATAAGTATTTCATATTGATTATTTTGTGCGTTTGCTTAGGATTGTTTTAGATTGGAAAAAACATTTGTATATTTGAGAGTAGTATGTAAGCATGATTTAAAAATCTAAAATAAATCAAGTGATAACAGAAATAGATAAAAATATATTTTCAAAAAAATACCCTATAAATGACTATGCAGAAATTTGGAGTAAACTTTCCTTATTAAAATTCGCTAAGAAGACAATTCTTCCAAACGATATTCTTTGTTTCCTTCAAAAAGGAACTATCCGGAAATATATGATAGACTCTGAAAAGGAACTAAGTGGAGATATTTCTGTAGATTTTTATTTTGAAGGAGATATTTTTACTGTGAAATCAGTCAAAGAAATTGAAGATCAATTTTTCTATGAGCCAATAAACAATGGATTTTTATGGTATGTTGGTATGGATGAAGTGAAGAAGCTTTTTTTAGAATCTAAACTTTGTGCCACAACACAAAAGGTATATTTAGAAGAACAGCTTCGCAACAAAACCATCAGAGAAATACAACTTTTAAAGTCATCTCCAAAAGAAATATATTTATATCTTTTAAAAAATAAGCCGCATTTTATCGAAAAGGTACCTCTTAAATTTTTAGCCTCATATATTGGAATTACGCCACAGGCATTAAGCAGAATACGGAAGCAAATTTATTAACCAAAGTTCATTGTATGCCTTCTCTAAACTTTCTTATTTTGTAAAAATAAAAAATTTGTTATGGAAAAGAGAGAGCTTATAAAGATTTTTAAGGAAAATCATCAAAAATTAATCCAGTATGTTGATAATTTAGATAGCGAAGAGTTTATCTACATTTACAATAATAAATGGTCTGCTGCGCAACAATTAAAACACATTTTACTGACATTAATGCCGTTTCCTAAAATTTTATCTTCGAAAGCTTATATGGCAGAAAAATTTGGAACAATAGACAGACCAACTTGGGATTATCAAAAGGTTTTTGATAACTATTTAAAAACCGATAGAAAATCTCCTGAACAATTTGTACCTGATACTGTAATTCTATTTGACCAAAAACAGGAAATAATTTCTAATATTCAACACCATGTTGAAATAATATTAATTCTTTTAAATAATTATTCAGAAGAAGAATTGGATTCTCTATCAATACCTCATCCATTACTCGGAAAACTGACTATTCGAGAAATGTTTTATTTGATGTCATATCATCCTTTACATCACCTGAAACAAGTAGAATTATCCTCTGAAAATTACAGAAAATAACGCAGAGAACATATTGGAAGATGTCACGTGGGATTCCATTTACTGATCTCTTATGAGCCATAGTTCGTTAAACCAATATTGTATTATCCTTTAAACCGTCAGTATACATCTTATAGAAAGGTTCTTAAATGGATTTCATTTATAGTTTATATGTTCAAAGCTTGCACTTATAAACTTTGAATAAATGATAGTTATTGTTATTTTCTGGGAGATACAGTAATTAGAAAAAATAACCTCAAAAATATTTTATTTTTTGAGGTTATAGATGTTCTCTTTTTAGATTTTTTTGTTTTTGTTTCGCTTATTTTTATAAATAGAGAACATTTTTACATTATTTCTGCATTGTCCATTCCGCTGTCTCCGCTATTCATTCCGCGCTGCAGTTTGACGTTTTTAGGCTGATTAAATCTGTAGGTAAAAGATAAATTAACTTGTCTGCCTCTCCACTGCATCTCGCTGTGTGAATAAGATTGTGGTAAATAGGTATCAGATTCTCTTTTTCTGGAATCGAATAAATCATTTATGTTAAAAGTAATTGTTGCTTTATCTTTTAGAATGTCTTTGCTTAGAGAAAGATTAGCAGATAAATTTCCTTTTATTTCTCCTTGAGCTGTAGTTTGGGGAGCTCGATACATTCCGTTCATTTGCCAATCAATTTTGTAAGGCAATGTAATTTTTGAGCTCAAACGGCTGAACCAGGCATAAGCATTATTATCAAAATTCTGTGTTTCTTTATTCCCGTCAAAGTCAACAAATGTATAATCGCCTCGGGTTTCGCTTCTGAAAAAGTTAAAATTACCATTTAATCTCCACCATTTAAAGGGAGTGTAATTTAATGTAATGTCAACTCCATATCTGTATTCGGTAGCAAGGTTTATCGGTGAACTCACGATAATCGGAGTACCGTTAGATGAAGTTCCGCCAATTCGTCTTACAAATTGAAACGAATCATCTGTTTTGTTATAATAAACAGAAGCATTTGCCGTAATACCAGTCCATTTTTTTAAATATCCTAAGTCAAAAGCATGTGTTTTAGAAGGATCTAAATCTGGGTTACCTTGAAAAAAATTGATGTCGCTGGTATAGTTTGAAAAAGGATTTAAAAAGAAACCTCTCGGACGGTTAATTCTACGGCTATAACTTGCAGTAACATTACTGGCATCATCAAATTCATAGTTTAAGAAAACACTCGGAAAGAAATCGTTATATTTTTTATTATTGAAATCCTGATTGATTAATTGATTGACATCTATATTACTGTCTTCCCAACGTACTCCTGCTAAAAAGCTCAGATTTCTTGTAATTTTGTTACCGTATTGAAGGTATAGAGCATTTATTTTTTCTTTGTACTCTAAAGTATTGGAAAGTTTAGTATTGTTTTCCCAAACATTGTCTATCTGATTAAAAAGCTGAAAATCGGTAGTTTTTGATTTAAAAGTACCTAAATATCCAGCTTCTAATTGTCCTGACTGTCCAATTGGTAAAACGTAATCCACTTTTACAAGTCCAGCTCTTTCCTTTTCATTATTAGTGCTTTTTTCAAAAGAATTTTTGTTTAATGCCTGCGCAATATCTTCGATAGCGGAATTTTCTTTGTCTTTGTCTTGCGATATTGAAGCTTCAACAATAAGCTTATGATCTTCTTTTGCAAATTGTTTTTCTATTGTTGTAGTATATTCTATATCATTGCGATTTGCTTTTTTGTTTTCGTAACGATATCGATTATACAAGAAGCTGTTATTATCATTAAGATATTCATAGCTTACTGTATTAGGCATTTGAATGTTGTTTCTTCTGGCGGTTAAGGTGTTGGTCCACGTAACAGAAGGTGTTAAATACCACTCTAATCCAAAGGTACCGTTGTAACCCTCTCTTTCGCGGTTATTGTTTTTATATTCATTGATATATTGTGTGGTATTTCCGTTTTTATCAAAATATTCATTTTCATTAACACCGTACCCCTTAGACTTGCTATCTTGATAACCTAAAGTAGTAAAGAAGTTGAAATTGTCACTTCTGTAATTAACGTTAGCGTTAAATTCATAATTTCTGGGATTTCCAATAGTTCCGGTAATACTGCCATTTAATCCTTGTCCTTTTCCTTTTTTGAGAATGATATTGATGATTCCGGCTCCGCCTTCAGCTTCGTATCGGGCAGATGGATTGGTGATTACTTCAACTTTATCGATAGATTCGGCGGCAAGAATTTTCATGGCTTCCTGGATGTTATTTGCCAGTCCGGTAGGTTTTCCGTCAATTAGCACTTTTACGTTCTCATTTCCTCGTAAACTTACAGCTCCTTCACTATCAACCGTTACAGACGGAACATTGTCAAGAACATCTCCGGCAGTTCCTCCTTTCACAATCATGTCTTCTCCAACATTGTAAATCTTTTTGTCTAATTTTACTTCAACGGTTGATCTTTCAGCAATGACAGTAACTTCTTCTAACATTTGACTGTCATCTGTTACTTTTTGCGTTCCGATATTAGTATTGCCGTTTACAACAACATTTTTTAGTTCAAGTGTCTTATAGCCTAAAAAGTCAATTTTTATGAAATAAGAGCCCGAAAGAACTTCAAAAGAAAAATGCCCTTTTGCATCGGTCATACCGCCGGAAATTATGTTTGGGTTTTTTTCGTTTTCTGCATAGATACTAGCGTATTCTAAGGGTATGCCTGTAGATGCTTCTAAAACGGTTCCGCTAATTATACTTTGTTGGGGTGCCTGCGCGAATATTGAGCTTCCTAAAAATAAAAATAAGAATGTCAATAACGGGATTATCTCTTTTTGTTTTTCCATTATAGTCGTTAGGTTTATATCTGTGGCTGTTAGACTATAATTGACCTGTCGGGTTTAAAAATATAAAGTTAATTAAAAGTTAAATTAAAAAGTGATTATTTCCTTAATTTTTTCAATAGGTCGTGCAACTATCGCTTTATCTCCGTTAATAATTATAGGACGCTCTATAAGTCTTGGGTTTTCTGTCATAATTTTTATAATTTCATCATAATTTAGGTCTTTATCTGCGAAATTATCTTTCCACAAAGCTTCTTTAGTTCTAACTAATTGGATAGGTTGGTAATTTAGTTTTTTTAAAATAGATTTAAGTTCTATTTCACTAATATTGTCGTCCAAATATTTTATAATTTTGTGTTCAATACCATGTTGTTCTAAAAAACAAAGACCTTCACGGGATTTACTGCATCGAGGATTGTGATAAATAGTAATCATAAACAATAAATTTATACCAAAGATAATTCAAATTTTAAATATGGGATATATCGAGCAATTATTGAAGAATGATAAAAAGCCCAAGTTGTGGCAGTATATTCCGTTTACGGTGTTTTTCTTGGGAATTATGTTGGGAAATTGGCTGATTGTAAAACTTTTTAAAGTTTCTACTAACGATCTTATCAGTAAAAGAATCGCCGAAGTAGGTAAAAATATGAATTTTTTAGAAATGATAGTGCCTTTTTCGTTTCTCTTGTTGTTTTTGATTATTTGGGTTTTATTTGTTCATAAGCAATCTTTATTAAGCTTAACAACTTCTCGGAATAAAGTAGACATTAAGCGATTTGTTTTTTCATTTGGTTTATGGACTGCAGTTATTATTTTGGGATTTATATATTCGTACTGGACAGAACCGGAAAATTATATTTTTACTTTTGATGCTCAATCCTTTTTTGTCTTTTTATTGATAGCTGTTATTTTTGTGCCTATTCAAACCAGTTTTGAAGAATATTTTATGCGGGCATACTTAATGCAGGGAATTGGATTAGCTACCCGTAGCAGAGCTGTTTCCCTGTTTACTACGTCTATTATTTTTGGACTTATGCATTCGGCTAATCCGGAAGTAGAGCAAATGGGATGGAGCATTATGATTTATTACATAGGAACCGGATTTTTTTTGGGAGTAATTACATTAATGGATGAAGGAATAGAATTGGCATTGGGCTTTCATGCTGCTAATAATTTAGTTGGAGCTCTATTAGTTACTTCAAATTGGACTGCCTTTCAAACCAATTCACTGTTCATAGATATCACTCCTGTCGAAAATATTTTGATAAGTTCTTTACTGGTACAAATACTGATTTTCTTGCCTCTGTTAACTTTTATTTTTGCGCGGGTTTACGGCTGGAAGAATTGGAGTCAACATTTGTTTGGATCAATAAAAAAAAATAATTAATTAATAATGATAACACATTATATTCATCCTGAATTTAGATTAGAAGCAAAGGCTTATACAATAAACGAATTGTGTGACTGGGCAAGAGAACAACAGTTGTCACAAGTAGAGTTTTGGAAGGATCTGGGACAATTTATTTTAGAATGGTTTGATGATAAGGATTATGTTTTATTAACCACTTCCGGTACAACAGGTACTCCAAAACAAATAAGACTTCAAAAGAAGGCGATGGTAAACTCGGCTAAAGCAACAGGAGAGTTTTTTGATGTGAAAGAAGGAACTATTGCGCTTTTATGCATGTCGGTTCGCTATGTAGCGGGTAAACTAATGCTGGTAAGAGCTTTAGTGCTGGGATGGAAATTAGATGTTGCAGAAGCCAGCTCAATACCATTAAAAAACAATGAGAAAGAATATGATTTTGTAGCTATGGTACCCATGCAGGTAGAAAAATCGATAGAAGAACTTTATCGAATTAAAAAGCTAATTGTGGGAGGGGCTAAAGTAAGCAATGCGTTGGCTAAAAAATTGAAGTATGCAGGGCATAAAACTAAAATTTATGAGACATATGGCATGACCGAAACAATTACTCATATTGCTGCTAAAGAGCTTGGAGAAACTGAATTTACCGTGTTGCCACATGCGAAAGTAAGGATTGACCAAAGAGGTTGTTTAGTTATAGTAGCACCAAGTGTAAATCAGGAACAGATAGTGACGAATGATTTAGTGGAGTTAAGAGATAGTAAGCATTTTATTTGGTTAGGCAGAATTGATAATGTAATTAACAGTGGAGGAGTAAAACTATTTCCGGAGCAAATAGAAGAAAAGTTAACGCAAAAAATACCTTATCGTTTTTTTGTAACTGCCAAAGAAGATGAATATTTAGGAAATAAGCTTATTTTAGTTATCGAGAGCCTACCCTATGATTTACCTGAGGATGTTTATGAGTCGCTTTCAAAATATGAAAAGCCAAAAGAAATTCAATTCGTAGAAAAGTTTGCAGAAACAGTAACCGGAAAAATAATTAGAAGGAAAAATATCGTTTAAAGTATAGAAAATGAATAATTATTTCAGTCGTTTTTTTATTAAATTATTTATAACTTATGTTGGCTTTTGGGGAATAATAAGTTATGCTCAGACCAATCCAATTAAAGAAGATGGAAATAATAGTGTTACAGCAGAAATGCTGAATCAAATTATTGAAAACAACAAAAAATATAGAAATGAAGGGGAGGTAGCAAATTATATTCCGGAACTGAGTAAAGTAAATCCGGAATATGTTGCTTTATCCGTTGTTACAGATGAAGGAAAAATAATTAATGCAGGAGATGTAAATCAGAAGTTTACCATTCAGAGTATATCAAAAATCATAGCGTTAATGATTGCTGTAGAAGAGCAAGGAGAACAAAAGGTTTTTTCTAAAGTAGGATATTACGGAACAGACAAACCTTTTAATCACTATTCAAATTTAGAAACAGACAAAATTCCTCTTAATCCGATGATGAACGCAGGAGCTATACTGATTACTTCCATGATTGAAGGAACAGGCGAAGAACCATTTCAAAAAATACTGGAAAGAATAAAATACATCACTAAAAATAATACAATTAATTACAATAAAGCGGTGTATAATTCAGAAAGAGAAACGGGAGACAGAAATAAAGGAATTTTTTACTTACTCAAAAATAAAGGATTGATTGAAGAGTCAGAAGAAAGTTTAAACAATTATTTTAAACAGTGTTCCATTGAAGTAACTGCAGAAGACTTGGCGAAGATAGGTTTTTACTTTGCACATCAATGTCAGAGATTTGACGGAGATATCCGTTATCAAAATACAGATATGGCTCGTCTTATACAATCACAAATGCTGATTGCTGGTATGTATGACTTTAGTGGAGAATATGCCAGAATTGTTGGTCTGCCAAGTAAGTCCGGCGTAGGAGGAGGAATTGCTGTAAGCGTTCCCGGAAAAATGGGAGTAGGGGTCTTTAGTCCGGCACTGGATGAACACGGAAACTCTGTTGTGGGATATAAAATGATTTCCGATTTATCTCAAATACTGGGATTAAATTTATTTTGATAATTAGAAGCTTATTAAATAAAATAAGCACATAAAACTCCTGCCATAATTGCCAGAAGTTTATTGAAGTTAAATTTGTGATCTTCATTGCTTTCAAATATAATAGTAGAAGAAATATGGAATAAAATACCTACTACTACTGCAGATATCTCTGCATAATAATTTTGTAAGAAAGAGAAATTTTCTGATAGTATAGTTCCTGCCGGAGTCATGATTGCAAATAAAGACATAAAAAAGAAAACCGTTTTCTGGGGCATTCCGCTTCTGATAAAAAAAGTAGACAGAATAACAGCAATCGGCAAGTGATGGATAGCAATGCCAAAAGAAAGTTCCTGATGTCTGCTTATAGGCAACCCCTCCAATAATGCATGCAAACATAGACTAATAAAAAGCAGCCAGGGAATATGGTTTAATTTGTCGTGCAGATGTACATGGCCGTGTTCGGCACCTTTAGAAAAATATTCCAGTACAATCTGTAAAACAATTCCGAGCATAATAAAAAAACCAATCATTCCACCGGAGTGGTTGTGCTCACTTGCTAAATGGCTATGTGCGATCTCCTTTAGGTTATACTGATATACATCGGGCAAAAGATGAGTAACTGTAAGTGCAAGTAAGAATGAACCACTAAATGCCATTAGTAATTTTATGTTTTTCTGATTTTTAGGCTGTATAAATAAAGCAGCTAAATATCCCAGAATAACAGCTAGAAAAGGAATAATATAATGGATCATGAGTTTTATTTAAAAATCATAATTAATCGTTCAGATTCGTTTTTGTAAAACTTTTTGAGTCTGTAATCGCCGAAAACATCTAAAAGAAAAAGATCACTAGAACTCATTATATTTTCAAAATTTTCAAGCGTTAACGCTAAGGATTTACTGGAGAAATTATAAATGCTTCCATCTTGTTCAAATTGTATTTCTCTAACAATACACTCATTTACATATTTATTTTTGATCTGTAGTTCAATGCCGTTGATGATTTTAGTTTCTTCGGTTTTCAATTCTGCTAATACTTTTTCTGCATTAAAAACATCAATTACTCCAAGACCATACTCATTTAAACTATTGCTGAGTTGGTGCAATAATTTATTTGGCTCAGCAGGGTGTTGGTAAAAATCAGAAAATAAACTAAAGACAGCGTCGTATTTTGTAGTAGAGACTTCCGAATCAGTTAAAGTTGCTACTGATGCTTCCAATTGATTTAGAAAAGTATGGCAGTCTTGATGTTCACTGACAAGGTTGAGTATTTTACTTTCATCGGAGAGATTTAAATATTCAGTTAGATTATTGTACAATAAAAGAATATGAGCTTCGTCAAGTGGGGTGGTATTTGAAAAGTCAAGGTTTTTTATTGATTGTTCAATTTCAAATGGAAGTTGTTTTGCCATACTTTTTGTTTAAAACTTTTACCAAGCTACAAATTTACTGTATTTTTGTGGATTAAATAAAGGGTTTAATTATTCCTTATACAACTAAATGGAAAATTTTAAGATGATTGCCAAAACCTTTTTTGGTTTTGAAGAAGTTTTAGCAAAAGAATTGCAATTGCTTGGCGCAATGGATGTGCAGCAAGGTACGCGGATGGTTAGTTTTAGAGGCGATAAAGGATTTATGTATAAAGCTAATATGGCGTTGCGTACAGCTTTGAAAATTTTAAAACCAATCACGCAATTTGCTGTTTATAATGAGGCTAATTTATACAAAGGTGTTCAGAGTATCAATTGGGACGAATATTTAGATGTTCACCAATCTTTTGTAGTCAATGCCACGGTTTTTTCAGATCATTTTAATAATTCTCAGTTTGTTGCCCTAAAAACAAAAGATGCCATTGTGGATCAGTTTAGAAATAAACACGGTAAAAGACCTAATATTGATAAGGATTTTCCGGATTTAAAAATAAACGTTCACATTCAAAGGGATTTTTGTACCATATCATTGGACTCATCAGGAGAATCTCTCCATCATCGAGGATATAAAACAGCTACTAACATGGCACCTATTAATGAAGTTTTGGCAGCAGGCATGTTATTGATGTCCGGTTGGGATGGACGAACACACTTTATGGATCCAATGTGTGGTTCAGGTACTTTATTGATAGAAGCAGCTATGATTGCCTGCAATATACCTTCTAATATAAATAGAAAAGAATTTGGTTTCGAACGGTGGAAAGACTGGGATGCAGATTTATTTGATAAGATTGAAGAATCTTTACTCAAAAAAGTGAGAGAATTTCACTATACTATTAAAGGATACGACAAAGCTCCTTCCGCAGTTATAAAAGCCAAGGATAATGTGAAAAATGCTAATTTGGAAGAATATATAACTGTTAAGCAATTCAATTTTTTTGATTCCAGTAAAGAGACGGAAGGACCGTTACATATGGTTTTTAATCCACCATACGGAGAAAGATTGGATGTTGGAGTAGAACGCTTTTATAGAGAAATAGGAGATACTTTAAAACAAGGTTATCCTGGAACAGAAGCGTGGTTTATTACTGCTAATATTGAAGCGTTAAAGTTTGTAGGTTTACGCCCTTCAAGAAAAATACAGTTGTACAATGGTAAATTGGAAACTAGGTTTGTAAAGTATGAATTATATGAAGGAAGTAAAAAAGGAAAATATATAAATCAAAATTAATATTATATGGGAGTAGGCACGAAAACACTATTATTACAATTTGCAAGTTTTGCAATCCTTTTTCTTTTGGCTCGCATAGGGTTGATTTATTTTACTGATTTATCAGGAATATGGCTTCCGTTAGTAGCAGCAATCATCGCTACGATTTTAGCCCCACAGTTTAAAGTTTTTAAAACAGATAAAGGGGATAAAATATGTGTGCGTTGGATTTTTTTAAAAGGAGTGAAAGTGTTGAATTAAAACATTTTATAATTCAGTCGTTTTTATTATACTTAAAAAAAATCCTGATTAATTAAATCAGGATTAGGGAAATTTTACAAAACAATCTTATTTAAAAACGATTATATATCGTCAAAATCAACATCTGTAAAGTTATTTACAGCTTCTGATTTTTGAAATTCTTTTTTGAAATCTCTCTGGTGTCTTTCAGAAATAACCTCTTCTCCTTTGTGATCAACCACAAACTGAGTCATTTCATCTAAAATCTCTCGGAACGCTCCAAAATCTTCTTTGTATAGATAAATTTTGTGTTTTTTGAAGTGGAATGATCCGTCATCTTCAGTAAATTTTTTACTTTCTGTAACAGTTATGTAATAATCGTCAGCTTTCGTAGCTCTTACATCAAAGAAATAGGTTCTTCTTCCTGCTCTTAACACTTTTGAGAAAATCTCTTCTTTTTCTAACATTTCGTTATCTCTCATAATCCTTCTATCAATTAATTGATTTATTCATATAGCTTTCAAAATTCTAAAAAAAATCCTAATAAACCAACTTTTTATACGATTTCTTTTTCGTTAAGCTGTTTTTGATATAGTTCACTGTAGTACCCTATGGCAGTGAGTAGTTCTTCATGAGTTCCTTGTTGGATAATTTTTCCTTGATCTAGTACGATAATTTGATCTGCATTTTTAGCAGAGGATATTCTGTGTGTGACGATTATGGTAGTAATGTGTTTGCTGTGCTCTTCTAAATTATATAATATTTTCTCCTCAGTTTCGGTATCAACAGCAGATAAAGCATCGTCAAGAATAAGTATAGGAGCATCTTTGATTAGTGCTCTGGCAATCGAAACTCTTTGTTTTTGACCTCCCGAAAGGGTAAGTCCTCGTTCTCCTAAAATAGTATCATATCCTTTATCAAATTGAATAATATTGTCATGTACGACTGCTTTTTTAGCCACTTCGATAACTTCCTCTTGCGTTGCATTCTCTTTTCCGAATCTAATATTGTTAGTGATTGAATCTGAAAACAAAAAAGCATCTTGAGGAACAACGGCAACACTTCGACGCAAATCGTATAGATTACAATCTTTAATAGGAGTGGAATCAATTAATATTTCACCCTGATTTACATCATAAAATCTTGATATCAAGGACAGAATGCTTGACTTTCCCGAACCAGTTTTTCCTAATATGGCAAGTGTTTTTCCTTTGTCAAGAGTAAACGAAACATCGGATAAAGCCTGAATTCCGGTATCAGGATAAATCAAAGAAACGTTTTTGAAGGTTATTTTTCCATTAATGGGAGTTGAATGAGGAATAAGGTTATAGATTTCAGGTTCTACTTTTAAGAATTCATTGATTCGCTTTTGCGATGCCTCAGCTTGTTGAATCATCGTTGAAACCCATCCTAGTAAAGCAACAGGCCAAGTTAGCATATTGATGTAAAGAATAAATTGAGCTATGATTCCGATGTCTGGAATTTTACCGTTAAAGTACAAAAGAGAACCAACCAAAATAACGACAAGATTACTCAGCCCGATTAAAAAAATCATCAAAGGACCAATAAGTGAATTTGATTTTGCTAAGGCAAGTGATTTTTGTTTGCTGTTTTCGGTTAGTATTTCAAAGTCCTCTCTTTTTTTTTCTTCAATAGAGTATGCTTTTAAAACTCTGATTCCTGAAAAGATTTCTTGCGTAAAAGTTGATAAAATGGATAAATTTTGTTGAAAAACAGTACTTCGTTGATTAATTTGTTTGCTCAGTTTAAAAACAAAATACCCTAAAAGTGGGAGTGGAATGAGAGAATAAAGTGTAAGTTGTGGAGAGATAATATACATCTGCACAACAACAACCGTAAAGCGGATAAGTGTATTGATGGAATACATAACAGCAGGTCCTACATATTGTCTAACCATACTGACATCTTCACTAATTCGATTCATGAGATCACCAGTCCGGTTTTGCTTATAAAAACTTTGGGTTAACACTTCATATTTTTGAAAAATCTCATTTTTTAAATCAAATTCAACGTGGCGTGACATGACAATTAAGGTTTGTCTCATTAAAAAAGTTAGAAAACCTGCAATTAAAGTTGTGATTAAAATCCACGTAATATTTTCTAATAAAAGTTTTATGACAGTTTCTTTTTCAATGTGGTCTAGTCGTTCGAGGATACGAATAGAATCTCCAACTAATTTGGGAGTAAACAGCGTAAAAATCTGTGCGATGACAGTAATGATAACTCCGGTTAAAAAATGAAGCTTATATTTGTAAAAATACTTATTTAAATGTTTTAATGCGCTCATAAATTATTTGATACAGCTTTGAAGATTAAAAAACAATTAAAAGGACAAAGCTGGTTATGTGTTGAGAAACAACTCTCGCAAATATAGTTTGAATATTCATGATATGGAATTGGGAAGATTAAAATAATTTATTAAAATCAGCGTTAAAATACGATTTCAGATATAAATAAAATTTGAAAGCGAATAATATTTTTTAAATTTGTGCTCTCAATAAACCATAAGTAATTAAATAAGTTCTTAAGAGTAGCATGTTAAACCGAAGACACATTCGTATTAAGGTTATGCAGACGCTTTATGCGATGCAGCAAAACAATTCTGATCAAATACAATCGGGAGAAAAATTTTTAATTCACAGTGTCGAAAATATTCGAGAATTGTATTTGTTAATGCTTACGGCATTGATAGAAATAAAAAGAAAAGAAGAAGAATATATTTCTATTTCTCAAAAAAAACATTTAGCTACTATTGAAGAAAGAAATCCAAATACTAAATTTATAAGTAACCGTATTTTAAATTTATTGCAAAACTCTGTTTCAATCTCAACGAAGACCGAAGAAATGGGAATGAAACAGTGGCAGATTCATGATAATTATATCGTAATGCTTCTTAATAAAATTAAGGCAAGCGATTTGTATAAAAAATATATGAATCAAAAAGATTCTTCTTTTAGTGAAGATAAGCAATTTGTGATTGATGTTTTTACAACGATTATTGCGCCTGATGAGAAAATATATTCTTTTTTAGAAGATAGTAGATTGACTTGGTTAGATGATTTACCGTTGGTAAATACGATGATTCAAAAGCAACTTCGTCAATTAAGAGATACTGATGATCAGCTTTTGGTTCCCAAATTATATAAGGACGTTGAAGATAAAGATTTTGCAATAAATCTGTATCGAAAAACAATTTTAAATTACAAAGAACTTACCAACGAGTTTCAAAATAAAACACCAAATTGGGATCCTGAGCGGATAGCCGAAATAGATACAATAATATTGAGGATGGCAATTTGCGAAATATTGAAATTTAGCTCTATCCCCGTAAAAGTAACGATTAATGAATATTTAGAGATAGCAAAAGAATATTCAACACCAAAAAGTAGTATATTTATCAACGGAATATTAGATAATATTTCAAAGAACTACGAAAAAGAAGGAAAACTAAATAAAATAGGAAAAGGATTATTATAAACCAATATTAGAAATATGAAAAAAATAGCTTTAATGACTATCACAGTTGCTTTTGCAATTGTTTCTTGTAAAAATAATGATGCTTCAAGCAGAATTAACTCAGAAAATGCAACAGAGGAAAACGTTGCAGAAAGCAAAACAGGAACTCCTAAGGCGGAATTTGATAAAACAACTCATGATTTTGGAAGTATAGAAAATAATGAAGCTGTAGAAACGGAATTTGAGGTAAAAAACATAGGAGATGCAGATTTACTGATTATTAATGCTCAGGCTTCATGTGGATGTACAGTCCCTGAATATCAAAAAACTCCTATTAAACCTGGAGAAACTTCTAAATTGAAAGTGAGGTTTCAAACAGGTGCCCAAGGACAACAGCAAAAAACGGTTACTTTAACTACGAATACAGAAAAAGGAGAAGAGTTATTGACAATCAAAGCAAATGTAGCTCCGCGTAACGAATAATAATTAAAAAATACTATGGAAGGTTTACAACAGTTTTTACCATTTATTTTAATGTTTGTGGTTATTTATTTTTTGATGATACGTCCACAACAAAAAAGGATGAAAAGGGAAAAAGAATACGAAGCAGGATTAAAAGTAGGTGATCGCGTAATCACAAAATCAGGAATTCATGGAAAAATTGCTGAATTGTACGATACCACTATTGTATTAGAAACGATGGCAGGAAAGTTAAAAATGGAACGATCGTCGATTTCTATGGAAATGAGCCAAAAGCAAAATGAAAGTAAATAGATTTTGTTATATATAAATAATTAAAAAGGCTTTTGAAATTTTCAAAAGCCTTTTTATTTTTAGTTATTTTCAATTTTTTCAAAAAATACTATCAAGTCAATCAAGCGAGATGAATAACCGATTTCGTTGTCATACCAGCCTACTACCTTTACCATCTGATCTAAGACAGAGGTTAGCTGTGCATCAAATAAGCAAGAGTTCGGATTGCCTAAAATATCTACTGAAACAATAGGATCTTCCGTGTAGGCTAATATTCCCTTGAGACTTGTTTCAGAGGCTTTTTTAAAAGCAGCATTAATTTCTTCTATAGTTACTTTTTTTGATACATAACAGGTAATGTCAGTTAACGAGCCGTCTGGAACAGGAACTCTGATTCCGCTACCGCCGATTTTTCCTATATATTCAGGAAATATTTTAGTTAAAGCTTTTGCGGCTCCGGTAGTCGTTGGTACTATGGACTGTGCAGCTCCTCTGGCTCTTCGTAAATCTTTATGAGGTTGATCATGCAGACTCTGATCAGTAGTATAGGAGTGGACAGTAGTAATGTAAGCTTGTTCAATTCCACATAATTCTTTGATAACCTTAATCATCGGTGCGGCATTATTGGTGGTGCAGCTTGCATTAGATATAATTAATTCATTTCCGGTTAAAATAGAATCATTAACTCCCAAAACGACCGTTTTGATTGCATTATCCTCAGGAGGCACGGAAAGGATAACTCTCTTAGCACCCTGCTTCAGGTGTTCTTCTAAAAGAGTGTAGGTTTTTCTTTTTCCCGTTGATTCAATAACATAGTCAATATCTAAATCCTTCCAAGGAAGATTTGAAATTTCCTTTTCGCTGAAAAAATGAATTTTCCTGTTGTCTATAGTCAGATAGTTATCTTCAAATCCGACATTGTGATTTAAGATTCCGTGAACGCTGTCATACTTTAATAAGTGTGCCATTGTTTTTACATCGGCTAAATCGTTTACCGCAACCACTTCTATTTTGGGGTGGTTTATTAGTAATCGAAAGAGATTTCGTCCTATACGACCAAACCCGTTTATGGCAATGCGATTTTTTTTCATATTACATAAAAGAAAGTCGCTGGAAATAAGCGACTAAATTTATTATTACAAAATATGTTTTTGAGCTTTATAAGACGAACGCACCAAAGCTCCGCTTTCTACATGTCGAAAGCCTAAATTCAAACCTGTTTCTTCATATTTTTTAAACTGCTCCGGAGTAATGAACTCTTTAACAGGTAGATGCTTTTTGCTTGGCTGTAAATATTGTCCGATAGTTATAACATCAACATCCGCAGCTTTTAAATCGTACATTGTTTGAATAACTTCTTCTTCAGTTTCACCTAATCCCAGCATAATTCCTGATTTGGTACGGTTAATTCCTTGCGCTTTTAAATAACGCAGGACTTCTAAGCTGCGATCATATTTAGCTTGGATACGAACCTCTCTTGTCAGTCGGCGAACTGTTTCCATATTGTGAGAAACTACTTCGGGAGCTACTTCTATAATGCGGTCTATATTGCGTTCAATACCTTGAAAGTCTGGTATTAAAGTTTCCATGGTTGTTCCTGTACTGATTCTTCTCACAGCTTTAACAGTTTCAGCCCAAATAATTGACCCGCCGTCTTTTAAATCATCCCTGTCCACACTGGTAATAACGGCATGCTTAATTTTCATTAATTTGATTGAGCGTGCTACTTTTTCAGGTTCATCCCAATCTACAGTTTCAGGTCTGCCCGTTTTTACGCCGCAGAATCCACAGGAACGCGTACATATATTTCCTAAAATCATAAAGGTTGCTGTTCCTTCTCCCCAACATTCTCCCATATTAGGACAACTGCCAGAAGTACAAATTGTATGTAATTTATATTTGTCAACAAGTCCTCGTAATTCAGTATATTTTTTTCCAGTAGGGAGTTTTACTCTTAACCATTTGGGTTTTTTGGTTTGTATATTTGAGTCTAAAACAGTTTCCATATTTTTATCTTTCAAACTACAAATATACTTAATTCTATCACTTAAAACAGTAATTTAAGGTGTATTTAGTTTGAATAAAGTTTTAATAACATATAATGTTGTTATAAAATCAGATTGGGACTTGTCTAAAATAAAAGGAAAAATTATATTCGCTAACAAATTTTGTAAAATGACACACAAAATAAAAACTACCCCTGTTGACAAATGGGTTGCAGAGCCGATAAATCGATTTATGAAAAAATCCACTTCAGGTGGTGTTGTACTTTTTATAGCTGCATTAATTGCCATTTTTATGGCAAATTCACAATGGGCAGAACAATATGCCGCTTTTTGGGAAAATAATCATATCGGTTTCTCCTTAAATAATATGGTGCTAAGCCACTCTTTTAAAGAATGGGTTAATGATGGTTTAATGGCAATTTTCTTTTTTGTAGTGGGGTTGGAGCTAAAGAGAGAACTGACAACGGGTGAATTATCATCACCAAAAAAGGCAATGCTTCCTATTATAGCAGCAATAGGAGGAATGGTAGTTCCTGCTCTTGTTTATGCTGTATTTAATGCGGGAACAGATGCTGCTCACGGTTGGGGAATTCCAATGGCAACAGATATTGCTTTTGCTTTAGGCGTATTGTATTTGTTGGGAGATAAAGTTCCTACTTCATTAAAAGTGTTTTTGACAGCGTTGGCTATCGCAGACGATTTAGGTGCTGTATTGGTAATAGCTATTTTTTATACTTCGGATTTATCATTAGTTAATTTAGGAATAGGTTTAGGCTTTTTTGGATTATTGATTATTAGCAACCTTATCGGTATTAAAAGCACAATTTACTATGCAATTATAGGAATAGGAGGGATTTGGTTAGCCTTTTTGCTTTCTGGAGTTCATGCAACTATTGCCGCTGTTTTAGCTGCTTTTGCAATTCCTTCAACTTCTAGAGTTAATGAAAGTTATTTTGTCGATAAGATGATAAAATTAAAAGAAAGATTTTTAAAAATAGATCCCAATGATAAAATCCCTGCTTTAACTGGGGAGCAAATGGATTGTGTAGAAGATATGCGTTCTCTTACAAAAGATGCACTTCCTGCTTCCATTCGATTAGAGCACAGTATGCATAGTTTTGTGAGTTTTGTTGTGATGCCCGTTTTTGCTTTGGCAAATGCGGCTATTCCTATTTCTTTAGGTGAAGGAGAAACTATAAGTTATGTTACTGTTGGTGTGGCTTTAGGGCTATTGATTGGGAAAGTTTTGGGCGTGTCAGGCTTAACTGCATTACTCATTAGGTTAAAAGTAGTGCCAATGCCAGAAGGGATGAACTATAAAAATCTATTAGGGATTGGTTTTTTGGCGGCGATAGGTTTTACCATGTCTCTTTTTGTAACAGAATTGGCATTTGATGTAAATCTTCATCCCGATTTTCCGGATCAGGCTAAATTGGGAATCCTTATAGCTTCAGGACTGGGCGGAATCATAGGTTATGTTTTTTTGGCTTTAGCAGGTAGAAAAAAATAATTTTAATGTAAAAAAACAAAAAAGGTTCAGTTTTTGAATCTTTTTTTGTTTTTCAAAAACACGGCTAAACAGCATCACTACAATTACTATATTTGCATCTTTATAAAAATCAAAAGTAAATGATTACAGTTAACGACATTTCGGTGCAATTTGGAGGGACTACTCTTTTTAGCGGAGTTAATTTTTCGATTAGTGAAAATGATAAAATTGCACTAATGGGAAAAAACGGTGCAGGAAAATCTACTTTATTAAAAATTGTTGCCGGACAAAATAAACCGACCTCTGGTTCAGTATCTGCTCCAAAAGAGGCTGTTATTGCTTATCTTCCTCAACATTTACTTACACAAGATAACTGTACAGTTATGGAAGAAGCTTCCAAAGCATTTGCTCAGATTTTTGAAATGAAAAGCGAAATAGACACAATTAACGAAGAGTTGACGGTTCGCACAGATTATGAAAGCGATAGTTATATGAAACTGATTGAACGAGTGTCAGAGCTGAGTGAAAAATACTATTCTATTGAAGAAGTAAACTACGAAGCAGAAGTAGAAAAGGTTTTAAAAGGATTGGGTTTTTTGAGAGAAGATTTTACTCGACAAACTTCGGAGTTTAGCGGAGGATGGAGAATGCGAATTGAATTAGCTAAAATTTTGCTTCAGAAACCGGATCTTATCTTATTGGATGAACCAACTAATCACATGGATATTGAAAGCATTCAGTGGTTAGAAGATTTTTTGATTAATTCGGCAAAGGCGGTGATGGTTATTTCTCACGATCGTACTTTCGTTGATAATATTACGAATCGGACGATTGAAGTTACAATGGGAAAAATTTATGACTATAAAGCTAAGTATTCCGATTATTTGATTCTTCGGCAGGAAAGAAGGTTACATCAACTAAAAGCCTACGAAGAACAGCAAAAAATGATTGCGGAAACTACAGAATTTATTGAGCGTTTTAAAGGAACGTATTCTAAAACGCTGCAAGTACAATCAAGGGTTAAAATGCTCGAAAAATTGGAGATTATTCAGGTAGATGAGGTCGATAACTCTGCGTTGAGGTTAAAATTTCCACCGGCACCCCGTTCCGGACAATATCCGATTGTAGTTAACGAGCTTTCGAAAGCTTACGACAATCATGTGGTGTTTAAGAATGCTTCAATGGTGGTTGAAAGAGGGCAAAAAGTAGCTTTTGTCGGGAAAAATGGAGAAGGGAAATCAACGATGGTAAGAGCTATAATGGGAGAAATTGATTATGAGGGAAGTCTGGAAATTGGACACAATGCCCGTATAGGATATTTTGCACAGAATCAAGCTTCCTTATTGGATGAAAATTTAACGATATTTGAAACTATCGACCGTATTGCAGAAGGAGATATCCGAACACAAATCAAAAATATTTTAGGAGCATTTATGTTTTCGGGAGATGATATTGACAAAAAGGTAAAAGTATTATCAGGTGGAGAAAAGACCAGATTAGCAATGATTAAGCTGTTATTAGAACCTGTAAATTTGCTTATTCTGGATGAACCTACCAATCATTTGGATATGAAAACCAAAGATATTATAAAAGAGGCACTTAAAGATTTTGAAGGAACGGTTGTTTTAGTATCTCACGATCGCGACTTTTTAGATGGATTGGCAGAGAAAGTTTTTGAATTTGGAAATAAGCGGGTAAAAGAACATTTTGAAGATATAAAAGGTTTCTTAGAGTTTAAAAAAATGGAAAACTTAAGGGAAATAGAAAAAAATAATTAATATTATATATGTAAAAAGGAAAATATGGAACATATTTTCCTTTTGTTTTTTAGATAGTTAAGATATTTAGAAGAATGAAAAAAATGGCGCGAATTTTGTGAAATAGGATGAAATGGTATTGACAGAATTTGATTGATCTAAATATAAATATTTTGGTGTTAATGATAATTTTTTTGTTTTCAATGATAAAAAACCGTAATTTACAGCTGTTTTATAATTATTTTATAAATAAAAACTTACTATTGAATAATGCTGAAAAAAAATAGAACAAGCGTTATAGTGTTTTTAGGGACGTTTTCTTTTCTTTTTGTAAGAAATGTAGAAGCTCAGACACTTTCTTTTTCAGAAGCTTATAGCGTTATGCATAAAGAAAACAGCTTATTAAAAGGGATAGAAAAGCAGAAAGAGGCACATCAATACACCTGGAAAGCTGAAAAAGGCTTGCGTTATCCTACTGTTAAAGCTTTTGGATTAGGACTTTATTTTAATCGAAAAATAGGAGCCGACTTAAATGATTTTAGAAATGGAGTGGGGAGTTTTCTTCAAATTCCAAATCCTGAAGTTTTGGGTAACTGGGATTTGACATTTGTAAAAAGGGAAATGGCTTTTGGAGGTTTTATGGCAACTTGGCCTCTTTTTACGGGTGGAAAAATTAATGCAGCCATTAAAGCTGGAGAGATACGTAAACAAATCGGTGAAAAAGAGTTTGAGAATACAGCAAACAAATTGATCTCGGAATTGGCAGAACGTTATTTTCAGGTAAAGTTGGCAGAAGAAGCTGTGGAAGTCAGAAAACAAGTTTTGCTAGGAGTGGAACACCATCATCACAATGCTGTTAAATTGGAAGAGAATGGTATTATTGCCCCCGTTGAAAAATTACAGGCAGATGTTGCTGTAGCCGATGCAAACCGGGAATTGTTAGCAGCTGAAAAAGATGCTAAACTGGCGAGAGTGGCATTGGCAAATACGATAGAGGTTGATGCTGTATACGACAAATTAACCACAGACTTTTTTATTACTCCCCAATTGGAATCGCTGGAATATTATCAGGAGGCAGCAATCAATAATAATCCTCTACTACAAAAAGTAGAGCTCCAGAACCAATTGGCAGAACAAGGGATAAGAGCTAAAAAGTCGGCGTATTACCCTACTGTTTTGGCATTTGGACAAACTATTTTGGTTGATAATAGTCCCGTTGGTTTTGGATGGGTTGATCACAATGATAAACCTTGGGTAGTTGGTGTGGGGATAACTTATACGTTATTTGAGGGACTTAAAAATAAAAATGAAATTAAAGCAGCTAAAGCGACCAAAGAAAGTGTAGAATTATTGAAAGCGAAAGCTCAAAAAGATATTGTTACACTGATAGAAAAGCTGTATCAGGAGATTCAAAAACACCAGGAACAAATTACTAGTTTAGAACTGCAGGAGCAGCTAGCAACAGAATTGGTCAGAGTAAGAAATAAGGCTTTTTTGGAAGGATTAGCAGCATCTACAGATGTAGTAGATGCTGAAATGAATTTGTCAGGGGTCAAATTATTAAAGCTAAAAGCACACTATGATTATGCTACAGGACTGGCATCTTTGTTAGAATATGCCGGTTTGAGCAATGAGTTTTTACAGTATACAAAATAATATTTAGTTTTTTTAGAGATGAAAAATAAAGTAGGAAGTGCTATCGGGGGAATAGTCGCAATTTTGGTAATATTAGGAATTGCTGTTTGGTATATGAGCGCCCCCTCCGAATCTTATCTTCAGGGACAGGCAGATGCTACTCAAATAAATGTAGCTCCTAAAATTCCGGGAAGAGTACAGGATATTTTGGTCAAAGAAGGAGATAAGGTCACACAAGGACAAGTGCTCGTTGTTATAGGAACACCGGAAATAGATGCAAAATTGCTTCAGGCAGAATCAGTTAAAAAAGCAGCGCAAGCATTAGATGATAAAGCAAGCAAAGGTGCGCGAACAGAGGAAATACAAGCTACATACAGTATGTGGCAGCAAGCAAAAGCGGCGTTAGAACTTGCCGAAAAAACAAACCAAAGAATTGAAAACTTATACAACGAAAAAGTTATTCCTGCTCAAAAAAGAGATGAAGCCCATACACAATACAGAGCAGCTAAAGAAGTGGAACAAGCAGCTTATTCTAAATATAAGATGGTACTTAGCGGAGCCCGAACAGAAGATAAAGCTGCAGCATTAGCACAGGTAAATCAAGCACAGGGAGCTGTAAACGAGGTGCTGGCATATAAAAGTGAAGCCGAAGTAAAAGCACCTCAAAATGGAGAAGTGCTGACAATTATGCCTAATAAGGGAGAAATTGTAAATGCAGGGTATCCTGTTGTAAATTTAGTGGATTTGGATGATGTTTGGGTGTTTTTTAATATAAGAGAAGACTTAATGTCAAAATTTAAAAAAGATACTAAATTTAATGCCGTGGTTCCTGCATTAGGAAATCAAACCATAGAACTTCAGGTAAAATACATTGCTGCTCAAGGAGATTATGCAACATGGAGTGCTACTAAAACAAAAGGTGATTTTGATATGAAAACATTTTTAATTAAAGCCTATCCAACTCAACAAATTGAGGGATTAAGACCGGGTATGAGTGTTTTGGTATCGGAAAGAGCTTTGAAATAAGGTGTTGAAGAAGTAAAATAAATAAGAACGTGAAAAAGGGATTCTTTTCAATATTTAAAAAAGAAGTAATTACTATTTTTACTACTCCGCGATTGTTGCTTTTGATATTGGGAGTTCCTGTATTGATGTCGTTTTATTATGCCTCATTGATGGATGAAGGGGTACCTCGAGATTTGCCGGTAGTATTGTTGGATCAGGATAAAACAAAATTGTCCAGACAGTTGGGATTGATGTTAGATGCCACGCCTTCCATGAAAATAGCTTTTGAAGCAGCAGGTGAATTAGAAGGACAAAAAAGTGTGAGAAGAGGAGATGTGTTTGCAATGATTATCATCCCGAAGGACTTTCAAAAAAACATACAGAAGGGAATTTATTCCAATGTAACTTGTTATTATAACGGAGATTATTTATTACCTGCCGGATTGATATATAAAGACTTTCAAACAGCAGCAGGTACATTTGCAGCAGGTGCAAGATTAAAAACATTGCAGCAAGGTGGATTGACAACACCTGAAGCCATGGCTACAATAAGTCCTGTTAAAACAGATGTTCACGTACTGTTTAATCCTTATACGAGCTATTCTTATTATCTGAATCTGTCTTTTATGCCGATGACATTTCAAATTGTAATTATGGTTGTTTCTATTTATGCTTTTGGTTCTGTTTTAAAATACAGGCAAGGCAGAGAGCTTTTCAATCAGGCTAATGGAAGTATAATTACTGCTATTTTTGCTAAAATTTTGCCTTATACACTACTATTTCTGATTGTAGGAATATTTATGAATACCTTGTTATTTTATAGGATTAATATTCCTTTTAAAGGGAATTTCTTTGGGTTGAATTTGTTTTTCCTCTCATTTATCCTGATTTGTCAAAGTATGGCTTTATTTTTGGCTTCTGTTATGTCAAGTCTAAGAACAGCATTGACGATAGGTGGATCATACGCTGCCTTAGCATTTTCTTTTGCGGGTTATACTTTTCCGCCTGAAGGATTAAGTACGTTTACACAGTATTTTTCTTATATATTTCCCTTTACCTCTTATATGCGATTTACAGTAAATTACGCTATCAGAGGAATTACTTTTAACAGTGAACAGTTGCATTATATGATTGCTTTGACTGTTTTTGCCTGTATTGGAGTAATCGGAATATTGCTTTATAACAAAAAGTTGCAGAAAGGTGGTTATGATATTTAAAAATACAATAGAAAATTTTGCTTTAATTTTTGAAGCTTGTAAAAGAGAGTTTAAAATGATTTTTTCGGACTCGGCTGTTGTGATGTCCTATATCTTATCCACATTGGCAGTTGCCTTTTTTTATTCGTATGTATATTCTAACGAAGTTTTTACAGATTTGCCTGTTGCGGTAGTAGACAGTGATCAAACTTCGATGAGTCATCAAATTTCCAGAATGATAGACGCAACACCAGAACTTCATGCTGCATATACAACTGCAAGTTTAGAAAAAGCGAAAACGTTGTATCAGGAAGGTATAGTAAAAGGAATAGTAGCAATTCCCAAAGGTTTTTCCAGAGAATTACAAAAAGGAGATGTTCCCGCTATATCTGTTTATGGTGATGCGTCTTATATGCTGTATTACAAACAAACACTTACAGCTGTGATGCAATCGGTAGGAACGCTCAACGGACAGGTTGAAATAAAAAAAATGATTTCAAATGGAATTCCTATGCAACAAGCAATGCATACTCGCCGACCTTTTGGTATAGTGGGAATCCCGTTGTTTAATATTAACGTAGGTTATGCAACATTCTTAATTCCAATTGTTTTTATTATTGCAGTTCAGACATTGCAGTTAACTGCAATGGGAATTTTAAACGGAACTTTACGTGAAAAAAGAATTTTTGCAGAAACTTTTTCCTATGCGAGACAGAAGTTTTCAAGTGTTTTTTTAACATTAGGGAGGGCGATGGCTTATCTGATTATATCTATGGTTTTGCTATTGATTCAAATTGTAATTGTTATGCATGTTTATACTTTCCCGCAAAGAGGAAATCTGTGGGAAATAATTGTATTTCTTATTCCGGTAATTTTGTCTATCACTTTTTTAGGCATGATAATGACATCACTTTTTAGAAGAAGGGAAGATGCTATTATGACCGTTACTATTTTTTCTATTCCAACATTAGTTTTGTGCGGGTTATCCTGGCCTACTACCGCTTTTCCGGTTTGGGCAAAAATAGTATCGGCATTTATTCCGAGTACATTAGGAGTAAAAGGGTTTATTTCGTTAAGTCAGTTTGGCGCTTCACTGTCAGAAATACGAGATGTGTATATCCAAATGTGGGGGCTGTGTGTTTTTTATTTTGTTTTTGCCGTTTTAACAAACAGAAAATATTTGCGAAAAGAAAACAACTAATTCAACTTGGTTTTAATGCCAAAAGACAGAGTTTTAATTTTTAAATTCTGTCTTTTTTGTTTCCTAACTATAGACTACGTGTTTTTACGTATAGGCAGATATAAAATGAAAATATTTTTGTTTTGTATTGTTACAGAATAACTTAGGGTGAAGTAAAAAATAAAAATTTAACAAAATTAAGTTTTTGTTCTCTTTTGGTTGTAAATTGTATCAAATGTAGGTTAAATGCTGATGATTGATGTGTTAATATTGTAAATTTTGAATAAATGGGGTGTTTCTTATATTAAAAAAACATGTTTGTAAAAGTTGTGTTTTAGGTATTTGTTTGCTTATTAAGACTTACTTTAATAGATTTGGGTATAAATGGTGTTTTGTAAATAAAATATATGTAAATATTAACATTTAAAATATTTGCCTATGAAAATAAATATCTTGGATGTTTTTTAGAAAAAACAAAATTATACTTTAGAATCACAGAAATGTGGTTAAAAATATTATTTGATTTACTTGTTATACCATGTGTGGATTTATAAATCTTCACATCAAACAAAAACCTTATCAATGGTTTTGGATAAATAAAGCAGATGCTACGGCTCTCACTGCTTTTGTGTAAATTACTAATCACCTTAAAAACTAACGGCGTATGATAACAAACTTCTTTACAGTTTGCTGTTCAATAAACAGAAACTGAGTCGGAAATACCGAAACAGCGACTTAAAAACTGAAAGTAGGTAAATTATAAGAAATATGTATAAAATGAAAAAGTTTTTAATAGTAGCATGTTTGGCATTAGGTATGACAGCATGCAGTAATGACGATAACAAGCAAGATAAAGGCTTTGAGTCTGTGATTATAACGATGGATAATGTAATGCAAGGAAGTTTAATAGCGAAAGGAGAAATGGGAGGTCCATATTTTGCAGATGAGTTATTTACAGTAATTACTAATCAAACGGACTGGCAAAATTTAATTGACCAGATGAATTCTGTAGATCCTACCGCACCTGAAACTGATGTTGATTTTAATAATTATGAAGTGATTGCAGTTTTTGACGAAGGAAAAACTACCGGAGGCTATAGTATTGACATTATAAATATTACAGAATTTGAAAAAGAAATTGAAGTTGAAGTAGATAGATTACATAAAGGAAATGATACACAAATTGCTACTAAACCATTCCATATTGTTAAAATTCCAAAAATAAACAAACCTGTTGTATTTGTGGAAGTGGATTAATATTATTCAGTGATTATGAAAAAGTATTTAATAATAGTGTGTTTGGTATGACAGCATGCAGCAGCGACGATAACAAGCAAAGTAGTGATTTTGAGCCTGTGGCGGTAGAAGAGATTCTAAACGGTAATTTGTCAGGAGGCGATAGAGTAGGCATAGGACAAGAAAACAGAGTAATTGTCACAGTTGTTGACTGGCAGGAATTAATTGATCAAATAGACTATATAGAAGGAGGAAATGAATCTATTATTCGTATTTTAGAAAATGTATCAATTGATTTTCAACAGGAAGAAGTTTTAGCTGTTTTTGAGGAAGTAAAAACAACCGGAGGATATAGTATAGATATTACTAATGTGGAAGAACGCGAAAAAGAAGTAGTTGTAACTATTGAAAGACTGAAAAAGGGAGGGGATGATACTGTAATAACTCAACCATTCCACATTGTTAAAATTCCAAAAATAAACAAATCTGTTGTATTCGTGGAAGTGGATTAGTATTATTCAGTAATTATGAAAAAGTTTTTAATAGTAGCATTTCTGTCATTAGGTATGACAGCATGCAGTAATGAAAATAGCACAACTGATAATAATTTTAATGAGCAATCTATTTATGGAGAATGGATATTGTTTCAAATAAAAAATTTAGAAACAGAAAAAGTTCGCTCACCAAAAGACGGAAATGGGATAGAAACTAATGAAAATTTATATTTTTTGACATTGCAATCTGATAGTATTTTAAAAGGAAAGACATTAGCTAATGAGTTTTATGGGAATTATAGTATAGAAGATAATTCTAAAGTTAAATTAATTCACACAAAAATAGACATTGTTTCTGAGGTTTTAGAACCAGTGAATGGGGATGGCGAATACTTTTTAAAACAGATAGAGGGAGATTTAATTTACCAATTGCAAGGAGAAAATCTGTATTTATTTTTTGATAATAGTACTAAGTGTTTCATTTTTAAATCAAATACAATGTGAAAAAGTTTTTAATATTATTGTGTTTGCCATTTGTAGTGATGGCGTGTAATAACGACAATGAAGAAATAATCAATAGCGGAATAAATGAAAAGATAGCGGATAATGAAACCAATAATGTTTTGTTATTAACGGTAGACTATATGTCTAATGCTTTTGAAGGAGGTGTAGAATTTAACTTTACAGAAGCATCGGGTGATTTTGACTTGATTTTGGAATATGTGTTACCTGGAGATTTTGGAAGTATAAAGTTGATTTATGATAATATTGATGAAGTTTTGTTTGATGGGACTATTCACTGGATGGGGTTGGGAGAAAGAACTTTTCCGGAAACACTGCAACCTGCAGATTCTTTTCAAGGAACACTTGTTCTGAATTATGTGTATCCTCAAAACGGTATAGAAGATATATTTAATCCCATGGAAGAAACATTTGATTATGAACGAGTTTGGGGAGTGATTCAGTATTTGATTAAAGTAAGAGAATATGTAGAACATAATCCGGAAGCACAAGTAAAATTATTTTTATACACTCCAAGCGTAGGAGTTGGAAATCCGTATGATTGGTATTGGGTTATTTTTCTGAAGAGATAATGTAATGAAGATAAAAGCTTATTCACATTGTTAAAATTCCAAAAATAAACAAACCCGTTGTGTTTGTGGAAGTAGATTAATATTATTAGTTTAAATTTTTTACCAAAAAGAGGCTGTTTATGGTTATAAAAACAGCCTTTTTTAGCGTGTAATATATAGTAAAATTAGTCCTTAAATCGAAGTTTATAAACTGCTGAATTTTCTGAAGGATTATCGGCATCGTCACAAATCAAGAATTCAAGAAAAGCTTGATCTTTTTTAAAGAGTGTAATCCCTTCAAATTTCTTGTCTTTGCTGATAATTTTTGTTTTTTCAACTTTCATCTTTTTGGGGTTGATTCTGCCGACTAATGTACCGTTAACTTCTCCGTCATCAAAGGCAGAATCCGTGTTTTCTGCTGCAGCAAGAAAGTAAATTTTATCGTCCACTTTAACTGCATCTGTAAAACTGGTCTGCACTTTGTCAATTTTTGGAAGAGAAATTGGCGTATAAGTAATTCTAAAATCATTCAAAATATTATCGCCGGTTACTACAAAAATTCCATTTTGTTTTTTAGGACCATTTCCTCGGTTAAAAAAATACCACGTATCGTTGTCAAAGATTACTCCTTCGATATTAAAATCAGCATCATTCAGGTTAGCAAATGATTTCATAGATTCATATAAAATATCCAGTTTGTGAACAGAGATAACTTCGTTCGTGATCTTGCTTACTTCTATCAAGTCAATTCTTTTTTCGGTTGATCCGGAACCAAATACAAAGTAGTTAACACCATCTGTCGTAATAGATTCAAAATCGGGTTTATCACTTTTTGTTATTTTTTCCAATCCTATACCGTCTTCCGCAAGCGGAGTTTTGCTTATTTTTTCGGTATGCATATTGTAGTGGTAGAGATAACTTGAGTCGTCAGAAATTAAATGAATTTGTGTGTTATCATAAACCAATCCAGATGCGGCGCTTATGCCAAACAGATGAAATAAAAGCTCTAAGGTAATTTGTTTCATAAATATTGAATGTAAATTAAAAATAGGCAAATCTTTTTTAATAAGAGTGAAAATGATTAAATTTTACACATAGTTTGCAATTATGAAAATAGAAGAAAAATATAAAATAACTTCAAAGATTGAGTTAAAAGATTTACCCACGGTTTCAGATTTAGCGATCTCAGGAGAAAAAGCAGCTCGAAAACTGGATAGTTTAAGCAGAAAATTAGGCAAATTTCAGGATGTGATGTATGCACATAATCGCTATTCAGTTCTAATATGTCTTCAGGGAATGGACACCGCAGGCAAAGATAGTCTGATAAGAGAAGTTTTTAAGTTATTTAATGCCAGAGGAGTAGTAGTGCAGAGTTTTAAAAAGCCTACTTCTAACGAGCTTGAGCACGACTATTTGTGGAGGCATTATATAAACTTGCCCGAAAAAGGAAAGTTTACTGTTTTTAACCGAACGCACTACGAAAATGTTCTGGTTTCTCGCGTACACCCGAAGATTGTAATGAATGAAAGGCTTCCACATGTTTTAAATGAAGATGAAATTACGGATGAATTTTGGCAAAAACGCTATGACGAAATAAATAATTTTGAACAACATTTGGCTAATAATGGGGTTATTGTTATCAAATTTTTTCTGCATTTAAGTAAAGGAGAGCAAAAACGAAGAATACTACGTCGGTTAAATAAAGAAAAACACAATTGGAAATTTGCACCAGAAGATGTAAAAGAGCGAGAATATTGGGAAGAATATCAAAAGTATTATGAAGAAGCTGTCAATCAAACTTCAAAATCCAATGCACCTTGGTATGTTATTCCGGCTGATGATAAAGCTATTTGCAGATATATATTTGCTAAAATACTAAGAGAAGTTTTTAAAAAATATACCGATATTCGGTTGCCTGAGTTGCGGGATGAAATAAAAGAAGATTTAGAGTTGTATAAAAAGCGCTTATTAGAGGAATAATTATTTGTTTTTATAATGTGGAAGTGTGAAACTTTAAACTAAATGAGTTTTTTATTGTATATTTGATAGGTTTATTGAAATAAATATAGATATATTGTGGTTAAAGTTCTATTAGTATGAAGAAATTTTTAGTGTTGATGTGCTTTTTATTGGCAATCACAGCATGTGAGAGCGACAATGGAAAAGAAGAAGTAAAAGGTCAAGTAAATGAAGTTTTACTGTTAAAGGTAGGGTATATGTCCAATAATTTTGAAGGAGGAACAGAATTAAGCTTTACAAAATTATCAACTGACTTTAATTTAGTACCGGAATATGTATCTCCCGGGGATTTTGGTAGTATAAAAATGATCTATAGCGATATTGATGAGGTTTTATTTGACGGAACTATCCACTGGATGGGATTGGGAAAAAGAACCTTTCCGGAAGAACTGCAAACAGCAGACTCTTTTTTGATAACAGAAACTGAAGATTATGTGTATCCTCCAAATGGAATACATAATGTATTTAACCCCGGAGGTGAAGCATTTGATTATGATGTAGTTTGGGGAGCCATTCAAAACGTGAAAAAAGTGAGAGAATATTTGGTAGATAATTCAAATGCAGAAGTCAAATTATTTTTATACACACCCAGTGTAGGAGATGGAAACCCATACGATTGGTATTGGGTTGTTTTCGTAAAAAAATAACTTTTGTAATTATATTTAAAGCCTCTTAAATTTACTTTTTAAGAGGCTTTATTTTTGTTTATTTTTTATTTTTGTTTATTTTTTATTTTTGTTATAGTTTTTCAGACTAAAGCCATAGGCTATTCGAACCCCCAGCTGGTCTGTATTGTAATCATTATAACGTTCATAACGCAAGCTAATATCGATATAGCTATTGGCAAAACCAATAGAGGGTGCCCAGATAAAAGTATTCCCCATTCCCTTATGTGTGCCAAAGCCAGCACCTAGTTCTCCCATGGCATAGATATTTTTATTCATAAAATGCTTGAAACCTGCTTTTACGGGGATCAATCCTAAATCACCCTCCTCATTATTAAATAAATGAGCATATCCCGAAGTTAGCGTAAACGAAGTTTTTTGACTTACATCATATTGCAACCGAGCATCTACGCCTACGGAACCATCATAATCCGAGTTAGTAGAAAGTCCCCCATTAAGTCCAAAACCTATTCTGAAGCCTTTGGGATAGTAGGGTTTTTCTTTGTTTTGAGCCTGAAGCGGAGCTGCAAAAACTAAAGAACCTGCTAGCAAAGTAAAAACGAATTTTTTATTAAGCTTTATCATATATTTTTATGTTTTACAAGTTAATCGCAAAGTATAGTAAAACAAAAAACCTGCCATTTCAAGAAATATTGTTTTTTACTTAACACAATTTTGCGCTCTGCTTTGAGTGACAACTTCTTATATTTGCACAAATTTTCGGAGATGAATTTAGCAGTGTATTTCAAAGAGTTTAATTATAATATTCGTTTAGCCTATCCTATTATCCTGGCAATGTTAGGGCATACTATTGTAGGAGTGATAGACAATATTATGGTTGGAAAAATTGGAGCAACAGAGCTTGCTGCGGCTTCATTAGCAAATAGTTTTGTGTTTATTGCTATTTCATTAGGTGTAGGATTTTCTACGGCATTAACTCCTTTAGTAGCTCATAGCGATGCAGAAAATGACACCAAAACGGGACGAACTATTTTTATTAATGGATTGTTTTTGTGTACAATAGTGGGAATTTCTTTGTTTGCTATTATTTACTTTTCCAAACCTTTATTAAATCACATGGGACAGCCCGAAGAAGTGATTGTATTAGCAAGACCGTTTTTGGATATTGTAGCTGTGTCTTTAATTCCGGCAATTATTTATCAAGCATATAAGCAGTTTGCCGATGGAAAGTCCCGGACTAAGAACTCTATGTATGCGACAATAATTACTAATATAACCAACGTTGTTTTTAATTATCTATTGATTTATGGTGTGTGGATTTTCCCCGAAATGGGAATGTTAGGGGCAGCCTATGGTACACTTATCTCGCGTGTGGTAATGATTATTTATATGCATTTTGCTTTATCCGGTCAGGATTTATTCAAGCCTTTTTTATCTAATATAAGCTGGGCTGAATTAAAAAAGGAAATGCTTAATAAAATAGTCAAATTGGGAATTCCGTCGGGATTGATGAGCTTTTTTGAAGTTGCGCTGTTTGTAGGTGCAGTTTGGCTTTCCGGCATGATTGGCACGGTAGCACAAGCTGCTAATCAGATTGCATTGAGTATGTCGTCTATGACATTTATGTTCGCAAGCGGATTAAGCGTTGCAGCTATGATCAGGGTAGGAAATCAGCGTGGATTAAAAGATTATCAAAAACTTAAAATAGTGGCTCGCTCTATTTTATTAATGGCAGTTTTAATTTATACAGTATTTGCTCTTGGTTTTATATTGTTCCACAATTACATCCCTATGCTGTTTTTAAACAATGCGGATCAACTTAATGCCGTGATGAATGAAGAAGTAATAAAAATTGCGGGACAATTGCTGTTAGTAGCGGCTATTTTTCAGATTTCGGACTGTATACAAGTGGTCACTTTAGGCGCTTTGAGAGGAATACAGGATGTTAATGTGCCCATGATTATAACCTTCGTGTCGTATTGGGTAATCGGTTTTCCCATATCTATTTATTTGGGATTGTATACTGATGCCGGAGCAAAAGGAATTTGGATAGGTTTATTAGCGGGATTAACAACTGCAGCAATTTTTTTATATCTTCGTTTCCACATTTTATCTAATCGTTTAATCAAAAATAATTGATACAACTATGCAGTTACCTAAATTTGTATTAGCAGACAATACTGAATATCCCGATGATATTTTTATCATTCACTTAGAATTTCCGCGTTTTATCGTTAATCTGAATACGGATGAAGTGGAGTTTTTAGAAACAATAGAAGAATCGGATGAAGATGAAATTGAAGCAGAAATGGAAGAACTAATCGTGAAAGCAGGAAAATTTTACGAAAGAGAAATGGAGCGTTATGTAGAAGATGAAGAGTTGAGTGAAGAAGACTAACTTTTTTGATTGAAATACATTTTTAAGATTTTTTGAGCCGCTGCAAAAGGAGATATTTCATTTTTTTGTACGGCTTTTTTACTGTCTTCGATTTGTGATTTTATACTTGGTGTATTGTAAAAGTGAGACAAAATATTTTCGTTGATTGTTTCCAGCATCCAGTATTGATTTTGCTCTCTTCGATGCATTTCAAAATATTTGCTCTCTTGAGTCAGTTGTGTGTACTCTTCTATAATGTTCCAAACTTCACTTATTCCGGTTTGTTCAATGGCGCTGCATGTGCGGACTTTAGGTGTCCACCCCGAAGGTTTTGCGGGAAACAGATGTAAAGCCCTGTTAAAATCCAGTTTTGCCTGATGGGCTCTTTTTATATTTTCGCCATCGGCTTTGTTGATAACCACGAGATCAGCCATTTCCATAATTCCTCTCTTAATACCCTGTAATTCGTCTCCGGCGCCTGCCAGATTTAAAAGCAGAAAAAAATCTACCATGCTTTGTACAGCTGTTTCACTTTGTCCTACACCAACTGTTTCTACAAGAATTGTATCAAAACCGCATGCTTCACATAAAATTATGCTTTCTCTTGTCTTGCGGGCAACACCTCCTAAACTATCCCCTGAAGCTGAAGGTCTGATATATGCATTTTCGTCTTTTACCAATTCCTCCATTCTTGTTTTATCTCCTAAAATACTTCCTCGGGTAATACTGCTGCTGGGATCAATAGCTAACACAGCAACTTTTTTTCCTGTTGAAGTTAATAATTTGCCAAAAGCTTCAATAAATGTACTTTTTCCTACACCAGGAACGCCGGTGATTCCTATCCGAACAGATTTATTGGCATAGGGTAGACATCCTTGTATAATGGCATTGGACTCAATCTGATGCTGTGGGTTTAAACTTTCAATTAAGGTAATTCCTTGACTCAAAGCAACTTTATCTCCAGAAATAATTCGGCTTACAATATTCTGCGCGGAAAGCTTTTGTTTTCTTCTTTGTTGGTATCGGACTATGGCAGATGGATTCGTTGTATTTGGAGTTTCAATACCTTCATTTTCTTTTAAAGCAGATTTGTATTTTGATTTTTCCGGATGGTCCACAGCACAGTTTGTTTTGTTTGTTAAAAGTAAAAGTAATAAAAAATAATTCAATTAAAAACTTGAAAAAAATAGTGAACAGCGATTAATATTTATCTTTGTAACTCTAAGATGTATATCATGAATGAATTATTAAAACTTCGCAGAAGTTTAGGATATAAAATAAACAGACAATCTCTTTCTCAACACACCGTCTACCCCATTTTATTAGCTATCAGTTTTGGACATTTGTGCAACGATTTATTACAGGCAGTTGTTCCGGCTATTTACCCTTTATTAAAAGATAATTACAATCTGAATTTTGCACAAATAGGAATGATTACATTTTGTTTTCAGATTTCATCTTCTTTGCTACAGCCCTTGGTAGGAGCTTATACCGATAAAAATCCACAACCGTATTCTCAGATTTATGGGATGATATCGACATTACTGGGCGTTATTTTACTGGCATTTGCTCCAAGTTATGGTTGGATTTTGACTGCTGTTATCTTAATTGGCATAGGTTCTTCTATTTTTCATCCGGAATCTTCAAGAGTTTCTTATGTGGCATCGGGAGGAAAAAGAAGCTTAGCTCAGTCTATTTTTCAAATAGGAGGAAATACAGGTACGGCTTTGGCTCCTTTGCTAATTGCGTGGATTGTATTACCTAAAGGACAACAATACTTGCTTTGGTTTGTTGCGATTGCTATGCTTGCGCAATTTATATTTTACTTTATAGGGAATTGGTATAAAAGAATGTTGAATTATACGATTGCCAATAAGAAAAAAAAGAAAATATTAATACCTCAATTGTCTTGTTTTAGAGTAAACAGTGCCATTGTTGTATTATTGTTGCTTATTTTTTCAAAATACTTTTATGTAGCCAGTATATCGAGTTATTTTCAGTTTTATACAATGGAAAAATTCGGAATCAGTGAAATTCAGGCTCAGGTGTATTTGTTTTACTTCCTCATTGCTGTGGCGCTTGGTACTTTGATAGGCGGTTTTTTAGGTGATAAGGTAGGCAGGAAATATATCATTTGGTTTTCCGTATTAGGAGCAGCTCCTTTTACGTTATTGTTGCCGTATGTCAATTTGTTTTGGACAGGAGTTTTGATCGTTTTAATCGGGTTTATTTTATCCTCGGCGTTTCCGTCTATTTTGGTATATGCACAGGAATTGCTGCCCAAAAAGATAGGGATGGTATCCGGTTTATTTTACGGGTTTGCTTTTGGAATGGGAGGATTGGGTTCTGCTGTTTTAGGTTGGTGGGCAGACCATACTTCAATTGAATATATTTACAGCGTTTGCGCTTATTTGCCTTTGTTAGGAATTATAGCGATATTTTTGCCCAATATGAAAAAAGTTCATTTTAAAGAAGAATAGTATGTATCTTTTCAGATAAAACAGTAGAATATGAAAACAGTTTGTGGAATAGTATTGGGATTGTCGTTCTTTGTAAGTTGTAGTACTTCAAAAAATGCGATAGCTGTTAATGATTCGTATAAAAAAGAGTATGCTGAAAATATTGAAAACTATATCAAGGAAGCAAAGCCAGATATTTATAATAGTTCAGGAAAAGATTTTATTTGGACGAAAGATACTGACACATTTTATATTGTAAAACAAGTAGAAAAAATAAACAATTAAGCTTAATAGAAATAAAAAGATTTGAGTATAAAACTGTAGAAATAAAGCCAAAAGGAACTTGGAAATCCAGATTTGATGCAACTGAAATTGACCAAATTCTGAATGAATTTGGAAAAGAAGAATGGGAATTAATAACCACAGAAGATAAAAATGGTATAAGGGATGGAAGCACCGAATATTTTTACTATACTTTTAAACGCGAGATCTAAAGATATTATATTACAAATGAGGTTCTAAAAAACCTCATTTCTGTTTAAGTTATTCACTCCTTTGCTTACAATAACTTTCCGGTTAAAAACATGGCGGCAATTGAAAAATAAATAATCAATCCGGATACATCTACTAAAGTAGCAACAAACGGGGCAGATGTTGTAGCCGGATTCATTTTGGATATTTTTGTTTTAAAATTCTATATTAATTAGATTTGTTTAGATAATTTAAAATTTATATATATTAATTATGAAAAATAATCTCAATGCAGGTTTCTTTCACATATCCGCATCCGGCATTGCAACCCTATGTTAGGGGATATTTTTGTATAGAATTAGACGCAAAACCCAATGCTCCGCCATTAGATATACATCCTGTGGGTTACAGTACTATTGCTTTTACATTAAAACCAAAAGTATTTCGTTCAGAAGGCAACGATTATGATTTTAGTTTGAGCTATCATGGTTATATATGCAGGCATATTTCGCTATTGCCATTGGTCCATCATATCAAAATGGTGGTTGTTTCTTTTACGCCTACAGGGACGGCGCAGCTGTTTCGTATTCCACAGAACGAATTGCTGAATCAGATTGTATCTTTTACAGATGTTTTTCCCGATTCAAAAATACTCAACACTCAATTGGAAGATGCAGATTCCTGCCAAAAACAAGCTTTACGCCATATAGAACAATGGTTATTACAGCAAATACCCGATAAAGCCCCGTTTAATTACGCTCCCAATATTGACGAAGCGTGCAAGATGATTCAAGCCTGCGAAGGACACATCCGCATTGACAAACTTTGTCAGGAAGTGGGCATGTCACAACGGTATTTAGAAAGCCATTTTAAGGAAATGATTGGCGTTTCGCCCAAACTATACTGCCGTATTTCTCGTTTTATTGCCGTATATCAGTTTATACTTCAAAACAGCCACATAGAGTGGAGTGAACTGATTTACCGTTACCGCTATTTTGACCAAGCCCATTTTATCCGCGATTTCAAAACCTTTTTTGGATATTCTCCCTCTAAAATTCATTTGGCAAACAGCCATCTTGCCAAGAAAATTATCTTGTAATTCCACTTTTTTTCGAATTTTTACAATATTGGTTTTATTATCCAATCTACATTTGTATTGATTATTTACTTGTTATTATGCTATTTTTTTAAAAATACAGCGTAAATACATCGCCTTTATCAATATATAAAACAAATTATAAGCTTGATAGTTGATGTTGCAAACACATCAAACCCAATTAAAAATCGAATTATTATGAAAAAGTTAAAACATTATTTTCCGCTTTTGTTGCTGTTGGTGATTTCAGCAGGCATAGCGTTATCGGGTTGTTCAGGCAATTCGGATAATGGAAATCAAGAACAAACCAACGGCGGTTTTCCAATTCCTTATCCCGATGGGGGCGAAGTAATTACCGATACGTGGGATGGCATTTCCGGACATAGAACCGTAAAATATCCCGACGAAAAACACCAAGAGCTCATCAGTTTTTACAATGATTACGCTTCCGGAAGTGGCTGGAAACGCACCGAAGCAGGACAAGGAGAAGTCGTGTCGTTCATCTATCTCAATCTGGAAAAAGGTTATACAATAGATTTAGGCTATCCAAGTGATCAGGTGGCTGATGCCGTGCTTCTTACGCTTTACGTAGCAGATTATACAGATTTATAAAATCAGATTATTATGAAAAAGTCAATTTACCCTATGCTAAAAACAGGATTTGTTTTGTTGTTGCTGTGTTTGCTGGCAGCATGCAGCAGTGATGATAACACACCTGTGCCGGAGCCAAACCCCAATCCAAACCCCGAACCGGCTATGGAGTATTTTGTAAAAACACTGCAAGTTTCGTTTGGAGAAGGTAAAATGGAGTTTGAATTTAAGTATGACAATCAAAATCGCATCAGTGAAGAACGCGTCACAGAAGAATATTTTAATGAAGAGGACGAAAGTTCCGATGATGAGCTTGGACTGGTGCTGGGCTATCGGTATAATAGTACCGGAGAAATATCGGAGATATGGGAAGACGGCGAGCTATGGGCAGCTTTTGAGTATAACAAGGGCATATTGAATAAGATTATTCTTTCGGACGGAAGTGAGTTTCCGGTAATCTATTCTGACGGAATTTATACCGTTGACGGCGGTTTTCAGTTTATTGTAGATGCCCGCCAACAATTGCTTGGTCACGAAAATCTTGGTGTAAGATTAACGTATGCCGATGCTCCCGGAATACATCGGTACCTGCGCCCTCAGCCTGCCCGGTTTACATCGGAACTGGTGGCTTTGGATTTTTATAGTATGACGGTATCACAACAGGCTATTGCAACAATAGAACTCAACGGAATATTTTATGATGTGAATAATAAAACAGATGAAAAGGGAAATATAACAGCCGTAGGGTTAATTGATAAAGCAACGGGAGTTGAAACAGAGGTTTGGAAAATTATGTATGAACAAAGAAAACTCATCGAATAAATAATAGAGAATTAATAACTTTAAAAATATAAGCTATGAAAAAGTCAATTTTATCTATACTAACAACGGGGTTTGCTTTTTTGTTATTTTGCTTAGCAGCAGCTTGCAGCAGTGATGATAACAAAGCAGATGCTAAACCTTATATTGACCTAACGGCAGAATCATTAGAGTTTTCCGTTGAAAAAATTGAAGATTTTTTTGGAAATGTTACTATAACCGGTACGATAAAAAATATTGGGGAGGACTATCAATCTTCGGAAGGCAAGCAAACTGTCCGGCTCGTAGAGCGGTCGGCAACAGGACAGGTAACCACTTTGGTAGAACAGAAGTTTGTGAACCTTGCAGCCGGTGAAACCATTGTTTTGGAATATGTTGTACAAGGCTGGCGTTCATCCGAAGAATTTCCGCCCGGTTTTCAGTTGGGTATTTATTATGAACCGGATATTTATATAGACGGCAACCCGAATAATGATGATGCAAATCCCAAAAACGACTTTTTAGAAAAAAAAGGAACGGAAATCAACAAGTTATTTTAAAAACATCCAGTTATGAAAAAACTAATTTACCCCGTGTTAAAAGCAGGATTTATCTTTTTGTTTCTGTGTTTGGCGGCAGCATGCGGAAGTGATAATAACACGCTTGTACCGGAACCGGAACCAACCCCCAATCCCGAACCAACTCCGATGCCGGCTGTTCAGGAGGTGTATGTAGCCGGAGTTGATGGCAACACAGCCAAAATCTGGAAAAACGGAGTACCTCAAAATTTAACCGATGGCTCAGAGGATGCTGTTGCTAATTCTGTATTTGTACATAACAATGATGTTTATGTAGTAGGAGTAGAGAGCAACGGTACTTATCTGGTTGCTAAATTATGGAAAAACGGTATATCACAAAACCTTTCAGATGGAACAAACGAAGCCAACGCTCTTTCAGTATTTGTGAATGACGGTGATGTGTATGTGGCAGGGCGAGAAATCAATAGTGATATGTTTTCTGTTGCAAAACTCTGGAAAAACGGCGTACCGCAAAATCTGACTAATGGCTCAAGCGATGCTTTTGCTTATTCTGTATTTGTAAGTGACGGAAATGTTTATGTAACAGGACGAGAACATAACGGAACAAGTTATGTTGCTAAATTATGGAAAAATGGCGTAGCTAAAAACCTTACGGACGGGCTCAATAATGCCACTCCAAATGCTGTATTTGTTAAAGGGAATGATGTATATGTAGCAGGTTTTGAGAATAATGGAACCAATTATATTGCTAAGCTCTGGAAAAATGGTGCACCTCAGAATCTTTCAGATGGTTCAAAGGATGCCCGCGCGTACGCCGTATTTGTAAATGATGATGATGTTTATGTAACCGGATATGAAAACAGCGGTTCCAATTATATTGCGAAAGTTTGGAAAAATGGAAAAATGGAAAACCTTGCCGATGGAATTGCTCATAGCGTTCCAAACTCAATATACATGTCAAATGGAGATGTATATATAGCAGGACGTGAACACAACGGTACTGAATCTATTGCCAAACTATGGAAAAATGGCACACCGCAAATACTAACAGATGGAACAAATTATGGCAATGCTAAAGCTGTATTTGTCGTTGAAAGATAACTAACCATCTAAGTATTGGAAATATAATAATATAAGCTATGAAAAAGTCAATTTTATCTGCGTTAAAAACAGGATTTATTTTTTTGCTACTGTGTTTGGCAGTAGCCTGCAGCAGTGATAATAATACACCTGTGCCGGAACCGACGCCGGAAGAGCTGATTATCGGCAAATGGTATGTAGAGAAAATAACGAAATCTGATGGTAGTGTACACGAGCATGCTAACGATTGTGAGAAAGGTTCGTATTTAAAATTCGACACCGATAACAAGATATACTCTATATTTTTTTACCTAGTAGGCGGAGATTGTAAAAGCTCGACCGGTGGAGGAGATTACTACGTGGTGGATGGCGGAAAGAAAGTGGTTGTTACCGCGTTAGACGGAGTCACTTCCACAATGGATATCTTAATGTTGAATAAGTCCACATTGGTGTTGAAAATTCAAGATACTATGTATTTGAAAAGAGATATGTAGATAAAGTAAAAGCAAATGATATGAACAAATTCAAGATGAATATCCAAGAAATCGTACTCGCCTTTTGCTTAGTGGTCTTTGCAATGTCATGCGACAAAAACGATTACGATAAGCCTGCAGTAGAGCTTGAGTTGCTGGAAAAAGTGTATATAGATGGTAAGTTGTATCTCGATGTTTTTTATGACGAAAACCATAAAATCAATCGGATGAATTATTATAAAGATAACGGCGAAATCAAATCCCAGCGACAGATCCAATTGGATGAACAGGGGCGTGTCAAGAAAGTCATAAGTGATTTTAGTAATTACGTAGCCACACGCACACTGACCTATAAGGGTGAAAGGAAAGTACTTGATGAGACTTCGTATGAATTTGTCAACGGCAGTCCGACAACCTATGGTAAGCGGGCTTGGGAATATCCCAAAGCGAATGTTATCAAAGACCTTTTGTATGCCGATGACCTAATAACCGTAAGTTATGCTAGTACATTTACTTTTCTGGAATCTGGAAATTTAGAAAAGAAGGAACGTGAGGTGTTTACACATCCAGACCAGAATACTTATGAACAATACCAATACGATGAAGGTATTTCTTATGAATTTATGATTGAATCTAATATTCCGGGATATTCGCAAATTCCGGTAGCTAAGAACCAGCTGCTTAACCGAAAAGTATTTAAGCCGAGTGGTGAGTTTGTTGCCGAGGTGAAGTTTCTCAATACTTATAATGAAAAAGGGTATTTGGCCGCATATGGTGCGCAGTATACTACAGGAAGTGAAGAATATCGATTTGAATATAAAACAGTCATAAAATAGATATTTGAGGAAAGAAAATAAAAAAAAGAGAATGATAATCATTGGAATTATCATTTGGAGCCTATTTGCCGGATTTATGATTTGGGCTATGTTTTTTCCGTCTCAGTGGTTTTTGAAATATACAGCCAAACGGGCAAACATCACAATAAATTATGCCGAATCATTAAAAAACGGTATCCTAATTTCTGAAAGAATTGATAAAACAAGATTTTCATCCGGCAGAATGATATATTTGCTTGACGATGGAACTTTGTACAGCCGTTATTTTAATCAATCAATTTCTATCAAAGGCATTTCAGGAAATCTGGTTTGGACTTCCGCTTCCGGCGGATTATCGTTTGTACTTCCCGACTTTAAAAAAGGACTGAAAATAGAAGACGCAGTTGCTCAATGTGGCGTGATACCTATAAAAATTGAAATAGATACTTTGGGATATTTAAGGGTAACCACAGAAAACGGCGAAGTAATACCATGCAATCCTAAATATGGCAAAAGAATTTCTCCGTTTGCCAAAGAGGAATCTTTTACCTATGGTTCAACTCCTGTAGAACTTGTAGAGAAAAACAAGATAAACTATCTTCTATTCGGTAAAGACACAGTTTCAGAGCGATTGCTTGATGCCAGATTTGCAGAAATCATTACCCGTCAGGGAAATCGTCGGAATATATTTATAGAAGAAGAACCTTTTGTTGAATTTCAAACAAGTTTAACACCGGCATCTCCACGCTATTTGGGACGTTATACTGCCGAAGGCAAACGTTGGCAGAGGCAATTGGGAAACGGTAAAACAACAATTACACAAGTGTACCGCTACTTTTTAGGAGGAAAACAATTGATTATACTGGGCTATAATCAACAGAAAAAAACCTGTGCTGTGGCAATAGACATAGAAACGGGTAATATACGTTGGGAAAAGAACTTGGAATAAAATTATAGAATGTGAAAAGAAATATACAAATCATTCGTAAAATGCTTCTGAATTTTCTGATTTGGTTAATTCCTGTTTTCATCATAACAGCATTTTCGGTGGTTTTAATTACAATACTAATGATGGCGGCTGCCGATATTGGTGGAGGTAGTAACAAAAAAGACTTTTTCAAAAAGTGCCCTAAAGGGCTCATCGGCTCTTTGGGAATCGCTTATCTGCTTATGGGCATTTTTTTAATATTTGTTTATTTTTATTGGGAAAATTTGAATTTAAAAGAACCAGTTTACCTTTTCGCGTTAGTGGTTTTCTGTTTAATTGTGGGGTTTTGGGGTGTAAGATATGATTACAAACGTTTATACAATAGCTACACTTGTCATTTACAAATGAAATGATTGTGTTTAATTCTAAAATAATAAAAATAAAATTTAGTTATAAGTGCATTGATGAGGTTATAACGTTTTATATAAACCTGAGTTCGATTAATATTAATGCATAAAAAAGGTAAAAATCCGTATATTTAAGTAACTGAAATTTAAATCTATAAAAGATTTTTACCTATGATTTGTTTCGATAAAATTACTGATATTTTTTGTATTGTAGATGAGTTCTGCAAAGATTTTGAAAATTCTACTAAATCATTTCTTTTAGGGAGCTCTTCAAAACGCCCACCTAGAATGTCTAAATCTGAAGTAATTACCATTTATCTTCTATTTCATTTAAGTGGTTTTCGTTGTTTTAAGCATTTTTATATTTATTATGTTCAAAAACATATGACTAAATAATTTCCTAA
>NZ_SOAG01000021.1 GCF_004364575.1 Myroides indicus | reverse complement strand
AATCAAAAGGATTATAAACCACAATTTTATTTGTTCAAAAAACAACGAAAGAGAATTGAAACCTTGTTCTCGCAATTGTGCGACCAATTTATGATGAGACGTAATTACGCCAAGACATTTGAAGGTTTCAAAACCAGATTATTAGCTAAAATAACGGCGTTAACAGTTGTACAATTCATCAACAAAGAATATTTCAATAGGAATATCAATAACTTAAAAGTGAGTATTATTTAAAATGCACAACGGGTTAGTAGCTATACGGATTTATTTAAATGAATTATTAATTTTAAAATTTAATTATTATGTTAGTTGATAAATATCCTGAAAAAGTTTTAGTTGATGTAAAGGCAAGATTGCATTTAGAACATACTGATATAAGACCTGAAGATCATAGAGTTGTTGAGGTAAGTGGGACAATAGAATCATACCCTAGGACAGGTGATTATAAAGTAGTATTATCTCCTCAAGATAATATACCTTTTGCATTAATAACGAGTGGGCCTTGTGTAGTATTAGTAATTGTGTTTATTTTAGATTGGCCAACCCCAGCTAATTCAAAAGAACAAGAAAAAAGAGAAGAAAGAGAACTAGAGCCCCCACAGAATTTTCTAGACCTAAGCGATGGTGAATATAAAGCATCTGTTCGTTTAAACTTTGAAGATGGTTACGCTTATAAACTTTGTGAAATGAAAAAAGTAGGAGAAAATCATTATCAAGCTTTTGTTGAAACAGTACATAGATATCCAAGTAGTAAATCTAAAGATATTATTCGGATACTACCACACGATGTAACTGTGACTGATGGAGGTCCTGGAGATTTACTGGCTCGTACACAAGTTAGGTGGTTAAGAGAAGATAATTCTATATTAACGGGAGATGTAGAAATAGAAGTTAATTTAAAAAACAGATATAAAAGAATAAATTTTCCTGAGATATTTTCATATGAATATAATCACAGTTCTTTTCAAGAATATCCATTTGTATTAGATGCAAAAGGTTTTATGCGAGCTGTCGATACTCCGCCGGAAAGGGTTATATTTGATGAGAAAACAAAAAGATATTTAGAATAGAATAATGATTCTCTACTATTTTAAAATCAGAGGACAGTTAATTTTAAGGAAATTACAGGACGCAGGTATTCCTTTGCTCATAGGGATACCTGCTTTGTTTGTGTTGTTTTATTTTGTGTCGGAAGAGATATATGAAAGGCTGGAGTTTCAGAATATGTGTTATTTGTATGGAGCGCTGATGTTTGGGGCAGTTATAGCAAATGCGGATAAAGGAAGACAGCGTTTTTTGTTTCAGCATTATCCCGAGAACAAGTATTTTAGTTTGAATATTATAGAAAATATTGTGTTGTATCTTCCTCTTGGAGTTTATTATTGGTACAAAGATGATTGGGTGTATGCCTTGACGTGGTTATGTGTGACTTTTGTAGTGGGCATGATACAAATACCGAATGTTAATTTTAAAAAACGTATTCCGACACCTTTTTTGAAACATAGTTTGGAGTCAATTGTTGGATTTAGAAAAAATTATCTGTTTTTCTTTCTGATGTATTTCGTTTTATGGCAGTCGGTTAAGGTGCAAAACCTAAATCTTGGTTTGTTTTGCTTGTTAGCTGTATTTGTTTATTGTTCTTTTTTCTTTGTAAAATCAGAACCGCTTTATTACGTTTGGAATTATCGGTTGAATCCGAATGATTTTTTAATTGAGAAATTGAAAACCGCAGGGATTAATTCCCTTTCTGTAAGTGGGTTGATAACAATAATCTTATTTCTAGTTTATCCGGCAGAATACGAAATTATAGCGCTGGGTAATTTGTGGGGATTGTCTGTGGTAAGTGTGGTACTATTGTCCAAATATTCGGTGTATCCGAGCGAGTTAAATTTACAACAACTTTTTATGATTGCACTTTGTTTGTTTTTTCCCTTAATAATTCCCGTTTTATTGTTTTACTTTTATGTTCAAGCATGCAGTCAGTTAAAAGAAATTCTATAATGGTACGGATAGAAAAATTATCAAAATCCTTTGGTAACCATATTGTTTTTCAGAATGTAAATCTGGAATTAAATTCGGGAAAGATTTATGGCGTGGTAGGAAAAAACGGAGCAGGAAAAACGACTTTATTCAATTGTATCTGCGGACTGGAAAAATATCAGGGCAGTATAACATCTTCAGAGGGAAAAATAAAGGATTTTACGGGTTATCTTCCTGCTGAGCCTTATTTTTTTGATAAAATTACAGGGGAGGAGTATCTGTATTTCATGTGTCGTACCAGAGGGTTTAAATTGCATGATGTAGAAGATAAAAATATTTTCGAGCTTCCGTTAAAGCAATATATCTCAACCTATTCAACAGGAATGAAAAAGAAAATTGCCTTGTTGGGAATACTGCTTCAGAAGAATGATGTTTTGATTCTGGACGAACCTTTTAATGGAGTAGATATCGGTAGTAATATGTTGATTATTCAGATATTTAAGGAGTTGCAACGTTTGGGAAAAACGATATTGGTATCCTCTCATATATTTGCTACTTTATCTGAGATTTGTGATGAGATTTTCTTTTTGGAAAATGGAGAGATTTTCCAAAAAAAGGGTTTTCATGAGTTTTTGGAGTTGGAAAACCAGCTGAAAAATGATATAAGTACGAGTATAGATAAAATTAAAAAGTGGTTATGAAAACGCACTCATTGTTGGTGAATATGAAGTACATAAATACAGTTTGTTTTTTAGGTGTTTTGTTATTTATCTCCTGTACGCCAAAGGAAAATAAACTTTATCAGTCGGGAAAAGTATGGCATTACGAGGCAGAATACCGCAGTGCGGATAGCTTGTTTAATTATGAAATTCAGATGATTCCGGGAGGGCTGTTTTTGTTGCAGCAAAAAATAAAATGGGTGGTTACCTTGCCTGACAGTATCAATGCCAACGCGTTTTTATTCCGTTCAGAATCTACAACGGGATTTAAGGAAAACGATTCTAAAATTTGGCTGCATCCTCCGCGTACACATCAGTTTAAATATATCACTCAGCTGGCACCTTATCCGCAGGTACAGTTTCCGTTAACGCTTGGCGATACCATTAACGGAAGTATTAATATGGTAAGCAACTGGGGAGAATGGAATGGGAAAAGTTCCAAATATTGGCTTATTCTTACCGATAAGGAATACAGTCCGGTATATCGGGATACGCTTTGGGTATTAAAAGGAGAAGGTGTTTTGGGGAAAGATACGGCGTCTGTTACTCACCGATTTTCTCAAACACAAGGATTTATATCCTCCATTTATAAGAATAACAAAGGAGAATATTTTGAGATGAAACTGAAAAAGATAGAGTAGAAGAAGTGTTATTGGATTGGTAAAGCATGATAAAAAAATGAAGAAGCCAAAATAAAATTTATTGTGGCTTCTTCGGTAGTATTATATTATTGCTAAATAATTAATTGCTCTCTATAGTGGTATCTGTATCGCTTTTTGTAGAGCTGGAAGATTTACCTTTTACCAGTTTGATAATAACAGGAAGTGTAGTTACCAAAATAAGAAAGATAATAATATATTCTATGTAATCTTTTAGATTTAAACCATAGCTGTCCATTAGCCATACTTGTAGGTAGTGTCCGGCAAAAATCAAGGTAGTTGCCCATACAAAAGAACTAATAATGTTGTATAGCATAAAACGTTTAAACTCCATGCGCACAATTCCGGCAATGATAGGTGCAAAAGTTCTTATGATAGGCAAAAAGCGGGCAAATATAATAGCGCGTCCGCCATGTCTTTCAAAAAACACTTTTGATTCGTATAGATATTTTTTCTTAAATATAAAGTTATCTTTTTTCTGATATAGATAATTACCGCTTTTAGAACCGAACCAGTACCCAAAACAGTTTCCTAAAATACCCGCAATTGCCACCAAAGTAGCAAGCAGAGCAACATTTAAAAAATCACTGTCGATAAATACAATCTCATGCATGAGCGATGTGCTGTACATCCCTGCCAGAAATAGCAAACTGTCTCCTGGTAGGAAAAAGCCGGCAAATAGTCCTGTTTCGGCAAATACTATAAATAAAACTACGTAAATTCCAATCGAATGCCCTCCTATTTCGAGATTGATATAAAATTCAGGGTTGATAAGTTGGGAAATGTGAAAATCGTTCATGATTTGTGTTTATTGTGTAATAGATGTGATTTTTTCTGGTATATCTTTATTAGATTCAAATTTATCAATGGCGGCAGTAGATAAAGCATTTCCTAACACGTTGGTCATACTTCTTCCCATATCGCAAAAGTGGTCAATTGGTAAAATAAAGGCAATTCCTTCTGGCGGAATGCCAAACATGGCACAAGTTGCAACAATCACTATCAATGAAGCACGTGGTACTCCGGCCACTCCTTTACTGGTAACCATTAAAACTAAAAGCATTAATATTTGGGTTTCCAGAGGCATATGAATATCGTAAATCTGAGCAATGAATAAACTGGCAAACGTCAGATACATCATACTGCCGTCCAAATTGAAAGAATATCCTAAAGGCAGTGTAAAAGAAACAATTTTTGGCGAACAGCCATAGTTTTTTAACTCATCTACCAGTTTTGGAAAAACGGCTTCGCTACTGGTGGTTGAAAAAGCAATCAGCAAAGGTTCTTTGATGTGTTTAAGCAATTTCCATACATTTTTTCCGATGATTAAATAACCTACTAAAATAAGCACAACCCAAAGTAAAATCAATCCTAAAATAAAGGCTACCATATATTTGGCATAGGTTATAAAAATCCCAAAACCATACAGGGCTACAGCACTGGCAATAGCCCCCAGAACGCCGAGCGGAGCAGTCCACATTACGTATTCTACCATTTTTAAAACCACCTCCGTAATGCGGTTAAACAGCTTGATGATAGGTTTTCCCTTTTTGCCTAAAGTAGCCAGTGCCACTCCGAAAAAAACGGCAAATACAACAATTTGCAATACTTCGTTATGGGCAAATGCCTCAAAAATACTTTTGGGTATGAGATGCTCTACAAATGTTTGCAGTGAAAAAGCCGATGTGTTTTTTATTAAATCAGAGGCAGCCGCAGTATCTTCCAAATCAAAATTGGCATTTGCGCCTGGTTTTAGCCAGTTAACCAAAATCAACCCGATACACAAGGATACCAATGACGCTGTAATAAACCAGCCCATTGCCTTTCCGCCTACTCTGCCGACCATTCCCATATCGCCCATTTTGGCAATACCTACCACAAGAGTACAAAAGACTAAAGGAGCTATAATCATCTGAACTAACCGGATGAATATGGTTCCCAATACTTTTATATTATCTGAAAAAGTTTTTATTTCTTGCGGGATTTTACTTACCGCAATTTCTGTGTTGTCCGAAGCATTTTCAATAATTACAGTATCTGTTTTGTTTTGGATGACAGAATTCTTTGCATTTTCAGATACTATTTCTGTGTTTTCTGAAGTAATAGGGCTAGTAGGACGATAACTGTAATGCACAATTCCGCCTAATATAACACCTAATACAAGAGCTATAATAATAAGTATGAAAAGTTTGTTGTTTTTCAAAACGTAAAATTTGTGCGTGAAAATAACTAAAAAACGATTATGTTCGTTGTTTTTGTGATAAAAATAACAGATTATTCAACATACTGACTTTTTATCTGTTTGATGTTAGAGATTGAGGTGAAAAATGGCGACACTTTTTTTGCAATCCGAATAAAATAGTATTTTTACCGTTCTGTAAAATACTAGTTATGAAAAAAATATTTCTATTTGCTTTGAGTCTGGCAAGTATAAACGCTTTTTCTCAAGATGTAATGACAAAAGAATTACTTTGGAAGTTGGGAAGAGTAACTCCGGTTGGGGTAACTAAAGATGGCAAAAATCTGATCTATAAAGTAGGATATGCCGATATGGAAGAAAATAAATTTGATTCTAAAACGTATCAGATTTCTTTAGCAGGAGGTGATCCTCAGGAAATACACGATTATGAGAGTGTAGTGTCAAACAAGAGTGTTTCTCCCGACGGGAAAATGATTTTGACAGACAAACCCGTCAAAATCAATAAAATTCTAGGAAAAGATCTTTATCCTTCTATGCAAAAATCGGACGTTTTTGTTTATGATGAATTAGATTACAGACATTGGGATACTTGGAATGACGGTACTCATAATCACGTTTTTTATGCACCAAAAAACAATGTTGAAGCAGCAACAGATATAATGGAAGGAGAGCCTTATGATTCTCCGCAGAAACCTTTTGGAGGAAGTGAAGATTATATTTGGTCTCCTGACAGCAAGAGTATTGTGTATGTAGCTAAAAAGAAATTTGGTACAGCCTATGCTTTGAGTACAAATACAGATTTGTATGAATACAATCTGGAAACTAAAAAGACAGTGAATCTTACTGAATCTAATTTAGGATACGATACTCACCCTGTTTTTTCTCCGCAGGGATATCTGACTTGGTTGCAAATGAAACGTGACGGGTATGAAGCTGATAAAAATGATTTGATAGTTCGATATGATGGAAGGGATTTAAATTTGACTGCCAATTGGGATGGAACGGTAGATAGCTATTTGTGGAGTAAAGACGGAGAAAAAATTTACTTTACCGCAGCTATTGACGGAACTATCCAACTCTTTGAAGTTAACTTTCCGGGGAAAAAGAAAATTGCTCCGCTGGTAAAACAAATTACAGATGGTAATTTTGATGTAACAGGTATTGTAGATGTCTTGGATAATAAGGCAATTGTTACCCGTACAGATTTTAATCACGCAACAGAGATATTTTCCTATGACTTAAAGAAAAAAGACTGGACACAGATTACAAAAGTAAATAATGAAGCTTATTCAAAAATAGCGCTGAGCAAAAGCGAAAAAAGATATGTAACTACTGCAGATGGAAAGAAAATGCTGGTTTGGGTAATATTTCCGCCAAATTTTGATGAGAATAAGCAATATCCGACTTTGCTGTATTGTCAGGGAGGACCACAATCAGCTTTGTCTCAGTTTTACTCTTTCCGCTGGAACTTTCAATTGATGGCAGCAGAAGGATATATTGTTGTAGCACCAAATCGCAGAGGAATGCCCGGACACGGAGTAGAGTGGAATGAAGCGATAAGCAAAGATTGGGCAGGAAAACCGATGCAGGATTATTTAGATGCAATAGACGATGTGGCTAAAGAAAAATATGTAGATAAAAATCGCTTAGGAGCTGTAGGAGCAAGCTATGGAGGGTATTCTGTATTTTATTTGGCAGGAATCCATGAAAACCGTTTCAAAAGTCTTATTGCACACGATGGAGTGTTTAATTTGGTGAGTATGTACGGGACAACCGAAGAAGTATTTTTTCCAAACTTTGATACTGGCGGAGCATATTGGGAAAAAGACAATAAAGACGCTCAAAACGCTTACAAAAACTTTAATCCGATTAACCTGGTGGATAAGTGGAATACTCCTATTCTGATTTATCAGGGGGGAACTGATTATCGCGTGCCTATAGGACAGGGACAGGAAGCGTTTCAGGCAGCCCAGCTCAGAGGAGTCAAAAGCCGGTTTGTTTATCTTCCGGAAGAAAACCACTGGGTGCTGCAACCGCAAAATGCACAGGTTTGGCAAGGGGAATTTTTCCGTTGGTTAAAAGAAACTTTGTAAATGATTATAGAAAAAATGAAGCCGCTTTTAATAAGTGGCTATTTTTTTAGAGTACTCAGATAAATAAAAGAACGCTACAGTATGAGTCTGATTAAAAAACGGATGAACTATTCTGTATTTATTAAACCATTTTATATGTTAAAAGAATTAAAAATAAAAAAACAGATGAGGTACGGGTGACTCACTTTTTTTACCTTTACCATTTACAACCTTTTAATAATATGCAAAAACATACACTTAAATTATGGGCACTGGCGTGGATTTTTACCGCTGGTTTTTCGGCAACAAATTATGCACAGGACAATTTGGTTAATTCGCTTAAGCTGAATGCAAGCGAAAAAAGTAAAGAATTATATCAATTTACAGATGTTGTGGATGTGGAAAATACATCTATAAAAAACCAAGGGTCTTCAGGTACGTGCTGGAGCTATTCAGCCAATTCTTTTATCGAATCTGAAATGGCGCGAATGGGTAAACAACCGGTAGAAATCTCTCAGATTTTCTCTGCTCGAAATGCTTACATTGAGAAAGGAAAGATGTATGTGCGGATGCACGGAGCCGTTACATTAGGTGACGGAGGAGCTTTTCACGATGTGATGAATATGTTTAAAAAATATGGTGCAGTACCTCAATCCGTTTATACCGGATTAAATTACGGAACCAATAAAAACCATTTTGCAGAAATGGGAGCAATGATGGAGGGGGTTTTAAAAGCAGTTGTTGCTAATCCCAACGGAAAGCTTACGCCTAACTGGGAAAAAGCATATACAGCCGTAATAGATTCTTATTTAGGAGAAGCTCCTGAAAAATTTACATGGGAAGGAAAAGAATATACCCCTCACACATTTGCTAAAGATGTAATTGGTATTAATCCTGAAGATTATGTAGAATTGGGTTCAGACTTAAATTACCCTTGGTACGAGAAATTTGTCTTGCTCGTACCTGACAATTGGGCATTTGATCAAGTATATAACGTTAAGGTAGATGAGTTGACCGAAACGATAGATCACGCTCTTAAAAACGGTTATTCTGTAGCTTGGGGAGGAGATGTAAGTGAAAAATATTTTAGCTGGAAAAACGGAGTGGCATATGTGCCGGAAAAAGATTGGGAAGATATGAATGAGCAAGAGCGAAAAGAAATCTTTGAAGGTCCGAAACCCGAGCGCAAAGTAACACAGGAGATGCGTCAGGCAGCATTTGACAATTATACAACTACAGATGACCACGGGATGCATATTGTTGGAATTTCTAAAGATCAAAACGGAAGAGAGTATTACATTATTAAAAACTCTTGGGGAATTTCTAATGATTACAAAGGGTATATGTATATGAGCAAAGAGTTTGTGAAGTACAAAACAACAGATATTATGGTTCACAAAGACGGATTGCCAAAGAATATCTCTCAAAAATTAAAAATTTAGATTAAATTATACCAAAGCAGAGTTATTGGTATGGTTTTGGTATGATGTTTAACTCTGTTTTTGTTGAATAATAAATAAAATAGCTTTGGAAAAAATAATAGTCGGACTGGAAAGTTTATTAGAAAGTATATTGTTAGCATTGCCAAGATATGTAATCGGTCTACTGGTATTAGTAGTGGGAATTTATGTTAGCGGATTTATTGTAAAAATTATTGGAAAGCGGTTTGCTAAAAGAGATTTGGACAAATCATTACAAGGTTTTTTATTAAGTGCAATCAGACTGATATTGTACATTGTTTTGTTTGTTGTGGTTATTGGCATCATGGGCTTTAAATCATTGAGTTTAACAGCTGTATTTGGCGCTGCGGGGTTAACCATTGGGATGGCGCTGCAAGGCAGTTTATCCAATTTTGCCGGAGGAGTCCTTATTTTGATGTTTCGACCTTTTAAAGTAGGGGATTACATTACCAATACGGGTGGTACCGTGGGTACGGTAGAGAAAATAGATTTGCTTTATACTACATTGACTAATGATGATGGATTAAAGATATTTAGCCCGAACGGCGCTTTGGCAAATTCGGTGATTACTAATTATTCAGGGATTCCGGCACGTCGCTACGATTTTGTTGTTGGTATTTCTTATAAGGCAAACATTAAAGAAGCACAGGAAGTCATATTTAAAGTACTGAACCGATATGATGTTATACTTAAAAAACCGGAGCCTTTGGTTTATGTAAAAAACTTATCGGCAAGTTCTGTAGATTTGAATTTGAGATTTTGGATTAACCGGGCAGATTACTGGGATATGGTATTTAAAATTCAGCAAGAAGTAAAAGAAGCTCTGGATCAGGCAGGAATCGAAATTCCTTTTCCACAAACAGATATTCACATTATCAGTGATAACAAAGAAGCTTAGTTAAAAAAATATTCTGATATTATAATTAAAAAAGAGTTGTTAGATTTTTAAATCTAACAACTCTTTTTTATTGAATTTTAAACCATTTCATAACTTTTATATTCATCCGCAATCTGTTCAAATAAAGCCAGCAATTCGGAAGGATCGTCTGTTGTAACTAATTTCAGTCTGTGGGGCTTAAAACCGTGAATACCCTTAAAGTAGTTGGTATAGTGTCTTCTCATTTCTACAATTCCCACTCGCTCGCCTTTCCAGTCCATTGACCAGATAAGGTGGTTTTTAGCAGCTTCTAAACGGTCTTTTATAGTTGGAGGAGATAAGATTTCTCCAGTCTTGAAAAAGTGTTTAATTTCGTCAAAAATCCAAGGGTAGCCAATGGCAGCACGACCAATCATCATTCCGTCTAAGCCAAATTTATTGCGGTATTCCAATGCTTTTTGCGGGCTGTCAATATCGCCGTTTCCAAAAATTGGAATTTTGATGCGCTGATTGTTTTTGATGCGTTCCACGTGTGTCCAGTCAGAATGTCCTTTATACATTTGCGAACGCGTGCGGGCATGAATCGTCAGAGCCTGTATGCCGACGTCTTGTAGCCTTTCAGCAACTTCGTCGATGTTAATGGATTCTTCATCCCAGCCTAATCTCGTTTTTACGGTTACTGGTAAATGTGTGCTCTTGACAACCGCTTTGGTCAGGCGAACCATTAAATCGATGTCTTTTAGAACACCTGCTCCTGCCCCTTTAGAAACTACTTTTTTAACCGGACAACCAAAGTTTATATCCACCAAATCAGGCTGAACTGTTTCTACTATTTTGGCAGACATTGACATTGCTTCCTCGTCGCCGCCAAAAATCTGAATGCCAATCGGTTTTTCATAGTCAAAGATGTCGAGTTTCATTTTACTTTTAATGGCATCTCTGATTAAGCCTTCTGAAGAGATAAATTCAGAATACATCAAATCCGCACCGTGCTTTTTACACAAACGGCGGAACGGCGGATCGCTTACATCTTCCATCGGAGCTAAAAGTAGCGGATGGTCAGGTAGTTCTATGTTGCCAATCTTAATCATCGTTCAGTTAAAAATTTGATGCAAAAGTACAACAAATTATTTTTTAGGCTTTTTCAAATCTGTATTTAACTTTCTATATGAGATTTGGCAGTAATAAAAAATCTTAAAAATCCAAACTTTCAATTATATTTGCAGATAAATAGACTAGGTGTGTTTTAGAAATAAAAGACATCTGTTTTTTCAAATCTGGAGATATTTATAAGGCGAATAAAGAGATTTTTAGATGTGAACCAGACGTTTAATTTGATATTGTGAAGAATGAAAAACATAAGAAACTTTTGTATTATTGCTCATATTGACCACGGGAAAAGTACTTTGGCGGATCGCTTGCTGGATGCCACCCAAACGGTAACCGCACGCGAGCAGCAAAATCAGCTTTTGGATAGTATGGATTTGGAACGGGAGAGAGGGATTACCATTAAATCCCATGCTATTCAAATGGAATACGAATACAAAGGAGAAAAATATATTCTGAATTTGATTGATACGCCGGGGCATGTGGATTTTTCGTATGAAGTTTCGCGTTCTATTGCGGCTTGTGAAGGGGCTTTGTTGATTGTTGATGCAGCACAAAGTATTCAGGCACAAACGATATCTAATCTGTATCTGGCATTAGAAAATGATTTGACGATTATTCCCGTGTTGAATAAAATAGATTTGCCAAGTGCAAATCCGGAAGAAGTGAGCGATGATATCGTAAACCTATTGGGATGCGATTATGAAGAAATTATTCCGGCATCCGGTAAAACAGGATTAGGAGTTGAGGATATTTTGGCAGCGATAATTGAAAGAGTTCCTGCTCCAAAAGGAAATCCGGATGAACCTTTACAGGCACTTATTTTTGATTCGGTTTACAATCCTTTTAGAGGGATTGAAGTAATTTTTCGCGTTATCAACGGAAAAATAACCAAAGGACAAAAAGTTAAATTCATGGCAACCGGAAAAGAATATTTTGCGGATGAAATAGGGACTTTAAAGCTAACGCAAGCACCTAAAAAGGAAATTTTAACCGGAGATGTGGGATATTTGATTTCGGGAATTAAAGAAGCGAGGGAAGTGAAAGTAGGGGATACGATTACGGATAGCAAAAACCCGACGCAAAACATGATTGAAGGTTTTGAGAACGTAAAGCCTATGGTATTTGCAGGTATTTATCCAGTTGATACCGAAGATTACGAAGAATTGCGCGCCTCGATGGAAAAGCTGCAGCTAAACGACGCTTCGTTGGTGTTTGCAGCAGAAAGCTCAGCAGCTTTAGGTTTCGGATTCCGTTGTGGCTTTTTGGGGATGCTTCACATGGAAATTATTCAGGAGCGTTTGGAACGCGAATTTAACATGACGGTAATCACTACAGTTCCCAACGTATCGTATTTGGCATATACCAAAAAAGAGCCTGAAAAATCGTTTGTGGTTAACAATCCGTCAGATTTGCCTGAGCCGTCAAGATTGGACCGGGTGGAAGAGCCGTTTATCAAAGCAACAATTATTACTAAGGCAGACTTTGTGGGGCAGGTGATGAGCTTGTGTATAGAAAAACGAGGACTGATTACCAACCAAACCTATTTGACTGAAGATAGGGTTGAGTTGATGTTTGATATGCCGCTGGCAGAAATTGTGTTTGACTTTTACGATCGCTTAAAAACAGTTTCTAAGGGATATGCTTCCTTTGACTATCATCCGATTGGTATGAGAACTTCTAATCTGGTAAAAGTGGACGTAATGCTGAACGGAAACGTTGTGGATGCGTTGTCGGCTTTGATTCACGCAGATAATGCTTACAACATCGGTAAAAAAATGTGTGAAAAACTGAAAGAACTTATCCCTCGTCAACAGTTTGATATTCCGATTCAGGCAGCGATAGGGGCTAAGATTATTTCTCGTGAAACGGTAAAAGCGTTGCGAAAAGACGTTACAGCAAAATGTTATGGAGGAGATATTTCGCGTAAACGAAAATTGTTGGAAAAACAAAAAGCAGGTAAAAAGCGTATGCGTCAGGTAGGAAACGTAGAAATACCGCAAGAAGCTTTTATGGCTGTGTTAAAATTGAATGATTAAAAAAGATAATTAAGAAAAGAAGTTGTTTAGAAAGACAACTTCTTTTTTTAAATCATATGTTTTACCGTAATTAAAGTATGTTTTAGACTGCAAACCTTGTTTTTAGTTTATTAAAAGACGTTTAAAAATAATTCCATACTTCACAGGGTTTGGAAAGCTGTAAAAGCAGTTTGACTATCGCTGTCAGCAGGAAAACTGAGTTGGTATTTATCTCCATCTATGTCCTTCCTATTTTTTGAATAGAAATATTTTGTAGTTCTCCAATTTTTCTAAGATTAAATTCTTCTTACTCAAGTTTTATTTCTATAGGGATACTTCCTTTAATGCTGTTAAACTCATTCTGATAACTTTTAGCTAGTTTTTTATTTCGGTTTCTAACATCTTGTTATGAAACCATTATTTATAAGTATCCGATTGCTTTAATACAGGTTAGAGAAACGGCTGTGTATTGGCCTTGAGAGTACAGTAACATTCACGGTGTTGTAAAGAAATAATAAAAAAACCTCTCTAACACTGGACTAGAGAGGTTTCTTAAATGTGTTGTATTTTATTTTTTAGAGAAATCTCCTACGTAAATAGTTGTAAATTTTGAGGGTTGCAAGTATTTTTTAATCGCATTATTCACTTGTTTTACGGTAAGTTTATCAATCTCTGTATTTAGTTTGTCAAAGTCGCTAAATGGTATGTCATAGGTCAAGTATAAGTTAGATAATGACATTAGATAGTTATCGTTGCCTAAATTGGTTTGTCTTGAACTTTTCCAGCTTGTTTTGTTTGCTTTTAGCTCTTCTTCTGTAATCCCATTTGCTACTAGTTTTGTAAATTCGTCGTTAATGGCATTTTCCACATCACTGCGTTTCGTAGGGTTTAGAAAGGCGTAAATCATCCAGCTTGAATTGTTGTTTTTGACATCTGAAGGCACGCTTAACGAAGTTCCTGCTCCGTAGCTTATTCCTTCTTTTTCGCGTAATCTTTGCGGAATACGCGCTGTCATAAATCCACCACCCATGACTTCGTCAGCAAATACTAATGCGGCATAATCAGGATTGGATTTGTTCATTTCGAAATTTAACCTGCCTACTGCAGCAGCATTTTCCTTGTCCGGGGTATCAATGATTTCTTTGCTTTGTTTGGTGGAAAAGAACTTAGGATAAGCCCTTTCGAATTTAGTCTTGTTATTCCAGTCTCCTAAAACGCTTTCTAACAGTTCCTGTATCTTTGCTTTATCTTGAATTCCTAAAACCGTGGCTATTCCGTTATTGGCTCCGAAGAATTTGGAGTAAAAATCTTTAATTTCGTTAATTGTCACTGCTTTAAATCCATCGATGTCTTCTTGTGTGGAAGAAGCGTAGAAAATACTTCCTTTTTCTTCGTTAGAAGTCAGTTTCCCTAATTTGTTAAATGCAACGGATTGCGGGTCATTTAGGTTGCTTTCTAAGTAAGTGGTATACTCTAATTTTAATTTAGTCAACTCGCTTTCCGGAAATGTCGGATTTTTCAATACATCATTTAATATTTCCATCGTTTCCTCAACTGTATTTCTGTAAGAAGTGATAAAAATGGAAATAGTTTGCCCGCCAAAACGCACGCTTATATTTGACTTTAGCTGGTCTAATTTATCTTTAATTTCCTGCTTAGATAATGTTGTAGTTCCTGACGTTAGCATAGATGCAGTAAAAGAGCCAATGTATTGTTTATTGTGAAGATCTTTTTGATTTCCGACAGGGATTGAAATAGAGATATTTACTTTTTCACCTTTTAAATCTTTGTCAATAATACCGTATTTTAATCCATTGCTAAGCTGTCCGGAAGTATAGTTTTTTTCCAGATTTGCAATAGTAGGGGCAAAGTCTCTGATGTTTTCGGACTTTTCTTTGCCTTTATAATCTTTTACTAGTGCATTGATATCAGAATTCAGCAACTCTGTCGGTTTTACTCGTATTTCATCTTTTGAAGGAATGAATAAACCTACAGTACGGTTGTTGTCTTTAAAATATTTTTTAGCTACGCGATTAATGTCATCCAAAGTTAAGTTTTCAATATTGTCGCGATACAGAAAAGCTAGTCTATAATCTCCGGAACCTATAATTTCTGTTAAGCTAATTGCAGTACTTATAGTATTGTTTTGAATGGCTTCAATGTCTTTTAAAATTTTTGTTTTTGCGCGATCTAGATCGGTTTGTGTATATTGGATTTCTCCTATTTTAGCCAATTCCGTTTTTACATCGGTTAACGTTTGCATTTGGTCTTTTTCGTTTGGCACGTCAAAGTTAAATAACATAAAGCTGGCATCTCTTACAGTTGGCGTAAATGCCCATAAAGAGGAAACTTTTTGTGTCTCAACAAGTGCTTTGTGCAAGTAGCCTGACGGATCGTTATTTAAGATGTGCTCGAGAGCAGAAAGAGCGGCAAAATCTTGGTCTGCATAGGAAGCGGTATGGTATAAAACCTGAATGTGTTTGCTGTCGCCATTACGTCTTACTTCTACATATTTTTCTCCGTCTTGGGCAGGTTCAACTGTTAATATTTCATCTAAAACACGTGTTGGTTTTGGAATTACAGAGAAATGTTTTTCAATGAGTTCAATTGCTTTTTGCTCGTCAAATTTACCTGCTACGATCAACACGGCATTATCCGGCTGATAGTATTTTTCGTAGAATCTTCTTAGCTGAGGGGTTTTTACTCGTTCGATATCTTCTTTGGATCCAATAGTGCTTAATCCGTAGTTATGCCATAAATATGCTGTATTAATAGTTCTTTCCATCAATACGCGCGTAGGGTTGTTTTCACCTATTTCAAACTCATTTCTAACCACTGAAAATTCTTTGTCTAAATCTTCCTGAAGAATAGTGGCGTTAATCATCCGATCAGCTTCCATTTCAAGAGCCCAAGATAGATTTTCATCTGTAGAAGGGAAAACCTCGTAGTAATTGGTTCTGTCATACCATGTTGTCCCATTAGCAGCACCTCCTTTATCAGAAAGCATTTTCTTAATGTCGCCCAGATTTTTTGTGCTTTTAAAAAGCATGTGCTCCAGTAAGTGGGCCATTCCTTTTTCTCCATAACCTTCGTGTTTGGAACCTACTTTGTAAACAATGTTTACGACTAAGTTATTTTGTGAAGCATCCGGAATAAGCAGAATTTGCATTCCGTTAGAAAGTTTGTATTCTTTGATTTCTTCCACCTGAGTAACAAATGCGGGTTTCTCTTTTTGCTGAGCAATAACATAATCTGAGATGCTAAGTGCTGAGAGAAGCATTAGTGAGTATAAAACTTTTTTCATTAAATAAGTGTTTTTTAAAGTAAAGAAGTAAATATAAGCTTTATTTTAAGATAAAAGTTACACTTGATAGTAATGTGAAGTAAAAAAGATAGAAAATAAGCCGATACTTTTTAATATCGGCTCGTTTTTGGATTTAGAAATTGTTTTGATATTGATTGATGTAATTCAATACAGTCTGCTTATCCATATATCCCGATTGCTGCCACAACAGCTTGTTGTTTTTGAAAAGCATAGTTGTTGGAACGCCGCGCATATTGTACTTTGTACTATACTCGGCTGTAAAAGCTTGATTTTTATCCACATCAATTTTAATAATCGTTACTTGATCTCCAAGTTCTTTTTTTATTTCTTCCAAAACCGGTTTAAACATTTGGCAAGGACCACACCACGTAGCAAAAAAATTAACTAAGGTTAGTTGATTGCTCTTTATAAGTTTTTGAAAATCATTCATTTCCTTTGTTTTTATATTAAATAGATGTACTGCAGCTTTCTTCGCTAATCAAAGGGATACCTGTTTTTTTAATAGCTCCAAAACCGCCGATAACGTCAATCATATTGTGGTATCCGCGTGCTTTTAAAATAGATGCCGCAATGAGCGAACGATATCCTCCTGCACAGTGAATGTAAAATGGTTGGCTGCGAGGAAATTCAGCAAGGTGCTGGTTGATAAAATCTAATGGCACGTGGCTTAGCTTTTTATAATTAATATGTGAATTGTTGTATTCGCCTGGTTTTCTTACATCAAAAATAGCAATTTCTTCACTGTTTAATTTTTGCTCCATTTCTTGAGCAGTTATTTGTTGAATTTTGTCATATTCTCTGTTGTTAGCTTTCCATGCTTCGAAACCACCTTTCAAATAGCCGAGAGAATTGTCGTATCCAACGCGCGAAAGGCGAATAATGCATTCTTCTTCTCTGTCCTGCGGAGCAACGATTAAAATAGGTTGTCGGATATCGGTAATAAGTGCACCAACCCAAGGGGCGAATTGACCATCTAAACCAATAAATATTGAACCTGGAATATGTCCGGATGCGAAATCTGCACCTGGTCTTACATCCAAAATTAGTGCTCCGCTTTCTTCTGCTAAAGCTATAAAATCTTTTGGAGTCAGTGGTTTGCTTTTGCGAATAATATTTTCAACACTTTCATAGCCTTCTTTATTTAGTTTTACGTTAAGCGGAAAATAGGCAGGAGGAGGAAGTAATCCGTCTGTTACTTCTTTTACAAATTCGGCTTCGGTCATATCGGCTCGCAAAGCGTAATTGGTTTGTTTTTGTTCTCCTAATGTACCAACAGTTTCTTTACTCAGATTTTTTCCGCAGGCAGAACCTGCTCCGTGTGCCGGATAGACAATTACATCATCTGCTAAAGGCATGATTTTGTTTCTGAGGCTGTGATATAAGGTAGCCGCTAATTCTTCTTGAGTAAGGCTTGCTGCTTTTTGTGCCAAATCCGGACGACCTACATCACCTAAAAATAATGTGTCGCCACTAAAGATCGCATGATCTTTTCCACTTTCATCTTTTAAGAGATAAGTGGTACTTTCCATAGTATGTCCGGGAGTATGCAATGCGGTAATTGTTATTTTTCCAAGTTTAAAGATTTCTCCGTCTTTAGCAATATGAGTGTCAAAAGTTGGATTGGCATTTGGACCATAAATAATAGGAGCACCCGTTTTTTCGGCTAAAGTTACGTGTCCGCTTACAAAATCAGCATGGAAATGGGTTTCAAAAATATATTTTATTTTGGCATTGTTTTTGGAAGCTCTGTCTATATAGAGCTGTACTTCGCGCAAGGGATCGATAATGGCTGCTTCTCCGTCGCTTTCTATATAATACGCTCCCTGAGCTAAACAACCGGTGTAAATTTGTTCTATTATCATATTCTATTTTTTTTTCCTGTGAGGTAACAAAGTTACAAACTAAAAAATACTTCTTTGGTAAAGATATAAACAGTATTGTCAATACAAAATAGCTAAAGCTTTTTTTAATAAGATTGTTTTTTTAGTAGTTTTATAAGTGTAGAATTAGATTCTAATATTTTCGATTCCAATGTTTAGTTATTTTTTATTGATAAAAAAGAGATGGTTAGAATATTAAAATAAGCTATTTATTATGAATATGTTTAGATAATCTAATAAATTATATTATGTTTGATTCTAAAATTAACTTTATTTTATATGAAAAGATTATTTTTATTTTTAACGAGTGTTTTTGTTTTTAACGAGTGTTTTTGTTTTTAGTTCATGTTCTTCTGATAAAGATTTTTCTTTAGAAAAAAAATCTAACCATAGTTATAAAGAAAAATCGATCGATTTGGATTTTATAGGAGAAAGGCATAATAGAGGGTTGGAGTATATTTATAATGAAATAACAGAAAAAGGTATTTCATTTGACATAGATTCATATTCAGAATCATATGATAAAATTAATACTATAACAGAAAATTATTTTGAATATTCTAATATTGATGATACTAAAGAGGTATATTTTTTTAATAAGAAAGATATTGATGTCTTTCTGAATGAAAAAATTAATTTTGGTGTGGATGCTAAACATATTTTGAAACAATATAATCTACTTTTTGACAATGATGATGAACTTGATGTTACGTACAGAAAAATGAGTAATTTAAATGATGAGTTGGAGTTTCTTTATAGTAATAGTTTACTTTTTGACAAAGAATATTTAATATTAAAGTCTTATATGGTAACGGGATTGTATTCTTTACAATATTGGGGGCAAAATATAGATAATTGGATTCTAAATATTGATAGAAACATTGAAAGAAAAACAAATAGAAATCAAATAAAATCTTGGGATTGGAATAGGTTTAAAAGAGCTGTTAAAAATATGGCTAAGGCTGATGCAAGAGGAGCTGGAGTTGGGTTAGTAGGAGGATTTGTCTTTGGGAGTGCAGCGGATCCTGCGGGAACCGTTCTTGGTGCAGCTGGAGGAGCTGTCGCTATGGGAATGAACGGTAGTGCTGTTGCTGGAGTAGTGGAGTTGTTAATGGATATTCTGTGCCTCTTGAACAGTCTGAAAATACTATAATTTCAAAAGTGAATTTTGATATAAATGATAATAGCTTTATTGAAACATTTAATAGAGAATTAAGTGTAGAGCTATTGTAGTATAATATCTATAAGAATGAAAAAAGTGTTAATGTCTTTGTTTTGCTTTTTGGGGATGACTTTTGTTTTTTATTCTATAAAATATGATATTGTAATATCTGTTTTAGGGGGTTTTCTTACATCATTAATTACTGTATGGGGCTCTTCTAAATTGAATTTTAAAAAATAGAAGGGGTTTTTAAGAAGTGTTTTAAACTAAGGAGAATTATTGCTAATAAAAGTCCAAACAATTTTGTTTGGACTTACTTATTTTATTTGTGATTATTTAGTTGTATAATTAAAATAGAATAGACTCCGATTTAGCGACTAAATCCATTGTTTAGCAATTTAAAATAAGTTAACTCTTCTTACCTTTGTAAATAGTTTTTGAAAAACATATAATAGCTATGAAGTTTAATTCCGGTGAATTTATTGCCTTTTTGGACGCAACAACAAGTTGTCAAGAGAGTGAAACTATTGAAATTGCTCATGTGTCTGTTGATAGCAGGTCGTTGCTGAATGATAATAAAACCTTGTTTTTTGCCTTGAAAGGCAAAAATCACAACGGACATGACTATATAGGAGAGCTTATTGATAAAGGAGTGAAATATTTTGTGGTTTCAGATCATGAAGAATGGCGAAGTCAATATAAAACGGGATGCTTTTTTAAAGTAAAAAATACACTGCATGCTTTGCAGAGGTCTGCTGCCTTTCATCGGTTAAAGTTCGATTTTCCTGTTATTGGAATTACGGGAAGTAAAGGAAAAACAGTGGTGAAAGAATGGCTTAATTTTCTGATGAGCGAAGAGTACAGGATTATTAAAAGTCCAAAAAGTTATAATTCTCAAACAGGTGTTCCGCTTTCTGTTTTTGGTATTGAAGAAAAACACAATTTGGGGATTTTTGAAGCTGGAATTTCAACGCAAAATGAGATGAAAAAACTGGCTGAAATTATAAAGCCTACTATGGGTATTTTAACTGCAATTACGGATGAGCATCAAGAAGGCTTTGATAGTATAGATCAAAAAATACAAGAAAAAATAAAGCTGTTTGAAAATGCTACTGTAGTATTTTGTGAAAATGACAAAAGGATTACGAAGCATATTTTTGATAAGGAGCTCTTTACATGGAGTTTCTCTGATTCTACTGCGACTGTTTTTGCAAAAATACAAGGAAAAAACTTACACCTTATATATAATGGGCGAGAAATAGAAGTAAAAGTGCCTTTTGACGACAGTATGTCAATCAACAATATTGTAATTTGTATTTGTGTATTGCTTTATTTGAAATATCCGGACGAAATTATACAACAGAGAATTATGAAGTTGTATCCGATAGAAATGCGATTGCAAGTTAAGAAGGGAGTTAATCGTTGTGTTATTATTGACGATGCATATAATGCTGACTATCAGTCTATCATTATAGCTTTAGATTTTTTAGAAAAACACAAGACTAATCACGCAAAAACAATTGTTTTGTCAGATGTTTTTAGGAGTGACTATAAAGAGACCGAAGTTTACGAACAGATAAGAGTATTGTTGGAGCGTCATAAATTGACAAAGATTATTGCAATTGGAGAAAACATAGGCAAATATCTTTCAGGTTTAAATAACATGTTGTTTTTTAAAAACACAGATACTTTTTTGCAAAAGATGTCGATAGACGATTTTAACGATGAAACTATTTTAGTAAAAGGAGCGAGAAGTTTCCGGTTTGATAAGATTGTCAGTCTGCTTGAAGAAAAAACACATGAGACGGTTTTGGAAGTTGATTTGACTGCTATTCGACATAATCTCAATTTTTATCGATCAATGCTAAAACCAGAAACTAAAATTATGGTTATGGTAAAAGCCTTCGGATATGGTAATGGAAGTGTTGAAATTGCAAAATTGCTAGCGCATGAAAATGTGAATTATTTGGGAGTGGCTTTCGCTGATGAAGGAATAACTTTGAGAAAATCTGGTATAAAAACACCTGTTATTGTAATGAATCCCGAATTCAGTGCTTTTGAAGCTATGATTGCATACGATTTGGAACCCGAAATATATTCGGTGAGGGAATTGAATATTTTCCTTAAAGTTGCCCGTGAAAAAAACTGTTATAATTATCCTGTTCATATTAAACTGGACACAGGGATGCATCGGCATGGTTTTTTGGTTGAAGATTTAAAGGAATTAGTTGAAATATTAAAATATACAAATGTTGTTGAAGTGAAAAGTATTTTTTCACATTTGTCTTCCAGTGATCTTGCTGAACATATAGGATTTACTTTAAATCAGATTGAAAACTTTCAGGAAAACGTGTGTCTTTTAACCAATGAACTTGCTATTAATCCGATAAAACACATTTTGAATACTTCGGGTATTTTTAATTTTCCACAATATCAGTTTGATATGGTCAGATTAGGAATAGGTTTGTACGGAGTAGGAAACGGAACGGAAGAAACGAAGTGTTTGAAAAATGTGAGTACCCTAAAAACAAGAGTAATGCAGGTCAAAGAAATCGCTGAAGGACAAAGTGTAGGATATGGGAGAAGGTTTAAAACTCAGAGAATAACAAAGATAGCGACTGTTCCTATCGGATATGCCGACGGGATACATCGCTCTTGGGGAAATGAAAAAGGTTATGTTATAATTAATAAGCAAAAAGCAATGATAATAGGTTCCATCTGTATGGATATGTTAATGGTTGATGTTACAGATATGTGTTGTGAAGAAGGAGATGAGGTAATTGTTTTTGGAGAGGAGTTGCCTGTCGTGGAAATATCATCAAAATTAAATACAATTCCGTATGAAATTTTGACAAGTATCTCGCAGCGAGTAAAAAGAATTTTTTATGAAGAGTAAATTATTATATTTTTGTGTTATTATTATCTAAATAAAAAAAATTATGGGGTTTGTAAAAGAATTTAAAGAATTTGCTGTCAAAGGCAATGTTATGGATTTGGCAGTAGGGGTGATTATTGGAGGCGCTTTTGGAAAAATTATCGATAGCGTGGTTAATGATTTAATTATGCCTTTAGTATCTGCGGTAATAGGTACACCAGATTTCTCCAATTTATATGTTGTATTAAAAGGCAATGTAGAGTCTGGATTGACTTTAGCAGATGCGAAAGCAATTGAAGGTGCAGTGATATTTGCTTATGGTAATTTTATAACTGTTTTAATTAGCTTTTTGCTTTTAGCTTTGGTTGTATTTATGCTGGTAAAAGGGATGAACAAGTTAAAACGTCAGGAAGTAGAAGCGCCTGCACCGGAAGTTCCGGCGGGTCCTACGCAAGAGGAGCTGCTTGCTGAAATCCGAGATTTGCTGAAGAATCAAAAGTAAAATTGATAATTGATAAAAAAGAGAGCTGTATCGAAAGATGCGGCTCTCTTTTTATGGAGAAAACAAAATGCTTTTTCTTTAAGAAAATGATGAAATATTTTATGGTACAGTTAAAAAATGATTTATATGTTTATTTTTTGTATTATTTGTGTTTTGTATTTAATTTTTTTAACTATGATTTGTTTTTTAATTTAATTTTTCATGATTTTTGTTGAGAATAAATATTTTTATATATCTTGCACTCATAATGCTGTAAATATTAACTAACTGGTTTTCATTGTTTTTTCTTTGATTTTCAGTGAGGCATTAAAAAAGATAACATAAAATTAGCATATGTCGTTTTTTTGTTATTTGTTTGTTAAACAATTTAAAATTAATAAAACATGAGGAAAATTGTACTTCATTTCTTCTTTGCTTTATTTGCAATTGGCACAATACAAGGTGTTTATGCGCAAAGTAGAAAGGTTACAGGACAAGTTACTGCCAGCGGAGATGGGTCACCTCTAGGCTGGGCAAATGTATTAATCAAAGGGACTCAAGAAGGGGTAATGACCGACGAAGATGGTAAATACTCTATTACGGTAAAAGATGGCAATGCCGTTTTGGTTTTTGAATACTTTGGGTATGCAACAGCCGAAAAAAAAGTAGATACGCAGTCTGTTATTAATATTGCTTTGCAATCAGAATCAGAAATGATTGAAGAGGTGGTTATTAATACGGGGTATCAGACTTTGTCGAAAAGAAAAGAAGCGGGGGCAGTTTCTCGTATAGATGCAAAAGAGTTGAAGGTGGATGGAGTTACTGATGTTAGTAGAATGATAGAAGGAAAAGCTGCAGGAGTTACAGTGCAAAACGTAACAGGAACTTTTGGTGCTGCACCAAAAATTACTGTCCGTGGAGCTTCTTCTATAATGGGAGACACTAAGCCTTTGTGGGTAATTGATGGGGTTGTTCAGGAAGATATTGTAAATGTGTCTTTTGAGGATTTAGCTTCAGGAAATTCGGAGACATTATTGAGTTCTGCGATTGCTGGATTAAATGCAGACGATGTTCAAAGTATTGATATATTAAAAGACGCTTCTGCTACAGCTATTTATGGCTCTCGTGCAATGAATGGGGTGGTGGTTATTACAACTAAAAGCGGTAGAAAGGAGACGCCACTTTCAATCAGTTATTCAATGGAGAATACAATAAGAACAGTGCCAGTTTATGGACAGTATGATTTGATGAATTCTCAGGAAACTATGGATGTGTATCAAGAATTGGAGAAAAAAGGGCAAATAACTTATCCTAACTCACTTTTTGGACGCTATGGTGGGGTTTATAATATGTATTATAAAGGTGTAAATAATTATAATACTGCTACTGGAAAATATGATTATGTGAATGATGAGGTTGGGAGAAATACTTTTTTGAGAAAATATGAGATGGCAAATACGAATTGGTTTAAAACATTATTTAGACCTTCAATTGCACAAACCCATTCATTGAGTTTTTCTGGAGGAGGTACCAATAATGCTTATTTTGCATCCGTTGGATATTATGCAGATCCGGGATGGACGATTGCAGATAGAGTTCATCGTTTGACAATGAATTTGAAAAATACTTTCTTTGTAAATGACAAATTTACGTTAAGCTTATCAGCAAATGCTTCGGTAAGAGATCAAAAAGCTCCTGGTACATATGACGGAGAAGTTGATGTTGTGAACGGAGCGGTGTCTAGAGATTTTGATATTAATCCGTTTAGTTTCGCTTTAAATACAAGTAGAGCTCTTAGACCATATAATGATAATGGAGATTATGAATACTATAGAAGTAATTGGGCTCCATTCAATATCTTAAATGAGTTAGAGTCTAACTATATGGATATTGATGTAAAAGATATTCGTTTCCAGTTAGATGCAGATTATAAAATTTCATCTAAAGTTAAGTATAATTTGAATGCAGCAGCTCGTTATGCTTCTACCAAAAGAACACATAGCTTGACAGAATCTTCTAACGTAATAGCTGCTTATAATGCCGCCGGTAATACAATAGAAAGAGATCAAAATATTTATTTATATAAAGATCCTGAAAACCCTGTTGCGCCAGGTGTGCCTGTAATGCCAAATGGAGGGATGAGGAGAAATTTTTCTAATGATATGACTTCTTTCTATGTGAGAAACAGTGTTACTTATGCAGATGTTTTTAATGACAAACATGAGTTAGATGTATTTGCTGGGACAGATATGCGTGTGGTGAATAGAAGTAGCGATTACTTTTTATCACATGGAGTACAATATGATAAAGGTTTGACATCTTATCCAAATATGACTGCTTTACAGAAATTAATAGACCAAGGTGGTGATTATTTTACCTTTAGTGAAGAAAGAGAAAGAACTTTAGCATTCTTTTCAAAAATTGGATATACATTTGATAATCGATATACTTTAGCTTTAACAGGTCGTTATGATGGATCTAATAGACAGGGAGATACGGGGGCATCGAGATGGTTGCCTACTTGGACAGTAGCAGGAAAATGGAATGCAAAGCAAGAGAAGTTTTTGATAGATAATGAAACTATTAGTAACTTATCATTGAGAGCGTCGTATGGGTTGACAGCAACAGCAGGACCTGCAACTAACTCATTAGCTATTTATAGAAGTATAATTCCTTATAGATATTTATCAGGAAATAGAGAAAATGCTTTAGATATTGAAGCTTTGCAAAATGCCGATTTGACATGGGAAAAGCAGTATGAATTGAACATAGGTTTTGATTTAGGGTTGTTTAATAATAGAGTTCAACTAGCTGGAGATGTTTATCAGAGAAATGCATTTGATTTAATAGATATTGTTAGAACTACAGGTGTTGGAGGAGAAAGTTATAAGTTAGGTAATAATGCGGATATGAAAATTCAAGGGTTGGAATTCGGATTAACTACAACAAATATAAAGACATCTGACTTTAATTGGACATCAACTATTAATGCCTCTTTGTTTAAACAAGAAATTACAAGTTTGCAAAATATTCCGCGTGTTATTGATTTAGTAACGGGAGTTGGAGGAAATGTTGAAGGGAAACCTAGAAATAGTATATATTCATACCAGTTTACAGGGTTAAATCATGAAGGGCTGCCTACTTTTGTAATGGCGGATGGACAAACAAATAATGTTTCTGGGGCAAACTTTCAGGATTCGAGTAATATTACAGATTATTTAAAATATGAAGGATCAAGCGAGCCAAATAAAACCTTAGGTATTTCCAATACGTTTACTTACAAAAACTGGAGTTTAAATGTGTTTATAGTTGCCTCAGGAGGAAATAAAGTAAGGTTAAATCCGATGTTTGCCTCTACATATTCTGATTTAGATGTTTTTTCTAAAGATATGAAAGATCGTTGGATGGTGCCTGGAGATGAGCAGTTTACAAATATTCCGGTTATCCCAGATGTGACACAAATTGGAAACTATGGTTCTTCTGCACTTGGAATAGCATATAATACCTATAATTATTCTACAGCTAGAATTGCTGATGGAGATTTTGTGAGGTTGAAAAACGTTTCTTTGGCTTATGAATTCCCGGATCATTTTAAAAAGAAAATGAAGTTTTCTAATTTTTCTTTAAGATTGATGACAACCAATCCGTGGTTAATATACTCAGACAAAAAATTGAATGGGCAAGATCCTGAATTTTTTCAAAGCGGAGGTGTAGCTATGCCAGTTACAAGCCAATATACTTTAACGTTAAATGTTGGATTTTAAAAAAGAAAACAAATTATGAAAAGACTTAAAATGACAATTGGTGTTTTGATAACAAGCTTATCCGTTATAGGATGTAGTGGCTTTTTGGATGAAACACCTGATAACAGAACTAAAATTGATAGTCCTGAAAAAGTTGGAGAAGTTGTTACGTTGGCATATCCTAAAGGAACCTTTATTGAATTTGCTGATGTAATGAGTGATAATGCAGTTGATAGTGAAAAAATTTCTGTTGAAAATGTTTCAAATACAGAAGCTTTCTTTTGGGAAGATATAAGAAGTGAAAGTCAGGATAGCCCAACCTATTATTGGAATGCATGCTATAAGGCTATTGCTCAGGCAAATACAGCTATTGAGGCGGCAGATAAGATGGAGGCTGAACTGCAAAGTAAAGGAAGGACAGCAGAACTTCAAAAAAATTGGGGATATAAGGGTGAGGCATTAGTAGCGAGAGCTTATGCACATTTCATGTTGGTTAATCTATGGGCAAAAACATATAACCCAGCTACAGCTTCGTCGGATATGGGAATCCCTTACACAAGAACGGTAGAAACTACATTATTGCCTGCTTATGAGCGAAATTCAGTTCAGGAAGTTTATGATTTTATAGAGGAGGATCTTTTAGAGGGATTGGATTTAATAGAATATTTGGAGAGAAGTCCTGCTACAGAAAAATTTCACTTTGGAGTAGAATCAGCAAAAGCTTTTGCTACTAGATTTTTTATTTATAAAGGGAATTTTGATAAAGCATTAGAATACAGTGAAAATATTCCAGTTAACGGTTCGACTTTAAGGGATTTGACTTACTATGGATCTTTGGGAACTGAAGAGGTTCAAGTTCTTTATTCCGATCCATCTGAGACCACTAATTTATTAATATCGAGTGTGATGTCTAATAAAGCATATACGGGGGGGGGAAGATATAATTTTAGAAGAGCAGCTGCAGATGCTTTTTTATTTAGTACTGATTCAAATCCATTTGGTAAAAGTTGGAATTTTGGTACTTTAGCTTATACTGTGAGTGAGCAGTTTTTAGGTAGACCTAAGTTTGTTCGAAGCTTTGAAGTTACAGATCCTACAAACCAAACAGGATTTAGATATACAAATGTAGTATTGTTTTCTAACGATATGCTATACCTTGATCGGATAGAAGCATTAATATCAACCAATCAGTTATCAGAGGCTCTAGCTATGCTTAATGTATTTACAAAAAGAAGTACCATAAATGCTGGTTCTGGTGATGTTTTGACGGAAGCTAAATTGTTGGCGGTGGGATCATCTACTACTATTGATCCTTTTTATGCAAGTGAATTGTCTGATAAGCAAAAGGCATATTTAGGCTATTTGGCAGATATGAGAAGACGTGAAAGCTATTTAGAGGGAATACGTTGGTTTGACGTGAGACGATATAATATGGAGTTAGTACATAGAAATACCTATAACAGTTCAAGAGAAGAAATCTTAACAAAAGACGATAATAGACGTCAGCTACAGATTCCTCAAATGGCAATTTCAAATGGTATTCCAGCTAATCCAAGATAATAATTAAAATTTAGTTTATTATGAAATTTTTAAATATAGTAAAATCTTTAGGTTTATTATCCGTAATTAGTGCAGCTTTTATTAGTTGTGAAAACGACAATGATTTAGGACCAAGTATTTTTGATCTTACTGAAAAGCCAAAAACAGAATTAGATCAGTGGATTTATGACAATTATACAAAAGACTATAACATAGCGGCTACGTATAAATGGAATCAGGCTTTTGGTTACTATGATAAAACTTTATTTCCACCAAAAGAAGAGAACGTGAAACCAGCTTTGCAAATGGTCAAAAAGATTTGGATTGATAGTTATACACAAGCAGGAGGAGAGGATTTTGTAAAGAAAATTGCTCCAAGAGAGTTTCACCTGATAGGTAGCTATAATTACGATCCCGATTTGCAGACTGTTGTTTTGGGAGAAGCTGGCGGAGGTGCTCGTATTACGCTGTTTAATACAGATTATGTTGAACACCACGATTTAGAAAGTATTAGAACCTTTGTTCATACTATTCAACACGAATACGTTCATATTTTAAATCAGACAAAAGATTATGATAGAGTTACGTGGTCAAAAATATCTCCGGGTGGGCATTATACAAATTCTTGGTATTTGTACAGTGATGAAGAGTCAAATAATTTAGGATTTGTTACAAATTACGCAAGGTCTAATTATGATGAAGATTTTGCCGAAACGGCTTCCTTTGTTTTACTTAATACAAAAGCAGAGTGGGAAGCTTTTTTAAATGATATATCTGAACCTGAAGGAAGAAAAAAGATAGAAAGCAAGGTAGAACAGGTAGTTAGATATTATAAAGAACAATTAAAAATAGATTTTTGGCAGCTTAGAGATTTTGCTGAACAAAATACAGATGATGTTGTTAATGACAATTTCTAGTAAATGGTTTAATGATTAATAGTACAATCATGATAAAAAGAATTATAAAGATAAGTTTATGTGTTTTTGTGTTAACCGCCTTGTTATCTTCTTGTAAAAGTGATAATGAAGTTTTTACACAAAGTCCTGTTGAAAGAGAGGAAGCACGTCAAAAAGAACTGAGAGAAGTTCTTACTTCTTCTGCTGAAGGATGGAAATTAGAATATTTTACAAATGATAGCGGTATTGGAGGTTTTTCGTTTTTGATGAAATTTACAGATGACGGAAGGGTGACAATGATTTCTGATTTTAACGATGAAGGCTATACCGAAACAGAGGGTGAATATGAAATTCAGCTTAGGGCTACGACTAGTTTGGTTTTTACAACACGTAATAAAATTCATGAACTTTCAGATCCGATGAACTCAGCTTTGGTTGCAGGAAGAGGATTTGAGGGTGAGTATCAGTTTAGATATTATGGACATACTGAAGATGAAATTTTATTTAGAAGTACAAAAAAACCTGATAATGAAATACGTTTTGTAAGGGCTTCTAATGAAGATTGGAGTGGTTTTGAAAATAGAAAAGCAGTGGTGGAAGGTTTAGCGAATCCTGATGCACCTATATTTAGAAGTGTAGAAGTTAGTAATGGCTCAGATATTAAAAAATATGATGCTATATTTACATCATCTTTACGTTTTATGAGTTTTAATGACGGAACAGATCAGGATTTGTTAGCCGGGAAAAAAGGATTTGGAATAGGATATACTAATGATGGAGCGATTATTAGTCCGGCAATAATGATAGACGATGTAGAATATACCGAATTTAAATGGAATTCAACTAATAAAGAGCTGGTTTCTGTAAATGAAGGCAATACAGTTGTAAAAATTAAATTGGTGGATTCGCCTAGCAAATGGTCAAGTGAATACAAAGACTATTTCTTTTCAAATAAACAAGAACGGCTTATATTTCAACGTGAATATCTTTTAAGGGCACCAAGTAATACGGAAAAATTTTATAACCTAATGGAGCCGACATCTGTTGAACAATTTGATATTTATGGTCAAAACGGAATGGTAAGAGTTGTTTATTTTACAGAAGAAGGAGGGCAATATGCTTATCAGACCCCAGTAACAGATGGAGGAAATAAAGTTGTTATAGGAAATGGTTCTTGGCAAAATGAGTCTTCTGTTCCAGATAATATCAAGCAATTACATCAAGGATTGTTTGAAGAAGGAGAGTTTCTTGTTAAAGATCAAAAATATAATATATATTATATCAATAAGATTGTAACGGTTTATTGTGGAGGAGTTGTATTTGATACATGGCTTTTTTAAGATTATAGAAAATAGTTATGAAAAAGAGGATTGCTAACAGCAATCCTCTTTTTTTGTTATTTAAAGTTCTAATTATTTGTTTAAGGTTCACATTCCCTTGGAACTGTAACACTTCCTGTTTCGCAATATTCTCTTTGTTTATCCTGAATACCTTGGGGGCTATAAGCAGTCACAGTGATAGGGTCTCCAAGAGTTTTATTCCCATTTTCATCACATTAAAAGATAAGTCCTATCCAACATTGATATTCGGAATTATGACCTAAATCTGGGGCTACTTGAACATAACCTTCTTTTTCCAATTGTTTAAAATCCAAAACTTCATTAGTAGGATTAGGTTGCGTCTGTGCAAATGCACTCACTGAAAACAAAGTAAGCCAAATAAAAAATAACTTTTTCATAAAAAATAATTTAAAAATTAATACCCTTATAATCGAGCAAAAAGCATGCCGGTAAAATGGAGATGATTTTTATGTAATAAAATAATATTTTATTTTTTACCTTTGTAGAAAAGAAATATTATGAATAAAATAATAAGTGTCGTTACGTGTTCTGTGTTTTTACTGTTGTTTTTTGGGTGCAGTAAAAGTGATGATTCAGAAAGTGATAAAATTACAGAGAATAAAGCGCTGTTAATAGGAGGATGGTATGTAGTAAATGAATATGCCTATGATTCGGATAATCATGTGGTTTCTGAAAGATCAATGAAAGCTTCGGAGGATTGTCCATATGATGAGTTGACATTTGTACCTAATGGTACAGCAAACTATTTAGCTTATTTGGTTCTAGAGAAGCCTGAAGTTGAAAAAGTAGAATGCGAGGAAAATCTTGTCCCTAATGCATATACCTGGGGATTACCAGATGGAAGGAGGTTAAAAGTTTCCAATGGCGAATCAACAGATGATTATGTTTTTATGGTTTTAAACCAACAGAATATGCGTCTAAGTCGAGGACTTACACCATCTGAAGTAATACAAGGAGGATATGATAAGTCTGTGGTTAGAATTGAGATAGAATATAATCGCATTTTATCAAACAACTAATTTTTTAAATATATTTAGAAAACTGCAATTTTTTATTGCAGTTTTTTTATTATTATGCCGTTATTCAAAAAGATAAATCATCAAGATCGAGCAACTGTTTTTGTTTGGAAGATAGAAGAAGAATTGAAGGAACTTAGTGAGTATACAGTTCTGCGGGATGTAAGTGCAAAACGGTTAAATAATATGAAATCTAAAATCCATCAAAAAGGATTTATGAGTATCCGGCAGCTTTTAATACTGGCAGGATATACAGATAATGATTTGTTTTACAACGGAGATGGGAAACCGCATTTGACAGACGGAAAATGTATATCGATAACTCATTCGTTTGAATATGCCGCAATTGTCATAAGTGAAGAAAATGTAGGAATAGATATTGAGAAAAAACGCGAAAAGATTATTCGCATTGCTGATAAATTTTGTAATGATAAAGAATTGTTATATGTCAATTCCCAAGAAATCGAAAAAAGAGTAGAAAACACTACATTAATCTGGTGTGCCAAAGAATCTGTCTTTAAAATGTGTAATACTAGAGGACTGAGCTTTAAGGATCACATTTATGTAGACTTAGATAGATATAATAATAAAGAGGGAGAGGCGATTGTAAGCAGAGGTAGTCTTCAAAAACGATTTGAATATTTTAGTTGTGATTTAGGAAGTTTTATGATGACTTATAGTTTTGCAAAATAGACTAAAAATATTTTTTTGTATATTCGTTAAAAAATAGGAATATGGATAACAATTTTAATTATGCAGTAGCTTACGAAACAGATATTGTAAAGACTAAATTCTACAGAAAAACGTATTCTAATCTGGCATTAGGCGTATTAGTATTTATAATTTTAGAAACCATTTTACTCAATACTCCTTTTGTGGTTAACGGGATGTTTAATCTGATAGGTATGGGAAAATTCTCATGGTTGTTAATTCTAGGAGCTTTTATGGGAGTTACTTGGTTTGCACAGAATCTAACCTATAAATCAGCAAATAAAACACAACAATATGCAGGGTTTTTTCTGTATGTTTTAGCGCAAGCTTTTTTATTCGTACCATTATTAACTATGGCTTTAGTTATGACTGGAGATACTTCATTAATAACTCAGGCAGCTATCTTAACATTGGCACTGTTTGCGGGGTTAACAGGTGTGGTTTTTGGTTCAAATGCTAACTTTTCTTTTTTGCGTTCTATTCTTACTATTGGTTTTTTTGTAGCAATTGGCACAATTGTAGCAGGAATGTTGTTCGGATTTAATTTAGGTCTTTGGTTTTCATTGGCAATGGTAGCTTTAGCTTCCGGATCAATTTTATATTCCACTTGGCAGATTAAAAATGAATATGCAGCTAATCAATATATACCAGCTGCTTTAAGCTTATTTGCGTCATTAATGCTTTTGTTTTGGTATATTTTAAGAATATTGATGAGTAGAAATAGTTAATATAAAAAAATATAATTTTTAAAGCCGCATTGTGAATGCGGCTTTTTTGGTAATTTTATCCTAGAAAACGATATAGATTGATGGACTTGGTTTTGAATTCTTTTTCGGAACATATGGAAATACTAATTTGATCAATATAATTTTAGATTCAATTGCCTTTATTTTTGGAATAGTGAGTGTTTTTGTATGCTGGAAAAGAAAATATTTTGGTTTAGCACATTGAATTAAATAGCTACAATTATCACAGTTTATTTACTTTATTTGGTAGGTGTATTTAGGGACTATGGTTCTCACTTAGTATTCTATGATAGTTTTATATGCATGGGGTAGAAGGTAAAGAAAAGAAAGCACTTAATCAACGATTATAAACATAAACATTACAAGGGCAACTCAAAAAGAAAATGGCACGCGTAATTCCTTTAAAATTACCTTAGTGATAGTTTATTTCATCTATAAAACACCAGGGAATCAAATTCGTTCTGAGAATTATATTGACATAACTACTTCAATAATTTTTTTCAATTCTTGTGGTTGTAGCTTACTTGTTTGGTATAAAATATTAAAATAAGAAAATGAATCAGGAAATTATAAAAAGAGAACTTGAATTTAAAGCTGTTAGAAGTAGTGGTGCAGGAGGACAAAATATGAACAAAGTATCTACTAAAGTTATTTTATCTTGGAGCTTGGCAAATACAAAAGGATTAAATGAAGAAGAACAAAAAATATTATTCATCCGGCTGAAAAATCGCCTTACAAAAGAAGGATTATTGTTGTTAGATTCTGATGCAACCAGAAGTCAGTTGAAAAATAAAAATATAGTTATTGAGCGCTTCTTCGAATTACTATATATAAATTTGATTAAACAGAAAAATCGGAAAAAAACAATTGTACCTAAAAGAATCCAATTAAAGCGTCGTGAAAACAAAAGAGTACTATCGATAAAAAAAGCACTGAGAAAACGCCCTGATTTTTAATTGTAATATGGAAGAATTAGATAAATACAGGTGATTTTTAGTTATACAATATTGGTATGTTCTTATTATAAATAAATGTCTATATTTGCACCAAATCTCAAAGGGGTGCCGATAACGGCTGAGATCATACCCATGGAACCTGGGCAGGTAATGCTGCCAAGGGAGGTAAGCAATCATATTTTGGTTGTGGATATAAATTAAGTGTAATTATTAACAAAAGAATAATTGCCCCTTTTATTCGTAATTTTTTTACGGATGAAAAAAAATCTATTTGGACTATTTGTCTTTTTTAGCACAACTTGTACGACTTATGCACAAAACAAAGTGGAAAAAGACACTTTGCAAAGTACTTCGCTTAACGAAATAATCGTATCTTCGGTTAAAGTAGATGAGAAAACACCAATTGCTTTTAGCAATTTAAGCAAAAAAGAAATTGCTCAGAAAAACTTAGGACAGGATATTCCATCTCTTATGTCTTACATGACTTCGGTAGTTACAACAACTGATGCCGGAAACGGAATAGGCTACTCAAGCTTTAGAGTAAGGGGGTCAGACGCATCTCGAGTGAACGTTACTCTCAATGGAATTCCTTATAATGACGCAGAATCTCAAGGTGCATTTTGGGTAAATCTACCTGACTTCGCTTCTTCCACACAAAATATTCAACTGCAGAGAGGCGTTGGAACGTCTACTAATGGAGCAGCTGCTTTTGGCGCAAGTTTAAATTTAACAACGGATTACTATCAGCCGGAAGCCGGAGGAGAAATTTCTAATTCGTTCGGAAGCTATAATACGCGTAAATCAACAGTTAAATTTAGTACTGGATTAATCAACGACAAGTTTGAGTTTGTAGGAAGATTATCAGATATTCATTCAGACGGTTATATTGACCGCGCAGCATCTGATCTAAAATCATACTTTTTACAGGGAACATACGTAGGAACCACTTCTATGATAAAAGCTTTGATTTTTGGAGGTAAAGAAAAAACATATCAGGCATGGAATGGCGTTGATCAGGAGCAGATTGATACTTATGGAAGGAGATATAATCCATCAGGAATGTATACGAACGATAATGGAGAAGTTAAGTTTTATAACAATGAAACCGACAATTATAAACAAACTAATTATCAGCTGCATTGGAGTGAAAGATGGGCAGACAACTGGACATCAAATGTGTCTCTTCACTATACGAAAGGAGATGGATATTATGAAAACTACAAAAATAATCAAAAATTTACAGAGTATGGTTTTGAGCCAATAACGGTAGATGGAAAAGAAGTGAACCGAACCGATTTAATCCGCACAAAATGGTTGGATAATCATTTTTACGGAATGGTTTTTAATGCCAATTACAGTACAGAAGATTTGAGCCTAATTTTTGGAGGAGGAGCCAATAAGTATGAAGGAGATCACTTTGGAGAAATATTATGGACAAGAGAACCCGTAAAACACAGTTACAAACAAGAATATTACAGAGATGACGCTGTTAAAACAGATGTGAATTTCTTTACTAAAGCAACCTGGCAGCTTTCGCCGCAATGGGGATTGTTTGGTGATTTACAATACAGGAGAGTGACTTATGAAGCCAATGCAATAGAAACCGGTCTGGTAGACGATGAATTTAATTTCTTTAATCCCAAAGGAGGGATTACCTTTCAGGCAAATGAAAATAACCAGCTTTACTTTTCTTACGCAAGAGCCAATAGGGAGCCTAGTAGAAAAGATTATGAAGGAGAAGGCAAACCTAAATCTGAAAAATTAGATGATTACGAATTGGGATGGAGATATAAAAACGGGCAAACCACATTAAATGTAAATGCCTATTTTATGAATTATACAGATCAATTGGTTTTGACAGGAGAACTCAACGATGTGGGAGGGATGATCAGAGAAAATAGTGGAGACAGTTATCGCTTGGGGTTAGAGATAGATGCCAATGTGAAAATACTGGAAAAGCTCTATTGGAGTCCAAGCATAACTATAAGTTCCAATAAAAATAAAAATTTTAAAGATAGTTGGGATGGCGAACAAAAAAACTTTGGAACAACATCCATAGCTTTTTCACCCAATTTTATTGCGTCCAATGGTATCACACTATTGCCGATAGAAGGAATGAGCATTTCTTTATTAACCAAATTTGTAGGGGATCAATATATGTCTAATATACAAACAAAAACCTCTAAGCTTGACTCATATTTTGTAAATGATATAAGCATTCATTATGAATTTCCAGTAAAAAGATGGTTTAAATCAGTAGGAATTTCATTGTTGGCAAATAATATTTTTAACGTTAAATATATTTCCAACGGGTATTATTGGACTGATGTGATAACTATTCAAGAACCCGAACTTGAATCTGAAAAAGTAAAAACAATTAAAAAAACAATCGACGGAGCAGGATATTATCCGCAGGCAGAGTTCAATATACTGGCAGGTTTGAATTTGAAATTTTAAAATATAACACAAGAGCGATTATAATTAATCGCTCTTTTACTTGTTAATAATTAACCGAAATAATATTCCCCCTTTTAGTAACAGGGTACGGCTTCATTTGATATTCCGCACCTTCTGTCATAGAAGTTCCGGTTATGAGACTGTATTTCAAAGGTTCCGGATGTATACTGCAATGACAGGACATATATATACTTCCTCTTTTATCCAAAGTCATGCTAGAGCAAGGTTCAATTTTATGATTAGGACAGGCAATATCGTAGGCAGCGTATAAATCGCTTCCTAAATTAAAAATTACTACGCCCAACACACCTTGATTAGGCATATTTATAACAGCTGAACCATTAGCATATCGCAAATCGTCATAAGCGGGTAAATTCAAATCTATGGTCAGGTTAACCGGATTGCTTGGCAAATAGGGATTGGTATAATGTCCTCCGCTTTTGGAGCAGGAAAATGAAGCAAATAAAATAATTATAAAAACAAATACCTTTTTCATTGTACAAATATTGATTAAACAAATTTAATTAATTAACTTTGTTCTAAAGTATCTTAGTATAGATAAAGTGTAAAAAAGCATAAAAATATCTTTAATAGAGCGAAATCCCATTTTTAAGGGATTTTTTCTATTTATAATATAAACCAGTTAGTTATGAGTAAGATTTCGTATTATACTGCTGAAGGACTTAAAAAATTGAAGGACGAGTTGGAGCAGTTAAAAAATGTTGAGCGTCCAAAGGCTTCTCAAGCTATTGCAGAAGCAAGAGATAAGGGTGATTTGTCTGAAAATGCGGAGTATGATGCTGCAAAGGAAGCACAAGGTTTATTAGAACTGAAAATTGCCAAATTAGAAGAAGTAGTGGCAAATGCCCGGTTAATTGATGAATCTCAGTTGGACGTTTCCAAAGTATTGGTGCTGTCTACAGTAAAAATAAAAAATCAGGCAAACGGGATGGTTATTAAATATACTTTGGTAGCAGAAAGTGAAGCGGATTTAAAAACAGGTAAAATTTCTGTAACGTCTCCTATTGGAAAAGGATTGTTGGGAAAATCTGTGGGAGATATTGCCGAAATCCAAGTGCCAAATGGTACAATGAAATTTGAAGTTCTTGAAATTACCCGAGATTAACCTTAAAAAAGAATAATCATGAGTTCTATTTTTACAAAAATCATAAATGGAGAATTGCCGGCTTATAAAGTAGCCGAGGATGATGATTTTTTGGCTTTTTTGGATATTAATCCCAATGCCAAAGGACATACATTATGTATTCCTAAAAAAGAAATCGATAAGATTTTTGATATGGAAGAAGAACACTATATGGAATTGATGAAGTTCTCTCGTAAAGTGGCTTTAGCTCTTGAAAAGGCTGTACCATGTAAAAGAGTGGGAATGTCAGTGGTTGGATTGGAAGTTCCCCATGTGCATGTGCATCTGATTCCATTACAGGAAATGGATGATATTCGATTTACTAAAAAAGAAAAGCTTACGCCTGAAGCATTTGAACAAACAGCCAAACAGATTGCAGAAAATCTATAAATAAAGAAAGAGCCACTGATTTTAGTGGCTTTTTTATTTACTCATCTTTCCTATAAGCTTAAGCCTTTTTATAGATAATATAGAAAGTAGTTCCTTTTCCCATTTCGGAATGTAACACTTTTACTTTTCCATTCTGAAAATCTTCTACAATGCGTTTTGTGAGAGATAAGCCCAAACCCCATCCTCTCTTTTTAGTAGTATAACCCGGCTCAAAAATTTTGGTAAACATGTTTCGCGGAATTCCTCCGCCGGTGTCGCTTACGTAAAGATGAACGTGTTTGTCGCCATCCTGAATAAGAATATCAATATTACCTTTTCCTTTCATAGCGTCAATAGCATTTTTAATCAGGTTTTCTATTGTCCAGCTGTGAAGCTCATCATTGAGCATCACCAAAATAGGATGCTCAGGTGCTTTAAACTGAAAGGAGATTTGCTTGGATGTTCTGTACTGTAAATATTCAAAAACTTTCTGGGTTTCGGCGATTATATCTGTTGGAGAAAGTTGTGGTTTTGACCCTATCTTGGAAAACCTGTTGGCGATAACTTCTAATCGGTTAACATCTTTTTCTATTTCCTCCGTAATAGCTGGAGAAACATTCTCCAACTTCATAATTTCTATCCACCCCAATAACGAGGAAAGCGGCGTTCCGATTTGATGCGCAGTTTCTTTTGCCATTCCGGTCCATAAGCGATTTTGAGTTGCCATTTTATTACTCCGATAAAAATTAAAAATAAGAATGGTAAAAAACAAAAAGATGACGATTAAAGCAATAGGGTAATATTTTAATTTGACCAATAAAGACGAATTTCCGTAATATAAATATTGTTTGTGTTTTCCAACACTTACTTCTATTGGATTGTTTTGAGATTTTAATTTTTTGAGAAATAAGTTTATTTTTTTTGGATCATTCACTATCTTTTCATCTATGTTTACCATAGATAAAATACTGTCGTTATCTGTAGTCTGGATAATAGGAATAGTAGTATTATTGGTAAGAATTAGCAGAGGCAGTTCAAGATTGGTGTCCATTAAAGTTGCATCGTTTAACGTATTGGACGCTTCTGCCCAAATTTTCATTTTTATGCGCTCTTCGTCTTTGTAATTTTGAAAAAAGGAATAGGTGTTCCACAAAATGAGTAGAAGAGTTATAAAAGCAGCGGTAATCACTCCCCAGCGAATTATCCCTTTTTTGCGAATCAAAATATAAAATGTTGTGTTTAGGCTAAGGTAATAAAATTGAAATCAAAATGCTTTATTAAATGTAACCGAATTAAATTTTTTCGTTTATGAAAGCTTTTGTAAATTTACTTTTTTAGCTCAATAATACTATTTTAATGAAAACAATCATACCGAAAGAGATATCAACAGCGGAATTACAAGGATATTTACAAGGATCTATAGGTCCGAGGCCGATTGCTCTGGCAAGTACAGTTGACGCAGACGGAAGACCTAATTTGTCGCCATTCAGTTTCTTTAATTTGTTCAGCGCCAATCCGCCCATCTTAATTTTTTCGCCTTCTCGAAGAGTGAGGGATAACACCGTTAAGCATACCTTACTAAATGTTCAGGCAACTATGCAGGTGGTCATCAATGTGGTAGACTATAATATGGTACAGCAAACTTCTTTGTCCAGTACGGAATACAAGGATGGCGTAAATGAATTTGTGAAATCGGGATTGACAATGATTCCATCTGAAGAGGTACGTCCGTTCAGGGTAAAAGAAAGTCCGGTACAGTTTGAGTGTACAGTTCAGGAGGTAATAGGTCTGGGCAATGAAGGTGGAGCCGGTAATTTGGTAATTTGTGAAGTTGTAAAAATACATATTGACGAAAGAGTATTAAATGAAAAAGGAGGAATTGATCAGCACAAAATAGATTTAGTAGCCCGGATGGGAGGCAATTGGTATACCCGTGCCGGCAAGGGAATGTTTGAAGTTGAAAAACCTTTGACTACGTTGGGCATAGGTGTAGATGCTATTCCGAAGGAAGCTATTGACAGCGGTATCTTTACAGGAAATGATTTCGGTGTTTTAGGCAATGTAGAACAGCTTCCGTCGGAAGAAGATATTCTCGCTTTTAGTCAAAGCGAACCAGATATGAGAGAAATCCTCACATCGGGCAATAGCATCAAGAAATTTGAAAAAGCCAAAAAGTATTTAGCAGAAAATAATGTATCTTTGGCTTGGAAAACCATATTAGCAAAATAAGTATAATCGGGGAAAATAATAAAAAATGGAAGTAACAGGAAGAATAAGAATGATTGGACAACCGCAGGATATAAGCTCTACTTTTAGAAAAAGAGAAGTGGTTGTGACTACGGAAGAGCAATACCCTCAGCATATTTTAATTGAGTTTACGCAGGACAGAGTAAATCTTTTAGATACGTTTCAGATAGGAGAACAAGTTAAAGTTTCGATTAATTTAAGAGGCAGAGAATGGGTAAACCCTCAGGGAGAAACTCGTTTTTTTAATACTATTCAGGGTTGGAGAATCGAACGATATGTAGCAGGGCAAGCTATGGGGCAGCCTATGCAAAATCAGTATATGCAGCAGCCGACAGGAATGGGAGGACAGCCTTATGGAGAAAACCAGCAAGGAGGTCAGCCAATGCAGCAAAATCAGTTTGCTCAACAAAACACTCCAATGGGCAATCAGTTTCCGCCTGCTTCAAACTATACAGAAGAAGAACACGACGATTTACCGTTTTAATATTTAATCCCCGAGTTATTCGGGGATTCTTTTTACATGATTACTCTTTTAGACTCTCAACAACTTTATTTTCCAGACGTAGAGCAAGCGCATGAATCCGGAATTTTGGCTGTAGGCGGAGATTTGTCTGCCGAAAGGTTGATTTTAGCGTATCAATCAGGAATTTTTCCGTGGTTTGAAGACGGCGAACCTATTACGTGGTGGGCGCCTAATCCGCGGATGGTTCTTTTTTTTGAAGAACTTAGGATATCCAAAAGCATGCGCAATATACTGAATAGAAAGCAGTTTGAAATTACATTTAATACTGATTTCAGAGCGGTGATTACCCAGTGTCAAAAGGTAAAGCGCACCGGGCAACACGGAACGTGGATTACCGATGATATGCTGAATGCATATTGTGAGTTGCATCACACAGGATTTGCAAAATCTGTAGAAGTGTGGCAGAATAATAAATTGGTTGGCGGATTGTACGGAATTGATTTAGAACATATTTTTTGTGGTGAAAGTATGTTTTCCATTGTTCCAAATGCCAGTAAATTAGCATTTATTTTTTTGTGTAAACAACTGCAAAAACAACAATACAAATTACTGGATTGTCAGGTTTATAACGATCATTTGGCGAGCTTAGGAGCAAGAGAAATTAATAGAGAGGATTTTATGCAATTTTTGAATCTAAGTTTTTAATTATAAAACTTTCTATTTTAAAGGGTAATAATAAGTATAAAGATGAAATTTAAAACCTTAAAAATTTTTGATTCTTATGTAGAAGCTCATTTGCTAAAAACTAAGTTAGAGAGCAAAATGATTTACTGTTTTTTACAGGACGAAAATTCAATAGCTACTAATCCTTTATATTCTTATGCGTTAGGAGGAATAAAATTAAAAGTTAAAGAAGAAGATTTTAAAGAGGCTTTGACAATTCTTGAAGAAATAGAAAACTATTCGTATCATTTTGAAGATAAATTAGGGTGTGAAAATTGTGGTAGCAGTCTTTTTTATACTAATTATAAATCAATTAAGAATTTAAAAGGAATCTTTTTGATGTTGATTTCGTTTTTATTTCAAACTTATCCTATCTATTATAAAAATGTGCGAAAATGTAAAGCTTGCGGATGGGAAACCGAGATAAAATAAACAGAATTGCATTAGTTATGATTTTTTAGTCTTTGTAGATACAAATTATTGACCATAACAAATACAAGAAGTAATATGGTCATTTACCATACCTGTTGCCTGCATGTGAGCATAAATCACAGTTGATCCCAAGAATTTAAAGCCTCTTTTTTTAAGATCTTTTGCCAAAGCATCTGAGATTTCTGTTGTTGCAGGTACTTCTTTGATATTTGTAAAGGTATTTACAATCGGTTGATGATTGACAAAGCTCCAAATGTATTTTGAAAAAGTTCCGAATTCCTGCTGAACTTCCATAAAGCGTTTGGCGTTGTTTACCGTTGCCAGAACTTTTAGGCGATTTCTTACAATCCCGGTGTTTTGTAATAATGCTTCGATTTTTTTATCAGAATAAGAGGCTATCTTTTTATAGTCAAAATGGTCAAAAGCTTGACGAAAATTTTCACGTTTTTTTAAAATTGTAATCCAGCTTAGTCCAGCCTGAAAGGATTCCAATACTAAAAATTCAAAAATAGTATCATCGTCATAAACAGGTTGCCCCCATTCTTCATCGTGATATTTTATATACATTTCGTCTGAGGAAACCCAATCACATCTTTTCATAAGTTTGTTGTTTTCTAAAATAAATTGCCAGGTATGTATAGCCTAAATTTACAAAAAAAAGAGTAAATAGTATTGTGAATATATAAAAAAACAAAAGCCTCTAAACCCTAGGTTCAGAGGCTTTATTGTATATTTGAAAATCGATTATCCTAAAGAAGCTCTTTTGAAACCTGTAATTTCTACTCCAAATCCTTTTACATAATCGCCTACTTTTTTAGATTCGTCTTTAATAAAGTTTTGATCTAACAAAGCTTTTTCTTGATCTAAAGTTGTGTTGTCGCTGATAAAACGTTGGATTTTTCCAGGAAGAATCCTGTCCCAAATGTTTTCTGGTTTACCCTCAGCTTTTAATTCTGCTTTCGCATCTTCTTCTGCTTGTTTTAATACTTCGTCAGTAATTTGAGCATAAGAAATATATTGAGGTACGTTTTTAAGTGTTTTACCTAAACGCACTAATTCTTCATTTTCTTTTACGATAACAGCGATACGAGCTTCAGTTTCTTTAGCAACAAATTCAGGGTCAAAATCTTTATAAGATAAAGTTTCTGCACCCATTGAAGCTACCTGCATAGAAATGTCTTTTCCTAGTTCTTCAGCTTTCGCAATAGGAGAAGATAAAGCTGTGATAGCAGCAATCTTGTTACCGTGAACGTAAGATCCGATAAATGCTCCTTCAAGTACTTCAAAAGAACCAATTTCTATTTTTTCACCAATAACTCCTGTTTGCTCAACTAATTTTTCAGCTACAGTCATTGCGCTGTCGTACGCAGAAGCTAAGAAAGCATCTTTTGTATCAAAATTGATCGCTTTTTCAGCTAATTCTTTTGCTAATGCCTGAAAACCTTCATTTTTTCCTACAAAGTCTGTCTCACAGTTTAAAGTAAGTACAACGCCTCTTGTTTTGTCTGCATTGATAAAAGCTACAGCGGCACCTTCTGTCGATTCGCGATCAGAACGGTTAGCAGCAACTTTTTGTCCTTTTTTACGCAATACTTCGATTGCTTTATCAAAATCTCCTTCAGCTTCAACAAGAGCTTTTTTACAGTCCATCATTCCGGCACCTGTAATTTGTCTTAATTTGTTTACTTCTGCAGCGGTAATATTTGCCATTTGTATTGTATTAATAAGTTAATAAAAAAAGCCGTTATGGATAGTTGCATACAAAGGTAGACATCTATCAGCACAACGACTTTATGATATTGTTAAAAATTATGCTTCAGCAGCTTTAACTTCTGCTTTTGCAGCAGGAGTTTCTTCTTTTTCAGACTTTCTTTCTGCATTACCTTCGATAATTGAAGAAGTCACTAAAGATAAAATTTTATCAATTGATTTAGAAGCATCATCGTTTGCTGGTATAACGTAATCAACCTGACGTGGATCAGAGTTTGTATCTACCATAGCGAAGATAGGAATGTTTAATTTTTGAGCTTCTTTAATCGCAATGTGTTCAGCTTTGATATCTACAACAAATAGAGCAGCCGGTAAACGCGTCATATCGGCAATTGAACCTAAGTTTTTCTCTAATTTTGCACGAAGACGTTCAACCTGTAAACGCTCTTTTTTAGAAAGAGTATTGAATGTACCGTCTTTTTTCATTCTATCGATTGAAGCCATTTTTTTAACAGCTTTACGGATAGTAACGAAGTTAGTCAACATACCACCTGGCCATCTTTCTGTGATGTAAGGCATGTTTGCCGCAGCTGCTTTTTCAGCTACGATGTCTTTTGCTTGCTTTTTAGTAGCAACAAAAAGGATTTTTCTTCCTGATGCAGCAATTTTTTTCAAAGCTTCGCCAGCTTCTTCAATTTTAGCCGCAGTTTTATATAGATTGATAATGTGAATACCATTACGCTCCATATAGATATAAGGAGCCATATTTGGATCCCATTTTCTAGTCATGTGTCCGAAGTGAACACCTGCTTCTAGTAATTCTTTTACTTCTACTTTGTTTGCCATTTCTGTAAATAGTTTACGTTCTTGTGATTAGCAATGTTCCGTTAAGCGTTTGGCTTTGGGCTTCATTTAGATGCTAAACTACCTCTTGCCTCAGCAAGTGCAACAAAAACTTAGATTTTTTAATAATAAATAAATATTAACGTTTAGAGAATTGGAATCTCTTACGAGCTTTTTTCTGACCAAATTTCTTACGCTCTACCATACGAGGATCACGTGTTAATAAACCTTCTGGTTTTAAAATAGCTCTGTTTTCAATATCAACTTCACACATAGCTCTTGCAATTGCCATACGCACTGCTTCAGCTTGTCCTGTAGTCCCTCCGCCATATACATTTATTTTAACGTCAAAGTTTTCAGCGTTTTCAGTCATTGAAAGCGGTTGTAAAACTTTGTACTGTAATGTAGCAGTTGGGAAATAAGTTGTAAATTCTTTTTTGTTTACTGTGATTTTTCCTGTTCCTTCTGAAACATAAACACGAGCAACAGCGGTTTTTCTTCTACCGATTTTGTGAATAACTCCCATTACTTAGCTTCGTTTAAATTAACGGTTTTAGGTTGTTGAGCCTCATGCTTGTGCTCAGCACCCACATAAACATTTAGGTTGCGGAATAATTGCGATCCTAATCTGTTTTTAGGCAACATTCCTTTTACTGCTTTTTCTACTAATAATGCAGGGTTTTTTTGTTGCATTACTTTTGCAGTTAATACTCTTTGTCCTCCTGGGTAACCTGTGTGACGGATGTACGTTTTATCATCCAATTTGTTACCAGTTAGGTTTACTTTTTCAGCATTGATAACAATTACGTTATCTCCACAGTCAACGTGAGGCGTGTAATTTGTTTTGTGCTTACCTCTTAAAAGTGTTGCCACTTTAGAAGCAAGACGGCCCAAATTTTGACCTTCAGCGTCTACAACTAACCATTCTTTTTGAACGGTTGCTTTGTTTGCTGATACTGTCTTGTAGCTTAAACTTTCCACAATAATTTGTATTTAATTAAACATTCCATTCCCAATTAAGGGAGTGCAAAATTACATATTTTCTTTTATTATACAAATTCGTACAGTTGTTTTTTGCTATTATTACTTATTAAATGATTGACTTCTAATTTATTTGAGGGGAAGAACTTTGTTTTTTCTTGATGAACTGTCAGAAAAAGAAAGATACTAGAAGTATGGACCCACATTAGGAGGAAGGAAATTTAATCGCATATTTTAAAATCTTCATCGTCTAAATCTTTTAAACCTAGTATATTTCGTCTTTGGTTAACTTCTGTTTTATCTTTTAGACAGGGTTTGCCAAATTGGCTTCCGTAGATAAGGCTTTTATTGTTTGCCCAATAATATTTATCGATAACTAAAGCTAAAGTCTCGGGGTTCATTCGACCTGCCTGCACTTCTTGTAAGAATAAATCGTAGTAGTCTTCATTGTGAACAAGCTTTTCAGGGTTGTGTAAAAGGATGGAAAAGGAAGCTAATTTGACACATTCTATTTTATAGTTTTCTTTTCCGACCAGTTTTTCATTTGGCATTCCGTGTTCTTTTACAAAGTCAACAAGTTTAATAAAGTTGATAGAATCTAAAGAAGGCATTACGATTCTGCTTTTTTGACTTAATGCCTTGTCGCGTATTCCTTGATCTGATCCGTACAGTTGACAAAGTTCAAAAGCAAGTTTAGTTTGCTCCTGCGTTTGTTCTAGCTGAGATTTTATACTTCCACATTGTAAAAAGAGGAACAGAGCACAGAAAAGAAATGTGTACTTTTTCATCGTATATTTTAAGGTTAATATAATTTTGGGTTGTAGTTTTTCGGAAATTTAGCCATTTCGGCAGTATAATAAGGAGTGATTTTATCTAAAACTTGCTCAAAAGATTGATCTTCAACTTTAATTAATTTCATCACGCCGCATTGCTTCTTTTTGTAATCGGCATAACACAAGGCAATGGGAATGTCGGTTTGTTTGGCAATGTGATAAAAGCCTTGTTTCCATTTGCTGGCGTAAGAGCGCGTGCCTTCGGGAGTGTTAATCAGTGCTATTTCGTCTGTATCATTAATTAAATGGACTGCATACTCTACCAGATTCTGATTTTTGCTTCTGTCTACCCCAATACACCCGATTGCTTTGAACAAAAAGCCGAACCACGATCTGGTATAGTAGTCTTTGATAAAAATTTTGAACGGAAAACCCAAAATCCAAAAACAAGCCAAGCTATAATAAAAATCCCAGTTAGAAGTATGAGGAACACAAACCAGAATTACTTTTTTTTCTTGTTTAAAAGATTGATCGTGAACTACCAGTTTCCAGCCTGTTATGCCGAGCATTAGTTTTCCTAAAACCTTTTTCATCTTTTTTTAAATTTAAAGCAGATAAAAAGGAATCAAGATAAAATTTGATTCCTTATATAGAATAATGTAGATAGTTTAACATGGACTCTATCTTGTTCTCTAGTGTGCTTCCAGCCAGTTTTCGCCAATTCCTAAATCAACAACTAAAGGTACCTTTAGTTGAAAGGCATTTTCCATTTCGGCTTTTACCATGGTTTTAAGGTTTTCTAATTCGTCTTTATGGGCGTCAAACACCAGTTCATCGTGTACTTGCAGAAGCATTTTGGATTTCCATTGTTCTTCTGTTAGTTTCTGGTGAATACGTATCATGGCAATTTTGATAATATCGGCAGCGCTCCCTTGTATAGGCGCATTTACAGCATTTCGCTCAGCTCCTCCGCGGACAATCGCATTTTGGGAGTGAATATCTTTTAAATATCGGCGTCTGCCCGATACCGTTTGTACATAGCCGTGTTCGCGAGCAAATTCTATTTGCCGGGCAATATAGTTTTTCAACTGCGGGTAAGTAGCGTAATACGTATCTATAAGTTCTTTGCTTTCAGATCGGGATAGATTGGTCTGATTGCTCAATCCAAAGGCAGAAACGCCATAAATAATTCCAAAGTTAACTGTTTTGGCGTGGCTTCGCTGTTCTTTGGTAACCTCTTCTAAGGCAACATTAAATACGCGCGCTGCGGTTGAGCGGTGAATATCTTCTCCATTTTTAAACGATTCTATCATATTGGGTTCCTGACTGAGTGCGGCAATAATTCGCAATTCAATTTGAGAATAATCGGCAGACATAATCAGGTAATTTTCATCTCGGGCAACAAATGCCTTTCTTATCAACCGTCCTCTTTCGGTTCGGATAGGAATATTCTGCAAATTCGGGTTGTTGGAACTCAAACGTCCGGTTGCGGCAACAGCCTGCATATATTCCGTATGTACGCGGTTAGTTTTGGGATTTACTTGTTTTGGCAAGGCTTCAACGTACGTGTTTTGAAGTTTTATTAATTGTCTCCAATCTAAAATGTCCTGTACAATTTGATGTTTGTGCGCCAATTCACTCAAAATTTCCTCTCCGGTGGCATATTGTCCGGTTTTTGTTTTTTTGGGTTTGCTGCCTCCTATTTTTAGTTTTTCAAACAAGATATCTCCCAGTTGTTTAGGAGAAGCCAGATTAAACTGTTCTTCTGCCTCTTCGTATATTTTTTGTTCTAAATTTTTAATGTCGGTGTCCAGTGTTTCTGAAAGCGAACTTAAAAAGTCAATATCCAATCTGATACCTTCATTTTCCATATCTGCCAAAACCGAAACCAATGGAATTTCAATGTTTTGGAATAATTCTTCCGTGTGAGCAGCGGATAATTGCGGTTGAAAAACGCTTTTGAGTTGGAGGGTAATATCTGCATCTTCTCCGGCGTATTCTTTAACTAATTCCAAGTCAATATCCCGCATGGATTTTTGGTTTTTTCCTTTTTTTCCAATGAGCTCCTCGATAGCCTGCGGAGAATATTTCAGATAAGTTTCTGCCAGTACGTCCATGTTATGGCGCATGTCGGGGTTAATCAGATAATGCGCAATCATCGTATCAAACAATGGTCCTTTTATTTCAACATCGTATTGTTTGAGGATTTTGATGTCATATTTTAGATTTTGTCCTACTTTTTCAATTTGTTCTGATTCAAAAAAAGGTTTAAATTCATTTATAAGTTCTACCGCTTCTTCTCTATTTTCGGGAAAAGGAACATAAAAAGCGGTTCCTTTTTCAAAAGAAAATGAAATTCCGACTAATTCGGCATTCAGCGGATTTAGTCCGGTGGTTTCAGTGTCAAAGCAAACACTGCTTTGCTGCATTAAATTTTGTATCAGCAGGTGGATTGCCATTTTACTGTTGCAAAGCTGGTAAACGTGGTTTACAGTATTTAAATTAGCAAAATAACCGTTGTCAATTGGGTTACTGGCAGTATCATCAGCGAAAAGTGAAAACTGTTCTTCTTGTTGTTTGGTTCCATTAGGGAGAGCAGTAGGAGCAGCATCAGCGTTAAAAATTTTGTCAAACTGCTCTTTCATTCTCCTAAATTCCAGTTCGATAAACAAGGCATCTGTTTTTTCTACGTCTGGTTTTTCCAGAATAAAATCTTCGGCGTGAAACTGGACAGGGCAGTCCAGCAATATAGTGGCTAATTGCTTTGATAAAATTCCTTTATCTTTGTTGGCTTCAATATTTTCACGCATTTTTCCCTTTAGGTTGTGAGTGTTTGCTAAAAGATTTTCCAGCGATCCGTATTCTTTAATAAATTTTTTGGCTGTTTTTTCACCAACGCCCGGCAGTCCCGGAATATTGTCGACAGAATCGCCCATCATTCCCAAAAAGTCGATTACCTGTTCCGGATGCTCAACTTCAAATTTTTCTTTTACTTTGTCTACTCCCCATATTTCAATGCCATTGCCCATTCGCGCAGGCTTGTACATAAAAATATTTTCTGAAACCAGCTGAGCATAGTCTTTGTCAGGAGTAACCATGAAGACCTGATAACCTTCTTTTTCAGCTTGTTTTGAAAGCGTGCCGATGAGGTCATCTGCTTCGCAACCCTTTACTTCAATAACAGGGATGTGCATTGCATTTAAAATCTCTTTGATGTACGGTACAGCAATTTTTATTGCCTCCGGCGTTTCGTCCCGATTGGCTTTATATTCAGGATACAGCGCTGTCCGAACTTCGCTTCCGCCGTTATCAAAGGCAACTGCAAGATGATCGGGAGACTCTCGTTTGATAACATCTAACAGAGAGTTCATAAAACCCAACACAGCAGAAGTATCTAAGCCTTTTGAATTTATTCGGGGGTTCTTTATAAAGGCGTAGTACCCTCGGAAAATTAAAGCGTAGGCATCTAATAGAAAAAGACGTTTTTTATCAGTCATCAAAAATGTTTTTTGTCATTGAAAAAATCAAAATCAAAGATAGTGAATTTGAGATAAGACAAAGAATGTTATACAATTCTTTTGTAAATACCGCATTTGTTTACTAAACTTTGTTAAAGACTTTTTTGTAGTTTCTATAAAAAATTAAATTTGTTGTTTATACTTTAAAAAATGCTTCAAATATTACTTGTAGGTTTTGTTTTTATTCTTGTTGAGTTTTATACCTATCAGGCTTTTAGACAATGGACCAAGCGAAGATCTTTTCGATTGATTTATGTTTTAGTGTCTGTTTTAATACTTGGCTATATTGCGTATGGATTTTCTAAGTTTGACCGTTCCATTGGACAAACGCATCAATCCATGCTGGCAGCGGCATTGGTTATATTGTTTTACCTGCCAAAAGCTATTATTACTGTTTTATTGCTGACAGAAGATGCGGTAAGGCTTTTCATTGGAATATTTCAATATTTTAACCGTGAAAAAGCTGATAAAGAAGCAAATCGTCCATTTATGCCAGAAAGGAGAAAGTTTGTATCGCAATTGGCTCTCGGAATTGCTGCAATACCCTTTGCGTCTGTGTTGTATGGAATTACTGTTGGAAGGTATAAGTTTCAGGTCTACAAGCACGTTTTGGAATTTGAGGATTTACCGCATGCATTTGACGGTTTTACTTTTACGCAATTGTCCGATATACATGCCGGAAGCTTCGACAATAAAGAAAAACTGGAATATGCCGTGGATTTAATCAATTCACAGGATTCAGATTTATTGCTTTTTACCGGTGATATCGTTAACAGTATTGCTGATGAAATGCTTCCGTGGTCAGATGTTTTTAGAAAATTGCGAAAACACACTTATGGCAATTATTCTATTTTGGGAAATCACGATTATGGAGAATATGTTAAATGGGATACAGAGGAGGAAAGGCTGGGAAATTTTAAAGGAATTTGTGACATCAGTCCCGAAATCGGTTTCCGACTGCTTAGAAATGAATGTGTCAGAATTGAAAAAGGCGGAGAAAGTATCGTAGTTGTTGGCGTAGAAAACTGGGGAGCAGATCCGCGATTTATGAAGTATGGCGATTTGGATAAAGCTACTCAGGGCGTTTCTACTACAGATTTTAAAATTCTCATGACCCACGATCCTTCACACTGGGATGCTCAGGTATTAGATCATCCAAAGAACTTTCAATTGACGCTGGCAGGGCACACTCATGGCTTTCAGTTCGGAATAGAGATTCCGGGAGTAATTAAGTGGAGTCCGGTACAGTATATTTATAAACAGTGGGCGGGACTTTATGAAAAGATGGGAAAATATATTTATGTAAATCGTGGGTTTGGGTACCACGCTTATCAGGGCAGAACGGGAATCTGGCCAGAAATCACTGTAATTGAATTAAGAAGGAAATAGTAATATTTTTTGATAAAAATTGATATTTTTGTCATAAAGCTTTAGGTTAAATAAAAAAAGAATTACATATGTTGAAATTTGGAGAATTAGTGACTTCTGATGTTCCGGTATTGATTCATTTTTTTGCACAGTGGAACGAAGGTTGTGCAGCGATGAATCCAGTTTTGCAAAGCGTTGCAGGAACAGTAGGAGAGCAGCTGCGTATTGTAAAGATTGATGTAGAAAAAAATGGCGAATTAGCAGAAGCTTTACGCATAAAACAGGTACCTACTATGCTGCTGTATAAAGGGGGAGCGATGATTTGGCGCCAAAGTGGTTTTATGAACGCAGAGGCTTTAATTAATGTTGTAACAACATTATAAAACAGCAAAAGAGTATCCCTTTTTTTGAAGTATTTCTATTGCTTTGGGAAGGGCATACATCATGTTTTTTCTCGCTTTTATACTGTCGTGAAAAACAATTATACTTCCGGGCTTTATCCGGGAGGTAGCTCTGCGCAGGCATTCTTTCGGAGTTGTTTTTATGTCATAATCTTTAGTCAGCATTGTCCACATAATTATTTTCAGTCCCAATTTTTCTGCAAGATACTTTGCCTGTGATTTTGTTATTTTTCCGTAAGGAGGACGGAATAAGCAGGAAGCCTCTTTTTGAGTGTATTTCCTTATTTCGGTTTCGCATTCCAAAACGTTATTCCTGTATTTTTCTTGGTGCGTTTTCCATCCGTTCAGATGGTTGAATGTATGATTGCCTACCTGATGATTTTCTTTTATTATTCGCTCAAAAATATCAGGGTGTTTGTTGATGTTATCGCCGATACAAAAAAAAGTAGCTTTAATGTTGTAGTGTTTAAGCGTGTCCAAAACCCATTCTGTAACGTCAGGAATAGGGCCGTCGTCAAAGGTAAGGTAAACTACTTGTTTGGTTGTCTTTTTTTTCCAAACGTATTTAGGGAAGAGAAGGGAGTATAGTTTTTGACTCAAACGCATTGCTTATTTATTTTCTATCACTACAAGCAAACATACAAAAAAGGGCAATCCGTATTGTGACTGCCCTTTTTATAGAATAACAATTAACTAAAAATTATTGTACCCCGCCGCCTAAAGCACGGTAAAGCTGTACCAGGGCGTTTAATTGCGCCAATTCAGTATTAATATAGCTTAATTCGGCTGATAAGGCACTTTCTCTTGCGGTAAGTACATCTAGATAATTAGCCATACCCTGAACCAAGAGTTCTTCAGAATATTCAGTTGCTAAATTATAAGCCTGATATTCTTGTTTTTTCAAAGACAGCTTATCTACTGAACTTTGAAAGGTGTATAGTGCGTCAGACACTTCTTTAGAGGCTGTTAAAACAGCTTTTCTGTAATTTAAATACGCTTGTTCTTGTTTCGCTTTTGCCACATCGTGCTGCGTTCTCACTTGTCTTCCGTTTAACAGGGGTTGAGTAAGTCCGCCGATTAAATTAGCAAAAAGAGAATTTGTATCGAATAATTTGTCAAAATCAACGCTTTGAAATCCGCCGTTAGCTGTTAACCGCAAAGAAGGATAAAAACTGCTTCTGGCAGCATTGGTAAGTTCAAACGCATTGATTAATCCATATTCTGCAGCTCTTACATCAGGTCTGTTGCTAAGCAATTGTGCAGGAACGCCTACCGTCAATTCTGAATTTATAGTTTGCTGTGCAAGCGAACCTCTCTCAATGCTTTGAGGATTGTTTCCCAAAAGAATACTGAAAGCGTTTTCTGTCAATTTAATGTTGTTGTTTAAATCTACCAGCAGTGCTTGCGCGTTGTAAAGCTGAGCTTGCGTTTGTTTTACAGCAATTTCATTTACCTGACCTGATTCTTTCAAAGCCTCAATAGTCTCTAAACTGTTTTTGCGATTCGCAATAGTTTTTTCGGTAATTTCTTTTTGCTGATCCAGTGCCAATAACTGATAATAAGTTGTAGCAATGGAAGTGATTAACTGTGTTTTTACAGCTTGATGTGCCGCTACGCTTTGCAAATAACCAGCTACAAAAGCGCGTTTATTACTGCGGATTTTGCCCCACACATCCAATTCCCATGAAAAATTGCCGTTTACTTCATAAAGGTCGGTTTTTACCCGGTTATCTCCGGAAAGTAATCCTTGAGGAGAATTTTTGGACTGAATGCTATGTGTGTAATTTGCTCCCAGATTTAAAGTAGGAGCATATCCCCATTTGCCTTGCTTCATATAGGCTTGAGAAGCGTTTATGTTTTCCATGGCAATGCGGATATCAAGATTGTTTTCTAATCCCTGTTCAATGTGTCGGATTAATACAGGGTCAGAGAAAAGCTCTCTCCATGATATGTTTGCCATGGAAAGAGTATCTTGTGACAATCTATCGCTGCGATAATATTGCTCGTCTATTACCTCGGGTCTGTCATATTTTTTGGCAACAAAACACGACTGCATGATTAAGCCCAAAACAGCAATCGGTAATATTCTGTATATAATAGTTCGTCTTTTCATTTTATTAATGCGTTTGTTCTTCAAATTTAACAGGTTTGATTTTTTCTTGAAGATATTGGAATATAGCATATAATACAGGTATTACGAATACTCCAATAACAGTACCTACCAATAATCCGAATGCGGCTCCGGTACCGATGGAACGGTTTCCTATATACCCCACTCCGCCTGCAAATACTAAAGGCATTAATCCTAAAATAAAGGCAAATGAAGTCATTAAGATAGGTCTTAAACGAGCTTTAGCACCATTAATAGCAGACTGGGCAATTGTTTCGCCGTGACGTCGGCGCTGAACGGCAAATTCAACAATTAAAATTGCATTCTTTGCGAGTAGTCCGACAAGCATGACCAGAGCAATCTGGAAGTAAATGTTATTTTCTAATCCTGCTATTTTTTGTGCAAGGAAAGCGCCCATAATACCTGTTGGTAAAGATAAAATTACCGCAAATGGCAACATATAGCTTTCATACTGTGCAGATAATAAGAAATAAACGAATACCACACACAAAAAGAAAATTAGAATAGTTTGTGAACCTGCGTTAATCTCTTCACGTGATAATCCCGTAAAGTCGATTCCATAACTTGTAGATAGATTTTGTTGCGAAACTTCTTGAATTGCCTTAATTGCATCTCCCGAACTAAATCCTGGTTTTGGTGCACCTGCAATATTCGAAGAAGTAAATAAGTTATAACGGTTGATTGATTGAGGACCATATACCTTATTCAGAGTTACGAACTGATTAATTGGTGCCATTTCGCCGGAAGCAGTTCTAACATAAATTTCATTCAAGCTGCTTACGTCTGAACGATATTGAGGTAGCGATTGTACCATTACACGGAATTGTTTACCAAAACGAGTAAAGTCAGCTGCATAAATACCTCCAATATAACCTTGTAAAGCAGAGAAGATATCACTTACTAACACTCCGGATTCTTTTGCTCTTGGAATATTTAAATCTAACTCATATTGGGCATAGTTTGTATTGAACGAAGACTGTGCATACATAATTTCAGGACGATCCATCAAAGCGGCCAAGTATTCTTTTGATTTTTGATCAAAATCATTCAAAGAACCTCCGGATTTGTCTAATAATTTTAATTCAAAACCTGAAGACATACCAAAGCCTGGAATACTTGGAGGCTGGAAGAAAATCATTCGCGCATCCTGGAATTGGGTAGCTGCTAAGCCGAAAAGCTTTCCAATAATTGTGTTTGTAGCTAAATCTTCTGTAGTACGATATTTAAAGTCTTTTAGCTTGATCATTGCCATACCATAGTTGGATCCCTGACCGTTGATAAAAGAGAATCCTGATACAACAGTTACTCCATCCACCCCTGGTATTTGTTCTACCATTTTGGAAAATTGTCTTTGAATACTTACTACACGGTCTTGAGAAGCTCCTGGCGGCAATTCTATATTCCCCATGATAAAACCACGATCTTCATCCGGAATAAACCCTGTTGGCATGGTTTGAGCAGAAAAATAGGTTATCCCTAAACATGCAATTAAAATAACGAAAGTAACCCATTTGTGTTTTAGCAAAAACTTAAATGATCTACCATATTTTTCTGTAATACTATTGAAAGCAATATTGAAAGCTTTAAAGAAACGTTGAAGTAAATTTTTTCTTTTCCCATGGTCAGCTTCATGCTGCTTCAAGAATACAGCACACAGTGCAGGACTCAACGTAAGTGCATTAACGGCTGAAATTAAAATCGCAATAATCAGCGTAATCCCAAACTGTTTATAAAATACCCCTGTAGGACCACTAATAAAGGTTACCGGAATAAATACTGCGGCTAATACTAAGGTAATAGAGATAATAGCTCCGGTAATTTCACTCATCGTACTAATACTCGCTTCTAGAGCATCTTTTCCGGTTTCTTCCATTTTAGCGTGGACGGCTTCTACCACAACAATGGCGTCATCTACTACAATACCAATGGCGAGAACCAAAGCAAAAAGCGTCAGTAAGTTTAACGAAAATCCAAATACATTCAAGAAGAAGAACGTACCAATAATAGATACAGGTACTGCAATCAACGGAATTAATGTAGATCTAAAATCTTGTAGGAATATATATACTACAAAGAATACCAAGATAAATGCTTCGATTAATGTCGTAATTACCTTGCTAATTGAGGCATCCAAGAATTCGTTTGTGTCCATCAGAACTTTGTAATCCAACCCGTCAGGAAATGATTGAGATAATTTGGATAACTCTAAGTGTAAATCTTGGATAATTTCCTGTGCGTTTGAGCCTGGTGTTTGATAAACTACCATAGCAACAGCAGGGTGACCATTCAACTCTGAGTTACCTACATAAGACATTGCGCCAAGCTCAATTTTAGCTACGTCTTTTAATAATAGAATTTGCCCATTACTCAAAGATTTAATTACGATGTTTTCGTATTGTTCCTGCGTTTTATATTTACCGCTGTACTTGATAACATATTGAAAAGCTTCAGCATTATTTTCACCTAATTGCCCTGCTGCAGCCTCCAAACTTTGTTCGTTTAATACGCGAACAACGTCAGCAGGTACTAATCCATAAGCTTTCATTTTTGCTGGTTCAATCCAAATACGCATGGAATAGTTACGAGAACCAAATGCTTGAGCATCTCCAACACCATTTACACGTTTTAACTCAGGAATAACATTGATATTCATGTAGTTTTGAATGAATATAGCATTGTAATCTGGATTGTCAGAGTAGAAAGATATAAACATCAACGGACTCGTCTGTTGTTTTTGTGTGGTTACACCCGCACGGGTTACCTCGGCAGGTAACAAGGGGGTAGCACGCGCTACTCGGTTTTGTACGTTAACTGCAGCAATATCCGGATCAACCCCTTGTTTAAAAATAACCTGGATACTGGCGCTCCCGTCATTACTAGCGGTTGATGTGATGTAGTCCATGTTTTCTACACCGTTTACTTGCTCTTCAATCGGAATAATTACACTTTGCATTACCGTTTCAGCATTCGCTCCGGGGTAACTGGCATTAATCTGTACCGTAGGTGGAGCAATGTCTGGGTATTGCGTTACAGGAAGTGCGGATAATCCTAACCCCCCTAAAATTACTATAAGTATAGAAACAACTGTTGATAAAACAGGTCTTTCAATAAATGTCTTTAACATAGTTTAGAATGTTGATTGAATGCTATTGTTGATTTCTTCAAATGCAATTGGATCTGGCGTGATTGGTGTTCCGCTTCGTAAGGTACCTAATCCCGTACCTACAATAGTTTGTCCTTTTTCCAGACCCGATTTTACAACAGCTAGTTTGTTTACACGATCAATTACTTCAATTCTTGTTGCTTTTGCCGTATCATTTTCTACTTTGTACACATATACGCCTCCTTGTTGTTCGAAAGTAGCTGATTCAGGGACAACCAATACATTTTTATATTCTTGTGGAATTAGTATGCTGCCACTATTGCCGTTACTTAAAAAACGCTCTTTGTTAGAGAATAAGGCGCGTACTTGAACCGTTCCGGTTGCAGGATTAACTTGCCCGGATATGGTTTCTATTTTTCCGCTATGTGTATAAGTTTGACCATTTGCCAAAACTAATTGAACTTCCGGCAAATGCTGTAATTTTTCTTTAATGGAATTTCCTTCAATTTTTTCTAAAAAATTGAAATACTCTTTTTCATTCATTGAAAAATAAGCATATACTTCGCTGTCGTCAGATACAACGGTTAAGGGTTGTGGATCATTCGGACTTACTAAAGAACCTACTCTGTAAGGTATTGCACCTACAATTCCGTCTATAGGGCTTTTGACAATTGAATAATCTAAATTAGCAGCAACACTTTCGTATTGTGCTTTCGCACTGGCTAATTGGCTTTTTGCACTGGCTAAATCTGCCTGTGCGGTTTCTAATTGTATGTTGCTGATAATTCCCTTTTGTACCAATGGAACTAATTTGTCTGCATTAACCTGTGCTACATTTACTCGTGCTTCTGCTGTTTTAATAGCAGCTTGAGCTGCTGTGGCATCCTGAGCTAAAGAGTTTGTTTCCAGTCTGAATAGAGCTTGTCCTTTTTTTACAATCGCACCTTCATCCACATATAATTGCTCTATGTATCCAGATATTTTGGCACGAACATTACTTGTAATTTTTCCCTGAATATTGGTTGGGTATGAGTTGTAGCCTGTAACATCTTGTGTAGGAACTTCAACTACTTTATATGGCATTGCAGCACCTGCTGCTTGCTGTTGTCCCTTTTTTCCGCAAGAAGCAATACTAATTGCCAGCGTAGCAAGGGTGATAATGTGGAAATAGCGTTTCATGTGATTACTTAAATTTGACCTTTTAATTTTTCAATGGTTTCTGTTAATTGTGCTTTGCTTTTTTCGAGATGTTCTATATAAATATCCATTTTGTGAAGACAACTAAAGGTTTCTAATTTTTGGCTGTCCATATACTGTTTTAATTTTGAAGTTAAACCTTGTTCTTTATCTAAAAAATTTCTAATCATTTCTAGTCGCATCATCATAAAATTAGGATTTAACCTAAAAAATCTTTTTCTTTCGTCAATCCTGTTAAAGTGTTCTATTTGATTGTTTGAAATGAGTAAATTTAGGCTGTTAGAAACAGAGCTTTTACTGGCATTGAGCTTTTCTACAATTTCATCAAATGTGATGCCATCTCTGTGACCGTTAAACATAATATAGGTATATATTTGTGCGGTTAGCGGTGAGATGTGAAAAACCTGCTCATAATGTGTACAGTAATCCTGAAATAATTCTACTAAACCTTGATCGTATTGCATTATTTAATGATAAATGAGGTGCAAAGATATGTTTAGTTCGGTAAATACAAAACTAAACAAACTTAAAATATTCTTAATAATTTAGATGAAATAAAAATAGCGTGCTTTTTTAAAGAGTAAAAGTTTCTGAATAAAAAATATAAAAAATAATTGCGTGAATTTTTAAAATAGCATTATATTTGCACCCATAATTGCGGAAGTAGCTCAGTTGGTAGAGCTCCAGCCTTCCAAGCTGGTTGTCGCGAGTTCGAGCCTCGTCTTCCGCTCCAAAACCGGGATAAAGGTTTTAAAAAATATTATCATCTGCGGAAGTAGCTCAGTTGGTAGAGCTCCAGCCTTCCAAGCTGGTTGTCGCGAGTTCGAGCCTCGTCTTCCGCTCTAAAACCGGGATAAGGGTTTTAAAAAATATTATCATCTGCGGAAGTAGCTCAGTTGGTAGAGCTCCAGCCTTCCAAGCTGGTTGTCGCGAGTTCGAGCCTCGTCTTCCGCTCTAAAACCGGGATAAGGGTTTTAAAAAATATTATCATCTGCGGAAGTAGCTCAGTTGGTAGAGCTCCAGCCTTCCAAGCTGGTTGTCGCGAGTTCGAGCCTCGTCTTCCGCTCCAAAACCGGGATAAAGGTTTTAAAAAATATTATCATCTGCGGAAGTAGCTCAGTTGGTAGAGCTCCAGCCTTCCAAGCTGGTTGTCGCGAGTTCGAGCCTCGTCTTCCGCTCTTTGAAACAGCTTCTTGATTAAGAAGCTGTTTTTTTATTGATTATATTTGCGAACAAGATTAGTTTAGGTGACTTAAATCCGTTTCCGGAGTCACTTCATAAGCTGGTTTTCCTTGTTCGAAAATGCGTGCAGACAATTCTCCCTTTAACACTATATAATCTCCTTTTACTTCGAGCCAGCTGCCTTCTCTGAGACCCACAACGGGCTGAGAATTGAAAGCGTGAAATTCGTTAATTCTGGTTTCACGTGTTTCACCCATATGAGTAGAGCCTTCTGCCGGATCCAAGTAGTGAGGGTTAATATTAAACGGAACAAAAGAGAGTGTTTTAAAAGAAGGAGGATAGACAATAGGCATGTCGTTGGTGGTTTCCATAGTCAAACCACAAATATTGCTGCCAGCACTGCATCCTAAATAAGGAGTTCCTGATTTTACAGCATTCTGTATGGCTTCAATAAGATTATTTTTGTATAATTGGTGTACAAGCAAAAAAGTATTTCCTCCTCCGGTAAAGATACCTTCTGCCGATTCGAGCGCTTTTACCGGATTTTCAAATTCGTGCAATCCTTTTACGTTTATTCCAATTTTAGAAAATGCATCTCTTGCTTTTTCGGTATAGGTCTCGTGCGAAATTCCGCCCGGTCTGGCATACGGAATAAAAATGAGGTTTTTTACATTTTTAAAATGGTTGGCAAGTGTCGGAAACAGGTATTCTAAATAGCCGCTGTTATATAAAGTTGAGGTACTGGCAATAATTATTTTTTTCATTTTTATAACTTGTAATTTTTGTAAAAATACTATGTTTTATCAGATTAGCTTTGGTTTGTACGTTGATTTTATATCTTTGAAAGAAGTAATTCTTAAGTATTGACAGAATGAAAAGCTTTATTTGTGTATGTGTACTCTTGTGCTGTCTGAATATGTGTGGACAAATACGCTCTCCGTTTATGGGGAAAATAGTGGAAAAAAACGGATATGAAAGTGGAATAGCAGTTACAAATACTACGTCAGGAAAATGGGGAAATGTTAATAATAAAGGTAGTTTTATTATTTTGGCGCAGCCCGGAGATACGTTGCGGTTTAAAACTCTTTTACAAGAAAAATTTAGTTATATAATTACAGATGAAGATATAGACAAAGAAATTGTTTTGATTCCGTTTGAAAGCAAAAATGCTGAATATGGCGGAAATATGCTTCAAGAAATCAAAATTAATACGTTTGATTTGAAATCGATTGGATTGGACTTTGGTGCTGCGGTGCGTTATACTCCGGTAGAAGCACAATTACACGCTGCTACAAGCGGACCGATAAATGCTTTGATAAACGCTATTTCGGGAAGAACTAAGAGTTTAAAAAAAGCATTGGTTTATGAAAAACAGGAAATGACTAAAAATCGTTTGTTTGAGGTGTTCAGCAAAGAAGAGTTAGGCAGAAGATTTGATATATATCCTGAAAATATAGAAGGCTTTGCGTATTATTTAGTGGAGGATGCGGATATGAGTATTTTGCTAAACGAAGATTTGCCCAACCGAAGACAGGTGGAATTTCGAATTAGTGAATTATTGCCCGATTACAGAAAGAGAACAACCAACTAACTTCTTTTAACACAACTTTACATTTGTAAAGTTTTTAAATCATAATCAATAAGATATTTTTACCCTTCTTATTAACCAAGTGATAGATGAGATTTTTTTTAACTTTTTTATTGATGCTTGTTTTTTCTTTTGTACAAGCTCAGGAAGGAAAAACTATACACGGAAAAGTAGTGTCACGGTCAAAGCACTTGGAAGGAGTTTATGTATCTAATATCAATACAGGAGAAGCGCTTCTTACCGAAAAAGGAGGATATTTTAAAATAAAAGCTAAAGAAAATGATGTTTTGGTGTTTTCAGGAGCTTTATTTATAGGTTATCGATACCAGTTGGATGAGGAAGATTTTAAGCGTGATTTGATTTTAATTCCTATGGAGACAAATGAATTGGTAACTCAGTTAGACGAAATTGTTATTACGAAAATTACATCAGAATCATTGGGGTTAATTCCTAAAGGAACCAAGCGATATACGCCTGCTGAAAGAAGGTTGTATACCGCTACATCAGCTTCAGGGAATGGAATCGTTATATCTGTTGATGCAATTGTAAATTGGATTTCGGGCAGAACCAAAATGTTGAAAAAAGCATTAGTGTATGAGAAACAGGACATGCGTAAGGATAAATTGTTAAACATTGTTTCGGAGAGCAAATTGGTTAATAATTATAGTATTCCACAGGATTACGTTTTAGGCTTTGCTTATTATCTGGTAGGAGATGATCAGATGATTGCTCTTTTGCACAGCAGTATTACTGACAAAGATAAAATAGAATCTCGGGTAGGAGAGCTTGCCTTAGATTTTATAGAGCTAATTGAGAATAAAGATATTCAGAAAAACAAATCGGAACTCAAAGACTAGTTTGTTTCATTTAACAAATGCGTTGAAGCTTTTTAATAGAAAAAAAAATAAACTTCGTAAATTTGCGGAGATAACTTATAAATGAGATTAGTATGTTTGGTATTGGTGGTGGAGAGCTTTTTTTTATTATTCTGATAATATTAATGCTTTTCGGTTCAGATAAAGTTCCCGAAATGGCGAGAGCATTCGGAAAATTTATGGCTCAGGTAAAAAATGCTACAAACGATATAAAACACGAAATTAATAAAAGTGCGGAAGAATCCGGGATTAAAAAAGACATTCAGGAAGCATTTGACGTGGATATAAATCCTGTAAAAGATATTCAGACCGAAATAAATAAACAGAAAGAAGATATAGAAAATATTACAGGACCTATAAAAAGACAAAACTAATGTTAGAATCACTAATAGCGGCGGATAAAAATCTACTTGTTTACCTTAACGGGCTTGGCAGTTCTTCCTACGATTCCTTTTGGTTATTCATAACAAAACAAATCAACTGGCTTCCCTTTTTTTTAGTGCTTTTATATTGTTTATATAAAAAGGTTTCTTTAAAAACACTCGGGGTTATTGTTTTATTTTTAGCAGGACTAATAACCTTTACAGATCAGATGACCAATCTGGTAAAATACAGCGTTGCCCGACCGCGACCATGTAATACGGAGGATATAAAAGAGTTAATCCGGGTTGTAAAATGCAGTCCTACTTTGAGCTTTTTCTCTGGTCATGCATCTAACTCAACAGCTACCATGCTTTTCCTTTTTTTAATATTGCGAAAATATTACAAATATGCTTTTTTGGTATTCATCTTTCCTTTGGTATTTGCTTATAGCAGAATCTATCTCTCTTTGCATTTTCCGGGAGATATTTTAGTGGGATACTGTTTTGGAATATTCAGCGGAACATTGTTTTATATACTTTTTAAATATATAGAAACAAAATATGCTGATAAGTTACACTAATCGAACAATTTTTACAGTACAAACTCTTTATTGTCAATTTACTTTACTCTGGAAATCGTCAATCCGTCACGAATAGGTAATAAAACTGTTTCTACTCTCGGATCTTCTTTTAAAAGTTTGTTATAATGATCAATCTCGATTGTACTTTTGTCATTGGGCTTTATTTCTTCGAGCACTTTTCCCGACCACAGGACATTGTCAGACAAAATAATACCACCCTTGTTCACCTTTGGGACGATTAGCTGAAAGTAGTTGATGTAATTCTTTTTATCTGCGTCTATAAAAACTAAATCATATCTTTTGTCTAATTGGGGGATAATATCCAGTGCACTTCCCACATGCTGAATGATCTGTTCACCGTAAAGCGATTTGTCAAAGTATTTACGCTGAAAATCGTATAATTCTTCATTGACGTCTATAGTGTCTAAAATGCCATCGGATTGAAGTCCTTCTGCCAAACATAAAGTTGCGTAACCAGTAAATGTTCCGATTTCCAAAATATTTTTAGGGTTGGTCAGTTTAGAGATAAGACTCAAAAAACGACCTTGAAAATGCCCGCTTAACATACGAGGCTGTAAAACTTTTTGATGAGTTTCTTTATCTAGCTGAGCTAGTAATTCCGGTTCATTTTCGGAATGTAAAGCTGCGTAATCCTCTAGTGCCTGAGATATAAAATGCATGACGGTTTTATGTTTTTTAACTGCGGCAAAGGTATAAATATAATTTCCAGATTGGAGAAAGGAAGCAGATAAACATTTAAATTTCTGTTTGATTTTATATAAACAAACAGTTAAAAATCTTATCTTAGACACAAACTCCGCCAAAAAAATAAAAATGATGAAAATAGTATTAAAAATTGTAAAGTGGTTGGCAGTAAGTATTGCAGCATTGGTTGCTTTGGCTTATATATTTAATGTAGATTATTTATTCAGAGCAGTAAGAGTAGTTTATTTTAACGGGCATTCTACTGCATTTTTAGATGATTATCACTATTTTCCAACTCGGGAAATTAAAAAAGGGACTCCTCAACCGTGGGCAGTTGCCAATGACTACAACCAGACAAAGTCGACCGAAAAGTTAGAGCAAACTCATAAAGAGCTCCAAACTACCGCTTTTTTGATTATTAAAAATGATAGTTTGTGGTACGAAAGTTATTTTGACGAATACAATAAAGACAAAATATCCAACGGCTTTTCAATGGCAAAAAGCATTATCTCTGCTGCATTAGGCAAGGCAATACAGAGGGGAGAAATAAAAAATCTGGATGTAAAAGTAAAAGATTTTTTGCCGGAACTCAAAGGTTCATATAGCGATGAGCTTACTGTGGGGGACTTATCCTCTATGGCATCAGGGCTGGATTGGGACGAAGCATATTACAGTCCTTTTTCTGTGATGACAAGAGTGTATTTTGATAAAGACTTGCGTAAAGTTATGCAGAATATAAAGATAAGCGAACAACCAGGAAAAGAATTTGAATACAAAAGCGGTGATACGGAATTATTAACGATGGTTTTGGAAAAAGCAACCGGGAAATATGTTTCAGATTATGTTTCCGAATACTTTTGGAAACCTATGGGGGCAGAAAACGCAGCACTGTGGCAATTGGATCATGCGGGAGATGGAATAGAAAAAGGATTTTGCTGCTTTACAACCAATGCTCGCGATTTTGCGCGTTTTGGAAAACTGTATAAAGATTTTGGAAAGTGGGAGGGAGAACAAGTCCTAGATAGTGCATTTGTAGCCTTGTCGGTTAAACCTCGTTTTGAGAAATCTCCCGAATACGGCTATGGTTGGTGGCTTAAACATTATAAAGATCAGGATTTCTTTTATATGCGCGGACACTTAGGACAGTTTGTTATTGTTTCTCCAAAAGATAATGTTATTATCGTGCGCTTGGGACATATAAAAGGTTTGCAAACCGAAACGGATCCGCACAGCAACGATTTGTATGTTTATATAGATGAGACTTATAAAATGTTGGAACAACGCAAAAAGTAAGGTAAATGTTAGAGAATATCAAGCTGGAAAATATTTTATTTCTGGACATCGAAACTGTACCGGAGCATACTGATTTTTTACAATTGGACAGCGAGATGCAAGCTTTGTATGAAGCAAAAACAGCCTACCAGCGTAAGGAGAACCAAACTGCTGAAGAATACTATGAGAGAGCCGGAATATGGGCTGAATTTGGAAAAATAGTTTGTATATCGGTAGGTTTTTTTGCTTACAAAAATGGAGAACGACAGTTTAGAACTACTTCATTTTGGGGCGATGAGCCGCAGCTTTTACTGGATTTTTCTAATTTGTTGAATACACATTTTAACCAAGTCCAACATCTGTTATGCGGACATAATACAAAAGAGTTTGATTATCCTTATATTGCCCGAAGAATGTTGATAAATGGGGTTAAAATACCCGATAAGTTGAATTTAGTCGGCAAAAAACCGTGGGAAGTTGCTCATTTAGATACGATGGAATTGTGGAAGTTTGGAGATTATAAGCATTACACATCATTAAAGCTTCTGACCAAAATATTAGGAATTCCTTCGCCAAAAGATGATATTGATGGGAGTGAAGTAGCAAAAGTGTATTATCAGGAAAAAAATATTGATCGGATTATTGCTTATTGTGAAAAAGATGTTGTAGCAGTGGCACAAGTTTTGCTAAGGTTTAGAGGAGAAGCTATATTAGAACAAAGTGAAGTGAAATCCGTGTAGAGTTAAGAAAAGGTTAAATCTAAATGAAGCTGAATTTTGACAATGCATTTTTTGTAATTTTGGTGTGCAAAAGTTTAAAAATACAAAGAAAAATGAATTTAAATAAACGTTGTTCAATTAAGTTTATTATGTGGCATTATGTCGCAGAGGTCTCTATTGGATAATTTTATTTGATGATAAAATATATAAATAGAAGCCTCTGTAAGTAAACAGGGGCTTTTTTTATGAGTATTAAACAGAGTATAGCACTTAAAAGATAAAATGAAAAAATATAAATTAAATACCGCAATTATGAATACAATGATCTGTAAACGGATGTGGTTTTCACATTTGCGCGGTATAGTGTTGCTTAGGGAAAGGTTTTAATCTTTTTAGTATTAAAATATAAAACAAACGAGTCCTTTTGGCAGCACAAGCACCAAAAGGACTTTTTTTATTCGTTCAATTATTATTATAACAACAAAATGGGAAAAAAAGTTGTAAAAGTTCTGGGGTTTTCAGCAAGAGAACGTCAGTTTGCCATCAAAACGGCTAACGTTTCTTTTACTGTTAAAGATGGAAGAGAACTGGTAAGAGAAGTAAATGCCAGTTCAGAAGAATTATTATTAGCAAGATTAGCGGGAAGTATTCACTCTGTTGGAAATCTGCTTGGTTCTACGCTTAAACTGGATTTAAAATCTATTCAGATTGAAGTAAGCGGAGAGCTTGATTCTAATTTGCAGGATGAAGTAAATGGCGTAGAAAAGTTTAAACGCGTTGATATTATTGTAAAACCAACTACACCGGCTTCGATAGTATTGTTAAAAGAATGGATGGATGCTATAAAATCGGCATGTCCTATATTTAGTATGTTTAAAGAAAAAACACCTACCGTATTAACTTTAGTTAAGGAATACGATCGGGTAAAGGTAGCTTAATTATGGATATTCATTTTAGTTTAGTACAAGATTAAAAGTTAGAGTGAATAGTATTTATTCTGATTTTTAGCCTTGTACTTCTTCAAAAGGTATCTTCAAATATATTTCTATTTTACTTTTAAAATATAGTTTTGGGTTATTAGCAGTCTTAGTTACCCGCTTTATCTTTTATTTTCAGCCTCTTTCTTTTTACTTCTGTCTAAAATCTTATTTTTGTATAGATTGCAACGAGTACAGAATTGGCTTATGACCCAACTACCCCTTATTAATATTGAACATTTACAGGTTGATTTCCAAAAGGAAAAAGAATGGCATACTGTTGTTCATGACAGTTCGTTTAGCATTTTTAAAAACGAAATTCTAGGCGTGGTAGGAGAATCAGGTTCGGGAAAGTCTGTGACATCTCTTGCAATTATGGGACTTTTGCCGGAAAATGTTGCTAAAATCAGCCACGGGAAAATTGAATTCAACGGACAGGATATTACTCATTTTAACGAAAAATCTTTTCAGGCTTTAAGAGGTAATAAGGTGGCTATGATTTTTCAGGAGCCAATGAGTGCACTCAATCCAACAATGAAGTGTGGTGAGCAAGTAGCGGAAATGTTAAGAACGCATACACAGTTAAAAGAAAAGGAGATTTTGGCTGAGGTATTTCAGTTATTCAAAAAAGTAAAATTACCGGATCCCCGAAGTATTTACAGCAAATATCCGCATCAGATTTCGGGGGGACAAAAACAAAGAGTGATGATAGCTATGGCGATTGCCAGTAAGCCGTTGCTTTTGATTGCCGACGAACCTACAACGGCTTTGGATGCTACCGTTCAGAAAGATATTATTGATCTGCTCAAAGAGCTCCAGCAGGAAACAGGGATGGGAATGCTGTTTATTTCACATGATTTGGAATTGGTGTCGTCTATTGCCAATCGGATTATAGTAATGTTTCAGGGCAATATTGCAGAACAGGGCACGGCAAAAGACGTTTTTCATTATCCCAAAGAACTATATACGCAAGCATTGATCGCTTCGAGACCATCGACAGAGGTAAGATTAAAAAAATTACCTACTATTTCTGATTTTACAAAAGGGAAAGTTTTAGAAGAAATAGTAGATCCAACTCAAAGGATTACACGACATAATGCCATTTACAGCCAATCTCCTCTGTTGGAAGTCAGACATGTATTTAAGGATTATATAACTAACAGTTCCCTGTTTTCCAAAGGTAAATTTACCGCTTTGTCTGATATTAGTTTTAATGTTTACGCAGGAGAAACACTGGGATTAGTAGGGGAAAGCGGATGTGGAAAATCAACTTTAGGCAATGTAATTCTGCAGCTGGATAAAGCCACATCGGGACAAATTTTTTACAGAGGAAAAGATATTACTCAATTAAAAAAGGGAGAGCTTCGCGCCTTGCGAAAAGACATTCAGATTATTTTTCAGGATCCCTATTCGTCTTTAAATCCGCGAAAAACGATTGGTGAAGCCATTGTCGAACCGATGGAAGTACACCGATTGTACAAAAATAAAGCGGAACGCAAACAAAAAGCACTGGAAATTTTGGAAAGAGTGGGCTTGAATGCTGAAATGTACAACCGCTATCCGCACGAATTTTCGGGCGGGCAACGACAGCGGATCGGCATTGCGCGGACCATTGCCGTACAACCCAAACTAATTATCTGTGACGAATCGGTTTCGGCATTGGATATTTCAGTACAGGCACAGGTGCTTAACCTGCTGAATGAATTAAAGGAAAATTTAGGCTTTACCTATATTTTTATTTCACACGATTTAACCGTTGTCAAATACATGGCAGACCAGATTATGGTAATGAACAAAGGTAAAATTGAAGAAAAAGGCGAAGCCGACGCTGTATATGCTCATCCGCAAAGTAATTATACCCAAAAACTTATTGATTCTGTAGCAAAGGGGATTTAGAATTATTTTCCACCGCAAAGAAATCTAAGACTCTTAAATTTTCGAGTAAATACATATAATATACCCGTTGTGCATTATGAATTAAAGAAGAGAAAAGTTGTTCATTTGATTTAAAATCAGTAAATTGAATTAACTACAAAACCATTTACAATGAACAACTTAGGTTCAAATTACGAAAGAATTTTGGAAGTTTTACGAAAAATATCAAATGAAAATTTATTGCCCTACCAAAGACGAACACCCAAATTGAAGGATTTGGAATTGATAAGTCTTGCTTTAA
>NZ_SOAG01000020.1 GCF_004364575.1 Myroides indicus | reverse complement strand
AATAGTAACTCTTACTATTATTCAAACAATAAACGGAAGTGCTAATAGAAATATAAACAACTTAAAAATTAATATTACCTAAATGCACCACGGGTATTTATAGTAAAATTGTTATTTACTTTTTTATTCGTGTTTATGCGCCTTATTGAGAGCTTCACAAATAAAAACAAAATCTTGTGCTTTATACTTTATAAATAACTATACAATAACTATTTTTGTTCCTTAATAAAAAATACAATGAGCACAACTAAAAAAATTCAATCGGCGTTAATTTCTGTCTTTGACAAAAACGGATTAGAACCTATTGTACGTGAGTTACATAAAAACAATGTTACCATCTACTCTACGGGAGGAACTGAAACTTTTATTAAAGATTTAGATATTCCTGTAGTTGCAGTAGAAGACATTACATCTTATCCATCTATTTTAGGGGGACGTGTAAAAACACTGCATCCAAAAATTTTTGGAGGAATATTGAACAGGCAAGATCACGAAGGAGACGTTTCGCAAATGAGTGAATACAATATTCCGCAGATTGATTTGGTTATTGTTGACTTGTATCCATTTGAAAAAACAGTTGCTTCCGGTGCAAATGAAGCAGATATTATAGAAAAAATAGATATTGGCGGGATTTCATTAATCCGTGCAGCTGCCAAAAACTTTAAAGATACCGTAATTGTTCCGTCTGTAAATGAATATAGCTTGTTTTTACAGTTTATCCAAAATAACCAGGGAGCTACTACTTTAGAGGAAAGACGTTTACTTGCCACCAAAGCTTTTCACGTTTCTTCTCATTATGACAGCGCTATTTTCAATTACTTTAATACAGAAGAAACTACATTAAAAGTAAGCTACGAACAAGGGACAGAATTAAGATACGGAGAAAATCCTCATCAAAAGGGACATTTTTTTGGCAATTTTGACGATTTATTTGAAAAACTAAACGGAAAAGAACTTTCATACAATAACCTTTTAGACGTAGATGCAGCAGTAAACTTAATGAACGAGTTTAAAAATCAAGCACCTACTTTTGCTATCTTAAAACACAATAACGCTTGTGGAGTAGCACAAAGACCGACGATAAAACAAGCTTATTTAGATGCTCTTGCCGGTGATCCTACGTCTGCTTTTGGCGGTGTTTTAATTGCAAATGGAAAGATTGATGCTGAAACAGCAACAGAGATCAACAGTTTATTTTGCGAAGTGGTTATTGCCCCTGCATATGATGAAAGTGCTATTGCAATTTTAAAAGAAAAGAAAAACAAAATTATTTTAGTTTTAAAAGACATTGAACTCCCTGTAAAACAAATACGTACTTGTTTAAACGGAGTATTGGTACAAGATAAAGATTTTGTAACGGATAATAAAGAGCAGCTAAAAACCGTTACTACTCTGTCTCCGTCCGAACAAGAAGTTGAAGATTTGCTTTTTGCATCCAAAATATGCAAGCACACCAAATCCAACACCATCGTTTTGGTAAAAGACGGACAGCTTTGTGCTTCAGGTACAGGTCAGACCTCAAGAGTTGATGCTCTTCGTCAAGCCATTGAAAAAGCAAATTCATTTGACTTTGATTTAAAAGGCGCGGTTATGGCAAGCGATGCTTTTTTTCCGTTTCCAGATTGTGTTGAGATCGCAGGAAAAGCAGGAATCAAAGCTGTTATTCAGCCGGGCGGATCTATAAAAGATGAGTTGAGTATTGACTATTGCAATCAAAACAATATAGCAATGGTATTTACCGGAACGCGTCATTTTAAACATTAATTTATTACTTTTGTAAACGCAAAAACTTTAACTCTAAAAGCCTTTTAATTGTATGGGATTTTTTGATTTTATGACCGAGGATATTGCAATCGACCTTGGAACCGCAAATACCCTGATTATTCACGATGGAAAAGTCGTTGTGGACAATCCTTCTATTGTTGCTCGCGACAGATCAACCGGGAAAATTATTGCCGTAGGAAAAGAAGCGAGCTTAATGCAAGGGAAAACGCACGGAAATATCAAAACCATCCGTCCTTTAAAAGATGGGGTTATAGCAGATTTTGACGCATCAGAAAAAATGATAAGCCTCTTTATCAAGAGCATTCCCGCGCTGAGAAAAAAAATGTTTACCCCGGCATTGCGTATGGTTGTCTGTATTCCTTCAGGAATTACAGAAGTAGAAATGCGCGCCGTAAAAGAATCTTGTGAGCGAGTGAATGGTAAAGAGGTTTATCTAATACACGAGCCCATGTCGGCAGCCATCGGTATCGGAGTTGATATTATGCAGCCTAAGGGAAATATGATTGTAGACATAGGCGGAGGTACTACTGAAATTGCTGTAATTGCGTTGGGAGGTATTGTTTGTGACAAATCGGTAAAAATTGCCGGAGATGTATTTACAAACGATATTATCTACTACATGCGCACACAACACAACTTGTTTGTGGGAGAAAGCACAGCCGAAAAAATAAAAATCCAAATCGGAGCTGCGACCGAAGATTTAGAAACCGCCCCGGACGACATGCTCGTACAGGGTAGAGATTTACTAACCGGAAAACCTAAACAGGTTACGGTTTCATATCGCGAAATAGCCAAAGCCTTAGACAAATCTATTCAGCGCATTGAAGATGCGGTTATGGAAACGCTTTCACAAACACCTCCTGAATTAGCAGCAGATATTTACAATACGGGAATTTATCTTGCCGGAGGAGGATCAATGCTGAGAGGTTTAGACAGAAGAATTTCACAAAAAACAGACCTTCCCGTTTATATTGCCGAAGATCCGCTAAGAGCAGTAGTACGCGGTACCGGTCTTGCCATTAAAAATATTGATAAATACAAAAGCGTATTGATTAAATAGAAAAATAACATATGCAGCAAATATTTAATTTTTTTATAAAAAACAGTACAAAGCTACTGTTTTTGCTGCTTTTAATCATATCGTTTGCCTTAATACTCAGAACGCATACTTTTCATCAAAGTTCTTTTATCAGTTCGGCAAATGGTGTGACAGGCTATGTATATGAAAATGTAAACTCCATAAAGGAGTATATACACCTCAAACCAGAGAACGATGCCTTGGCTCTTGAAAATGCGGAGTTAAAAGAAGTTGTTTTCAATCAGCTAACTGCGCAGGATTCACTTGAAATGAATCGCTTCAAACCGACAGTTGACGAAGAGGTATTTTCAGTAATCGTAGCCAAAATTATTCGAAATACATTTAAAACCAAAGAAAACTACCTGACGATTAAAGGAGGAGAAAAACAGGGAATAGAAAGCGATATGGGGGTTATCAACAGTAAGGGTATCATTGGAATTATCGAAAAGACCTCTAAAAATTATGCTACTGTACAAAGCATTTTAAACGTAGAATCGAGAATTAATGCAAAAATTAAAGGCTCCAACCATTTTGGCACCCTGCAATGGAACGGAGAAAACACAGGATATGTACAGCTTACGGATGTACCCCGACTGGCGGATCTTCATAAAGGAGATACTATAGTAACGGGAGGAATTTCTAAAATATTTCCCGAAGATATTCCCATCGGCATAATAGAAAAAGCATTTACAACCGAAAGCTCTAACTATTTTACGATTGAAGTGCGTTTATTTAACGATATGACTAATCTGGGCTATGTGTACGTACTCAAAAACAACTACATTGAAGAAATCCTTGATTTAGAAGAGAAAACTCATAATGAATAGTACTGCTTTTTCAAATATCGCTCGCTTTATCGCCCTATGGGCTGCACAGGTTTTGATATTTAACAATATTGACTTATTCTCTTTTATCAATCCTTTTCCGTATATCTTATTTATTATCCTTTATCCTACCAACGGAAACAGAGCTTTGCTTTTAGTTGCCGGTTTTTTATTAGGATTATCTGTAGATATGTTTGAAAATTCAGGAGGAATACATGCGGCAGCTTCACTTTCACTGGCTTTTGTGCGTCCTTCTATTTTAAAATTTTCATTTGGAATCAGTTATCAGTATCACAATTTAAATATTCTCAGAAAAGTTACCAGTGATGTTTTTAAATCTATGGAAGTATTTACCTATCTTGCTTTATCGGTTATTATACATCACGTGGTTCTCTTTATCTTAGAATTTTTCAGATTTAATTTTATTTGGGAGATACTTTTGCGAACTTTGCTGACAACAATTGCTACCCTCTTAACCTGCATACTAATTATTTATCTGATTAAACCAGCTAAAAAATGAAAAAGATTCTATTACCAGCCGTAATTATCGGAGTTACCATAATTATCTTGGTTAGACTTTTTTATCTTCAGATTATAGATGACACCTATATTAAAAAATCAGAAAATAATGCTCTTAAAATAGTTTATGAATATCCCGAAAGAGGTTATGTTTTTGATCGAAATGGCAAATTATTAATTGCCAACCAGCCTTCTTACGATATTATGGTTATTCCAAGAGAAGTAAAAGATATAGATACCCTTGCGCTGTGCAATATGCTGGATGTTTCGTTGGAAGATTTTAATACAAAGTTGGAAAAAGCAAAAAAATACAGTCCGCGACTTCCCTCTATATTTTTACCTCAGCTAAATAAAGCCGAATACGCTGCTTTTCAGGAAAAAATCCGCCATTTTAATGGCTTCTATATTCAAAAGCGTTCTCTGAGAGATTATCAGGTTACCGCAGGAGCTAATCTTTTTGGCTATATCCGTCAGGTTAACGAGCAAAATATAAAAAACAATCCGTATTATCGCTCCGGTGATTTAATCGGCGTACAAGGGATTGAACAGCAATATGAAGATGTTTTAAGAGGATCCAAAGGCGTAAAATATATTCAAAGAGACCGATTCAATCGCGAAATCGGTTCTTTTAAAGATGGGATTTATGACACCTTAGCTGTTAAAGGAAGTGATATTACCTTAACTATTGACAGTGAGCTACAGGCATATGGAGAGCTCCTCATGCAAAATAAAAGAGGTGGAATTGTTGCTATTGAACCTAAAACCGGCGAAATTCTAGCGCTGATTAATGCCCCATCTTATGATCCGGGGCTGTTAGTTGGCAGAGAGCGATCAAAAAATTACACAAAACTATACAACGACTCACTTGCCAAGCCTCTATACAATCGTGTGTTATCAGGCGAATATTCACCAGGATCTCCTTTTAAAATTCTGACAGCACTCATCGGATTACAAGAAGGCGTTATAAACGAACATACAACCTTTTCGTGTAACAGGGGCTTCTTTTATGGACAAGGAGCATGGATGGGATGTCATGACAGTGGCACTTTCAAATTAAAACATGCGTTAGCTATTTCTTGCAACACCTATCCCTCGCAAACCTATCGGCGAATAATAGAAAAATACAAAACACCTTCAGAAGGAATCGATAAATGGCACGACCATTTAGCTAGTTTCGGACTAGGGCAGTTTTTAGGATATGATTTGCCTGAAGGCAGAAAAGGACATATTCCCGATTCTGAATACTATAACCGCTGGTATCCCAATAAGAGATGGAAAAGCACCACAACTATATCCAATGCTATTGGACAAGGTGAAGTTATAGTGACCCCTATGCAACTGGCCAACATAATGGCAGCGGTTGCTAACCGAGGCTATTACTATACACCTCATATTATTAAGAACATAGAAAATCACGATATAGACAAAAAGTTTGTCACCAAACAGACGACGACAATTGAACCAAAATATTTTGAACCTATTATACAGGGAATGAACGATGTTTTTAAATTTGGTACTGGTAGATCTGTACAGGTTGAGGAATTGGAAATGTGTGGAAAAACCGGAACAGTTGAAAACTTTACTCGTATTAATGGAAAAAGATATCAATTAGCTGATCACTCTGTCTTTGTTGCTTTTGCTCCAAAAGAGGATCCGCAGATTGCCATTGCTGTTTTTATTGAAAATGGTTCATGGGGATCACGATGGGCAGCACCTATTACTAGCTTGATGATTCAAAAATATCTTCTGCCTGAAATCGTAAGACCTGATTTAGAAAAGAGAATGCTGGAAGGAAGTCTTCAAAACGAATACGACAAAGTAGTTCAGCTACAGCAAATCTATGAAAAACCCGTAGAATAATGAAAAATGCAAGCGTACAAAGAAATGTTGACTGGATCAGCATATTGTTATATGTTTTACTCGTTTTTGCGGGATGGCTAAATATTTATTCAGCTTCTCTTCCGGCAGAAACTACCTCAATATTTGACTTGAATCAGATTTACGGTCGACAGCTTGTTTTTATTATTATATGTATTCCTGTTATTATACTTATTTTAGCCATAGATACAAAGTTTTACGAAAAATATGCTTCTATTTTTTATGTTATTGGTTTACTTTCTATCTTAGGCTTATTCATTTTTGGAAAATCCGTTAAAGGACAGACCAATTGGTATCAGATAGGCGGTTTTGGAATACAGCCTTCAGAGTTTGTAAAAACAACAACTGCTTTGCTCTTAGCAAAATATATATCCGATACACAAGGGCAGTTATCAACATTAAAAGAACAAATTACAGCCTTTATTATTATTGGCATCCCTACTCTCTTTATTTTAAAACACGATACCGGAAGTGCCATGCTTTTTGTGTCTCTTATTTTCGTTTTGTATCGGGAAGGATTGCCTGCATGGTATTTATGGGTAGGTTTAATCACTATTATTTTGTTTATTTCTGCCTTAATAGTCAAGCCCATAGTCATTATTGCATCTATAATTCTTATCAGCGGACTGCATTTTTATTTCAACAAAAAATTAAATCGCAATCCGTTTATCTATCTTATTTTGACTGTTTTAATGAGTAGTTTTGCATTATCTGTTGATTACGTGTATGACAACCTTTTAGAATCGCACCAAAAAGACCGTATCAATGTTCTATTGGGAGAGGATATCAACTTACAGGCAGAAGGATACAATTTGAATCAGTCTAAGATTGCAATTGGTTCTGGCAACTGGACTGGCACCGGCTTTCTTAAAGGCACGCAAACCAAAGGAGGTTTTGTACCCGAACAGCACACTGATTATATATTTACTACGGTAGGTGAAGAATGGGGCTTTGTCGGAGCTTCCGTTGTTATTATTCTATTTGTCTGTCTTTTTTTTAGACTGATTTACCTTGCCGAACATCAGAAAAAAAGATTTAACAGAGTATACGGATATTGTGTAGTTTGCTTTTTATTTATCCATTTTGCCTTTAACATTACTATGCTTATTGGTCTTTTTCCGACCATTGGCGTTCCTCTTCCCTTTTTTTCTTACGGAGGATCCAGCTTAATAGCATTTACAGTATTGTTATTTATCTTTTTAAAACTCGATGCCAATAAAATCAATGAATGGTAAACTCATTCAGATTCTCATCTTATTTTTTTCATAATTCACCTGACAAAATAAACGAAATCAAATCAGCACCTATCGGGTGTATTTTAATTTCATACAAGCATTTCACCTATAAAAACAGCTTAACTACTAAGTAAAGAAAAAGGTACCTGTGGGAGGTACCTTTGCTGTGTACTGTTAGTTTTACATCTTACAGTAAAAGATTGGGTCGATCTTTATATTTTTTCAGTATTTATCTTGAAATAAACAAAATAACTTTTGAGTTATTAACAAAAGTCTTACTTACCTAAGTTTATCTTCCTATTTTAATATTTTTTGACTATTTTCGCTTTTGTTATCTATTAGCAAAATTAAAAACATTTTAAAGAATTAGTTATTTATATTTTAATAACTTTATCAACAAATTCATAATGATGATAGCTTCAAAAATTAGAAAATTGAGAAACAAAAGAGGATTTTCTCAAGAATATTTAGCAGATTGCTTAAATATATCGCAAGCCACCTTATCTAATCTTGAATCCGGAAAAACAACACCGGATTTTAATATACTGCAAAAGCTTTGTGAAATTTTTGAAATAGAAGTTTCAGAACTATTTGATAATAAAAATAACGTTGTTGTCTATAACGAAGAATTTGATAATAAATCTATAGGATATGTAAAAGGAGACATTATTTTTCAGCTACCAGACAAATTGATACAACAATACGAAGAAAGAATTAAAGAATTAAAAGAAACTATCGAACAGTTAAAAGAAATAGTTCAATTTTATAAAAACAAAAATATTTAAAGAAATCTGAGGTGTAAAACATCTCGGATTTTTTATTCTTTAATAGGGTTAATCTTGTAATGCAATTGTAAAAATTTCATACCCCAATACCAAAAAATATGATCTGTCCGCAATACCTTTTCACTATCGCTATAAACATGAATCACTTCTTTTAAAGGTATAAATTTATAGCGAATAACCTGCTCATTAATAACTTTTACTCTATAATATCCTGCTCCGCCTGGTTTTTTACCATCAGAAATTAACTTAACCGAGCCATCACTCTGTACAGATACTCTTAATAAAACCGTAGCACTTCCTTTCGGCAATGGAAAAACTACCCGGATAAAAGGCTTTTCATTAATCTTAATTATAGAATAAAAACCTGCATAAGTTACTTTATTGGTTAAAATAGCTCTTCTCAGCCAACAAGCAAATATTTGTTTTTGTTTTGCGTCTTTCAAAACAATAACTTCGTTACTAATCCCTCTACTAGTTTCTAAAGGTTTAAGCGGAATATTTAACTGATCTATTCCTGAACTTACTGTTTTGATTAGTATATGAGCAAAGTATTTTACAGGATGATACCATTCTGACCATACATCTAGCTTATACTCTGCTGTATGTTCATAAAAATGTTTAATTGCCGCATCCAGTTTACCCCTATTGATATCATTACACTCTAATGCTTCAAAAAAATCAGACACCAAACCTCCTCCGTAATCATCGTTTACTTCCAACCCTGCTTCCTCTGCAAATTCTTTATAAAAGCCACCGCCTATATATTCTTTTTTGCCGTAAGGTCCAACCAGCCAAGGTACATCCTTGAGATTTTGCTTAGTACCTGTCCAATCTACCCAGCAATTAATACATACAGATAAAATTTTATTCATTAAGGTTTTGATTTTAATCAAAAATACTAATTTGACATCAATAATAATATTTTAGAGCTTTGTATTATAGCTATTACAAACAAAACCCCTCCAAAATTTTTGGAAGGGTTTTAGTGGTGCCTCCAGGAATCGAACCAGGGACACAAGGATTTTCAGTCCTTTGCTCTACCAACTGAGCTAAGGCACCAGTTATACGCTTAATTTGAAAAAAGTGGTGCCTCCAGGAATCGAACCAGGGACACAAGGATTTTCAGTCCTTTGCTCTACCAACTGAGCTAAGGCACCTTTTGCCTTAAGCATGTTTGCTAAAAGTAATTTGTGGTGCCTCCAGGAATCGAACCAGGGACACAAGGATTTTCAGTCCTTTGCTCTACCAACTGAGCTAAGGCACCAATAGCCTTTTAGCATCTTAAGAATGTTATTCTCTTAAGCGGTTGCAAATATAAAATACATTTTCATTCTTGCAAAACTTTTTCTTTCTAAATTTGCATAACCAATAAAACACAATTATGATTTTAGCCATTGATATAGGTAACACCCGAACTAAAATAGCTTGGTTTGAAAACAATAGCCTCAAAGACTTATCTGTAATTGAAAATGGCGATTTATTACAAAAAATTCAAAAATTCTCAAAAAAAGCTATTTCCAAAATAACTGTTATCCTTTCTTCAGTTGGAAAATTAGATCAAGAAACCCTTTTCTGGTTAAGTGAAAACACGTTTCTATATATCGTTTCTCACCAGTCTGCCCTCCCTTTTAAGAATTTATACGCAACTCCGACTACCTTAGGCATTGACCGGATTGTTTTGGCTGCAGGAGCAGTTTTATCCTATCCGAGCAGTAATCGGTTAGTTATAGATGCCGGAACGTGCATTACTTATGATTTTATTAATGACAAAAATGAATACTTAGGAGGAAGCATATCGCCCGGGATACAGCTTCGGTATAAATCGCTCAATGATTATACGGTGAATTTACCTCTTCTTTCTCCCGAGCCTATTAACTTCTTAACAGGAAACAGCACCTCTGCTTCTATCCATTCGGGAGTTATCAATGGAGTTACAGCCGAAATAGATAATATAATTCACCAATACAAAGGTATACATTCCAATTTAACAGTTATTTTAACAGGTGGTGATACAGTTTTTTTGGCAAAGCGATTAAAAAATATAATCTTTGCTAATTCAAACTTTCTTATAGAAAGTCTGAATGCTTTATATCAATATACAATTGAAAATGATAAATAAAATCTTCCTTAGCATAAGTTTGCTATTCGGAGTAAGTGCTTTTGCTCAGCAGGGTACAGCCTCCCCTTATTCTTTTTATGGAATTGGCGATATCAATAATAATGGTACCAACGAGTACAGAGCAATGGCAGGAACAAGTGTTTATACAGACAGTATCCACATCAATCTACAAAACCCCGCTTCTTTTGGAAAACTAAAATTGACAACCTTTGCCTTAGGAGCAACGGCTAAATATTATGATTTTACATCAGGTGGAGAATCTGATAAATCTCAAAGACAATCCCTGGACTACTTAACTTTAGGTTTTCCAATTGCTGATAAGGTAGGAGTAGTTTTCGGACTTCAGCCTTATTCTAATATCGGCTATAAAACAAATACCACGACTTCCAACGAATCAAATCAATTATTTGCAAATACATTTAACGGTAGCGGCGGCATCAACAAAACCTTTTTAGGTATCGGGTATGAAATAAACTCTCGATTACAAATTGGTATAGACGCCTCTTATTACTTTGGGCATACCGATAATACGACAGCTGTTCAGATGATTGATAACGGAAGCGGTGTCAGTTTGTTAACTTCTACCAACGAAATCCGCCGTATCGATTATAAAGGTTTTGGTTTAAGAATGGCTGTTCAGTATGCAGGACAAATAAAAGGCTTGGATTATCAAACCAACTTGACTTACAGTCCTGAAACTAAATTTACTGCTGATAATCTAACAAGACTTGATGTTGTAAATCTCACTAACGGCTATATTATTGACAGAAAAGAAACCGTTAATGCAAGCGAGAAAATCACTAATCCTCAGGTCTATTCGTTAGGTGCGGGGTTAGGTAAAAACTTAAAATGGTTTGTTTCTGCCCAGTTTACCTATACTGAAAACAGTAAATTGAAAAACTCCTGGAATAGCAGTCAATATTCTTCTTTTGAAGACTCTAAACGCTTTTCTGTAGGGGGATTTTACATTCCAAAATACAATTCTTTTACCAGCTACTTTGACCGTATTGTTTACAGAGCTGGTTTGAGATATGAAAATACCGGTTTAGTTTTAAACAATCAATCAATTAACGATTTTGGCGTTACAGCAGGTTTTGGCTTTCCGGTAGGGAGAAATTTCACCAACTTAAATTTGGGGGTAGAATACGGACAAAGAGGTACTACCAGTAAAAACCTGGTTAGAGAAAACTATTTTAATATCACAATCGGACTTTCATTTAACGATTTTTGGTTTAAGAAAAGAAGATTTGAGTAGCATTAATTTTAAATGATTCAAAACAATATATTTAAATATCTGTTTGTCTCTTTGGCACTTTTAGCGTTAAGCAGCTTTATATCTTCTTGTGAAAGCAAATTCAAAGAAATACAACGGTTTCATACCGTATCGTTTTTTCCGGCAAGCGAAGCCGAAGAAATCCGTATGCAATACATAGATTCGGGAAGAGTCAAGGCCATTCTAACCGGGAAAAAGATGCTTGACTATTCTAATGTTGCCTATCCATTTACAGAATTTCCGGAAGGAGCACATTTGACATTTTTTGACAATAACCGCAATAAAAATACAGTTGTTGCTGATTACGCCATCAGTTATACCAAAACAGAACTCATAGACTTAAAAGGCAATGTAGTGATTACCATGCATGACGGCAAAAAATTAGAATCTGATCAGCTGTATTACGATCAAAAAAACGAATGGCTTTATACGGAAGGAAAGTATAAAGCATCCACAGACAAAGACAATTTTACACAGGGTATACGCATAGATTTTGACAGTAAATTGAGTACTATTAAAGCAAAAAACAGTTATGCGGAAAGCCTCCAAAACGAATAAAACATGAAAGCACTAAAAATTTTCCCTTATTTTTACTTATTTATTGGTCTGTTATTTATCTATGATGGAGTTAATAAAATTATTCAAAACCAAGAAGGTTATGATTTTTTGTGGAGTTTTGTGATCGCAGCCGTTGCAATTTTTATGTTTTTCTTTAGAAAAAGATCTTTAAAAAAGTTTAATTAATACCACTTGTAAAAATAGTTCATCTTTAGGCTTTCTATCTAAATTTAATACATAATCAACCAATTAGATTTTCATTTGATTTATATTTTATATAAAAAATACAATGACATTCTATTAGAAAAAGCAAAAAAGTCATCAATCCACTCAAAATAATACCACTACCCCTTTTATTATTAAATAGATAATTGTATTTTCGCTCACTGAAAAAAATTACACATAATAAGAAACATGGCAGTTTTATCAAAAATTAGACAAAAATCCGCACTGTTAATTGCAGTGATTGGTATCGCTTTATTGGCATTTGTGATTGGAGATGTAGTAAGAAGCGGAGGTGCTGGTTCTTCCAGAAATATCGGAAGCATTAATGGCGAAGATATCAATACACAAGAATTTTTACACAAAGTAGCTCAAGCTGAAAAATCGAATGGATTAAGCAATACACAAGCCAGTAAAATGGTTTGGGACAATGAAGTAAACAGTATTCTATTAGCTGCTGAATTTGAAAAATCGGGATTAAGAATAGGAAAAGATCAATTGGTAAACGTGGTTAAATCTAACCCTATGTTTGCTAATAACCCTCAATTCTTAAACCAATTAGGTCAGTTTGATGTAAATAAGTTCAACGAGTTTGTTTTATCAATGAAAAGCGCAGGACAAGAACAATGGAATGCTTGGTTGAATTATGAAAAAGAACTGGAAAAATTCGGTTTACAACAAATGTATTTTTCCCTAATTCAAGGTGGAATATATACTACTCAAGCGGACGCCAAAGCCTCTTATTTAAATGAGAACAGCAAAGTTTCTTTCGACTACGTAACGGTTCCTTACTCTACGATTAATGACGCAGAAGCTGCTGTTGAAGATTCTGCCATCATCAATTATATGAAGCAACACGAAAACAAGTTCAAATCTGAACCTACTCGTGAATTGCAATTTGCTTTTGTTGAAAGCACTCCTTCTGAAAAAGACAAAGAAGACGTAAAAGAAACAGTTGCATTGTTTTTACAACCTTCTGTTCAGTACAATACAGAAACCAATAAAAATGATACTATTCCTGGATTTAAAACAATTAAAGATGTACAAACCTTTGTAAATTCAAATTCAGATATTAAGTTCGACAGCTTATACTATGCAAAAAGCGATCTTCCTTTGGAGTATCAGGAGGAATTATTTAACCTACAGCCGGGAGAAGTTTTTGGACCTTACCTTTTTAACGATTACTACTGTATTTCAAGAATGCTGGACAAAAAACCGGGACAAAGAGTTGACGCTGCACACATTTTAATTCCATTCGAGGGAGCTCAAAACACAACCGTTACCCGCACAAAAGACGAGGCAAAAGCAAAAGCAGATGATATCTTAAAACAAGTACAAGCCGATGCATCTAAATTTGAAACATTAGCTGCTCAGGAATCTGAAGATCCGGGTTCTAAAAACAACGGCGGTAAATATGAAGATATCCCTAAAGGACAAATGGTTCAGCCTTTCGAAGATTTTATCTTTGATAACCCCGTAGGTAAAACAGGAATCGTAGAAACAATTTTTGGATATCACGTAATCAAAGTTTTAGATAAAAGAGAAGGAGCTCAAATTGCTACAATTGCCAGAAAAATAGAAGTCTCAGACAGTACAGCTGATGAGATATTTACAACAGCTACTTCTTTAGAACTAAAAGCTGCCGAAGGAAATCTAATTGCCGAAGCGGAAAGAATAAACGCTGTGGTACAAGACAAAGTTACCGTTCGTCCTTTTGACGAAAATCTTCCGGTTATCGGAAACCAAAGACAAGTAATCAGCTGGGCATTCAACAAAGAAACAAAAGACAGCGAAGTGAAGCGTTTTGACGTTACAAACGGACATATCATTGTTAAATTGACATCTAAAAACGATACTGGTTTATTACCTTTAGAAGAAGCTAAACCTATTGTTGAACCGATTTTGATGAACGAGAAAAAAGCTAAAATTATCAGAGAAAAAATGGCAGGTAATACAATTGAAGAAGTTTCTTCAAAATCTAATGCCTCTATCGCTTCTGCAAATGATGTAACACGACAAAGTCCTTTAATTACCAATATAGGCAATGAGCCGTTGGTAGTAGGAACTGCATTTGCCACTAATGCAAATGAAAATTCTAAATTAATTGACGGGCAAAAAGGAGTTTATATGGTTAAAACTAAAAACATCAGCCAAGCACCGGATTTAGGAAATTACAATACGTACAAAACAAAAGCACAAAGCACAGCACGTAATTCTGCCCAGTCTAAAGTTTTGGATATGCTAAAAGAAAATGCTAAAATTAAAGATAACCGTTTAGGTATTATCCAGTAATTTTAAGTTTTATAAATTAGTAAAGCCGCTTAATCTTAAAGACTCAAGCGGCTTTTTTAATTGTCTTGACATTAAGTAATAAAAATACCTTATTTTTGCCTATATTAAATTAAAATCAATTTTATGAAAGCATACGTTTTTCCGGGACAGGGAGCACAATTTACTGGGATGGGAAAAGACTTATACGAAAGTTCTGAATTAGCCAAAGAAATGTTTGAAAAAGCAAACGAAATATTAGGTTTCAGAATTACAGATATTATGTTTGAAGGGACGGCAGAACAACTGAAAGAAACAAAAGTAACACAACCAGCTGTTTTTCTACACTCTGTCATACTTGCAAAAACACTTCCCGATTTTAATCCACAAATGGTTGCCGGACATTCTTTAGGCGAATTTTCTGCCTTAGTAGCTAACCAAACATTGGCTTTTGAAGATGCATTAAAACTGGTATCTCAAAGAGCTACAGCAATGCAGAAAGCGTGTGAAATAACTCCTTCTACAATGGCTGCTGTTTTAGGCATGGAAGATGATGCTGTAGAAAAAATATGCTCAGAAATAGATGGAATCGTTGTTGCAGCAAATTATAACTGTCCGGGACAACTAGTAATATCAGGAGAAACAGAAGCAGTAGAAAAAGCCTGTGAAGCTTTAAAAGAAGCAGGTGCAAAACGAGCACTTATTTTACCTGTAGGCGGTGCTTTTCACTCTCCGATGATGGAGCCCGCACGCGAAGAATTGGCTGCCGCTATTGAAGCAACTGTTTTTAATACGCCGATTTGCCCGGTTTATCAAAACGTTAATGCCCAAGCAGTCAGCAATCCGGAAGAAATTAAAAAGAATTTAATTTTACAATTGACAGCTCCTGTCAGATGGACACAATCCGTTCAGCAAATGATTGCAGACGGTGCAACTTCTTTCACAGAAGTAGGTCCCGGAAAAGTTTTGGTTGGATTAATTAAAAAAATAAATAAGGAAGCTGAAACGATTTCAGCCTGATTATTAAAATAAATTGTAAAATCTGAAATCCCTGCTATTTATAATCAGGGATTTTTCTATTTGTCTTTAATTTGAGTAAACTTACTTTACAAGATTGGATTCTAATCCTGACTTTAGTTAGCTTAACTGCTTTAGGCCCTTTATCTATTGACATGTATCTGCCTGCCTTTCCTAAGATTGCAGGTGATTTGCAAACTCCTATCAATAAGGTACAAATATCGCTCTCTACCTTTTTAGGCGGACTTGCGATAGGTCAGCTTTTTTGGGGACCAATTTCAGATAAATACGGAAGCAGAATTCCTATTCTTCTATCTTTATTTATTTTTATTGTTACCTCTCTTGCCTGCGTATACGTACAAGATATCAAATGGATGTGGATTTATCGCTTTTTACAAGCTTTTGGAAGTAGCGGCGGAATCGTTATTGCCCGGGCTATTGTGAACAAACGGTACGACAAAGACCAAACCTTAAAAATTTTCAGCATCTTAGCACTTGTTGGTGGAATTGCTCCTATTGTTGCACCATTGTTCGGTAATGTAATTCTAAAATACTTTGACTGGCAGCACGTCTTTACAGCAATGGCTTGTTTTGCAGGAATAAGTATCCTTATGACTTTTTTCTTTTTAAAAGATACCTACAAGAACAAATCGCAAAACTTGAAAGTTAATATTATTCTGAAAAATTATTTTCGCCTTTTTGAAAATAAAACGTTTATAACTTATACTTTAATAGGAAGTGTTGCTTACAGCTGTCTCATGCTTTACATATCCAATGTACCTGTATTAGTAATGGAGGTTGGCGGTTTGTCCAGCACGCAGTTTAGCTTTGTTTTTATGGCTAATTCATGCGGTATAATGATTGGTGCTTTCCTTACCTCAACGATCTTGAGAAAGTTTTTATTACCTAAAAATATTATTCGGCTGGCTGCTTCAATTCAGGTAATCTCAGCTTGCACACTTTGGATTCTTATTGAAACAGAAGTATCCATTTACATTCAGCTGATTCCTCTGTTCTTTTTTGTACTACCCTTAGGAATGTTATTCCCAACAACAACCACACTTGCCTTAGAGCCCTTTAAAGCAGAATCTGGAACAGCATCAGCTCTTTTCGGTGCATCACAGCTTGCCTTTACATTTATAACTTCAATTACCTTAAACAGTCTGAACAACGGAGCTATGAATATTGTAGCGATAGTTTTGACAAGTTGCGCATTGTTTTCCTTTATCATTAATCAAGTAACTTATTCAAAATATTAAATAAAAACAGCTCACCAAAATGAGCCGTTTCTTTACTTCTTATCCTAAAAAACTCTTTATTTCGTCTGTAATAAATTTAATTTGGTCAGGTTCCAGTTCTGAGTGCATAGGCAATGACAAAACTTCTTGAACCAATTGATTGGTAACCGGAAAATCTGCTTCTTTATAACGAGAATCCAGATATGCCTTTTGTTTGTGCAACGGAATTGGATAATAAATAGCACAAGGTATTTCTTTTGACTGTAAATGAGCCATTAACCCATTTCGGTCTGCATTAACAATTCGCAAAGTATATTGGTGAAAAACGTGACTGTCATCATCTCCTTGAATTACAGGCGTAATAACATTCGGATGATTTTTTAAAGCTTCTGAATATTGATTTGCCGCGGATCTTCTTCTTGTGTTATAACTATCTAATTGGGGAAGTTTAACATTCAGCACAGCTGCCTGAATACTGTCTAATCTTGAATTTACCCCTATCACATCATGATGATAACGCTCGTACATTCCGTGATTTACAATACCTCTGATAATATGAGCCAGCTCATCGTCATTGGTAAAAATAGCTCCTCCATCTCCATAGCACCCCAAATTTTTAGAAGGGAAAAATGATGTAGCTGATACATGTCCCATGGCTCCGGTTTTCACTTTTTTCCCATCAGAAAAAGTATAGCTTCCTCCTATTCCCTGTGCATTATCTTCAATCACATATAAATTGTGTTCCTCGGCTATTTTTAAAATTTCTTCCATATCGGCAACCTGTCCAAACAGATGTACAGGAACGATAGCTTTGGTCTTTGGAGTGATTGCTTTTTTTATGGCTTCAACTGATATATTAAATGTCTTTGGATCTACATCAACTAAAACAGGCGTCAGCTGTAATAAGCCAATTACTTCAACCGTTGCTGCAAAAGTAAAATCAGCTGTAATTACCTCATCTCCGGGTTTTAAACCCAAGCCCATCATAGCTATCTGCAAAGCGTCTGTACCATTTGCGCATGGAATTACGTGTTTTACGCCTAAATATTTTTCAAGGTTTTTCTGGAAAGAATGAACCTGAGGACCATTAATAAAAGTAGAGTTTTCTAATATTTCCTGAATAGATTGATTTACCTCTTCTTTAATGTCTTTATATTGACTTTTTAAGTCAACCATTTGAATTTTTTTCATTTTACACTCTTTTATTTTTTTATTAAAAGTACCCACATAAAACCGCCGGTTCCTAAAGTAAATACTTATTTATTTTCATCTGATTTGATTAACAAAAGTAAGAATTAATTAGCTCTCTATACATTATCTTTGTCAAAAGAAGCGTATTTTCGTTTTATAAATTTTTAAATATGTTCTACCTTTACAATATACTTGTTTACATTTCTTTTTTCGTCTTAAAGGTTATCGCTTTATTCAACCCAAAAATCCGATTATTTGTTAAGGGCCGAAAAGAATCTTTTGCAATCGTAAAGCAACTCATCTTTTCTTCAGACAAAGTTTTTTGGATCCACGTAGCTTCCTTAGGAGAATATGAACAAGGGCTCCCTCTTATCGAAATATTGAAAAGCAAATTTCCGAACCATAAAATTGTTCTTACTTTTTTCTCTCCTTCAGGATATGAAGTAAAAAAAAACAATCCTATTGCAGATGCAACACTGTATTTGCCCATGGATACCATTCGCAATGCAAAACGCTTTATTAATCTTATTCATCCTGAAAAAGTGTTTTTTGTCAAATACGAATACTGGCCTAACTATCTTAATATATTACATAAAAAACGTATTCCTACCTATTTGATATCAGGAATATTTCGTCCTGATCAGGTGTTTTTTAAATGGTATGGTAGTTTCTACAGAAAAGCACTTCGGGCATTTACTTATTATTTTGTTCAGAATGACACTTCTGCAATGTTGCTTTCCAAGTTAGGGTTTTCTAATACAGAAATAGTTGGTGATACGCGATTTGATCGGGTTTCTCAAATTTTGGAAAACAACAACCAATTAGACTTTTTAGACGACTTTACAAATCACAAACAAAATCCTGTAATAGTGGTTGGTAGTTCATGGACAGAAGACGAAGTACTTTTAGCAGATTATATCAATAACTCTACCAAAAACACCAAATTTGTTATTGCTCCGCACAACATTAAAAAGGAACAAATTGACAATCTGAAAAAAATTCTGAAAAAGAAGACGCTTTTATACTCCGACCGAGAAAGCAAAAATTTAAATGAATATACGGTTTTAATCATAGATGCTTACAGCTTGTTAACTAAAGCATACAGTTATGCTGACATTGCTTATATTGGCGGGGGATTTGGCTCTGGCGTACACAATATTTTGGAAGCAGCCACCTATGGAGTTCCCGTGATAATTGGTCCTAATTATAAAAAGTTTCAGGAAGCCAAAGACTTAATTTCTCTCGGTGGATGCATTGTGGTTCACAATCAGCATGAATTAAATACGGTGTTGGATAATTTTTTAGAAGACAGCAATAAGCGAATTACAACCGGAAAAATTTGCAGCAATTTTATTCTTAAAAATAAAAACGCAACAGAAAAAATTTTCACTCGTATTTTTAATCAGCATAAATAAAAAAGGATAAACTCTATTAAAGAGATTACCCTTTTCTTATGTGAATTAATAATTACTCGATAAAATTTATTTGCTTTTTAAAAATCAATCTCATTAGGATGTAATCCCGAACCGCCAATATAAGGTAAATTATCTATAGTTTTAATATCTTTTTCCAATATTGTAAAATTAAATACTTCTAAATTTTGCTTTATACGTTCTGGCGTAACAGATTTAGGTAGGGGAAGATGACCTTTTTGCAGAATCCAACGAATGCACAATTGAGCAACAGATACTTTATAAGAACCTGCAATTTTTTTCAGTGTTTCGTTTTCAAGCATTTTTCCTGTTCCCAACGGACTCCAGGCTTCTACTAAAATATTGTTGTTTTTACAATATGCAACAGTTTCAGTTTGCATATAACCGGGATGAAATTCTATTTGATTCACCATGGGCAAAATCGTTGCTGTTTTTTCCAGTGCTTTTAAATGTTCTGTCAAAAAATTGCTTACGCCAATAGCTTTAACCAACCCTTCTGCATAAAGTTTTTCTAACGCTTTCCAAGAATTTGCATTTATTTTTTCCCAATCGTCAAATTGTTTCGCATTTGCCGGCCAATGAATAAGATACAAATCCAGATAATCCATTCCCAGATTTTTTAGCGAAATTTCAAATGCTTTAAGTGCAGTATCGTATCCCCTGGCTTTATTCCACAATTTACTGGTTACAAAAATGTCTTTTCTCGCTATCCCGGACTCTCTTATTGCTTTTCCAACACTTTGTTCATTCCTGTATATTAATGCTGTATCTATGTGTCTATAACCTGCTTGTAAAGCTGTTTTCACCGCTTCAATCGCTGTATCGCCATCAGGCGTTTGCCACGTGCCAAAGCCTATTTCGGGAATTAACACGCCGTTGTTTAGTATATAATTATTCATATTCTCAATTTATTTAAATAAATTCTTTTATGCTTCAAGGTACAAAAATCAAAATCCGAAAAAAAATATTTGTTTTTTTTGTAACACTTTTTGCTCTTTTGAAGTCTTATAGATAAACAAAAGACTGCGCACACCCTTTTGAACATAACTTTAAAAATAATGAATTATGAAAAAAATAGTAATTACCTTTATCTGTCTAGCTTTTTTTAGTCAATATAGTATGGCGCATGATTTAGATCGTCTTTTAAAAAAGGCAGCTCAAGCTGAAAACGTCGAAAGCGTAAAAATCGGCGGTTTACTACTATGGATGGGAAAAATGATAGAAACAACAAACGATATACCGGATAGTACAAAAAATATCAATAAAATCGAAGTTTATGATTTATCGGACTGTAAAGCTGATGTTAAACAAGAAATTTCAAGGGAAATAAACAATCTTAAATCTGACCGCAATTACGAAACGCTAATACAGGTTAGAGAGAAAGGCAAAAACGTAAAAATTTTAACGAAGAGAAAAAAGGATAGTATAAAAGAACTATTAATATTGGTATCTGATAATGATGAACCTGTTATCGTCAGACTGCAAGGAAATATCAAACAAAAAGACCTTACAGCGCTGGTAAATAAATACGGGAAATAAAAGAAAATGAATGCACAACGTTTTAAAGAAATTTTTATTCCCTATCACCAAAAACTCTATCGGATTGCGTATCGGATTATTGAAGACACTTATCTTGCGGAAGACTTGGTACAGGATACTTACGTCAAACTTTGGTCTCAAAGAGATAAGCTAAAAAGCATTCAAAATATGGAGGCATATGCTGTCATTGTTTTGCGAAACTCATGTATGGATTATATAAAACAAAACAAAAAAGAAGAGAAAATAAAACAAATGACAGAAAAACCAATTTTTGTAGAAAACGCAGATTGGACAGATGAAGCTGAGTTTATAAAAAAAATTATAGATGCCTTACCCCAGCAACAAAAGACAGCATTTTGGATGAAACATTGGGAGGAATATCCTAATGAAGTTATTGAAGAGACACTGGGAATAAGTGCCGTCAATTTGCGAGTTATTTTATCACGGGCAAGAAAGACAATCAAAGATCAATTTTTACAATGGAAAAGGATATGAAAACAGCAGAAGAAATTAAAAAGTTAATAGCTCTTTTTTATCAGGGAGAAACCTCTGCTGAACAAGAAAAAGAATTAATTGAGTACTTTAATCAGACAGATATTTCAGAAGATTTAAAAAATGAGCAAGTTATTTTAAACACCATATTTAAAAAAGATCTGATTAAAATCCCCGCAGAGCTAGAAAGTCGTTTGATTGCTAGAATAGATCATCTAGAAATCAGTTCAAAACCTCGTATTATTGCCTTTCAAAAAAGATGGATATGGACATCTCTTGCGGCTTCTTTTACTCTATTAATTGGAATATATTTTCTTTTTAACAAGAACTTTTCCGATCAGCCTTCTAAAAATCTGTCCCAGACAGATATTGAAAAAATACAAAAAGCACAAGAAGCTATTATTCTAATTTCCAAAAAATACAATAAAGGACTTGGTCAGTTATCCCATTCACAACAAACAATAGCATACTCTAATCAAATTTTAAAAAAATCAATAAACAATTTTAATCAACAGTAAAATGAAAACAAAAATCACATATATCATTGCTCTTTTTCTTGTTAACATAGGAATGCTGCATGCACAAGAAAAGCTTTTTAATAAATTAGCCGATAATGACAATGTATCCGTCGTTTACATTTCCAAAGCACTACTGAATATGATTCCTGAATTTGAAAGTGCAGGAGGTACCGATATTGGGCAACTTTCTGACAAACTGGAGCAAATAGAAATATATACTTGTGAAGGTGATACCAAAACAATAAATGTAATGCGTTCTGAAATGGAATCTTTAACTAAAAGCAAAACTTATGAATCTTTAATGACCATCAAAGAAAAAAAACAAAGTGTAAATTTTCTAGGCTATAAGCAAAACGACAAATTTAAGGATTTAATTATGTATGTAAACGAAGATCAATCCTGTACAATCATTCGCATAAAAGGCTCGTTCACTTCATCTGACATTAAAAAAGTAGTTAAGCCTTCTACAGACAAAACCAAATAATTATGTGTTTTTTTAAGAAAAAGAAGCTGTCTCTTTTGTTTTGAGACAGCTCCATTTTTTAATACAATAAAAAACTTATACTATATTTCTCTGTTAACGTCCCAAGCTTCTAAAATATCCGCTACGCGTTTTACAAATTGTCCCCCTAATGCTCCGTCAACCACGCGGTGATCATAGCTGTGCGACAAAAACATTTTTTGGCGGATTCCGATAAAATCTCCTTCCGGAGTTTCGATAACCGCAGGTACTTTTCGGATGGCTCCCAATGCTAAAATCCCAACTTGCGGCTGATTGATAATTGGCGTGCCAAATACACTGCCAAAAGTCCCCACATTGGTAACCGTATACGTTCCGCCTTGTGTATCATCCGGTTTTAGTTTACCGGCTTTAGCACGATTTCCTAAGTCGTTTACCGCTTTTGCCATACCCACCAAATTTAATTGATCGGCATTTTTAATTACAGGAACAATCAGATTTCCGTTCGGCAATGCAGCTGCCATCCCCAGATTAATATTCTTTTTCTTGATAATGTAATCGCCATCTACAGAAATATTCATACCCGGAAAGTCTTTCAAAGCTTTTGCAACGGCTTCCATAAAGATCGGGGTAAAAGTCAACTTTTCTCCTTCTCTTTTTTCGAATGTATTTTTTACTTTATTTCTCCATTTAACGATGTTAGTCACATCCACTTCAATGAACGACTGAACGTGAGCTGAAGTTTGAACAGACTGCACCATATATCCGGAGATAAGTTTTCGCATACGATCCATTTCTACAATCTCGTCTGCGCCGTTTACGGAAACAGGAGCAGCTTTACTTGCAGTCTGTACGGCAGGAGCAGTTTTTGGTGCCTCTGTTTTTACTATTGTCGGTTGTGGTGATTGGCTTCCTCTGTTTTTAACGTATTCTAAAATATCATTTTTAGTTACTCTTCCTTCTTTTCCAGTTCCGTTAATTGCTTCCAGTTCAGACAGAGAAATACCTTCTTCTTTTGCTATATTTTTAACCAAAGGCGAAAAGAACTTATCCGATTCTGAAAAGTCAACCGGCGCAACTGCTTTTTGAGCTGTTTCTATAACTTGCTCAACAGCTTTTGTAGCTTGTACAGCTGTTTCAGGAGCAGAAACTGCCTCTCCTCCTTCTGTTTCTATTATTGCTATCGTTTGTCCTACCTGAACAACATCGTCTACTTGAAATAATATTTCTACCAAAGTACCCTCTACTTCTGACGGAACTTCGCTATCCACTTTATCTGTTGCTATCTCTAATACTGTTTCATCAGCTTCAATATGATCCCCAACATTCTTCAACCAGTTTGTAATCGTTGCTTCAGCAACACTTTCACCCATTTTGGGTAATTTCAATTCGAACTTTGCCATATTTATAACCTAAGGTTGTGTTTTCTTATTCAGACTACAAATTTAGTAATATTTTGGATTTCTAATAATTAATCTGCAAAAAAGCACCCCAAAAAGACTTTTATCTTTTTGAGCATTCATACTTATACAAGTTACGTTCTTCATGAACCGGATAAAACGCAGAAGATAATATTTTTTACAACAGAACCACTTCTCCCCGACTATTTCTGTCGTTACTCCCGATCAAAAAATCAGCTTGCTCTGGTTTAATCTTAAAAAAGATATTAGATTTTTGATATTCTGTCATAAAAGCAATAATTTCTTTGTTGGACAGATAGTTTCCGTCAAATATAATTTCAATATTCTGCGGCTTCTGATGTAAATGAAGATCGCGTAAAGCTTCTGTATTTTCAACACAATAAACTTTCGTTTTACAGTCATTTTTCAGTTTGTGCTGTAACTCATTACATCGCGTAACTACATAACATTCCGCAGAGACAATTTTCATTTTTTGCTTTTTATCCTGCTTGGTTATTAAAAATGAAAAAGTTATCGTTTTCATCAACAACTCAAAAAAGAGAGACGCCTTAAAATGCTTTTGATAAAAAATTTGAGTCCCCGAGTGAAACCGTTTGACGTATTCCTTATCCTTTACGGTACTTTCGCCTTTATAGTGAATAATTGCCGTTTCGGGAAAATAATAATTTACCTTGCCCTGTTTTAAACTGCGATAAGATAAATCGGTATCTTCTACATACATAAAAAACTGCTCGTCAAATCCTCCCAAATCCAGATAGAGCTCTTTTTTCATCAACATGAACGCCCCCACCAGTACTTCCACTTCTCCCTGTTGATTGTTGCGCAAATGGGATGCATAATATCCGTTAAAGTACTTGCTGTTGGGAAATAGCTTATGCATTCCGCAAATTTTTGTCATCGAGCGCCAGACAGTGGGGATCCCTCTTTTAGATTCCGGCAAAAAACTGCCTCGTCCATCAATTAATTTGCAACCGAGAATTCCGATATCATTTCGGGTTTGAATAAAATGTAATGCCTTTTCAAAAGTATCTTCTGCCACAACTGTATCGGGATTGAGAATACAGATATATTCTCCTTTTGCCATACTTACCCCAATATTATTGCCTTTAGGAAAACCGAGATTAGTTTGGTTTTGGATATACCGGATATCCGGAAACAGCTCACGCATCATGGCACTGCTATCATCCTGCGAGTTATTATCTACAACGATAATTTCCCCCTCTAAGTTTTTTAAGGATTTTTGAACAGACTTAATACATTGTTCTAAAAAGAAGCGTACGTTATAATTAAGAATAATAACAGATAATTGCATGGGGCAAATATAAAAGGTTTGCTGTTATTTTTATTGTAATGTCAAAGATTATTACTAAAAAAAGAGTCTTTATCGAATGATAAAGACTCTGGTATATGTTTTGCTTTGTTTAAGCTAATTTATTGCGTTTTCTGTCCGTTTCTTTTAAGAAAATTTTTCTCAAACGAAGCGATTTAGGCGTTACCTCAACATATTCATCTTTTTGGATATACTCCAATGCCTCTTCTAATGAAAACTTAATGGCGGGAACAATTCTTGCTTTATCATCAGAACCTGACGCTCTAACGTTAGTCAGCTTTTTCGTTTTTGTTACGTTTACCGTCATGTCATCACCGCGAGAGTTTTCTCCGATAACCTGTCCTTCATAAATATCCTCGTTGGGATCAACAAAAAATTTACCGCGTTCCTGTAACTTGTCAATTGAATACGGAATTGCTTTTCCGTTTTCCATAGAAATTAAAGAGCCATTTGTACGTCCGGCAATTTCCCCTTTGTAAGGTTGATATTCCAAGAAGCGGTGCGACATGATTGCTTCACCTGCCGTAGCTGTCAGCAACTGATTTCTCAAACCTATAATTCCTCTCGACGGAATCAAAAATTTAATGATCATACGCTCGCCACGCGGTTCCATACTGGTCATTTCACCTTTTTTAAGCGTTACGTATTCAACAGCTCGTCCGGATAAGTTTTCAGGAATATCAATAGTCAGCTCTTCAATTGGCTCACACTTAACTCCGTCTATTTCTTTAATGATAACCTGCGGTTGTCCGATTTGAAGCTCATAGCCTTCACGTCGCATAGTTTCAATCAAAACAGACAAATGCAATACACCTCTACCAAAAACCATAAATTTATCCGCACTGTCCGTTTCGTTTACGCGTAAAGCCAGATTTTTCTCCAACTCTTTCGTTAAGCGGTCTTTGATATGGCGAGACGTAACGTATTTTCCTTCTTTACCAAAAAAAGGAGAATCGTTAATAGTAAACAGCATACTCATCGTTGGCTCATCAATAGTAATAGTTGGCAAAGCTTCCGGATTTTCAAAATCAGCAATTACGTCTCCGATTTCAAATCCTTCTATTCCCACTACTGCACAAATATCTCCTGCGTGAACTTCGGATACTTTTTTTCTTCCTAAACCTTCAAAGGTATGCAGTTCTTTTATTTTTGATTTAATCGTTTTTCCATCGCGTTTAATCAAAGAAATGTTCATGCCTTCTTTTAAAACACCGCGGTGTAAACGTCCAATCGCAATACGACCTGTAAAAGTGGAGTAATCCAGTGATGTAATCAGCATTTGAGGCGTACCTTCTCTCACTTCTGCTGCCGGAATATGTTCTAATACCATGTCCAGCAAAGGTTCAAAAGAGTCTGTTGGCTGTTTCCAATCGGTAGACATCCAATTATTCTTTGCCGAGCCGTACACTGCCGGAAAGTCCATCTGCCACTCTTCTGCACCTAATTCAAACATCAGGTCAAATACTTTTTCGTGTACTTCTTCCGGCGTACAGTTTTCTTTATCAACTTTGTTTACAACCACGCAAGGTTTTAGTCCCAAACTGATTGCTTTTTGCAATACAAAACGGGTTTGCGGCATAGGCCCTTCAAAAGCATCTACAATCAACAAAACGCCGTCTGCCATGTTTAATACACGTTCTACTTCTCCTCCGAAATCCGCGTGTCCGGGAGTATCTATAATATTAATCTTTGTTCCTTTATAATTTACCGAAACGTTTTTAGACACAATAGTAATACCTCTTTCGCGCTCGATATCTTCATTGTCTAAGATTAATTCTCCAGTATTTTCACTTTCGCGAAATAGCTGACAGTGATGTAAAATCTTGTCAACCATTGTTGTTTTACCATGATCCACGTGTGCAATGATAGCAATATTCCTAATTGGTGTCATATAGGGATTTTAAAATTAATTTTTTATTTATAAAACGTATAGCTTCAACAAAAAAAGCCCTCAGAGGTTTGAGAGCTTGGTGTATTTTTTTTTAACTCAAAACGAGTTGCTATTATAATGCAGCAACGTGTTTTGTAAGCTTAGATTTTAAGTTAGAAGCTTTGTTTGCATGAATGATATTTTTCTTAGCTAATTTATCAATCATAGAAACCACTACAGGTAACTTATCAGCAGCCTCTTTTTGATCTTCAATCAAACGCAAAGCTTTAATAGCATTACGAGTTGTTTTATGCTGATATCTGTTTAATACTCTCTTTTTTTCGTTACTTCTAATTCTTTTTAAAGCTGACTTATGATTTGCCATTTCGTTTAAATATTTTATTAAGTCTATACTGTTTTTTCTCTGTAGTCCGTAGGGGAATCGAACCCCTGTTACCAGGATGAAAACCTGGCGTCCTAACCCCTAGACGAACGGACCAAAAATTTGTGTTTGCAATTCTGTTTAAAGAACCTGTAGTCCGTAGGGGAATCGAACCCCTGTTACCAGGATGAAAACCTGGCGTCCTAACCCCTAGACGAACGGACCAAAATTTGTGTTTGCAATTCTGTTTAAAGAACCTGTAGTCCGTAGGGGAATCGAACCCCTGTTACCAGGATGAAAACCTGGCGTCCTAACCCCTAGACGAACGGACCAAAAATTTGTGTTTGCAATTCTGTTTAAAGAACCTGTAGTCCGTAGGGGAATCGAACCCCTGTTACCAGGATGAAAACCTGGCGTCCTAACCCCTAGACGAACGGACCGTGTTGTTTATTCAACGCGGATGCAAAAGTACATCTTTTTTTCAAATCCGCAAGCTTTTTTAAAAGAAAGTTTTAAAAAGATTTATCCCTTTTTACTTCGCACTTCCCTTATCTATTTTAATGAGACAGTCTGTTTTTTTAAATTCAAACAACTCTTCATTATCGGCAGTAATCCCGTTAAAATTTAAAATCAAATAGTATTTTATATCATTTTTATCAAAAAATCCTTCATACACAAGGCTAATTGGCGACCAAAATACCCCCACTCCTTTGGCTTGATAAAAACTATAAATTTCATCACACCCTAAACAAAGTTCTGAAATCCTCCTTTTGTAAAACTCAAATTCAACTTTTTTACTCTCGTCCTCGTCATACCCCAGCAAAAGTCATTTTGTCAAAATCAATTCCTATTTCTCCTTTGTATAGGTATGGCAGAGACAAAAAAAAGTAAGATTTTAACCAATCCCATCCGCTTCTCTTTTTAAAATCACTTTATCCTATTACAAAGTATGTTTTCAATCATATCATTTTTACTTTTAATACGCTCTGGCAAACAGCACTCTTCCTTTAGACGGATTTCCAGTTAGCACGCATTTTCCTTCTTCCTCTTTTCTATCGATTGGAATACATCTGATAGTTGCCTTGGTCAGTTCTTTTATTTTCTCTTCCGTTTCAACTGTTCCATCCCAATGTGCAGATAAAAATCCGCCTTTGGTTTCCAAAACTTTTTCAAATTCGTCAAACGAATTTACTTCGGTGATGTGTTCAGCTCTGTATTGATGCGCCTTTTTATACAAATTAACTTGAATTTCTTCCAACAAATTTTGTACATATTCAACTAACCCCTCTTTAGCAATCACTTCTTTTGTCAACGTATCACGTCGCGCCACTTCAAAAGTTCCGTTTTCCAAATCTTTCGGTCCTACTGCCAAACGAATCGGTACGCCTTTTAGCTCATATTCATTAAATTTCCACCCTGGTTTCAGTGTAGTTCGGTCGTCAAATTTAAAAGAAATATGCAGTTTTTTAAATTGATCGGTAATTTTTTTCACTTCTTCGCGAATCGCTTCCAGCTGTTCGTCATTTCTGTGAATCGGTACAATAACAACCTGAATTGGTGCTAAATTTGGAGGCAACACCAAACCATTATCATCAGAATGGGTCATAATCAAAGCTCCCATCAATCGGGTACTTACTCCCCATGACGTAGCCCAAACGTATTCTTGTTTTCCTTCCTGACTGGTAAACTTTACGTCAAATGCCTTAGCAAAATTCTGTCCCAAAAAGTGAGAAGTTCCCGCCTGCAATGCTTTTCCGTCCTGCATCAAAGCTTCTATGCAATACGTTTCTACTGCTCCGGCAAAACGTTCATTTTCTGTCTTATATCCTTTTACAACAGGAATAGCCATAAAGTTTTCTGCAAAATCAGCATAAACATTCAGCATTTGCTCTGCTTCTGCAACAGCTTCCTCTTGGGTAGCATGTGCTGTATGCCCTTCCTGCCACAAAAACTCTGCTGTTCTCAAAAACAAGCGCGTTCTCATTTCCCAGCGCACCACATTTGCCCACTGATTGACCAAAATAGGCAAATCGCGGTAAGATTCAATCCACTTTCTGTAAGTGTCCCAAATAATTGTTTCTGAAGTAGGACGCACAATAAGCTCTTCTTCCAATTTAGCATCCGGATCCACTTCTATTGTTTTTCCGTCTTCTCCTGTCTTCAGGCGGTAATGAGTAACAACGGCACATTCTTTGGCAAAACCATCTACGTGACTCGCTTCTTTACTAAAATAAGACTTGGGGATAAACAGCGGAAAATAAGCATTCTGATGTCCTGTTTCTTTAAACATTCTATCTAATTCTGCCTGCATCTTTTCCCAGATAGCATATCCGTACGGCTTGATAACCATACACCCGCGAACACCCGAATTTTCTGCCAAATCTGCTTTTACAACAAGCTCATTGTACCATTTCGAATAGTCCTCCGCTCTTTTAGTAATACTTTTACTCATTCTTTATATATTAGCCCTAAAATATTGTTTAACTCTTAATTAACTAGAATAATCGACAAAACTAATTAAATTTGTTTGTACGAACAATTAAAAACACAACGAAATGAAAACAATTCTTGCAAAACTCAACTTATCAGGTAAACTGAGCTTTCTGGTTATATTAGGGGGATTGGCTGTTTCTTGTAGTACCTATCACAGCGCATCATATTACGATGACGGAATTTACGACAAAAATAGAACATATACATATAATACAACAAAAGACGCGGATTATTACGAAAATTACTTTAAGTCCCGAAGTGAAGAATTAGAGTATTTTACAGATGTAAACACCTATCAGTCTCCTGTAAACGACAGCGTTTTAAGCTACCAGCCTATCAGTACCACCGGGTATGGTTCTTGGGGCAGTGAACCGAGCAGCTTTCAGGTAAACGTTTTTAACAGCGGCTATTACGGCTCTCCCTACTGGTCTTATTGGGGCGGATATTACGATCCGTTTTACGATTCCTTTTACTGGGGCTCAAGTTTAAGCTTCGGATGGGGATGGGGCTATTATGGTTATTACAATCCATGGAGATATAATTACTGGGGATATGGTTATCCGTATTATTACGGAGGATATTATCCTTATCACCGCTATTATGCAAACACAGCCTACCCGGCAGGAGCACGTTCGTCTTATTATGCCACCCAAAGAACGCCGTATAACAGCAATTCGCTACGAAATAACTCCTATTATTCGCGTACTGGCACAAATACTGCAAATGCACGTTCTTCGTACAACACACGCAGCAGTTATCAGGTAAGAGACAACAATTACAGAACGGGCAGACCGATTTACAATACGAATTCAAACAATCAGCAAAACACCAATTATAATCGCTCAAGAAGTTCGTACAACACTAACTCAAATTACAACAGCAACCGATACAACAATTCGAGCTATTACAATAACAGCACAAGAAGCAACAGTACCAACAGCTATAATAATTCCAGAAGTTCTTACAATTCTTCCAGAAGCAGTTATTCAAGCCCTTCTTCTTCCAGAGGAAGTTATGGCGGAAGTGCAACCGGCGGAAGTTCTCGCAGTAGTTACAGAAGATAATTTTCATTTTTTATTAAGCAAGACTATTATATATGAATAAATATTTTTTAAGTTTAATCGGATTTTTAGCCCTGAACAGTTTCGTGAATGCACAGGAACTTTCTCCGGGAGATGTGATGAGATACAACGAATCCGACCTTAGCGGCACAGCTCGCTTTAGAGGAATGAGCGGTGCTTTTGGAGCCGTAGGAGGAGATTTATCTGCTTTAAAAGTCAACCCGGCAGGAAGTGCTATCTTTAATTATAATACTGCTGCTTTAAGCTTGTCGTACCTCAACAGAAATAACAAATCCAATTATTTTGGCAATCACAATTCTGAAAGATATTCAGGTTTAGATCTTGGACAAATGGGCGCTCTGTTTGTATTTAAATCCAATAATCCCAATGCTACAATGTCAAAGTTCACCATAGGTCTGAACTACGAAAGCACTAAAAATTTACGAAATGACATGTATTTTTCGGGCAATAGTCCGATGAACAATACCGGATTAGGCGATTACTTTTTGCAAATTGCCAATCACGGAGGGCGCAATGGCGGACCCATCGGGATAAATGTAGTAGATCAGGGAAATACAAACCATACCGACGGATACATTAATGCCGGATACCAAAACGGATACAACGGACAACAGGCTTATCTTGCCTATCAGGCAGGTTTGATAAATCCGCTGAACAACAGCGATGGTTATGAAAAAAACTTTGACGGACGTTCTGCTCAAGCACGCGCTATCAGTACAACAGGCTATACGGGACAATTCAGCGGAAACTTTGCTGTTGAATTAAACGAGCGTTTTTACATAGGTACCAATCTTAACCTTCATGTAATAGACTACACACAAAACAGCAGTAGTCTTGAAACGTTTAATTCTCAACCACCAACCCAGAGCAACAACGATTTACCACCCGTTACATCGGCTGTATTCAACAACTATCTGTACACCTACGGAACTGGTTTTTCTTTTGATCTGGGGGCTATTGTAAAAATAACAGACGATTTAAGAGCCGGTCTTACTTATCAATCTCCGACCTGGTATAGTTTAAACGACGAACTTACCCAGTCTTTAAATACTTCTTTTACAGATGGCGAACGCGGCGGTGTTTATCCGAATGTGGTCAACCTATATGACCGTTATAACCTCAGAACCCCATCTAAATATACCGGAAGTTTAGCCTATATTTTCGGAGAACGAGGATTAATCAGTGTAGACTATTCCTTACAGGATTACAGCAAAAACGAATTTAGACCTAAATATGACGATGCCTATAACATGCTGAACCAAAGCTTTAAAAATAATATGAAAACTGCCGGCGAACTAAGAATAGGTGCAGAATACAGAATTAAACAGGTAAGTATCAGAGGAGGATACAGATATGAAGAAAGTCCATATAAAGATGTAAAACTTGCCGGAGACTTAAACAGTTTTTCTGCCGGTATCGGATATGATTTTGGCGGTTCGCGACTTGATTTATCTTACAGCTATGCCACAAGAAGCTACAAAAGAGGTTTGCTTGATACATCGTTCATGGATAACTTAACCAGCCTTGCAAACATAAAAACAAAAGACAACTGGATTAACCTAACTTACAACATAAATTTCTAGTTTTTAGAATATTTAGCACTAAAAATCTCTTCATTCCCAAAGTATGAAGAGATTTTTTTATTGTACCTTTGCACCACATTAAAAACAAACGACTAATAAGATTGGTATTATGAAATATATCACTAGACTATTTGGTGTAACAGCTTTATTCATCACCTCGTTAGGATTTGCACAGGAAGCAGTAACCACACCGATGAGATATACCGATTCCAACAAAGGAAAGTTCTATATTTATTGGGGAGGTAACAGAGGATATTATACAAAATCTGATATTCGCTTTCGGGGAGAAGATTATGATTTTACGTTGGAAAATGTTCATGCACACGACAAACCTAAAGGCTGGCATGTAGACTACATCAATCCCGGTCGTATGACTATTCCGCAAACCAATTTAAGAATCGGATATTTTATCAGCGACAAATACAACATCTCTATAGGCGTTGACCACATGAAATATGTAATGTCTCAAGACAAAACCGTAAACTATACCGGATATTATCCAAATGAGGGGTCGTATGACGAAAAAGTTCCGGGAAACCCCAATCAGGTTCTGTTAACAGAAAAGTTTTTAATGTTTGAACACACCGACGGTTTAAATTATTTAAATTTTGAACTAAACCGCGTAGATGATATTTCCAAACTATTCGGAATATGGAATACGGATAAAGTACAGATTAATTTAACGGAAGGAATTGGATTTGGAATTATATATCCTAAAACCAACACTACGCTCTTAGGTAAAGAACGCTATGACGAATTTCATTTAGCCGGATTAGGTACTTCTGTCAAAGCCGGGCTAAACATTACCTTTTTTAAACACTTCTTTGTTCAGACAGAACTAAAAGGCGGATATATAAATATGTATGACGTACGTACTACTGCCAGTAAAAAAGACAAAGCCATGCACGATTTCTTTTTTGGCGAAACCGTGATTGCTTTTGGAGGTATATTTAGATTATAAAGATTGTACATATAGTGTAAAAGAGCCGTTTTAGAATATCTAAAACGGCTCTTTTAATATATTCCTTAATAAAATGTGCTCAAATTAAAAGCTATTTTGTACTTCTTAAAAATAGTGACAGTAATTTTTTATACAGTTCAGACAAAAGCACTTTAAGCTCAACGAACTTAGCAGAAGAGCTAATAACAAACTAATTACATCAAGCCAAACCCTTTTTATTTCTTTTTATTCGACTAAGCGTCTATTTAAGATTGTGTCTCATGATTATTAGCTTTTCAACAATAACTGACAAAATGGAAAAAGCTAATAGTTGGAGGTATCAAAAAGATAAAGAAACCTTTTAAAAAGAAATATTTCATCTTATACTTTCTTTTCCTTGATACAACTATTTGATTTTAAATAAAAATAAAAACGCTTAAAATCAAATAATCACTGAACTCCTATCAAAATAGACACGATGTGAAGTAAAACGAAGCAAAAAATGACGCGAATTTAATATTTCAACACTAAAGAACGTCGAATCTTACGATTTCAAGGTTGCATTATTTCTACGGTCAAATCTGCTTTTGATTCCTAAAAGAAAAAATACTAGTTCCGTTTCACTACACCTCGGACACCCTTTTCTTTTTTAACAGAATCTGCAAGCGTTTGACACTCGCAGAAATCATGATGCCATGGGAAAGGCATTAAAGTCTAATTTGAAGTAAAAACGATAATATGATTTACAAATCTAAAATAAACATCCGCACCAAACCGCCTCAGCTGACAAGCGAACGTCTTTAAGCCGAAATGAAGTGCTGAGAATACAAGCCGTAGGCAGTTTGTATTCGTGCCTGAATAAGGCGTAAAAAGACCGCGAAGGCAGGTGGAGCGAAACCCTTTTTGTTTCTTTTTGGGGTTATCAAAAAGAAAATAAAGAAAATATAATCATCATCCCCCCTTCATTTTGTCTTGATACAAAACGAAGCAAAAGATCAGGGCTGCATTATTTCTACGGTCAAATCTGCTTTTGATTCCTAAAAGAAAAAATACTAGCTCCGTTTCACTACGCCTCGGACACCCTTTTCTTTTTTGACAGAATTCGCAAGCGTTTGACACTCGCAGAAATCATGATGCCATGGGAAAGGCATTAAAGTCTAATTTGAAGTAAAAACGATAATATGATTTACAAATCTAAAATAACATCCGCACCAAACCGCATCAGCTGACAAGCGAACGTCTTTAAGCCGAAATGAAGTGCTGAGAATACAAGCCGTAGGCAGTTTGTATTCGTGCCTGAATAAGGCGCAAAAAGACCGCGAAGACAGGTGCAGCTAGAGGGAATTTTGATTCTTTTGTACCCCTTACAAAAGAATAAGAAAAAGGAATATTTCATTTTATACTTTCTTTTCCTTGATGAAAAAAAGTATCAAAAAAAATCAAGACTGCATTTCTCCTATCGGTCTTTCTAAGGTTTGTTTTGCAAACTATATGACGGTGGCTTCGCCCATATAGTTTTATACAAAACTGCACCAAGAAGACACTCGACAGAGAGATGAGGTCGTTGTGAAGGCATTAAAGAACAATTTTAAGAAAAAACGACAATAAGCAAAACAAAATTAGATTATACAGACTTCCCCTACCCCTTTTACCAAAGACTGTTATAACCTCTATTTTTAAGCTTTTATCATATAAACCATCTAATTACTGCATTTTTTCTGTTAAAAGAAAGATGTCATGTCCGCATGTGACCGCTATTGATCGGATATGACCGCATAAGTCTGGTATGTTTTTTTATCAGCGGTATACCAACAGGTGTAAAAGTGCTGTTTAGCCCTGATATAACAAGCCTTCTTCACAAATACCAAATCACTACTTTTTGGGTGTTCTTCGAGTGTTGTTCGACACTCCTTCGACTGCGCTTCGCAAAAACGGTACTTTTGTCGAAGGATCCTCGAAGAAAGTTCGAAGGAAAGTGGGAAAAAGCAATAAAAAACCTTTATAGAAAATAGAGAACTTATTGTTTGACTTCAAAACTATTTTAACACACATTGTGTTTACCGTTCTAGTGTGCAGTATTTATGAACCCCTTATATTTCTCACGCTAATTTCTCTAAAACACTCCTGTTAAAGCACAGCTCAATCCTTTTTAAATGGAGTTTTTTAAAAATGATTTTACTTTCACATTCCAATTTAATTTATGATATCTGAAAGAAGTTTTATTATTTCTTAATTTAGAATCGGAATGATAAGGTATTTTACCTTGTGCTTCTATATGATTTTCAAGCAACAACAATTCCGGATTTTTTAGCGGACAAAAATCATTTGACAGTGTAAATATTGTATTTATATTACTATCAATATACAGCTGCTTTTTTTGAGCATACAAACTCATTAATTTTTCTAACGACTGATTAGGATTATCAGTAATATAGTCTAAGTCATACAAATCCTTTTCTGCATATCGGTTAACCAAAGATTCCAACTTAAACAAACCTATGTCCTTTTCATCAGCAAGCCTCATACCATCAATGATACTAATAGGAAAAAGTAATTTAAACCCTTGTATAAATTCAACCTTTATAAAAGAATTTTCCGTTTTTAATATGGTTTTCAAATAGACCAATTCATCACTTTGTGAAGTGGGAAAACCAATATTAATTATGCGTTCTTGAAAATGTTCTTCAATATTTTTTTTGAGCTCAGAAAACCCTTCAATTCCTATAATATCTTCACAAAACAAATCAATATCTACTGATTCTCGATGATTATATCTAATAGACAGATTGGTTCCGCCTGCCAAATAAAATTGTTCTAATATTGTGAGCTGTTGCAATTCTTTAATGGTAGCTATAAGTTCTTCAGAAATATACATATTTACTGAATTTACTTTTTACGGGGATACTGTATCGTTTAGAGGTCAGTGCACACACCTCATCCGGAATGCGCTCTTTGGTAAAAGTAATAACTTTTATTATTGTTTCAGGAGAATATATATCTTCCAAAAGCAATATATTTTCTTCATAATTTGAAGAATCCGAAAACATAAGAACCCGAGCTATTATCAAAGCATAGTCTATCTGTGCATTGATTTTAGCAACATCTGTATCCCAAAAAACATAGCTTGGAATTCTGTCTAATATGTTATCCTGTTTTCTCATAATTATCTGTAACAAAGATAATAATATTTTTTTGATACTTTATATCTTACAAAAACTCCCGACATTGTCGAGAGTGTTATTATACGAAAGTACATAAAAGAATTGCTTCGACTGCGCTTCGGAAAAACGGCACTTTTGTCGAAGGATCCTCGAAGAAAGCTCGAAGAAGGGTACAAGAAGGGTACAAGAGGGGTGCAAGAAGGGTCTAACAAGAGTGAGAAGAAAATACTGATAAACTATGAACTGAAATATTTTGTTTTTGTAAAACCTGAAAGCCAGCAATATCTTAATAATATGGGCGACACGGAAAACACGGGGGACAAAGGAATAAAAAAAGCTATTTATCTAAAACGTTCCACCAAGCCAGCCTATGTCCCCCAAGTAACCTATGTCCCCCAGATTGTACAATTGAAGACAAAAGAAAGATTAAAAATAAAAACAAGCGCCATTCTTTTCTGCTATTTTATATATCTCAAAAAAAGCTATATATTTAACTATCAGTTATTAAAAATTCAGTCTTATGGAAAATACTGATGGCTTTATTCCCCTTCACGGAGGTTACCGCAATTTGCTCAGCTACCAGAAAGCTGAAATTATCTATGACGGTACGGTCTATTTTTGCAATCGTTTTTTTCATAAATACGACCGCACTATTGATCAGATGGTTCAGGCTGCCCGTTCGGGCAAGCAAAATATTGCCGAAGCCAGTATGGCTTCCGCTACTTCCAAAGAAACAGAAATTAAACTTACCAACGTGGCACGAGCCAGCTTGGAGGAGTTGCTGATAGATTTTGAGGATTTTATGAGGACTCATAAAATTGCCAAATGGGATAGAAATCACCGCTTGTCTAAGCGATTTGATGAATTAAACAGCACTCCTAATGCCAATTACGATACTTTTAAAAAAGCCATTGAACACGAAAATCCCGAAATATGTACCAATGTAATGTGGTGTTTAATAAACGTGACTTCTTATTTACTAAACAGACAAATCAAAGCTTTGGAAAAGGCATTTTTGGAAGAAGGTGGTTTAAGAGAGCGCATGTATAGAGCACGGGTAAACCGGAGGAATAAAAAATAAAAACCATAAGATCTCAAAGAAGGGTCTAACAAGAATGAGAAGAAAATACTGGTAAACTATGAACTAAAATATTTTGTTTTTGTAGAACCTGAAAACCTGCAATATCTTAATGGGCGACAAGGCAGACACGGGGGACAAAGGAATAAAAAAACAACTTATCTGAAACTCTCCACCAAACCAGCCTATGTCCCCCGAAGCACCTACTCCACACCCCAAAACCACTCCCTCACACGACACTGTACCAAAAACTGTATAAGTATAATTCTGCTTGGGTTAAAACCTCAAAACTTTTTCTTATCTTTGAGTAAGGTAGTTTTCGTTAATAGAAAATTTTAATGGTTAAATGGAGAAAGGATAGCTTCACTATCCTTTTTTTTATGAATATAAACTCCCCAGCATAGCCAAGAGTATTATTATACAAAGACATACAAAAGAATTACTTCGACTGCGCTTCGGAAAAATGGTAGTTTTGTCGAAGGATCCCCGAAGAAAGGTCGAAGAAGGGTACAAGAAGGGTCTAATAAGAGTGAGGAGAAAATACTGATAAACTATGAACTAAAATATTTTGTTTTTGTAGAACCTGAAAGCCTGTGATATCTTAATAATATGGGCGACAAGGCAAACACGGGGGACAAAGGAATAAAAAAAGCAACTTATCTGAAACACTCCACCAAGCCAGCCCTTATCTTCAAGAGACCTATATCCCCCTGATTTTAAAATTTGAGCACAAGGCAAAGTATAACTGAGCGTGTTCTTATACATAGGCACACAAAAAGATTGCTTCACCTGTTTACTTGCACCAGAATGGGGATGTCTAAAACGTGTATAAAGTTGTGTTTACCTTTCAAATACGCAATATTCATGAACTCCTTAATGTAAAAACTAAAAAGACGTGAATAAAATAAAGGCAGTTACAACTAGCAGGCGGAAGGTAAGGTATCTTGTTAGGTTGTGTTTACCTTTCAAAATAAAGGCAGTTACAACAGCTCAGAACCCGGTAACAGAAACAAGCAGGTTGTGTTTACCTTTCAAAATAAAGGCAGTTACAACCGCCCGGAAATGTAGTTGATTATGAATATGGTTGTGTTTACCTTTCAAATACGCAGTATTCATGAACTCCTTAATGTAAAAACTAAAAAGACGTGAATAAAATAAAGGCAGTTACAACGCAGAGTTCAGGGTGCACACAGGAATAGATGTTGTGTTTACCTTTCAAAATAAAGGCAGTTACAACTGTCATTTTATTTAAAAAAGACAACGATAAGTTGTGTTTACCTTTCAAAATAAAGGCAGTTACAACACAAACTAAGCGATGAACTAGCTCCGTTATGTTGTGTTTACCTTTCAAAATAAAGGCAGTTACAACATTTTACGTGTACGCTTATTTCTCCGGACTGTTGTGTTTACCTTTCAAAATAAAGGCAGTTACAACTTGGGTTTTTTATATAAGCAATTGGGGATTGTTGTGTTTACCTTTCAAAATAAAGGCAGTTACAACACAAGTTAAGGAAAACCAAGAAGTTGCATCGTTGTGTTTACCTTTCAAAATAAAGGCAGTTACAACCTCTAATTGTAAGTCCTTGTTTATAAAAAAGGTAAAGCGTGTTTTTTGATAAAAAAACGAGCAAATATCATAGAAAAAAGTATGTCAAAGAGCAATTTTTTTATCCTGTGTTTATTACTTAATTATGGAGTTTATTTTTTCGGTATATAAAGCCAAATATTTTGTACTTATAGATAAGTCTAAACTTTCCACTCCTCCTTTTCTATGTTTTTCTTTTTCAAAAGTATCTATCTGTTTTGATGTGATTTTTTTTATTGTTTCCTTTTCATCTAAGATTGGAAATTCAGAATGTGAGAATTTGTTACGAATATTTTGCAAAATTTCGATTGTATTCGAATCTGTCTTGTTTTCTAATACTTTAAGATATACTTTAAATTGAACCTCCTCAAAATCTCTTCTTCTTTTAAATTCTTCATTAATTAAATTTTCCAAATCATTTGTGGCAATATATTCTTCTAGTTCAAATGTTTGTTGAAAAACAGCACTTCTAATTTTATCATATTCTCTGAATTGGTAAGTAATAAAATCAAAGGTAACAGTATCAGTTTCTAAAAAAGAGAGTAGATTGAAGATTCTCTTGTCAGATACAAATCTTTTAAAGCGTCCGAAATCTTTCATTGTCCATTGATAACCTTTTTGTTTGGAATATTTTTGTTGGTCTTCAACTGATGTCAATTTATTAAATTCTTCTACTTCGCTTCTTTGATGCTCATTGTCTTCTGCTATAATTGTTAGCATCTTGCCCTTTTCAAGATTAATTACATGCTTAAAACTAAAAGCGGAATTTAACGGGGTTTGATTTGACAGAGGAATAAATGAAGATAAGTCCAGTTGTAAATTCTCTGTTGTATTTTGAGCCAATATAAATTCGCACATCCTTTTTACAACTCGGTCTTGAGTTAGTATAAACCGTATTATTTTTTCATTCTCTTCTGCACGTTTACCATATTTAGATTTAATGGCTTTACCATGTATGTTTTGAGTATTTACCAAAACTGACTCTCCTGTTTGACTGCATTCATAAACCCTTTTAAAATCATAAAAAGGCTGTTTATCATTTTTTAATGATTTTGCAAAAAGAATAGAAAACTTATCTGTTTCCTTATAATCTATTTTATTTGTTTTTAATTTTTTACACAATGATTCACAAAGGTTTTTATCAAACAGTGATGTAGGTAAATTGATTGGCAATTTCTTTTTATTTGCAAGCCAATTATTAAAATCTTGAGCTGCTATATTGGTTTTAAAGCTACTAATTGTAAACGGAACATTTGTATTATCTGGAATAATATAGCCTCCTTCTTTTCCTTTACGAAACAATTTCTGATCAATCCATGAAATCTTGGATTCAAGGTAAGTTTGATAAAAATCAATTATTCCTTTTGACTGTTCAATTTGGTCTTTTGTTAAAAAAACATGTCCTATTATTTTATTAAACAATTGCAATTCTTTACACATAGCAATTATTTCTTTTTTTGAACCACTAAAGTATGCTATTTTGTTTTGCAGTTTGTTGTAATAAGCAGAAGTGAATTTTTCTTTAACTTCTAATGAAATAATCATATTGAGTATATCTCTGGCTATAAAAGTAGCTATCTCTCCCAATTTTATTTTTTGATCTTCCTTCGGTAATTCTACTTCCTTTTTAATCCATCTCAATTTAGACTTGGCTTCGTCTTTAATACTTTTTATTTTTGCATGAATTAGCTTTTTTTCGGCTATTGATTCAAGGTTAAGCAAATAATCAACTACTTTTTGAGGGAGCTGGTCGACCAAAATCTTTTGTGTTAAAGCTTTTTGCAGATTTTGTTTTCTGTTTTTTAGTAAAAGTTTATACTTTATCTGACTTATATGTTCCTTATCTTTTTTATTTATTTTCTTATTCTCATATGTAAGTATTGAATCGTGATTTAGTTTATTTTCAGAAAAAATCTTCCTTTCAATGTCATTATTCAAAAATTCATATCCATTTTCCGTTGTAATGGATTTTAATTTTTCTCTTCTTTTTGTAAAAGCAACCGGGGTTAAAGTAAGATTACTTTTAATTGCATCAAGCTTACTAATGTTTAAAATATCCGACGTGTTTATATCAATAAATCGTTTGATTGTATTTTCAACTTCATTTGGTTTTAAAATTGACAACATTACAATTTTTGGCAAATCGTGAATGCTAATAAACCCGGTAGGTTTTACTAATTTTTGTTCTTTTTGAATAACGGTCTTTTCACCAGATTCAAATAAAAAGAACCCAATTTTATTATTTACAATATTATAATGAGGGCTATATTGATCAAAATAACAATTATCATTGTTAAAATTTAACTTTTCTAAAACCTCAGCCTCTTTATTTTCAAAATCAGACAACTTGCCAAAGCCTTTTATTTGTTTTTGGATTCTTCTGTTTATTTTTTCGTGTGCAATTGTTTTTGGATAGGATCTAACATGCAGTTTTCCAATATTTATTTGAAATCTAATGTTATTTAAAAAATTATTTTCTTCTAAAAACCGCAGAGCAAAATACGGAAATCGGTTTGTACTTCTTCTTAAACTTGTCGTTTCGCTTAATAAGGAATCAATATCATCATCATGTATTGCGTTATAATCTATACTGTTTAGAATAAAATTAGTCTTAGAATTTGTATCTAAAGTGGGTTGAAACTTTTTTTGGTCTTCTTCCGAAAGATACCTATAAAGTTCATTAGGGCATTTTTGTAACTCATTCATCATTTCTAACAATAATGACTGGTTTCTATCATCGTTGTCTAAACGAATATCAGGCGTTTTAACAGCATAGGCGGTAAATGTTTGTAAAGTAGCTTTAAAAGCAGGGATTGTTTCATTTTTAAAACCGCTAATCTTTTTTAGAAATTGGATAGCGTATGTTTGATTTAAAAATAAATTGGTGAAAAAATAAAAACCATGTTCTGTCAATTTATTATTTTCTAAAATAGAATATAAATCTAAGTGATTGAAATTATTTTCCTCTTGAGAATCCTTAAAGCGCTGAAGTGCAAAATCAGGAGCGTGTTTGAATAATTTTTTTAAATCTTCAACAATCAAATTGTCAATTGCCTTTTTCCTTTCTTTAATAATGTTTTTATCGTTATCTACAGCTAAATAATGGGTGTATGAATTTCTGAATTTATTGATATGAGTAAACGAAATATTGATGAACTGATTTAATCTATGATAGTCAACAATTGGATTAGAGTCTAATTGTACTCCATTTTTTTCATGGAATATTTTTACAAAAGGTAAATAATGTCGTTTTACAAGATATTTATACACTTTAAAACGCTCCGCTTCATAGTTTGAGTTATTTGGATTAAAAATAGAAGTTAAAATGTTATCTTTTATTATCTCACAATCATCATCGATTTTGTTAAAGCCTAAATATTTAAATTTTTCCGTAAGGTGATTTATTAAAACAAACATATTGTGCCTTGCCATATTTAAATAGGCTCCAAAATACCAAGGTGTTTCATTTAAATTGTAATTAGTTTTTTCTCTGCTTGCCTGATTTTCCATATTTATTTAATTTTCGTTAGTTACGGTTATATAAATATTAGCTCATCGTTTTATTTTAATTAAGCTAACTATCTTTTCAAATTTAACATTATTTTCAAAAACTTCAAACCTAAATTAAGCTAAGTCACATTCAAATAAAAAAATAAAAGCCCTATCAAAATCTGATAGGGCTTTTATTGGAACGCAGGATTTTAAATAAATAATCATACAATATTATTGGTTGTGTTTACCTTTCAAATGCGTAGCATTCATGAACTCCTTAATGTAAAAACTAAAAAGACGTGAATAAAATAAAGGCAGTTACAACCACAAGCGCGTGTACAAGCTGTACAAGCTAGTTGTGTTTACCTTTCAAAATAAAGGCAGTTACAACTATGTGTTATAAAAAACCGGATGTTGAAGTGTTGTGTTTACCTTTCAAATACATAGCATTCATGAACTCCTTAATGTAAAAACTAAAAAGACATGAATAAAATAAAGGTAGTTACAACTTCACACAATGCAAGGAGGTGGACAAGAACGTTGTGTTTACCTTTCAAAATAAAGGTAGTTACAACAGATGCGGAATATAGAGTAAAACACAACGGGTTGTGTTTACCTTTCAAAATAAAGGTAGTTACAACGTTTTCGGTTGTGGATCGAGAAAAGTAAATGTTGTGTTTACCTTTCAAAATAAAGGTAGTTACAACTTCGGCTAATAAATCCGTGATCCGACTTTGGTTGTGTTTACCTTTCAAAATAAAGGTAGTTACAACAGTGTTGTTGTCACTCAGCTACGAACTGAGGTTGTGTTTACCTTTCAAAATAAAGGTAGTTACAACAACGATAGAGACATCTACGAATTGAATTTAGTTGTGTTTACCTTTCAAAATAAAGGTAGTTACAACCTCTAAATATAACTCCTTGTTTATTAAAAAGGTAAAGCCTGTTTTTTAATAAAAAAACGAACAAATATCTTGAAAAAAAGTATGTCAAGGAGCAAAAAACAAATTGTAATTTCTTTTTTTTAATAAGATTACTCGTCAAATATACCACTTATAAAAACAAAAAAACTCTCAGCATAGCTAAGAGTTTTCAAAATCATGTTTCCTACTTTAAAGTACATTATTGCTAAAACATTTATTTCTTCAAATACAAATTCTTCCGTCCTTGTTTTGTAGCAGTTACAATTCCTTCTTTTAAAAGACTTCTCATTACACCTGCTATATCAGTTGAGGTTATATCTTTATCAATTAACTTTAATTTTAATAGATACTCCCTTAATTCCGCTACAGTTTTATTTTCATTCAGAAAATTTGTTTTTAAAACTTGTTCTCTAATCTTAGAAGTTAGACTTACTTTTTCATTGTGTATTAATTCTCTAAATGGCTTTAAAGCTATACCAAAATCTTTAAGTGTTTGTAATGGATATTTGACAGCTTTAGCATATTCCACATAATAATCAATATTAGTAGTAATTCCTTTTTCAATACTATTAATTGTATTATCGCTTATAGTTGTCATATAAACAATATCACTTACTGACAATTTTAGTTTTAATCTTTCTTCTCTTAATCGCTTTCCTAATAATGTCCTATACTCGGGAGAAGTTATAATTTCTCTTTTATTCGACTTACTCACTACTCTAATTATATGTATTTATAAAATTACTTAATTATATTTTTTACATTTAAAAAATATTTCTATATTTGTATTGCGATATTGATAATTAGACCGTTTAACGGAATAATTGACGGTGTTTTTTCAGGTTAAAGCAACCAATTTTACCACTGAGAAAACCGTGATGTCGCTCCATGTCTAAAAGTTTTTTACTTTTGCATATGGCATGTGAGCGGTTTTCACGTATGCTTTAGGTGGTAGCCTTGTTAGCTCAAAAGCTAATGAGGTGGGTTGGTTGCCCCAAACCCTAAAGTGTGAGACCGCTCCTTGCTTTTTCTGCAAGAAAGCTTCATACTTCAAAAACATCGTTCCATAACCTCAAAATCTTATTATTATGAGAACGAAATTTTTAGTACCACCCCACAAAAAGCCTCCGGATGTTTCCCGCACCGCGCTAATCCGCATACCGTACAAAACGTAAACTGCGCCTGCTATGAGGCACAGCTATAGCAGATAAACAGCTGTGGCACAGCCACAGTGTTTATCTAACCTTACAGCCTTTTACCTAAGCAGTGTAAACCGCCGTTGGAAAGACTTTTATTCTCGCACTCTAAAAGTACCTTATTTCTTAATAGAAACCAAATAACAAGCGTTTTACTCCCTGTTTTTGTTAAAAAAAGCTGTTTATGACAGGTGTTTATAAAGTGTCCTGCCACGCAGGGCACTTGTAAACCAATGGGATAGGTATGTCCTGTCAAAAAGTATTTTTTTAATTCAATAATCAACCTCAACTTAATTTTAATCATGAAACAATTATTAATTGCCTTTTTAGGAAGCTGTATAGCTATGCCTGTACTATACGCACAGGAAATGGTTACGGTTACCGGAAAAATCACAGTAGAAGATACCGGAAAACCGCCAGTAGGAATCATTACCCTAAACGAAAAAGGAGTAGCAGACTATCTGGTGTTTGGCGACAACATAGGAACCAACCGCCACACCTTTATGGAAAAAGACGGCACTTTTAAGTTTGCGGTTCAAAAAGGAGGAACTGTTGTTATTAAGGTTTCCGGCGGAAGATATCTAAACCCAAAACCTGTGGCAAACATAAGTGAAGACACAAGGCTAGAACTTCAATTAAAACGAAATCCAAAAAGTAGCAAATCTGACGAAGCAGACAAGTTTGAAATAGACTTTAACCCTTATAAACGAGTAAAAGTAACCGGTAGAGTTTTAGACAATAACAATAAACCTATAGGCAGTGCAACAGTTTATCAGCGGAGCATAAATGAAAATGGAGCAAATGCACATACAGTAACCGATAAAAACGGAGAGTTTTCGTATGTAGTTCCTCAAGGAAGTCATATTTCGTTTGGTTCTATGGGGTTTGAGTATAAACACATCAAAGTTGTAAAAGACACCGCTCTGACGGTTATACTGGAAAGTAAAATTTAAAATAGAACATACGGCTTCAATAATACAATTCTTCATGTTGACAGGGGTGTTGTTTTTCATAATGCATTGCTTGGTTAGTAAACACCCCGCCCTGTGCAGGTGTCCTGCCTGCACAAGGGCTTTGAGGAAAAAATATTAAAGAACATTTTAAAGTAAAAACAAGAAATTATGATTTACAAACCTAAAATAAACATCTGCACCAAACCGCCTCAGCTGACAAGCGAACGTCTTTAAGCCGAACTAAAGTGCTGAGAATACAAGCCGTAGGCAGTTTGTATTCGTGCCTGAATAAGGCGTAAAAAGACCGCGAAGGCTGGTGTAGCGAAACCCTTTTTGTTTCTTTTTGGGGTATCAAAAAGATAATAAATAAGAAATCCTCTTTCTTTTATCTTGATATAAAAGAAACAAAAGATCAAGACTGCATTTCTCCTATCGGTCTTTCTAAAGTTTGTTTTGCAAACTATATGACGGTGGCTTCGCCCATATAGTTTAATGCAAAACCGCACCAAGAAGACACTCGACAGAGAAATGAGGTCGTTGGAAAGGCATTAAAAAACAATTTAAAGTAAAAACGAGACATTATGATTTATAAACCTAAAATAAAAATCCGCACCAAACCGCCTCAGCTGACAAGCGAATGTCTTTAAGACGAAATGAAGTGCTGAGAATACAAGCCGTAGGCAGTTTGTATTCGTGCCTGAATAAGGCGTAAAAAGACCGCGAAGTCAGGTGGAGCGAGAGGGGGTTTTGATTCTTTTACTTCACATCTTATTTATTGTGATTTTGTGTTCAGTGATTATTTGTTTTGCAACAAATAGTTGTACCCCTTACAAAAGAATAAGAAAAGAGATTCCGAAACGAGTTCAGCAGGACAAGGTTTCTTTTCTTTTATCTTGATATAAAAGAAACAAAAGATCAAGGCTGCATTATTTCTACGGTCAAATCAGCTTTTGATTCCTAAAAGAAAAAATACTAGCTCCGTTTCACTACGCGTCGGACAACCTTTTCTTTTTTAACGGAATCTGCAAACGTTTGACACTCGCAGAAATCATGATGCCACAAAAAGGGCATTAAAGAATATTTTGAGTTAAAAAAATACCCCCTAAAAAGCGGCAACTTTTTAAGGGGCTGAATAGAAAAACAAATGTTTAACTAACCATTTCATTACAAAATTATGAAAACCATTACACATCCCAAAAGCAAACACAGGTTTTACCTGCTGCTGCTTATCCTACTGTGCAGTTTGCACACCCATACCCTATTTGCCCAACAGCAAATCCGAGTTACCGGAACGGTAAAAGATGCAGAAGCGCCCCTGCCCGGGGTCACCGTTTGGGAAAAAGACACTAACAACGGCACGCTGACCGATGAAAACGGAAAATACTCGTTACAGTTTATCCCCGGCAGTATCGTAACCTTTAGCTTTATCGGCTACAAAACCCAAACCCACATCGTTAGCGGAACCACGCTAAACATTACCCTCCAACCGGACGAAACTGTATTAGATGAAGTTGTGATAAACGCCGGGTATTACAGCGTCAAAGACCGGGAACGCACCGGGAGCATTGCCCGGGTTACAGCAAAGGACATTGAGTTCCAACCCGTCATCAATCCCCTGCAAGCCATACAAGGACGTATGGCAGGCGTGAGTATTACCCAAAACACAGGTGTTTCCGGAGGAGGTTTTGATATTAAAATCAGAGGAAACAATAGTCTTTCCGGAGATTATACAGGCAGCAATACTCCCCTTTATATTGTTGACGGAATACCTTTATACGAAACTCCTATATACGAGAACTCCGGCTTTTCAGCCTCTTTGTTTAATTCTTCCATAAGTATCCTCAATGCAATTAACCCTTCGGATATTGAAAGTATTGAAATTCTCAAAGACGCCGATGCCACGGCAATCTACGGTTCGCGCGGAGCAAACGGCGTGGTGTTGATAACCACCAAAAAAGGCAAAGCAGGCAAAACCCATTTTACGGTTTCTTCCTCCACAGCTTTTAGCAAAGTGGGATCTAAAATGAAACTGATGAATACCGAACAGTTTAACCAGATGCGGGACGAAGCTTTTGCCAACGATGGTGTTACGGAATACCCGGCAAACGCCTATGACATGAACGGGTCGTGGGACAGAAACCGCTATACCGACTGGCAAAAAGAACTGATAGGCGGAACAGCTATGGATAAAACTATTTCTTTAGGTGTATCAGGTGGCAATGAATTTACGCGTTTTAATGTAAATGTAGCTCATAACGAAAGTACCACCGTATTTCCGACAGACAAAGGCTATAAGCGCAACTCCGCGTTAATAAGTTTTATTCACCGCAGCAAAGATAACCGCTTTCAGCTGGGAGCTTCAACTACATATTCTGACCAAAACAATACTCTGCCCGCAGCAGACCTCACCCGCAAAGCATTGGAACTCCCGCCCAATGCGCCGGCTCTGTACAACGAGGACGGCACGCTAAACTGGCAGGATGGCACATGGAATAACCCATTGGCTCAACTTAACAAAACCTATGAAAATAATACCCGCAATTTAATTCTCAACACCAATCTATCTTATTTGATATTTCCAAGTGTTTCTTTTAAACTCAATATGGGAATAACAACAAATTATTTTGATGAACGGGTACTAACTCCGCATACTATATACAATCCTTCTTTAGGCAGAACCAGCGAACACTCTACCGCTCAAAAAGCCAGCAATAATTCCGATTCGTATATCATAGAACCTCAGATACATTGGGCTAAAAAATGGAATAAACACAGCGTTCAAGCTTTTATAGGAAGCAGTTTTCAGTCCAGAGAAAACAATAGTTTTCAAATTACAGGCAGAGGATTTAATACGGATGCTCATTTGACTAACATCGGTATTGCTAAGACCAAAACCATCAATCAAATTGGGAATTCTCAGTACAAGTATGCTGCTTTATTTGCTCGTCTAAACTATATTTATGACAATAAGTATATTGTTAACTTAACCGGAAGACGAGACGGTTCGAGCCGTTTTGGTCCTGCCAACCGCTTTGGCAATTTTGGTGCTGTTGGTGCAGCTTGGTTATTTACGGAAGAAAGCTTTTTAAAAAACTACAGTTGGCTGAGTTTTGGAAAACTCAGAGCCAGTTACGGAACTACCGGAAGCGACAATATTGGCGATTACGCTTATCTGGACACCTATACCGTAAACACACAAACATACGATGGAACAACAGGCTTATATCCTTCGCGTTTATACAACCCCAATTACAGCTGGGAAAAAACCACCAAACTGGAAACCGCCTTGGAACTTGGCTTATTTAATAACCGCATTAACACCAATATAGCCTGGTATAAGAACCGCTCGTCCAATCAATTAATCGGACTTACTTTATCAGCAGTAACCGGTTTTAATTCTGTTACTGACAATTTTCCGGCAACAGTAGAAAATTCCGGATGGGAATTTACATTGCATACCACTAATATTCGCAACAATAACTGGCAATGGAATTCTAATTTTAATATATCCTTTCCAAAAAATAAATTAACTGCCTTTCCTGATCTTGAAAACTCCACCTACAGAAATACCTATATCATCGGAAAATCGATTAATCTGGTAAAACTGTATCACTACGAAGGAATTGACCCTGATACAGGGCTCTATGTTTTTACAGATTACAACAAAGACGGAAAACTGGATAACGAAGACAAGCAAATTGATAAGAACATTGGAATAGAATATCACGGCGGATTGCAAAATACTATTTCGTATAAAAATATTTCGCTGGATTTTTTGTTTCAGTTTGTTAAACAAACCAACTATACTTTTGAAAGTATGACAATTACTCCCGGAACACTTAGTTCCAACTATCCTGTAGAAATGACAGACCGATGGTCGGCTGAAAATCCGGATGCACAATATACCTGGGCAACAAACAGTAATAATACATCTTTTCAGCAGATAACGACAATGCAGGAAAGCGATAGAAGCGTGGGTGATGCTTCCTATATTCGACTAAAAAATGTTGCTCTTTCTTATAAATTAAAAATTCCCAAAGCTAAAATAGATTCTCTTCTACTATACATACAAGGACAAAATCTATTTACAATTACCAACTACTTTGGGATGGATCCGGAGTTCGTTTTTGCAGGAAACCTACCCCCATTACGCACTTATGCTTTTGGCGTTCAATTAACCTTTTAAATATAATTACCATGAAAAATAAATATTTTATACTGTTCAACATCCGATATCTGTATTTTATAGTTTTACTGCTATCCATCCAGTCTTGTGAAAAATTGGTTGAAATAGATTTACCGAACAATCAAATCAATACAGAAGATGTATTTAAAGACATTAATACCACAAAATCTGCTTTAGCTAATTTATATAGCAATGTAAGAGAAACACGCTTATTCAGAGGAGGAACATTAGGAGCATCCTGTAATCTGGATTTATATACCGACAATATGATTTCATTTGGACAAAATAATCCTTTTTATACTAACTTTATTACCGCTGCAGATATTGATAAAAGCTTTTTTTGGAGTCTGTCCTTTACAGATATTTACGCTATCAATACTTTTATTGAAAGACTTTCGGCTTCTTCTTATATTGAAGAAAATAACAAAAAAGTTTTTTTGGGAGAAGCTTATTTATTAAGAGCACTATATCATCAATATCTCACCCAGCTATTTGGGGCTATTCCTTATGTAACCTCAACAGATTATAAAATAAACAGTGCCATTTCAAAAATACCTGTTGGCAATGTACTAGAATCTAGTGAAGGCGATTTAAAAAGCGCTTTAGCATTACTTCCTCAAGATTATCGTCATCCGGAGCATATTTATCCTAATCGCGCAGTTGCAGAATTGCTTCTGGCACAAAATTATTTATTGCAAAAGCAATATGTTCTGGCAGAACAGACAGCCAAAGCAGTAATTGCCAATCCTCTGTTTAAAATGGAAAGTGATCTAAACAAAGTATTTAAAAAGCAAGCAAAAAGTACGCTTTGGCAAATAAGTACGGAAACCTATAGTACCTACGATGCGGATTATATATTTAATACTCTTCCTCCAACTAGAGTTGTTTTGCAGCCCAACCTTGTGAATACTTTTTCTGAACAGGATTTGCGTTTTCAAAATTGGATCAAAGAAGTGACGGACGGCACAACGTCCTATTATCACGCTTACAAATACAAAAACAAAGAAAACAATACAGACGAATATTCTATTGTATTTAGAATTGAAGAAGCCTATTTTATATTGATGGAGGCTTTAGCCTATCAAAACCGCACAGCAGAAGCCGTACATTATTTAAATCTTATCCGTCACAGAGCAGGACTCCTACCTCTACCCGAGACATTGTCCAAAGAGGAATTTATAAACGAAATGCTGAGTGAAAGCCGAAGAGAGTTTTTTACTGAAGGAGGACATCGCTTTTTTGACCTGAAACGCAACAACAAATTACACATACTAAAAACAGTTAAACCTAACTGGGAAGACAAACACGCTTTGCTCCCCATACCGGAAGGCGAAATATTATTAAACCCCAACCTGCTACCACAAAACAATGGCTATTAAAAAAAGATATATCGTGATTGGGTTGATCTGGATGACTGTCTCTGCATTATACGCAAATTCGGGCAGAGACAGTCTATCCCTAAATCCTGATTGGAACACGCTGTTTCCTTCCCAAATATCAGAAGACGGGCAATGGTTAATCTATTATCAAAATTACATCAATGACCCTGCGCAAAACAAAGGGTTCGTAATTCACACCAAAAACAAGAAAAAAAAAGAGATAACTAATATGTCTAAACTATCTTTTTTAGGAAATAATTTACTTGTAGGAAAAGAAAAAGCCGACTTAGTAATTATGAATTTAAGTAACTTTAAAGAACAGGTTCGTATAAAGGAGATACAGAATTTTAATGTAATTAAAAGCAATTTGTCTGTTTGTTATTTGTCAAAAAGCAAACAATTAAATATTATTAAGTATGCGTTTGGAAAAGAAAAACAATTATTTACTGCCAACAATGTAAAAAAATACATTATAAACAATAAACAGACTTATTTGTTATACCAAAAAGAGGTCAATTCAAAACAACTTTACAGTTTAGATTTAAAAACATTTCAAGCTTGTAAAATAACAGACTTGCAATGGGATTTAAACGCTATGGTCTGGAATGATGCCGAAAACGCTTTTGTTTTTAAAAACAAAGAATATCAATTACTGTTTAGAGATTTACAAAGACGTAATAGCAAAGCCATTCAACTCCCGGATTCTTTGCATTCCATTGCTGAAAATATACAGCTGAGCTTCTTTCTAAACAACGATATTTACATCTCTTATCAAACAAACGATACCACTCAAAGCACAAATTCTAAATATATTGATATTTGGAACGGAAATGCCAGAAATTTACACCAATCGAATCGGATATTACAAAATATTGATTACAAAGCTTTTATTTATCACACCAAACAAAATAGCTTATCTGAACTGAATAGGAATCGGCTAAAAGAGTACTTAAACATTCAAAAACCTAACTATATGGTTAGTTATAATCCTTTTGAATTTATACAGTATCATAAAGTATATGAAGATAATCGCTATATATTGGAACAAATAGAGCCCCAAAAAACCCTTGCTGAATTAACCCTTACTCCGCATTTTCAAGATCAATTCAACCTGTCTCCGGACGCAAGCGCAATTGTATATCCAAAAGGAAAATACTGGGAATTATATAATTTTAAAACTAAAAAACAGCAATCTATTAAACACTCACATCCCAATACACAACCTATATGGGCTGATGACTCTAAAAGTTTATTGATTCAGAATAGAAATAATCTGGAGCAATATGATGTCAAAAACAGGAAATCCACTATTATAGCAGAGTTTACAGATCAATATCCTGTTACTATCCAATTAATCAATACCAGCAAAAAAAAGAATTCTGTTTTTATAAATGTTCAAACACCTATACTGTTTACCATCGTGCAGTCTGTCACACCTTCTACTTCACTTTATAGCTACTGCAGAGGTGAAATTTCTAAGATAGTGGATCAAACTACTAAACTTGTTAACACCCTATATTTATCAAGATTAACAAGTGCTGATGCACAAACTATAGTATGGACAGAGGAAGACTTTAACCAGCCACCAATTATAAAAATTGCCCATAGAGGTAAAGTAGAAATATTAGTAGAATCCAATTTATCCAAAGAGTACTACCAATGGCGCAAACAAAAAATCATTACTTATCAAGATAAATACGGTATAGAATTAACGGGAGTTTTATATTATCCTAAAAACTATACTAAAGAGAAAAAATATCCTATGGTTACAAGTGTCTATGAGAGACAAGGATCAACAAGAAATATATTTGATATTCCAACCTTATTTAATCAACATGGATATAATCAATCCTTGTTGAATGAATCAGGGTATTTTGTATTTCTACCCGATACCTATGTATCACAAGAAGGTCCTGGACTTTCTGCTTTGGAATGTGTTACAAAGGGAATAGAAGCAATAACAAATGAAGAACCTTCCATTGACAAAACCAAACTGGGTTTAATAGGACATTCTTTTGGAGGATATGAAGCTAATTTTATTGCAACTCAAACAGATAGGTTTTCAGCCATAGTCAGCGGTGCTGGTTTAGCGGATTTAATATGGAATACCTATGAATTCAACTACCATTTATCGAAACCTAACTATTCCAGATTTGAAACTATTCAATATGAATTAGGAAGTTCTTATGCGGACAACCCTGATAAATACCTAAAAAACTCTCCTATTTTATATACTCAGAATATAAATACTCCCATATTATTATGGACAGGAATGAAAGACCATAATGTACATTGGGAAAATACACGTCATATGTTTATCGCTCTCAAACGCTATAAAAAACCATCTATAGCCTTGTTTTATAAAAATGTAAACCACGCAATTACAAACGATTTATCTCAAGAGCAAAAAGATTTGACTATCAGAACCATAAACTGGTTTGATTACTTTCTAAAAGACAATAAAAATATTAATTGGATTCAAAACGGCATAGATGAAAAAAAATATTAAAAGAAACGCCCTTTTTAGGGCGTTTCTCAAATTACACAAATTCTATGTTCAGTCAGGGAACCGTGCGTTTATACAATGGGATAGAACAAGAATAACTATTGTCATCTACTTCCTTGGCATATACATTATGTAGATTTGCTCCTTCTTGCCAAGTGCATAAAACACCACTATTTACAAGTGTACAATCTAAATTCACTTCAATATCCATACAGTCGTATTCATCTAAATCCTGATAATAAAATGTTCCTGTATAAATAGGCTGAGCTTGTTCTTTTTTTACATTATTAGTAGCAAATGCTGCTGCTATGGCAATCCCAAACACGGCTACCGGCAAGATTGCTTTTTTTAAAATACTTTTCATTTTTTTGCTATTTAAATTAAACTTGTTTTTAAAGGATAAAAAGCTTTTCAACCTCTTCTTTTATCCTGTACTTTTTGCCAAAAAGTATGAAAAAACACACGCTTTAAAAATTAGTAAATCCTCTCTCTTAATTGCTCGGGTAAAATAAACCGAACCAATTCCCGGTCAAACAAACCATACAGATAATGGTCTGTAACAAGCATATCCGAGAGTTTGTGTTCCCCGCGGTGGTACACGTAAAAACTGCCGATATAAGCTTGTTTCACAAAGTCATACACATCTACAATCACTGCCTGTTTCCACATGCTTTTGGATTCTGATTTTCCAATGGAATTAGAGATATTAAACAGGAGATTGCGATGTACAACGACTTTTTTATTAATAGTCTGGGGCGGTGCACTCATTTTGTGCTCGCCGTTTTTTAACTTGGAAACTTTGATTTGGGCAATACTCGTGGTATCTATCGTATTTACCCGATGAAGCAAGTTGAGGTTAGCATCTGTTACAAGATACTGGTTGCGGTAAAAATAAGTATAAACTGCTTTTTGTTGCTCCAAACTGTAATTTAGTATGCCATCGGTGTCAAATACGCCGTCTATCTGTTTTTCCAATAACTCTTGGTGAGATTCCAATACCTGCCCATCTTTATGGGTATGTAATACACCAAGGATATTTTGTCCGGATTTTTTACTATATCCTTTGACTACAAACCGGGTGCTGTCTACAGGAATAAAGTCCGTAAAGTGAGTTTGCCTGTAGCTAATTGTTTTTGCATTCCATTTGCCTAAAGCACCTCGTAAAAGTACAGCACTAATTCCATCGCCTAAATAGAAATAAGGATGCAACACACGAAGCTTTATGGAATGAAAAGGAATATCCTTGCGGTCAATATCAACTTTATAATCGTGTTTTTTACGCATGTTTTTATCCACAACAGCTACGTTAAAAGGTTTGTTGTAATTACCCAGATAGATTTTTTTCTCATAACTCCCTGCTATATAGTAAGCTTTAATGTTTAAATCTAAAGCTTTGTCTTCTTCCAGCTTCTGACTAATAAAATTTCTTGTAAACCCTCCATCTTTTATATTATATTCTGACTGTAAGAAAAGAACTGTAACCATTCCCGCACTCAACACCAATAATACCGAACTTAAAATCAGCATTCGTTTCTTAAAAATGTCGGTAAATATAATAGCGAGCAAGATCAACAGGCAAACCGTGATATTAAACCAGAAATGCTCTTTCCAACCCATTTTTTCCAAAATACCGCCACAGGAGCAGGGCACAAAATCGCTGTAATTGAGAATTAAATAAATATAAACCGAAAAGGCGGTCATCAATCCAAAGCTGAGGTATAATCCTATAAGTAGACTGCGCCTGACGCATAGTAAAACCGCAATCGATAGTTCTGCTATAATAACAACATAGGAAACAGGAACGGCATAGGCACTAAGTAAGGGAGACTGTGCCAACTGCACTTGAAATTCGTCAAATGTAATGAGTTTACTGACGGAGGCATATACCCACAGTACGATAAGAAAATAGCGAATAAAAGTAACGGTTAGTTTCATAGCAAGGGGGTGTTATAGGTTTGGATAGCATCATTCAGTTGATTTTAAGTATCAAAGTTCTGATATAAAACAAAGCCATAACAAGTACATTAATGACAAAAACAAGTATATTAGTGTCAAAAACAAGTATATTAGTGTCAAAAAGGAGTACATTAGTGACAAAAATAAGTACATTAGTGTTTTTAATAGTGTGAAACCACCAAACGAGGAATATCTTTTAATTTTAAGCCGGACAATCTTTTAAAGGTTTTATTAAAATGATTGTAATCCTGAAAGCCACTGTCATAAGCTATCGTTTTGTTATTTTTATCTGTAAACAACAAAAGCTCCAGACTGTGCAGCAGCTTATATTGTAAACAATACTGATAAAAAGTGGCTCCAAAACATTGCTTAAAGCTCTTTTGAAAAACTCTGTAATTTAATCCCTGCTCCCGGATAAAATCTTGCAGGTTCTGTTCCGGATTTTGAATATACAGCTCATATAATTGCCTCAGCTTTTCTTTATCTCCAATATAAACAGGATGCTGCTTTAGAGAATCCGTGTATTTGTTGACAAGGGAAAACAAAACAAAAACCAGTCTGTCCGGTGTTTGAAAACGGCGTACCATACCGGAAATATAATGAACCTCATGAGCAGAATCAGTCAGATATACACTGACTACTTGCGGAGCATCCGTACGGAGCAAAAGGTGTTGTGTATAGCATTCCAACCGGTTTAAGACATTTTGTTTATACCTTTTGCTCAGCTTGCGGGCTTCCACCCATTTCCAATGGTGAGAAAGCGGGTTATACTCTATGGCAAAACGATGTTTTATCAGGTCTTGCAACGTATAATTGTGCAAACGCAAAAAGTTGGCGGCAATACAAAACCGGAGCAACGCAGAAAGCACACTATCAGACTGTTTAAAATAAGAAGTGCGCACAGGGATGGAATATTTAGACGCAAAAGGCAGCCCGGCATAGCGATGCCAAAAATAGTCTATAACGCTGATTAACTCTTCAAACAATTCGGGTTCCATAGCAAAACAAAAATGTACAATATGTTAAGATAGCTGTAATTCAAACTTTTAATTTACAGTTACCCATACAACTCAATTTACTGATACTAAGTTAATTATTTATTTTAACATTTAAGTTTAAGCGGCTATAAGCCCGATATTTGTTGGTTTTTTACATTTATTGAAGAATCTTGTTTTTAGTAAACTGCGGTATAATGAGGTTGATTAAAGTACTTAATCTTACCAATCTTCCTCGTCCGAATAGGTTTTGGCAATTTTTTCAATGTTTAAACTGCGTGCCATAGCGTCAAAAATATTTTTATACACTCCGCCTTTTGCGTAAATCTCTTCGTGAACTCCTGATTCTGCAATTCTGCCAAGCTGCATGGCATAAATACAATCCGAATCGATAATCTGAGAAATACTGTGAGAAATAATAATGACAGTACGGTTCTTTTTAATAGCATCTAGGCTGTTTTTAATCTGTTCCGTAGCAATGGCATCCAAACTGGCTGTGGGTTCATCTAAAAATATAATCGGCGGATTTTTAAGAAACATGCGGGCAATGGCTATCCGTTGTTGTTGTCCGCCAGAAAGCAACAGCGCATTGCTTTCAAATTTTTGTGGCAGCTCCATTACCTGCTCGTAAATATATGCTTGTTTAGCGGCTTCGTACACTTCTTCGGCAGTAGCATCAGGGTTTCCATATCTTATATTTTCTTCTATTGTTCCGCTAAAAATATGGTTCTTTTGCAGTACTAAACCAATGTTATTGCGTAAAAAATGAGTGTCGTATTCCTGCAGAGGAATACCGTCCAATAAAATTTTGCCCGAAGTAGGTTCATAAAACTTATCCAGCAAATTGACTATTGTACTTTTTCCGGCACCGCTCAGCCCCACCAATGCCGTTATTTTATTAGGCAAAATTTCCATATTAACATCGTACAATGCCTGTGTGCCGTTGGGGTAAACAAAATCTACTCCTTTTAGTTCAAACTTGCCTGTTATTTTTTCGGGCTTATAACTTCCTGAATGCTCAATTTCCTTGTCGTCGTGCAAAATTTCAAAAAAGCTCTCGGAATAAATCATTGCATCATTCATTTCATCAAAAATGCGGTGAAGCTGTCCGATGGGAGCCGTCACGTTATTAAACAGCAGAATGTGAAACATAATCATACCAATGCTCATCTGTCCGCTGAGTACCAAAAACGCAGTCAGGATAATGATGATAACAACGCCTATCTGTTCTACAAAAGTTTTAATGCTGTTGAATAAAAAGCCTGTTTTTTGAGTTTTGAGCTGATTTTCGGTCATCTCATACTGAATCGTATTCTGTTTATCCGATTCGATTTTTTCCCGGTTAAAAGACTTTATTACCGTAATAGACTGAATAATATTGATAATACCCTGACTTTTGCTCTCTCTGAACTGTCTCATCTTTCTGCGCCACCCGCTTAGCGTACCGGCTTGTTTAATGGTTATATAAATATAAACCGGAACAATGCACAAACCTACCAGTCCTACCCAGAAATTGGCGTTAAACATCAGAATTAAAGCAATGAGCGAATTGGCAAACAAAGGCAGAATATTAATAAAGAAATTCTGTACCAAACGGGTCAGACTCTCAATTCCGCGATCGATACGGGTTTGCAGTTTGCCCGATTCGCTGTCGTTGGATGTATAAAAAGCCATGCGGTACGACAAAATGCGATCCACGATTGCCTGAGCTAAATCCCGCGATACGTAAATGCGGAGTTTTTCGCCATAAAACTTTTGACCAAAAGTAATCACTATATTAACAATCTCTTTGATTAGCAATACCAAAGTAATCGTCACCAAAATATGAAGCCCGGCATCCAATCCTTCTCCCGCCTCTACCAAAGCATTGATTTCATCCACGGTATAGCGAAGTGCCAGAGCATTAACCTGAGCGGTAAACGACCCGATCAGCGTAAGTGATAAAGCGCCGAATACCAGCCAGCGATAAGGTCTGACAAACGGTCTTAAATTTTTAAATAACTGTAGCAATGTCATTCTTCAAATTTAAGAATTATTTAAAAGCGGTATTTTATTTTCTGCAACAAGAAGTTAGCTTTTTCAAATCTTTAAACTTATAACAAAAAGACAACTCGTTTCAATAAAATGTGTAATTTTGCACTCCTATCAGATAAATACATGAGAACCAAAAGTTTAAAAAAGAATAAGATTAACGTAGTCACTTTGGGATGTTCCAAAAATGTTTACGACAGCGAAGTGCTTATGGGGCAGCTAAAAGCCAGCGGCAAAGAGGTAACCCATGAAGCTGTGAATGACGAAGCCAACATTGTAGTAATCAATACCTGTGGTTTTATCAATAACGCTAAAGCAGAGTCTGTGAATACCATTTTGGAATACGTCGACAAAAAAGAACAGGGAATTGTGGACAAGATTTTTGTAACCGGATGTCTTTCGGAAAGATATAAGCCGGATTTAGAAACAGAAATTCCAAACGTAGATCAGTATTTTGGCACCACCGATTTGCCTTTGTTGTTAAAAGCACTGGGAGCCGACTACAAACACGAACTTTTGGGAGAACGACTTACCACTACGCCCAAAAATTATGCTTATCTGAAAATAGCTGAAGGATGTGACCGACCGTGCAGTTTTTGCGCTATTCCGATTATGAGAGGAAAGCACGTTTCTCAGCCCATTGAAAAATTGGTAAAAGAAGCCGAAGGACTTGCCAAAAACGGAGTTAAAGAATTAATTTTAATTGCTCAGGATTTGACGTATTATGGTTTGGATTTATACAAAAAGAGAAACCTTGCCGAATTGCTGGAGAACCTTGCTCAAGTAGAAGGCATTGAGTGGATTCGCCTGCACTATGCTTTTCCAACCGGATTTCCTATGGATGTTTTGGAACTGATGAAACGCGAACCCAAAATATGCAATTACATTGATATTCCGCTTCAGCACATTTCTGACAATATACTAAAATCGATGCGTCGCGGAACAACCAAAGACAAAACAACAAAGTTGCTAAAAGATTTTAGAGCTGCCGTACCAGGTATGGCTATACGGACGACATTGATTGTAGGTTATCCGGGCGAAACTGAAGAAGATTTCCAGATTTTGAAAAACTGGGTACAGGAAATGCGTTTTGAACGGTTGGGCTGTTTTACCTATTCACACGAAGAAAATACCCATGCCTATCTTTTGGAAGACGATGTACCCCAAGAAGTAAAACAAGCCAGAGCCAATGAAATTATGGATATTCAGGCTCAGATTTCATGGGAATTAAATCAGGAAAAAATCGGAAAAACTTTTCGCTGTATCATCGACCGCAAAGAAGGAAATTACTTTGTAGGACGTACAGAATACGACAGTCCGGATGTGGACAACGAGGTACTGATTGACGCTGCAAAACACTATGTAAAAGTAGGTGAATTTGCTGCCGTTTACATTGACGATGCTACGGAGTTTGACCTTTACGGCACTCCTGTAAAATAGTAAAAGCCGGTTTAAACCGGCTTTTTAATTTAAAATTAATACTGCGATAAGCCCTGCATTACACAAGACAGCGATTTTTGTATAAAACTTATCTTGGGTATGACGGCAAAACATTTTTTTATTACTTTATGTATTATCATGAGTACAATTTCGTTTTCACAAAATCAAAAAACACTCCGAATCGGTCATCGCGGAGCTATGGCTCACGTAGCAGAAAACACGGTTGAATCTATACAAAAGGCGGTTGAAATGAACTGTGACATGATTGAAATAGATGTTTACAAGATTAAAGATGATTCTTTGATCGTATTTCACGATGCCGTTCTGGAACGAGTTACCAACGGAACAGGTTATATAGAAGACTATACCTATGCTGAACTGCAACCACTGTGGGTGAAAGGAGAGTATAAAATTCCTATGCTTTCTCAGGTTATTGAAGCAATTGACAAAAAAGCAATTTTAAACATTGAACTGAAGGGCAGCGATACAGCCGAAAAAACGCATGAGATCATTCGTTCTTTTCTATTAAAAGGATGGCAGAAAAGTGATTTTATCATTTCGAGCTTCCGGTGGGACGAATTGAAAAAGATGAGAGAAATAGATTCTTCCATCGCTATTGCCGTACTAACAGAGCAGGAGCCTTTGGAGGCTATCGCTTTTGCTCAAGAGATTCGGGCGGTTGCCATCAACCCTTATTTTGAAAAACTTACGCCTTTCAATGTCCAGAAAATAAAAGACGCAGGACTGCTGATTTATCCATGGACAGTAAACGAATATACAGACATCCGAAAAATGTATGAACTAAAAGTAGACGGTATCATAACCAATTATCCTGAACGAATTGAGTAATATAAAGTTTGTTTTCTATAGACAACTGCACCTTAATAAGGATCTCATTTTAAAAACGGGGTTAAATACTGCAGAATCAAAACCCAAACAATAATAACTATTGTTCCTACAACAGCTCCGAACATTCCGCCTAGCCTGAAATCTTTTTGCTTGAGCATTCCTGTTCCAAAAACAATCGCATTTGGCGGGGTGGAAACCGGCAAAAACAACCCGCAAGAAGAACACAACCCAATCACCAGTCCAACAGGCAAAATTTGTTCGGGTGGTAAAACAATCGCTGCAATATTAATAACAATTGTAGCGGTAGCGGTACTGCTCATAATATTGGAAAACAAAACGGTAACGATTGCAAAAATTATAATCACAACGACTACGTTAAACTCTATACCTTCTAAAAATTGGGAGTAATAAGGTGCAAGAAGCTCTTTAATTGCCATCCCCAGTGCTAAACCTCCTGCTACCAGCATTAAAGTATCCCAAGGCAGCTTTCTGACATCTTCCGCACTAATAATTCCCAGCATGGGCAAAAACATAATCGGAATCATTGCCGCTCCTGCTGTTGGAATATTAAGCCGATTGCCAAACATCCACAACATTACTGTAACAGTTAATACAACCACAACAATCATCCGCTGTAACCGCAAAGATTTTGTAAGATGGATTGTCTCATTTACAAATGAAACATCTAATTCCGTTACTTTAGACGTATATTTTTTAACGACCGCAAACCAAAATCCAATTAACAGAATTAAAGCCGGAACAAAGCCCAGCACAAACCACTGCGTAAAACTCACTTCAAATCCTTTAGACCTTAATACATTTACAACAATTAAGTTAGGCGGAGTAGAGACCATACTCATCATTCCGGCAAAAGTTGCTGCAACAGGTATACTGATTAAAATAGCTTTGGACATATTGGAATCTTTGCCCTCTCTGTCTATTAAAGGCATGACCGAAGCCAGTATCATAGCAGCTGTAGCTGTGTTGGATATAATAAGCGATAAAACAGAAGTTACGATTATAATACCCAAAATAAGCATATTGGGATTAGCACCAAACAAAGAGATTGTTTTTTTAAACAGCGATAAATCCAAATTTGTTTTACGCATTCCTTCACTGAGAAAAAACCCTCCCAAAAAAATCCATATTACACTGTCGGACCAGGTATCTGAAATTTCTTTTGGAGAAATAGTAGCTCCTTCCATATTTCCCATCGTGTAAACCAAAAAACCAATAATCATAATTCCTACCGCAAAAGGCGGAATAGCTTCCGTTGCCCACAGCAATACCGAAAAAATGAGAATAAAAAGTGTGTAAGTTTGTGCATCTGTAAATACTTCCGGAGTAAAAAAATAGGTAATGCCAAGAGAAACTAAGAGCGAAAAGAAAAAAATACCTACTCTCGTTTTAATATTCCACACATTCCAGGAAGCTTCAATTAGCAATTCACTATAAAAGCGGATCCCTGTTCTAATTTTACGAATCTGGTCAAAATAATCAAATGCCATAGCTATCGGTTTATCCTGCAAAGCTACAAAATAACTAAAATGTATTTTAACAACTCTACAAAACAGCCTTCTTTCTTTTTTCTTAAATAAAACAATTATTACAAAAAATAGACCAAAACAAAAAGGAAAGCTATTTCAGCTTTCCTTTTTTACTAAACTAAATCAATCTTACAGGCGATCCTTTTCTTGCATATCAATTTCTTTGCTGCTGTATTTTACTTTTTGATTGCCAAAATTGTAACGTAGTCCAAGGGCAATTCCCTGAGTATCCATATAATCTTTGAAGTAATTGTACTGATTGGCATATTGTGTTTTAATAATTTGTCGATCACTTCCAAAAATATTATAGACATACAGATTAGCTGACCATTTCTTTTGATTAAACTCGCGGCTCATAATAAAATCGGTGCGTTGATATCCGCTGATGGTAAAAGATCCTTGCACCGTTGGTGTATGAAAAGTGTACGTCAGCATCGCTTTCCAATTGCTATTTTGATCGAGATCTACTGAGGTGCTTATACGACCTCCAAAAACAAAAGCGTCATTTTTATGTAGCTGCTTATCAACTCCATAAAAATAATCTTCCTGCTGTTGCAACTGCAAAAAGGTATTGGCTGACCAACGTGGTAAAATCTGATAAGCGAAACTTGTCACTGCCCCTGCTGTTTGTCTTTTATCTATATTGGTATAGTGATAAATCAACATATTTGTTGCATCTTCTTGATATGAAATTTCCATGGAAGGATGAATCTCTTTATTGTAAAAAAATTCGATATTCAATTGCTCAAATGTGTAATTCAAACTAAAATTATGACTAATTGCTGCTTTCAAATCGGGATCTCCTTGAAAATACGAGAACAAGTTATAATAGCTTTTTGCAGGGTTCATCCAAGAATAAGAAGGTCTGTCAATTCGCTTGCTATACGCCAAACTCAATTGATGATCTTCGGTTACATCATATTTTAAATAAGCTGAAGGGAATAGCTTAAAATACGATTGGTTGTTTGTCCCTCCTTGTGTACTTCTCGTTTGAATGCCTGTGTATTCTCCTCGTATACCTACTTTCGCTTGCCATTGCTTCCATTGCCTGGTGTAGGAAGTATAAGCCGCCCAATTAATTTCCTGATAATCGAAAACATTACTCTTGGCTGGGTCATAAGCCAGATTCTCCTGTTTTTGACCAAAAAAGTCTAATAAATACGAGGCTTTTACAATGCTGTATTTTGCGCCTGACTCCCATTTTGATAATTCATTATCAATACTATAATCTAAACCTGAAACAGCCAAACGCGTGCGCTGTCTGTCTTTAGTAGCAAAAAGTCGCTCAGAGAACGGCTGATCCTTAAAATTCAATTCCGTCAAAACTCGTTGGTTGTCTTTTTGATTTTCATAAGTAAAATAAGACGACCACAATAATTTTTGCTCAGGATTGAATTTCTTTTCTACTAAAGCATATCCTGTATAGGTATCCATATTCGCGCGTTTTCTATTATAAGTCGTATAGGAAGACTCAACAATATCTTGTGGATTGTAAATCAAAGTTGGAATTTCATAATCTCCTTTAGATTGTTCGTTAATGTATCCTGTTCCGCCAACAGTCAGTGTTAGCGTAGTATCAAGCTTCACATCCATCTCCGCCTGGAAACTATGTTGTCCCTTTATTTTGTTCTTACGCGTCATCACACTACTCCATCGTTCGCCATTTTCGTACAAGACATTATCTTCATTGTAACGAACCCCTGCACCAGTGCCAAAAGAATAGCTTCCGGATACATTGAATTTTTCACCTGTATAGATGTGTTGCGTACTTGCTGTATTATAAGCATAAGTGGTTTGCTTGAATCGCTCGGAAATACTGCCCTTATATCCTAATAAATTATTCTTTTTTAATCGTATATTAAGTACAGCGTTTCCCTGAGCCTCGTATTTTGCTGGCGGATTGGTAATCACTTCTACAGCTTCGACCTGTGTTCCTTCCGTTCCTTCTAGCAGAGATTTTAATTGATCTCCTATCAACATTACTTTTCTATCATTGATAGTTATCAAAATACTTTGACTTCCTCGTATACTTAAATTGTCTCCTATTGCATTCACGCCCGGTGTTTGTTTGACAATATCCCAGGCATTCGTCGTTGCCAAAGGGGTATCTTGCACATTAAACACCAGCCGATCTATTTCGCGTTTAATTGTTGGTCGTTTGGCTGTAATGACCACTTCATCTAATAAAGCGCTGTCTTCCTGCAGGGTTATCTCAGCCAAAAAATTATTTGAAACAGGCAAAATAAAATCTTTATATCCCACGTATTTAAAACGCAGTTCAAAAGCTTCTTGCGGACAAGTCAGCTCATAACTTCCGTCTTCTTCGCTAAAAGAAGTTAACAAGTTTATTCCCTCGCTGTTTTGCACTTCAATAGTAACAAAAGGCAAAGCAGTTCCTTGTGCATTTTGTATTGTTCCGCGCCACACGTTTTGTGGCTGGGCATGGGCAATCAGTGCTAATAAAAGGCAAAAACAAAAAACAATTAATCTAATCATAACCTGAATATTTCTGACAAAAATCGCTTCTTCTTAAAAGAGACCCGGTTAACGGATGGTTAATGAACGGTTAATGGCGAAACGCGGAAAAGAGAATTTCTTTTTTTGATTTACATTTGTAAGAATGAGTCAGTCTAAGCCCAAATATTATTTTAAGGCGTTTTGCATTTTTTATTTCTTACTGGTGGGAATAATGGCATTCTATTTCATTAAAGTTTTAGAGCTTAAAAAAAAAGAAATTAACCGCATTGCTCACGACAAAGTTGATGCTCTGACAGAAACCTCTTTTTTTAAGCAAATAACCTTAAAAAAGGAAAGTGAAATTTATAATTCGTTTTTAGATGTATTGAAAAATAAAACAACTATAGATTCGGTTCAAAATACCATAGCTCTAAATATTGAAAAAAACAGTCATCTTTTTACTCAAAAAACAGATAGTGTCTTTAAAAATTTAAATTATGATGTTGCCGTCCGGTTTAGTGTAAAACAGATTACTCTCAATTCTTCTGCCCAAAACTTATTAAAAGAACCGATCACCATATTAGAAACCACTCAAAAAGTAAAAAAACCTACTCGTATCAACACTTCAGAATGGGAAATTAACGAAAGCAGCTCCAACAAAAACGATGAGGAGTGTTTAGATTGTCCGGAAGATTATAACCGTCATTTTACCATTAATCAGGAAACGCATATCGAAGTATTAAACATTTACCGCATTGCACTTAAAGAGCTTTTTCCTTTACTGGCTTTTTCTGTATTAATCTGCCTCTTTATTTTGATTTTGTATTACATTACTTACAAAACCATCCGACAGAAAGAAAGAGAAGTTTTAAGTTTGCACAATATGGTAGACAATGTTTCCCATGAGTTTAAACTCCCGATTGCAACCTTAAAATATGGCTGTAATAACCTGTCCAAAGAATATAAATCTCCTACGGTTGAACTTCTGTTACGCCAGATAAACCGATTAGAAAAAATACAACAGCAATTGATTCCGTCTAACGTACAGAACAGTTCGCCGTTTAGCAGCCTTTCATTTGACAATATGATTCACGATCTGCAACTGCATTATACGGGCGTAACTTTTTATACGCAATGGAACGCAGATGAAACCTTATCGCTGCCAAATACCCCGATGGAAACCATAATATTAAACCTGCTTGAAAACAGCGTTAAATATGGAGCAACAGAAATTACCTGCCACATAACTCAGCACAGCAATTCCATTCTATTAATGGTTAAGGACAATGGTTTAGGAATTGAAAAAGAAGAACAAAAACTGATTTTTAAAAAATTTTATCGCATAATCAATAACAATGTCCACACCACTACGGGGTTGGGTATCGGGCTTTATCAAGTACAACAAATTGTACAACAGCTAAACGGAAACATTGAACTGCTAAGCAAAATAAACACAGGAACAACTTTTAAAATTTCTCTGCCCTATGCATAAAATTCTTTTGGTAGAAGACGATATCGATTACGGTACAGTAATGCAGCAATATTTGGAGATAAGCGGTTTCGAAGTAATCTGGCTTACAACACCTGAGAACACTTTGGATATGCTGAAAAAGGAAAAATTCAGTTTAGCGGTTTTAGATATTATGCTTCCTGTAAAAGATGGTTTCAGTTTATCAAAAGAAATACAGATGCTGTACCCGGCATTGCCCTTTTTATTTCTTACGGCAAAAAACCAAAATATAGACCGACTGATGGGGTTAAAATCAGGTGCTGCAGACTATATTTCCAAAACCTGTGATCCTGAAGAGCTTAAACTCCGCATAGATAATATTTTAAAATATGCTGAATCTGCACAAACGCAACAATATCAATTGGGAAATTATTCTTTTCATCCGTTTCAATTAAAGTTGACTCATCCGAAAGAAAGTTTTCGCTTAACCGAACGCGAAAGGGATTTACTCCTTTTACTTATCCAAAACAACAATAAAATTGTCCATAGAAATGTTATTCTTGAAAAAATATGGCATTCTTCGGATTATTTCAGCGGGCGCAGTATGGATGTATTTATAACCCGGCTCCGGAAATATTTTATACACGACGACAACATCCAAATAACCAGTATACGCGGCATTGGTTTTGAAATTGACTTGGCGTTGAGATGATTATTCAAATTTAAAAATAGCTAAAAAACTTTCTTTGAGTTTTTCCTTGTCTTTTAGTTTCTGTAAAGCCTCCAAACATCTTTTTTTCCATTGTTCATCATTTTTTTCTTGATATAAATGATATGCTGATAAAGCTAGATTGGCATTAAAATCTTCCAGTTCTCCAAATGTATTTTCACATCTGTCAAAATAATCGATTGCCTCTTTGTATCGCTCTTCCATGGTTAAGAGTATGGCTTTCATCAGCCATACTTCGTTTTTTCTTTGCACTGTCCAGCTTTGTTCTGACAAATATTTTTGTTCTGCAATTTCCAAATTTTTCAACCCTTCTTCAGAATCTCCTAACGTGGTTGCCGTAAGCCCTAAGCCATAATATCCATCAGGGTCTTCCGGAAAATATTTTATTATCTCTTCATACTTTTTACGGGCTAATCCCACATTATTGACTCTTAAAGCCGCTTGTGCAAGTTCTTCTTTAAAAACAGAATTATTATTCGTAGCTAAACTATCCGCATAGTAATAGTAGCTTAGTGCTGCCTGATGTTTTTCTTGCTGGGTAAGCGCTATTCCTGTAAAAAAATAAGCATCGCATAAACTCTTGTCAATTTGTAAAATATTAAAAAAAATCTTGCCGGCAGTATTAATGTATTTTGGCGTATTTAATGCTTCAAACGCCGATTTATACAACGCTTTTATAGTGTCATTTTCTGTTGGACATTCAAATTTTATACTTTCATAAATATAGGATTCAGTTTGATTTTGGGCGTTCAATATCCCCAAAAACAAAAAATATATGATCAGGGTTTTGATATATTTCATAAATCTAAATCTTTTATTTTACAAGGTAATGGTATTAACTAATTACGCCTTGGCTTCTGTTTCGTTTTCCTGCTCAGGTGTATCAGCAGGAACCTCCGGCAATTCGGGTATAGAATCATGCACTGATTCTACATCTATGTCTTCATCGTCACTTTCAACTTCTTTTCCTAATACTTCGCTGGGTTTGTACCTGCCCAGCTTAATGCTAAAATCTTCTGAATTTCCGGTTATTTTCATTGGTATACCAATAATACCTAAAGGCGGCAAACCTAACCTGAAACCAATATTGAGCTCTCCGTCCAAACTGACCTGACCTTCAAAACGAGGTCTGAACCCCGCCATCTTCATCTTTGTGCGTTCAATAGTAATAACGTTTTCTTTGATGGATGAATTAATATTTACATCTGATAAACTTCCGTTTTCTAGTGATTTAGCTTCGGTTTTTTCTGCAATTGCTCCCAAAAGCTTAAATCCCTTAAAGCTGATATCTGCCAGTGAAAGAGTGCCCTCGCCCTCTAAACTTTTCATCACCGGAAACATACTACTGTTTAATTGCCCTTTTAAGCTATAATCTAAAGAAACAACCCCATAAGCATCTTTTGCCATACTGACCATTTCTCTAAACAGCGTAATTTCTTTATAGGCTCTTTGTATATCAAAATCTGAAGCTTTGATATTATAACTGAATAAAGCACTTTTATATCCTGTTGGCTGATAGATACCGTTCATTTGAACATTAGTTCCTATCAGATTAAATTGAGTATCTTTTAAACTGATTCCTCCATGAGCTATAAGCAAATTCCCGGTAAAGTTTTCCAAATTATATTCTGTATACTTAATTTTATCTGCAGTAGCATTAAAGCCGATATTTAAGTCTGCCGGTACTTGGATAACACCTGCATCTACAGTGTTAGCTGTCGTTATTTTACTCGTCTGATTATCTGCAAACATCATAAATTCATCAACATTCATATAAGGTGTCTGAAGGTTAAAATTACCTCTCAATGTATCTCCTTGAAGCATATAATCAATAACATTTGTCAAATACCCGTCCATGGAAATCGTAGAACTCCCGTAATTGGCTTCAAACTTCTCAAATTTCATTTTTTCTTTGAAGAATTTAAAAACTCCTTTCTTAATATGCAATGGTTTTGGAAACAAATCAGAAGAAACATTAATATTCTCTACTTCAAAATAACCTCCGTTTTTTAGTTTGTCAAAATCTCCTTTTAAAGCATCGCTTTGCAACCCGCTTAAAAATAGGTTTGTCAAAATTTTGCCGTGTAAATCTAATCCATCAATCTTGAAAATTTTATATAAATCTCCTATGTTTAATACGCCTTTAGATTTAACGTTGTAATTTAAGTTATCTAAATTGTATAAACTTGCAGCAAGCTGAAAAGGCTCTCCGGCTATCTTAAAGTCAATCGGAAGCACTTTAATCGTCAAATCACTAAACGAGCCTCGCTTGCTATTGACAATAGTGTGAATTTGAATGTCTTCTATCGGCAAATCTGGAATTCGATTAAACTGAATATAACCATTGGTAAATTTAATGTCAGAATCAATTATCGGAAATAACCTTCGTTGAGGTTCATAAGTCCCATTTATATTTGTTTTAGCATCAATTATCCCTCGCAAGACAATATCTTTCACGGGAATGAATTCTTTTATATTTTCTAAATTTATTTTAGCATCAATAGTAGCTTCAACATCATAATTTGAGAGATTTTTTAAATATAAATCCCCTTTTACATAATTACTCATTGCCATTAAAGCAATATCAGAGAGTCTCGCCGAAATACTTCTATAATCAGAATTCTTAGTCCTAAACTCAAAATCAAAATTAATTTTTTCTAACGCTTCAGGAAGTCCGGCCAATTTAAAATATCCTTCTTTGACAAATCCCTTTAAATTAAACTCGGGTATACTTGTAATAATAGAATCCCTATAGACTTTGCGTATAGTCTTTCTGATTACCTCTCCTTTAGAGTAAATCCCATCAAATTCACCATTTAATGCTAATTCTCCTCGCATTACAAAACCCTCAATACCAACGGCTTTCTGCAACAAATCAAGATTTACAGCTGCATTGATCTTTCCTTTTGTATTAATTGTGGTTATGCCTTCTGCTTCAAAATTTAAATCACTGCGTTTTCCATTAAGATCAAAAGATAATTCTTCAACTTTTGCAACGCCCTTTTCAATATTTAATCCGGGGATGGAGTAAGCAAAATCCAAGACAATGTTTTCTAACGGTTGATTTACCTGTCCATTTTGAATAAAGCCATTTTTAAGTTTTAAGGATAAATTTACATCAGGAGCCAAACTATCAACAATGACGTATTTTCCTTCCAAATGGAATTTGCCGTCAATATCACCTTCAAATTTAGTATTATCAAGCCATGACTGATAATCAGGCGGAATCACTGACAGTAATTGTTCTAATGTAGCATTTTCCGTTTTTATATCAAACAACATATCATAGCCGTTTTCAATAAAGCCAAAATGTCCTTTAAAATCCACTGGTAAACCTTTTATACGCAAATCGTTTTTTGAAAACAAAAACGTAAGAGATTTAGTATCTACTTTTGTCTCAAGATCAGCTAAAATCGGCTTTTCTTTGATATAGTGTACTCCATCAAAATTAAAATCAAAGGAATTAATACTAGCTTTACTATTCAAATTAAAAACAGCATCGCTCATATTTCCTTGTCCGATATAGTCAAAATCAGAGGCAACAAGACTTAATTTACTGGCTAAGTCATTGTAAACAATTTCTGCATTATTTATATAGAGCTCATCAATCTTTAACGCAAGACTCTGATCACTTTCCTCCTTTTCATCAGCGGATATAAAAATATCATAGTTAGCCTTACCTGCTTCCGTAACATAAATATTGACCTCAGGATGGTCAATATAAATCCTGTTAAACACCATCTCACCTCTGAAAATACTAACAAGATCAATTCCTAAACTCACAGATTCAGCTCCAAATAAGTTGTCTGTGTAAAGAGTGTCTAACTGAACTCCTTGAATAGTCGGCTTAAAAACTGTTGCTGTCAAGACTGGAAATTTTTTGTAAAAAGACAAATCGATATTTTCAAAATCCACATCTCCTTTAATGGATTCCTTCATCAGCTCTTTAACCTTCGCATCTATCTGATCAGCATAAAATACCGGCACAATATACATCAGCAACAATATCAATACACATAGTACTCCTGTGCCAATACCCAACCTTAATAGTATTTTTTTTATCATTTTGTATTGATCTTTAAGCATAAAGCAAAATAACGTTTTTTTTCGGTAAGTTTAACGGACTTTATTGATTTACATTCAACAAAAAATCCCCTTCACTTTTGTGTGAAGGGGATTTTCAAAAAAAGGGCAGCGACATACTCTCCCACCTTGCGGCAGTACCATCTGCGCTGGCGGGCTTAACTGCTCTGTTCGATATGGAAAGAGGTGGACCCCGCCGCAATAACCACCCTGAATCGGCAGCTACTACTAAAAGTAACTTATATGGTTAACTATACTGAAAAAACATGCCACAAAAAAACAATAAAACTCATAGATAGTATAACCCTATCCTGAATAGAAAGACGCCCTCTCCCCATCCCTAAGACAGGGAGAGTGCACATAAGCGTACGGGCTATTAGTACTACTCGACTGTGACATTACTGCCTTTACATCTGTAGCCTATCAACGTTGTCATCTTCAACGGCCCTTTAAAGAAATCTAATCTTGTGGTGGGTTTCGCACTTATATGCTTTCAGCGCTTATCCCTGCCCAACGTAGCTACTCTGCGATGCCCCTGGC
>NZ_SOAG01000019.1 GCF_004364575.1 Myroides indicus | reverse complement strand
GCCAGGGGCATCGCAGAGTAGCTACGTTGGGCAGGGATAAGCGCTGAAAGCATATAAGTGCGAAACCCACCACAAGATTAGATTTCTTTAAAGGGTCGTTGAAGATGACAACGTTGATAGGCTACAGATGTAGAGGCAGTAATGTCACAGTCGAGTAGTACTAATAGCCCGTACGCTTATGTGCGCTCTCCCTGTCTCAGGGATGGGGAGAGGGCGTCTTTCTATTTGGGATAAGGTTTATTTATCCATATATTTTTATTTTTTTGTTGCCGCGTGTTTTTTCAGTATAGTTAACCATATAAGTTACTTTTAGTAGTAGCTGCCGAATCAGGGTGGTTATTGCGGCGGGGTCCACCTCTTTCCATTTCGAACAGAGCAGTTAAGCCCGCCAGCGCAGATGGTACTGCCGCAAGGTGGGAGAGTATGTCGCTGCCCTTTTTTTGAAAATCCCCTTCACATTAGTGTGAAGGGGATTTTTTGTTATTTATTTACTATGTTTGCCTATTGATAAATTTATAAAAATAATCATGAAAAAATACTTTACACATTAATTGTCCTTGCAGTGCTTAACTTTACAGCAAAAGCACAAGAATCAAGTTATTCTGATTCAGCAAGTGAACAAACAACTATTAAACTAGGGCTCAAGGGAGGGGTTAATTTGAGTGATTTTAATGAAAGTGGTTTAAAAAAGAGAACTGATCTTCATATTGGAGGTGTGATGGAAATATTTGTTAATAATAATTTTTCTATACAGCCAGAATTAATGTATTCTTCTCAGGGGGCAAGGGAGAAGGAAGATACACCTTTTGCAAGGTTTGAAGCCAAAATGAAAATAAACTATATTAATGTGTCTGTCATGTTTAAATATTATGTACGAAATGGATTTAGTATTCAGGCGGGACCGCAGATAGGTTTTGTAGTAGTTCTAAATTATCAACTGATATAGGACCCGTGGATAATATAGATTTAGAAAGCATTACGAATTCAGTGGATTTTGGATTTAATATGGGTTTGGGATACGAGTTCTCACAAGGACTTTTTTTCGATGCAAGATATAATTTTGGATTGACTAATACCTTACAACCTATTAAAAGTTCAGATTTTGATGGAGGAGGAAAAAACAGAGTTTTTTAGCTTTCTGTAGGAGATAAGTTTTAAATGGAAATAGAAAACCAATAAAGACAGATTAATCTGTCTTTATTGGTTTTCTATATTTTTGAGGAATTCAAAAATCAAGTAACTTTCATATCCTTTGCGCATTAAATATCCAATCCATTTGTTTTTTTTCTTTTCTAAGGAACTACTTTCTATGTTATTCCATTTTTTTTGAGCTAAGGAATGAAATTTTTTTAAATATTCGGTTTCTATTTCTTTTAAAGCTATTTCAATATTATAATTTGAAATATCCCTGAATTTGAGCTCTTGCTTGATTCTATTTCTACCCCAACCATTTTGTCTATGTTTTCCTCTTGTAAAGCTACAAGCAAAACGTTCTTCGTTTAAAAAGTTATTTTCTATTAGATGAACTATAATCGGATCATGCAACGCAGTATTTATTTTTAGTTTGTACATTTTATCAGTTATTTCTGTGTGGCAGCGCTCCTGATAAACACAAAACTGTTCAAGCTTTTGCTTGGCTTCTTCAAAGGATAAATAGGTGTTTTCACGAGACTTCACAATCAATGTAGTTTTAATTTGTTATGGGTATTGATTATCGCTTTTTTGTTTTTATTGTCTATCCATTTTTGTCCTTGAATTTTTCGCATCAAATTGTCAAAATGCCGCATGATTGTTACGTTATATGCTGCTTTAGCCAGATTGGAAAGTTTAGAAGGGAAAGCTCGTAAACTCATGGAAAATCCAGGAGTTAAATATTTCATGTAGTGCCAGTAGCCTTCCGGCATATACAGAACTTCTCCGTGATTGAGATTGCAGATATAGCCTTTGGCATATTGCAAAGCAGGCCATTTTTTAAAATCGGGATTGTCAAAATCAATATCTTCTCTTGTAATTAGAGAATGGGGAATTTTATACATATAGGGAGTTTGCCTTGGATCGAACAAAATACATTGTTTTTTGCCATGAAAATGAAAGTGAAGAATGTTAGAATAATCAATATCAAAATGCATAAATACTTTGGAATTTTCACCTCCAAAAAATAACATGGGTAATTGTTTTACGAGTTTTAATCCAATGTCAGGCCATTTAAAATCATTTTGAAGAGAAGGGACTTCTTTCATAAGATTGTATAAAAAAATGCGATAATTAGTGGGTTTTGTTTGTAATAGCTTGATATAATCACTCATTTTCATTTTGGCATGTGCTTGATTAAATCCATCTTTATGTGTTACAGGACGGTCATCATAAAGCGGAACGATTTTATCGCCAGCTATTTCTTTGATATAATCTAGGTGCCATTTCTGAAAAGCATCCCAATCTTCTGTCAGTTTTTCAATTACAACTGGTTTTTGCTTTTTAAAGTATTTCTCAAGAAAGTCTTGTTTTGAAATTGTCGAAACTCTTTCTATTTCCTGAAGCTTTAGTTTAGCCATAGTTAGATATTTTGACTTTATATTTTTAAATGATGTTTTGTTGAATATAAATACAAATTTAATAAAGGATTATTAAATAGTTAAGATTTAAATAAAAACTATTGAAAATCTAACTCGAAAAAATATTTCAATTGTGCGATATTGAGTTGTGATAAAAGAATATTATATAGTAGTTATTTTTTGTTTCTGATAAATGATTTGTATAAATTAGGGGAAAATAAAAGATATGAGTATAAATAGTAGTTTTCTAAAAGAGTTGGAAAAAGAAATAGCAAGTACAAAAAAAATAATTGCTCGTATCCCTAATGATAAGTGGGGATGGAAACCGCATGAAAAATCAATGTCAGTAGGAGATTTGGCAAAACACATAACAGAATTGACTATTTGGACTGTAAATATTACAGAAAAAGATAAATTAGATTTTCATCAAGACTATGTTCCTCTTAAGGCTACAACAACAGAAGATTTATTAGAACTGCTAGATGAATTTTATGAACAAAGCAGAAAAGCTGTAGAAAAATTTGATGAAAAAAAATGGGAAGAAGATTGGAGTTTAACGGCAGGAGAACATCTAATTGCAAAGATGCCAAAGATTGCAGCCAATCGGTTTATAGTTAACAATCATATTTATCATCACAGGGGACAACTCTCGGTTTATCTTCGTTTGCTTGACATACCTATTCCGGGAATGTATGGTCCGTCTGCAGATGAAAGTATAAAAAGTATATAAAAAAAAGCCTGATTACTAAAATGTAATCAGGCTTTTTGTGCCCGGAGTGGGAATCGAACCCACACTCCTAGGAACACGAGTTTGAGTCGTGCGCGTCTACCAATTCCGCCATCCGGGCGATGACCTCTTGTTTGTGAGTGCAAATGTAGGTAAAAAAAAATACTTTCAAAGAAAAAAACTAAAAAAATCGCTTCATCAATATAAATTTTATAAATTTGCATCGCCTTATAAAAATGGGTAAGGTCTAACTAACAAAAGAACAACTAATTATCAAAATGTCAAATTACGAACCGGAAGCAAAAATTTTTTCCTGCTCACAAAGCCTTGAATTAGCGGAGAAAATAGCTAAACATTATGGAGTAGAATTAGGAAAAGTAACTTTGTCGTATTACAGTGACGGAGAGTTTCAGCCTTCATTTGAAGAATCAATAAGAGGAAGAAGAATATTTTTAGTTTGTTCTACTTTTCCGTCTTCAGATAATCTGATGGAATTGTTGCTGATGTGTGATGCGGCTAAAAGAGCATCGGCAAGGCACATTACAGCTGTAATTCCTTATTTTGGATGGGCACGACAAGATAGAAAAGATAAACCTCGAGTTCCTATAGGAGCCAAGTTAGTTGCTAAATTATTAGAATCTGCCGGAGCAACTCGTATCATGACAATGGATTTGCACGCTGATCAAATTCAAGGTTTTTTTGAAAAACCAGTGGATCATCTGTATGCTTCAACAATATTTTTGCCTTATGTCAAGAGCTTAAATATTGATAATCTCACAATTGCATCACCAGATATGGGAGGATCCAAAAGAGCTTATGCTTACTCTAAATTTTTGGGATCAGATGTAGTTATTTGCTATAAACAGAGAAAACAGGCTAATGTCATTGAAAAAATGGAGCTGATAGGTGATGTGTCAGGACGAAATGTGATTTTGGTTGATGATATGATTGATACAGGAGGGACATTGGCAAAGGCAGCAGATATGATGATTGAAAGAGGGGCGTTGAGCGTCAGAGCAATTTGTACGCATGCAATTTTATCAGGAGGAGCATATGAAAAGATTGAGCAATCCTCTATAAAAGAATTAATTGTTTCTGACTCTATCCCGTTAAAGCGTCAAAGTGACAAGATTAAGGTGTTGAGCTGTGCTCCTTTATTTGCAGAGGTAATGCATAATGTTCAGGCAAACGAGTCTATCAGTCAGACATTTATAATGTAAATTTATTAATTTTTTAAATATATACTAGATGAAATCGATTACGATTAAAGGATCACAAAGAGAAAGCGTGGGTAAAGTGTCTACTAAAACCTTGCGTAATGCTGGAATGGTACCTTGCGTGTTATACGGAGGAACAGAACCAGCCATGCATTTTTCTGCAGAAGAAAAAGCATTTAAAAATTTGGTTTATACTCCAAATGTACACACTGTTGTAATTGATTTGGACGGAGGGAAGAAATTTAATGCTGTATTGCAGGATATTCAATTTCACCCTGTAACAGATAAAATCATGCACATTGATTTTTATCAACTGCACGATGATAAAGAGATTACGTTAGAAGTGCCTGTAAAAATCACAGGAAATTCTAAAGGGGTAATGGCAGGGGGAGTTTTGAACCTTAACTTGCGTAAGCTAAAAGTGAAAGCTTTGCCGGCTAATTTACCAGATTTTGTAGAGGTAAATATTTCTAATTTGGATATGGGTAATAAATTATATGTTACTGATTTACCAGAAAATAACTACAAATTATTACATGCAGATAACACTGTAATTTGTCAGGTAAGAATTTCACGTGCGGCGATGAAAGCAGCTCAAGAAGCAGCAAAAGCAGCAAAAACACCAGCAAAGAAAAAATAATTTCAAAGCTTATATTTTTAAGAGCACCTGTGTCAATAACGCAGGTGCTTTTTTATTTGCAACTTGCTTGTATTAGATTAATTTTGTGTTCAGATTTTGTTTTTATATGAAAAAGTTTTTAATTGTAGGATTAGGAAATATCGGTGTAGAATATATTCATACCAGACATAATATAGGATTTAAAGTAGTAGAAGAAATAGCCCGTGAACTGAGCGGAGAATGGCAGACGGTAAAATTAGGAGCCTTAGCAGAAGTAAAAATAAAAGGACGGACATTGCTGCTCTTGAAACCCAATACCTATATGAACTTAAGTGGAAAAGCGGTACAATATTGGTTGGAAAAAGAAAAAATTCCGGTTGAAAACTTACTGATAATTACAGATGACCTCAACTTGCCGTTTGGAACAATACGCATCAAAGGGAAAGGCTCGGATGGGGGACACAACGGCTTAAAAAGCATTCAGGCATTGCTGAATACAGTTAATTATCCCCGCTTTAGATTTGGTATCAGCGATGAATTTAAAAAAGGACAGCAGGTAGATTACGTACTTGGAAACTGGAGTGATCAAGAAAATCAGTTTTTGCCTGAAAGACTGCAAACTGCATCTAAAGCTGTACAGGAATTTGTTTTGGCAGGATTAAATAACGCTATGAATAATTATAACGGAAAATAATTGATAACCCACGCTATACTTGTCAAAAAGGAAATTCCTTATATGGTTCCTGCCGGAGTAAAATATGTTTTAACCAATAAAGGTGTAGATTTAGTTCCGATATTGAAAAATCTTTGTGATTGGGAAAAATATATGCCGAGGAAAAAGAAGTTTATGTCTGTTCCCTCGGCATACACTTTCAAATACGATTGATTTATTCAGCTTCTTTTCTTTAGATATTGTAATTTACTGTTTCCATTTTAATTCTCCTCCTTCATTGTACATTTCTATTGAAGGAGTACCCAAGCTGTCAACTTTTAAAACCAGTCTCGGAACCTCATTCGCATCTTTCATAACCAACGAAGCATTTCCGTTTTCTGTAACCAGATTGATCCGGTTTATGTTATAACCAGGTTTACCGGAAACGTCCTTGTCGTTTATGGTCAATCCAGCTTTGAAATAGTTGCTTTTTTGATCGTCTTGTGCGTAAATTCCTATAGCATCTGCATTCTGATAGTCAAATGAAATAGCATTTAAATTCATTTGTTCATGTTCGGAGATAGCAATTCCTCCCCGTTCGTCACCATTTTTATCGTAAAAAATAAGTCCGGCAGGGGTTATTCTTCTTTCATAAATTTTTCCTTTTATGATTGGCGACGGGATTTTGTCAGCATTAGAAATAACAACCCTGTTGTTTCCGGTAGAATCCTTAATATCTATTCGTTCGGTATGTATGTTATCCGGACTATTCCACAAGAAGTACGAAAGAAAAGCAATAAGTATCAGATTAGATAGCAATAGTAAACCGAATAATAATTTAAATGTTTTGGATGTAGAATTCATAATTTAAAAGAGTTTATGGATGTTTTACTTTATTAATATTTAATGGATTTATAAATCGTGATTTTTGCTATTATATACTCCAATTTATTTGGTTTATAGAAATTTTGAAGGAAGTCTGCCCGTAGAAGCTTTAAAGTCCTTTATAAAGTGAGATTGATCATAATATCCTGCTTTCAACGCAATTTCAGTGAGATTGTCTTTCGTATAGTTTGAGAGGAACAAGTTTCTGAATCTTATAATGTTGATATATTGCTTGGGAGTAGTTCCTACTTTAGCCCGGAATCGTTTTTCAAAAGTATCTCTGCTTATAGGAAGACCGCTGGTTAATTCCTTGACGGAAATAATTCCATTTCTATTTTTAATTTTTACAATGGATTCATTAATAATATTGTCTGTCAAACAGGGTTCTATCTCTTCCAGTAAAAACCGTTCTATGATTTCAACCATTTGTTCATATGATTTCTTGTTTTTGATTGTATCAACTAAGTTATTTACTTTTTGGGTGTCAAATAGTTCCTCTAAGGCAATGAATTTTTCAAAAAGAAGATTCAAAGGTTTCTTGATTAGGGATGCGGCATATCCGGGATTAAATATTACAACAAATAGCAAGGTTTTGTCAGCAAATGTAAATTTGAACGACCTGCGTGCTATACCAAAGATAACTGCTTTGGGAAGATCTCTAATAGAACCGTCCTGCTGATGCATAGAGATCTTTCCTTTAATAATTATGTCTAAAGATAGAGAAGTACTGGGGAGCGTTTCTAATTCAATTCCTTGATTGCATTCAACCAACATGTATTCTTGTATAGGTATCTGCAATGCTTTACAAGGAGTGGTTTTATACTCTATCCTTGGGTTTCGTTTAGTATCATGATCAAAAAAGTTATGGCTATTGTTCTTGTTTTCCATAGCATAAGTTCAACATTTGCTATCGCAATTTAGTAATTATCCCTATCGCAGAATTGTAAAAAATCAGTAAATAGATAATAAAGCAGATATAAAGTAATGAACTATTTTTTAAAAACTAAAAAATTCTATGATTTATAAATATTTAGAATTGTATTTATCAAATGGTTTGTAGCCATTATTTTTTTATATTTTGATGACTAATTCAATCTTATTTTAATTGTTATAACTAAGATTTTAACGATAGTTTTATTTGCTTTCGTATTTCATCATTTATGTTTTTTTTGGTCAGACCTACAGTATTTAAAGATGTCCATAAATCAGTTTTGGATTTTAGCAATTCCATTAATTTATCCTTCCCATATATATGCAGAGTTCTTTCAATGATTACAGCGGATAGCAGGTAGGGTACAGATGTTTCATTTTCAAAATAAATTCTTTCATAAATATCGGTGTATAAACTAAGGTCAATGTCTTTGTTTATTTCTAAGAAATTAATGAATTTTTTTCTGTGCCATTGATAATCATATTTTCCGCTGCCCGCAATAAATGTAGCCAATCCTTCATCAATGAATTTATCAATTTTTGGAAACAGGTCATTTGTATAAATATGAATAATTTCGTGAGTATAAATCTCGGAATTATTACCCGAATAAACCACATTTCCATGTTCGGCAAGTCCGCCTGTTTTGTCTATATACATCATTGGATTATAGTCAAAACCTTTAATTTCAAAGATTTCCTTTGGAGTAATACAGGAATAAAATGTTATTGGAATAGGATTGCAGTTTAAAAACTGGCAGATTTTTTCAATATCATTTTTCTGATTAGTAATTTCTTCATTATTTGCAATCTTGTTAGGAGAAATTTTATAAGTTAAGCTGTCTTTTTGAATTACTTCCCAGTTTTCAGTTGCGTAATCCAAATATCTGCTAAATATAATCTTGTCTTGGTCAATATTTGCTACTATGTTATAAATTGATTTTAATTGGCTTTCTTGCGTTGTATTTTGATGTCCGATAAAAGCTATTTTTACGATTTTTTGAACCGGGTTTTCGGTTGAAATTATTTCCATTAAGGTTGGTCTATAAAAATTCTCCCCGTATATGGAATTCTCGATATTGATGATATCAAGATAGGGATAGGTATATTTTTTAAAATCTGAAGAATTCCAATATTTATTATGTGTTAACGAGGAATTTTTAGTCTTTAAAAATTCAGTCAAAGCATTTATAATAGCTTTATTTTCTTTATCAGTTTGGTCTATAATAGGAGAAATAGTCAGTGAAAAAGGATCTTGTTTTGTTGTTTGTCCGTTACATGCAAAAATCAATAGAGAAGTTATTAGCAGTAAAATTTTCCTCATAGCAGAGTTTTAAAAAGATATAACCAAATATATAAAACTCTTTTAGAAAGGCAGAACAAATTTTTTGCTGATTGTATTTTATGTTTGCAAGAAGAAACTGATTGCTAGATAGTAATCCAAATTTACAGAATAGTATCCTAATATGGAATTTTTATTATTTCTCCTTGTTTATTTAATATAAGGAGATTGGTTGGGATTTTTCCATAAATCTTTTGATCAGGATATAAATGATACATTCCGAAATTTTTTGCATCAATACTAATTTCTTTGTTCTGAGCATTCATATATAACCACGGATTTACGAAAGCCCAGTCTATATCTTTTAATTTAGAGATTTCTTCCAAGTCTCCTGTATCGCCTGAAAAGTAAATTTTTTTATCGTGCCAAGTAATTAAGTAGGAATAATGCTTAAAAGGAATACCATAAACTTTATGTTCTGTTTTAAAGGCTGTTATATTAAAATTAGTAACTAAGTCACTTAAACTTCTTAATTCAAAAATATTTGAGGGATCAATTTTTTTGCCCTGAAGCTTCTTTAAAATCTTTTTGGAATAATGATCTGCATGCCGATGAGTAAAGATGAAAACGGAATTTTCTTTTATACTATCTATTTCAGCTTTATTATATTCCATGTACTTATGAGCTCCTGATTTATAAGGAAAATCAATATAAATGTTTGATTGTCCATCTGTCATATGAAGACCGCAATTTCCAATAAATCTGATTTTAATTTCTTGTGCTTGACTAGAATTAAAAAAACAAATAAAGGAAACAAATACTAAGGTTTTTCTTAGAAATTTTGTCATATATGTTCTATATTTAAAAAAATAATTACTTAAATATACAAATTATACCTTAAAATTTCATAGTTGTAAAAGCTAAAATAACTTCTATAAATAACAATTTCGGAAATAGCCAGCTATTTCCGAAATTGTTGTAAGTTATAAATTTTAAAAACCCTTTATTGTGGTTTTACCGTAATATGCAATTCTTCCAGTTGTTCTGGTCTGATCGCAGAAGGTGCATCAATCATCACATCTCTGCCCGAGTTATTTTTAGGGAAAGCGATAAAGTCGCGGATAGTTTCTTGTCCGCCCAAAATTGCCACCAGACGATCCAATCCAAAAGCTAAACCTCCGTGTGGCGGAGCTCCATATTGGAAAGCATTTAACAGGAATCCGAATTGTTTTTGAGCTTCTTCTTTGGTAAAACCCAAGTGTTTGAACATTAGCTCTTGTGTTTCTCTGTCGTGAATGCGGATAGAACCTCCGCCTATTTCATTGCCGTTTAAAACCAAATCATAAGCATTGGCACGTACTTTTCCCGGATCACTATCCAATAACGGTATATCTTCTCTTTTAGGCGATGTAAAAGGGTGGTGCATGGCAAAATACCTGCCTGCCTCTTCATCCCATTCAAACAAAGGGAAATCGATAACCCATAATGGTGCAAATTCATCAGGCTTTCTCAATCCTAGGCGATTGCCAAGTTCCATACGCAGGGCACTTAACTGAGCTCTTGTTTTATTTGCCGGTCCTGATAATACCAGAATCAAATCACCTTCTTTGGCATTTGTAATTTCTGCCCAATTTTTCAAATCATCCTGATCAAAAAACTTATCTACAGAAGATTTGTATGTTCCTCCTGCTTCGCATTTGCAATATACCATTCCGCTTGCACCAACCTGAGGACGTTTTACCCAGTCAATCAAAGCATCGATTTCTTTGCGGGTATAAGCAGCTCCGCCCGGAACGGCAATACCAATTACCAATTCGGCACTGTTGAAAACTCCGAAATCTTTGTGTTGAGCAACTTTATTTAATTCGCCAAACTCCATTCCAAAACGAATATCCGGTTTGTCGTTTCCATACTTTTTCATCGCTTCTTCAAAGGTCATTCTTGGAAACTTATCAATTTCTATATTGTGAATACTTTTTAAGAGGTGCTTAGTCATTCCTTCAAAGGTATCTATTACATCCTCTTGCTCAACAAACGCCATTTCACAGTCAATCTGAGTAAATTCAGGTTGTCTGTCTGCGCGTAAATCTTCATCTCGAAAACATTTTACAATCTGAAAATATTTGTCCATTCCGCCTACCATCAACAATTGTTTAAAAGTTTGAGGAGATTGTGGCAAAGCGTAAAACTCACCTGGATTCATGCGGGACGGCACTACAAAATCCCTTGCACCTTCAGGTGTTGAACTGATTAAATAAGGGGTTTCTATCTCGCAAAAATCTTGTGCAGAAAGATAATTTCTTACTTCCTGGGCTACCTTGTGTCTAAAAAGCAGGTTGTTTTTTACCGGATTTCTTCGGATGTCTAAATAACGGTATTTCATGCGGATATCTTCTCCGCCATCTGTTTCATCTTCTATTGTAAAAGGCGGTACGCTCGATTCGTTTAATACTTTTAATGAAGTTACTAAAATTTCAATATCGCCGGTCGGTAAATTAGGATTTTTGGAAGAACGCTCAATCACCGTTCCTGTTACCTGAATAACAAACTCCCGCCCCAGATTTTTAGCAGTTTCAAAAACGCTTTTATCTGTTCTTTCGGCATCAAAGATCAATTGCGTGATTCCATAACGATCCCGTAAATCAATCCAAATCATAAATCCTTTGTCGCGGTGTTTGCTTACCCATCCTGAAAGGGTAACTTCTGTATTTATATCTGAAGCTCTTAAAGCTCCGCAATTATGCGTTCTGTACATTGTTGAAAAATTTCTACAAATTTATAAACTTATTATTAACTTAAAATGAAAACATTATAAGAAATTGGTTTAGTAGTTAACGGACTGCTTGTTGGTTTTGCTGCATTTTGAGAAATAAAAATGCTAATATAGCTCCGCTGACTGCCATTCCGGCACCTACCCACTCTGGTGAGTTGTATCCTAATCCCAATGCAATAGGAATACCTCCCAGATAAGCACCCAAAGCATTTCCGATGTTAAAGCATGCCTGACCTGCTGATGCAGCGAGCATTTCTGAACCTTTGGCATTTTTTATCAGCATCATCTGTAATGGAGATCCCATTGTAAAAGCAACTAATCCGGTGACTAATGCCATAACGTATGCCAGCCATTGGATATGAACGGTATAATAAACTACAATCAGGCAGATCGTCATGGCGCTGAACGAAAAGATAACGGCTTTGGATGGAGAAAACGTATCTGCAATTTTACCGCCGACAAAATTGCCCAAAAACATTCCCAGCCCGACTAAAGTCATAATAATCGGAATATTTTTTTCCGGAATCAGAGCAATGTGCATCATCATGGGTTTGATGTAACTAATCCAGGCAAACAGTCCTCCTGTGCCTATAGAAATTAAAGCTACAAGTACCCAGGCAGTTTTAGTTTTAAAAAAAGAAAGCTGTTTTTGTGTATTGGTATTTTTGTCTGCTTCTAATTTGGGTATCCACAACCAGATGGTAAGCGTTGTAATAATGCCTAGTGAAGCTATTAATCCGTAAGCAGTTCGCCATGAAAATTCCTGTCCGATATAAGTGGAGAGAGGAACGCCAATCAGATTAGCGGTTGTCAGTCCGGCAAACATAATAGCAACTGCCTGTGCTTCTTTTCCGGGCTTTGCAAGTTGTGTAGCAACGACTGAACCTACTCCAAAAAATGCTCCATGCGGCAACCCCGATACAAAACGAGTGATGAGCAAGGTAGTGTAATCAGGAGAAATAACAAAAAGAGTGTGAAATACTGAAAACATCAGCATGAGTGTCATTAATACTTTGTGCGGGGCGAATTTATTGGAAAGCATAACCAGTAGAGGCGCTCCTATTACCACGCCCAGAGCATAAATAGAAATAAAATTTCCGGCTTGGGGTATGCTGATATGTAGATCTTCTGCTACGTTTGAGAGCAATCCCATCATTGAAAATTCGGTCATTCCAATAGCGAGCCCCCCAACGGCAAGAGCAAGTAAGCTTTTGTTCATCTAGATAAAGTTATATCGTTTGTCTTTTAGAGAAGTAATTTTTATTAGTCTGTTTCTTTACCTCTTTCGTATTGAGAAGCCCATTGTAAATCAATACCCAGTTCCTGAGCTGCTGTTGCAACAAAATGCGGATTTCTTAAAAATTCTCTTCCTATCAACACAAAATCGGCTTTATTGCTTTGAAGAATTTCTTCTGCCTGCGTACCGGTTTTGATGAGTCCTACCGCTCCGGTAAGAATACCTGTTTTGATTTTTATTTCTTCCGCAAAAGGAACCTGATAGTTTAATCCGGTTGTTATCTGCTGATGTCTGACCGCTCCTCCGGAACTTACGTCTAATACTTCAACACCTTTAGATTTTAAAACTTTTGTCAACTCAGTGCTTTCGGATATATTCCAACCGCCTTCCGCCCAGTCCGTAGCAGAAATTCTGACCCAGAGCGATTGTGTCGTTAATACATCTTTTACCGCATCGATGATTTCTGATAAAAAACGAATCCTATTTTCAAAACTTTCGCCGTATTCGTCTGTGCGGTTGTTGATTAAAGGAGATAAAAATTGATGAACCAGATAGCCATGAGCGGCGTGTATTTCTATGATTTCATAACCTGCTTTAACAGCTCTTTCTGCTGCTGTCTTAAAAGCTGTAACCAGTTTTTGGATTTCTTCTTTTGAAAGCGCTTTAGGACGATGATCTTTTTCATGAAAAGGAATGTCAGAAGGAGCTACCGTCTGCCAGCCATTATTTTTATCCGGAGCTATTTGGTTTCGGGTAATCCACGGTTTTTCGCAGCTGGCTTTTCTGCCTGCATGAGCTAATTGTATTCCGGGAATACTGCCTTGTGACCTTATAAATTGGGTTATTTGTTTTAATTTTGTAACATGTTCATCTTTCCAGATACCTAAATCAGCATAAGTTATTCTGCCTTCAGGAGAAACAGAAGTAGCTTCTTGTATGATGGCGCCGGCTTTTGCAATAGCAAACTGCCCCAGATGAACTAAATGCCAATCTGCTGCAAAACCATCAGTTGCGCTATACTGACACATAGGGGAAACGACGATCCTATTTTGCAGGGTATGATTTTTTAGTGGCAGACTCGTAAAAAGCATTTTCATTATTAGTTTGTTTTTACAAAAAGGTTGTTGACAATTTTTTTGGTAACTGTGATTTCGTAATCGTTGATTTTTATTCTGTAAGACTGATCAAAAGGTTCTATTTCAAGAATTTCGATTTTACTGCCAAGTGAAATTTTTTGTTTGTCTAAATATTGTAAAAAATCAGAAGATGAATCTTTCACTCCAATGCAGATAGCTGTTTTTTTGATTGGTAATTCTGATAAAAGCTGTTTGTTTATCATTTTCATGTCGCCTTTAGAATCGGGTATTGGATCTCCGTGTGGATCTTCAGTCGGATAACCGAGAAAAGCATCTAATTTATTGATTAATTTTTCTGATTTAATATGCTCCAGCTCCTCTGCTACATCGTGTACTTCATCCCAGTTGAAATTTAGTTTTTCTACTAAAAAAACTTCCCAAAGCCGATGTTTTCTTACAATCATTTTTGCCGCCATCAACCCTTCGGATGTCAGAGTAACTCCCTGGTATTTTTGATATTTTATCAGCTTTTTTTCATTCAGCTTTTTAATCATATCGGTTACAGAAGAGGCTTTGGTTTCTATCTTGGCAGCGATGGCATTGGTTGAAATACCGTGCTTTTGTCCTTGTGATAAATGGAAAATAGTTTTTAGGTAATTTTCTTCTGAGTAGGTAAGCATAGTATTATTTTTTAATAATTACAAAGGTACGTTTTTTTATTTATAAATTTATTTTTAGCTTTGCCTAAATTTATTTTTAAATTAGTATAAAAAATATTTTAAATGAAAGCTAAAGCTACTATTTTGCTCTTTTTCTTGAGTATCGTATTCGGACATGCTCAGATAATAAAAGGAAAAATAACTTCAGGCAGTGAGATGTTGCCATATGCCACCATTTTACTAAAAGGCACTATTGAAAGTGGGATTGTTGCAGATGAAAAAGGGCATTTTATTTTTAAAAATTTAGTTCCGGGCTCTTATGTGCTTCAGGCAGAGTTTATAGGTTATAAAAAACAGAAAAAAACGATAGTGGTAAAGGAAGGCCAAACCGTTGTTGTTGACTTTAATCTGAAGGAAAATTCCGGTTTGGATGAAATTGTTATTTCAGGCTCCTTGAAACCGATGTTAAAATCAGATGCAGTTACTCCTGTCGAAATTTATACACCTACATTTTTTGCTAAAAACCCTACTGCCAGCTTGTTTGACGCAGTACAAATGATAAACGGTGTTCAGCCTCAACTAAATTGTAATGTTTGCAATACAGGAGACATTCATATCAACGGAATGGAAGGCCCTTATACGATGATTTTAATTGACGGAATGCCAATTGTTTCTTCACTCTCTACCGTTTACGGACTGTTTGGTATTCCTACAAATATGATTGAACGAGTGGAAGTTGTAAAAGGTCCGGCTTCATCCCTCTATGGTACTGAAGCGATGGGAGGAATTATTAATGTGATTACCAAAGATCCGAAAAACGCGGCAAAATTAAGTGTTGATGTGTTTACTACAACTTGGCTGGAAAATAATATAGATTTAGGAGCTGGTTATAAACTCGGAAAAAAGGTCTATGGACTGTTTGGAGGAAATTATTTTAAGTTTGGAGAGAGAAAAGATAAAAACAAGGATGGTTTCACAGATGTAACCCTTCAAGATAGAGTGTCCTTATTTAACAAATTATCATTAAAGCGAAAGGAGAATAGAATTGCAAGTCTGGCTTTGCGCTATGTTTATGAAGATCGTTGGGGAGGAGAAACAAACTGGCAGCGAAAAAAACATAGAGGCGGAGAAGAAGTTTATGCGGAAAGTATTTTCACTAATCGCTTTGAGGCAATCGGGATGTACCAGCTGCCGACAACAGAAAATATATACACTCAGTTTTCTTATATCTATCACAATCAAAATTCAATGTATGGACCTGAATCTTATGATGCAAAGCAACAGGTGGCTTTTGTTCAGGCATATTGGGACAAGAATATTGGAAATCACAGCTTGTTGTTAGGAACTTCTTTTAAATATACTTACTATGACGATAATACAAGAGGTACAGGTATTTACGATGAAAATGGTTTGGTAAAGAACCAGCCAGAAGAAACGCCTATTCCAGGTATTTTTGTTCAGGATGAATGGTCGTTGAATAAGCAAAATAAGCTTTTATTGGGGTATCGCTTTGACTATGACAAAACACATGGCGGAATTCATTCCCCCCGAATAGGGTATAAGTTTGCACCTAATCCACATCATGCGTTGAGAGCGAGCTTTGGTACGGGATTTAGAGTCGTCAATGTTTTTACGGAAGATCACCGCGCTTTAACAGGAGCACGGGAAGTTGTGTTTGCAGAAGATTTAGATCCTGAAAAATCATATAATACAAACCTGAACTATACTTTTAAAGTGCCCGCTAATTTTGGAATTTTCAATTTTGACTTGAATGGATTCTATACTTATTTTACGAATAAAATTGACGCGGATACAGATACCGATCAACATCAGATTATTTATGCAAATTTAGATGGATATGCCATATCTCAAGGTGTGTCTTTAAATGTTGATGTAACATTTGACTTTCCGTTAAAATTAATGGCAGGAGCAACTTACATGGATGTCTATCGAAAAGAAGACGGTATTAGAGAGCAAATTTATCATTCACCTAAATGGTCGGGAAATGTATTAGCAAGTTACAATTTTGGAAGAGGCTTTACGGCAGACTTTACGGCAGACTGGAAAGGACCAATGCGATTGCCGCGTGTTGATGATGATTATCGTCCGGAATATTCTCCGTGGATAGCATTGGCAAATATTCAGGTAACTAAAAAGTTTAACGCTGGTTTTGAAATATATGGAGGAGTCAAAAACCTATTCAATACTCTTCCAAAAGAAGATGCTATTGCCAGATGGTGGGATCCGTTCGGAGAACCGGGTAATGGTGTAACACCTCCGGCAGGAAGAACAGATGTGATTTTTGAACCGAATGATTATAGCTATACTCCTTTACAGGGCATAAGAGGTTTTCTAGGGGTTAGATATACCGTTTTTTAAAAAATAAATTTTGGTAATTGCAGAAGAAATGAGAAGTATTATTTTTTTTGTGTTTGGTTATTTTCTCGGGGTTGGTAGTTATGCTCAGCCTCGGGAAATAACTTTTTCACAGTTAGAAAAGCAGCTGAAACAGGATCCCAAACCCACGGTGGTATTTATGTATACTGACTGGTGCAGTTATTGCCTGCTGATGGAGAAAAAAACTTTTTCTGACCAAAGCATCTCTGAAAAACTGGATAGTGATTTTTATTTTATTTCTTTTAATGCAGAATCTAAACAAGAAATTCATTTTAAAAATCACTTGTTTGCGTATAAAAAAACAGGAATTGAATCAGGTGTACATGAACTGGCACTCACCTTGGGAGAGGGAAATACTTATCCTGCAGTAATTTTTCTCAATCAAGATCAGGAGGTTGTCTATCAGCATTTTGGTTATCTCCGTCCCAAACAAATGTATAAGTTGTTAAATGCAATAACAGAGTAAATTTTGATTAAGAGATTTGTCGCTGATGTAATAGCCGGAGATTTTATATCTCTAAAAATAAAATCTTTTATCTTTGCACAGTATGCAGCAATAATAAAATAACATATCGATTATTAATTTGGTTCACGTACTAGCAAGAACCAAAAGAGATTTATTAGTTCCTTCATATAAAAGAGGGTGGTTATTTTATTATTTATATTCATGAATTTTAAGAACAACAATAAAATTGTAATATTTATTTCGATTACAATTATATTAGATACCGCAGGATTTGGTATCATCTTTCCGGTTTTGCCAGACTTGCTTGAAAAACTTTTAAATGCAAATATTGCTGTAGCAGCAAAATATGGAGACGTTTTAACACTAGTTTATGCTTTAATGCAGTTTGTTTTTGCTCCCATATTAGGAACTGTGAGTGATTATTTTGGACGCAGACCGGTTCTTTTACTATCGCTATTAGGTTTTTCTTTCGACTGTTTTTTAATGGCATTTGCCAATTCCTATAGCATGTTAATCTTGGGAAGAGTTATTGCAGGTATTACAGGAGCTACTTTTGCCGTTTCATGCGCGACAATAGCAGATATAACGAACGACAGCGATAGAACAAAATACTACGGTTTTATTAATGCAGCTTTTGGAGCAGGGTTTATTGTAGGACCTTTAATTGGAGGATTAATAGGAGAGTGCAACATGTATTATCCATTTTTATTTTCAGGTATTTTAGGACTGTGTAATACAGTATATGGTTATTTCTTTTTTCCTGAAACTAATCAGACTCGTCAAAAAGGACGATTTAGATTTTTGGATACAATATCTCCTGTTTCGCAACTGAAAAGAATAGTTGAGTTTAGAAAAATAGCAGTGTTTCTTATTGGTTATTTATTGGTTTCTGCTTCTTCTCATAGTATGGAGAGTACTTGGGCTTATTTTACAATTGATAAATTTGATTGGGGCAAACAGCAAATAGGTGCTTCGCTTACCATTATCGGTGTGATAGGGTTTGTTGTACAAATTTATCTTGTGAGTTTTCTTGCAAAACAAATTTCCGATTTTAAGCTGATAGTTTTTGGGCTAATGCTTAGCGCTTTAGGGTTTTTTATTATGAGTTTTGCAGATAAAACAATTTATTTGTGGATAGGGATGGGGCTGTACCTTATGGGGAGCATACAGCAAACAGGTTTTCAATCATTGTTATCTAAAACTGTTCACAGGAATGATCAGGGAAAAATGCAAGGTATGTTGGGGAGTATAAATGGCTTGACTACTATTTTTGCTCCATTTGTTTTTACGTACAGCTTTTATTTGTTTACAAAAGAATCCGCCGTAGTTCATTTTAGCGGTATAGCGTTTTCTCTGGCAGGCTTATTAATTTTAGTAAGCTTATTATTATTGATAATCAATAAAATACAAAAATAAGTGACTGTGTTTTTTAAATAAAACTAAAAAATTAGTTTGTAAACTATGAAAATAGTTATATGTTTGTATGTAATAAATCTATAACTATGGAAAAACTGACAAATAGAGAAGAAGAAATTATGAGAATCCTGTGGAAACTGGAAAGAGGATTCATTAATGATATTATGCAGCACATGCCCAAGCCCAAACCACATTATAACACCTTGTCTACAATGGTTAGAATTTTGGAAGAAAAGGGGGTGGTAGGACATACCGCATACGGCAAATCACACCAATATTATCCTATTGTTCAGCTGGAAGATTACCGTCGTATGTTTATGGAAGATACAATGAATAAGTATTTTGACAATTCATTCAGCAATTTGGTTAACTTTTTTGTCAAGGACAAAAAAGTCTCTGAAGAAGAGCTGAATGAGCTGATTGCTATGGTCGAAAAAAACAAACACAATAAATAACCAGCTTATGACTTCTATATCTGTTTACTTGCTAAAAGTAAACCTGTTGTTGAGCGTGTTGTATCTTTTTTATTTTTTGTTTTTGCGCAAAGAAACTTTTGTAAAAGCCAACCGGATTTACTTTTTATCAGGAATTGTCGTTAGTTTGGTGCTGCCTTTTTTCACTTATAGTAAGGTAATTATGGTAAAAGCAGTTCCTTTCCTAGATGTTACCCGTTTTACATCTGTTGAAGCAGGAGTTTTACCTGTGCAAAACTTTTGGAACTTATTGAATGCAGAGCAAATTGCGCTGGTGCTTTATGCCGTTGTAGTCTTTGTACTAATGTTGCGTTTAGTAAAGCGGATTTACAATCTTGTTCAGTATTTGAAAAGCCTGCCTCAGAGTCCGTTTGACAAAAACACTTTGATTGATTCTGACACAAAAGAAGCGTATTCTTTTTGGAAATGGATAATCCTGCCTCAAAACAAACAAGTTGTTGCCAATTCAGATATAATTATAGCGCACGAAGCCATACACGTGAAGCAACGACATACTATAGATGTTTTGATTATAAATGTTTTGAAAAATATTTTTTGGTTTAATCCCGTGCTGATTTTAATGCAGAAAGCAATAAACCTCAATCTGGAATATATTGTTGATCAGGAAATAAGCAAAAAATTTGATGTATATCAATACCAAATGACGCTGATTCAGTTTGAGAAAGTAAAAACACAACCGTTTGCACTGGTAAATTCGTTTGCGTTTCCCAGCCTGAAAAAAAGAGTTTTGATGTTAAATACCCAAAAATCACCTATTATGAAAAAATTAAAATTTGTGCTGACTGCACCCATATTGGCAGCTTTCTTTTTGTCTTTTCAGATAAAAGTAAAAGCCGAAGTGCTATCGGCTATTCAGACAGAATATGAAAACGTAATTACTAAAGAGCTTGTGGTACAAAATGATACTTTAGCGGATGGAGAAGAAACCTTAACGCGTCAAAAAGCAGAATTGAAAGCACAACGAAAAGAATTGGCATTGATGCAGAAAGAACTTGAAATCCAACAGCAGAAACTCGAAAAATTGCGTGAAGAACTAAAAGTTCAAAAAGAGGAATTGGCAGAAAAACAAAGCAAAACCGCAGTACTATCTCGTGTTGAAACAGAAAACAGAAAAGCCGAAATTACAGCGCATAAAAAAGAAATGGAATCGCGGCGAGCCGAAGCTGAGCAGCAACGGACAGAAGTAAAAGCCAGACTTGCCGAATTGAAGGCTCAAAGAGAAAAGGAGCTAGCTAATAGAAAAGCCGAAATTACAGCACGTAAAAAAGAAATGGAATCGCGACGAGCCGAAGCTGAACAGTAACGGACAGAAATAAAAACAAAGCTTGCTGAATGGAATGAAAATAGAAAGTCAGAAACTGGTACAATTGTGAGAAAAGCCGATGGTTCCCTAGAAATGATCTCAGATGACAAAGTCATGGAAATAACTTACAATGAGAACGGAAAGGACACTTTTAAAACCAAAGGTAAAAGTTCGACTTGGGCAATAGTTTCTCATTATCCACCTGTTAGTACGTCGGGAAAAGCCTTGTTTGTAGACGGAAAAAAAACTTCTTGGGATGAGTTTGAAAAGGTAAAACCTGAAGATTTGGGACACATGCAAATTATAACAGGTGAAAAAGCCGTAGAAAAATACGGTGAATCCGGCACAAACGGGATAATAGAAGTAACCACAAAAAACAAATAATATTAATTATAAATTCAGATTAGTAAGTAAGAGCGGTTTGAGAAAACTGCTTTTTTTATGCCATATCAACAGGACTAAAAACATCACCATAAGCTTTGTCAATAAATAGTTTTAAGTATATTTGCTTATAAACTAATAACATCAATATTTACGCTATGCTTAAACACGCACACTCGGGTATCGCTTATCTGGTTATAATATTCCTGATAATCGTTGTAATCAATGCTTTTATGGGCAAGAGTTCTAAAAAGCAATTCACAGACAAAGACCGGAAGTTAGGATTATTTGCCTTGATTTTTAGTCATATCCAGTTATTGCTGGGATTGATTTTGTATTTTGTTTCCCCAATGGTTCAGAGCTTTGGAGTAGCAATGAAAGACTCAACTTTGAGATTATATGCATTAGAACATCCTTTAATTAATATTATTGCTATTGTTTTAATCACTATAGGATGGTCTAAACACAAAAAAGCGGAAGGAGATGCTAAAAAATTCAAGACTTTTGCTATATTCTATACTTTAGGATTAGTTTTGATATTATCCCGTATTCCTTGGAAGGTTTGGATACCAAGTCTTTTTGCTTAAAAGTTTAGTTATAGATAAATAAAAAGTGCTCCTTCTTTAGAGGAGCACTTTTTTTGGTATATTTTTTGTGTGACTAACCACATTTGCTAAATACAGCTGGATGAAGATTCTACAATATATTTTTGGTGTATTTTTAATCATAACTTTATCTAGTTTTTCAGAACTTAAACAAATGTATATGAAAGGCGATGAGGTTTCAAAAAATCTGTTAGCAGTTGGTGCAGATACCTTGTTAACATTAGATGATAATTTGATTGTGTCAGACATTGAAAATACAGAATACGAAGGAGAATATGAAGTTGTAAACGAACAAACCAAAGCTTCCTATTACCACGATAAATTTACCGGACGCAAGACGGCAAGTGGTGAAATTTTTGATAATTCAAAATATACCGCCGCTCATAAAACATTGCCGTTTGGTACAAAAATAAAGGTTACCAACCTTAAAAATCAACGCTTCGTTGTTTTAACCGTGACAGACCGCGGACCTTTTACCAAGGGCAGAAGCGTGGATCTTTCCAAGAAAGCTTTTTTTGAGCTTACAGATAACCACCAAAGAGGAGTTTTAGAAGTTAAAATAGAAAAATTACTGGTTAGTGAAAATTAAAAGATTGATAAAAGTTGGCATTGTATTGTTTTTTTTGGTTCTTTTCTTGTTGAGTTAAGCACAAGCGAAGTGTACAAGATTTAACAATATTTGAATTGATTGTAGAAAAAATCATCAATATGAGGATGAATGCCACATATCCAGTAACTTGTAGTATGATTGAAAAAGATTAAAAAGGATTGTTTTTCGCAAACACAATTAAAAATAGTTGATCATAAAATAGACTGCCGAGTATAAGTCGAATCTTATTATATTTTAAATAATAATTTTACCATTTCTTATAGGGAAATTTCGAGATATATGAATTGTAATATTGGTTTTTGCCGGTAACCTCTTCTCCAAGCCATTCTGGTTTTTCAAAAATTTCATCATCTGAAGTAAGTTCTATTTCCGCAAGGATTAACCCTTTATTATCACCGTGGAAAATGTCAACCTCAAAAATATGATTTTGTTTTTTAATTAAATATCTTGTTTTAGAGATTACGAAATCCTCACACAAGTTGAGTAATTGCATACCTTCAATATAATCAATTTCTTTTTCCCATTCAAATCGGGAAGTACCCGAAATATTGCTCTTGCCTTTAATAGTAATAAAGGCTTGCTTATCTCGGATTCTTATCCTGACGGTTCGGTCAGGATTGGAGTTTAAATAACCTTGTGAAATTTCATTACTGCAATGCGATTCTTCAACAAATGCATGTGAACTAACTAAAAATTTTCTTTCAATTTCAATCATTGTTTTTTTAATAAACTGTGTTTGTATGTCAAAATAAGGTATTTTTGAACAATAATAAAAAAATAATTGCTTGATATGAAATTAAAAAACATACTGAAATCTCCGCAAGGAATTGAAGAGCTGTTTAGGAAATATTTGGTCGATGATAAGATTTATGTTAATGATGACCTCTCTTTCCTGGTAGATTTAGTTCATATTTTCAGACCGAAAAATGTTGACAAAATTAATAGAATTTCTATTGAGCCACTTATAATATATTTAAAAACGCATGAGACTGAATGCTTTGCATTATTGGAATATTTAAAAACGCTGATGCTTGATCGACGTTTTAGCCGAATGGTATCTGATGCGGGTATTTTACAGGATTCCGACTTTTTATACGAGGTTAAAAAACGGCTTTGGGCAAAAGTATTACCTTATCAGCCGCCTAAAGATACTTATGAGTATATATTAAATCAGGTTTTTTTCAAACATACAGATATACAGTGGGTGTCCTTAATACCTGAAGAACAGATTTTAGAACTTTTGAAGGAGCTTAATGTACAAGATATTTTTGAAGAAAATAAAGAAGGAAGTGTTTTAAGTGAATTAATGAATTCTATCGGGCTTATTACACAGCGGATGAGCGGAAGAGCTATGGAAAGTTCGATTATTAGAATGGTTCCTGAATACTCACATCTGGAGAGCCCGTTTTTGGCATTGGAAAATGAAGTTGTTGCAGTAGAGCAAAGCATTCGTAAAGGGGAAATAAAGTTTTTAACGCCTGACGATATCAATTACAAACAAATAAAAGTCTTACATAAACAGTGTTTAGATTTTGTAAGTCAGGCATTTAAAAATAGCTCAAAATTTGGTATTTCCATAAAAGTCAATCAGGGACTATTGCGTTTAAGACAGCAATTGCAGCGAACAGACGAATTAATTTCGCTGCTTGTTTTAAATGATGAAGAAAAAGAAGCAGCATTAAAGAATACCAAAGATCTTGCTTTGCAGCTTATAGAGTACAATTGCTATAAATATAACGTAACCCAGTTGGTTAAAGAAAGTACCCAATCCATTTCATATGAAATAACACAACATACTGCCAAAACCGGAGAACATTACATTACCAGTACTGCAAGCGAATACTGGCATATGCTAAAATCGGCTATGGGAGCGGGAATTGTGGTGGGTTTTTTGTGTATTTTTAAAATATTTGCCCACAATGCAGATACCAGTGCTTTCGGGCATGCCTTTTTGTATAGCTTAAATTATTCCTTTGGATTTGTTTTAATTTATTTGCTTGGTTTTACGCTGGCTACCAAACAGCCTGCAATGACAGCGGCAACTATTATAAAGGCGATTGAAGATGGAAGAAAAAAGCATATAGAAAGTGGAGAAAAACACATGGGGTTTGCCAAGCTATTTGCTCGCTTGTTTCGTTCGCAGTTTATTGCTTTTATAGGGAATGTCATTTTAGCTTTTCCGATAGCCCTTATACTTATCTGGTTAATTGATATGGCTTTTGGCGTTAATATTGCAGGAGATGCGCATACCTGGCAAACTATGCTGATTGATGCAGATCCTATCGAATCAAGAGCCTTGTTTCATGCAGGAATAGCAGGAGTATTTTTGTTTTTATCCGGGATTATTTCAGGTAATATTTCCAATCGAAATAAGCACAATCAGGTATATTACCGCATTCAGGAGCACCCGTGGCTAAAACACAATCTGGGCGCTGAAAAAACAAAGAAACTGGCAGGCTGGGTAGAAAATAAGTGGCCGGGAATAATGTCTAACGTTTGGTTTGGTGTTTTTATGGGAACTTGCGGAACAATCGGTACTTTTTTAGGTTTGGGTATTGATATACGGCATATTACATTTGTCAGCGGAAACATAGCGTTAGGCTGGTATGGTTCAGGCTTTAATGCACCTACAGCAATGCTTGTATGGGCAGTTATCGGACTGGGACTTGTAGGTTTTATGAATTTTATGGTAAGCTTTAGCTTGTCTCTGCTTTTGGCATTCCGATCAAGAAATATTCCTCTTAAAGAAACATTGGAATTGATTAAAGCAACGTGGAGATACTTCAGAAGTTTTCCGATGGAGTTTTTCCTTCCTACTCCAAGCAGCATAGTTGTCGAAAAGAACGAGGAAAAATAAACTCACAAATATATATCAAAGGATTTCAACAAAGATTTACCCGCATCAGAGTGAATCAGATATGATTATCATTTTGTACTGTCGTTGTTTGCTTCGCTTTGCTTTTCTCTTTTGTGTTTGAGGCTGTCTTTTAGAATATTGGCTTGTTCGGCAAATTCGAGTTTGGATATATTGATGTAATCTTCTAAATTGTGAATATTGCGAGCTAATTTTCGCAGGGAAGCTCTGTCGCTTTTGATAAACAATTCACTTTGTTCTTGAGCCTCCTCGTGGCTGAATCCCAGTTTTTCGAGCATGACACCTCCTACATAAACCGCAGAGAAAAAAGTTTCTCTATATACCTCGGTTAAGCCGTCTTGCAAGTATTCATAGGCTTTTTTCCTGTTTTTTGCACGTACTATTATTTCCACGTTCGGAAAATTTTTGCGCAATGTTTCCACCAGCTGATGATTTGCTTCAGGAGGATCTATAGCAGCAATAACATAGTGAGCGTTTTCCACTCCGATAGACTTAAGAATATTGATCGAAGTAGCGTCGCCATAATAAACATTAAAACCCAATTTCCGTAAGTGATCAACCCGTTCGGCATCGTTGTCCAAAACCAGTGTTGGAATATCGTTTGCCTGGAGCAATCGTCCGATGGTAGTTCCAAAATCTCCGAAACCAGCGATAATAACTTTCTTTTCGGGACTGATATTGGATAAATCATCATAGGGCTGAGGTACTTTGGCAGAAGGAACCAACCCCAAATAAGGAGCAATCCATTTTTCGTTTAATAAAAGCAAAATAGGCGTGACAACCATAGATAGAGCCGTTGTGGCAAGTAAATAGTCATACCATTCCTGATTGATAAGATTAACGGTTTTTCCCAATGCTAAAATTACAAAGGCAAATTCTCCTATTTGAGATAGTAAAATCGCAAATAAAAAAGATTGATCTTTTGGGAATTTTTTCCATTTTCCGATTGCCAAAAGGACAATTGCTTTCAATGCCATACTTCCAATCAACAGTCCTAAAATTACGAGAGGTTTGTTTACGATGATTTGAAAATTAATTGTAGAACCTACCGCAATAAAAAATATGCCCAGCAAAAGAGCCTTAAAAGGTTCAATGTCGCTTTCCAGCTGATGTTTGTATGGATTATTTGCCAAAACAACTCCGGCAATAAAAGCGCCGAGAGCCGGACTTAAACCTACCTGCTGCATTAATAAAGATACCCCTATAACGAGAAGAAGTGCTGAAGCAGTGTAAATCTCTCTGATTTTTAATCTGCCAACTGAGCGGAAAAGAGGGTTTATGATGTGATTTCCAACCAGATATATTATAGATATGGCTCCTAATATAGCTAGCGTTTTCATAAACACCGGTGCGCCGTCCAGCCAACTATTATGAGTTGTTGCAATCGCTGTTTTATTTCCAACTGCCAATAAAGGAATGATAGCCATAATCGGGATGACCATGATATCTTGAAATAAAAGTACGGCAAAACTCGATTTCCCTGCATTGGATTTGTTCAATCCCCGTTCTGAAATGGTTTGTAAAATAATGGCAGTAGAGGACATGGTAACAACAAATCCTATTGTTAAAGCCGTTCCTATTGGCAAATGCAAGAAAAAATAAGCAATTAAGGTTACAAGACCTATAGTACCTGCTCCCTGTGCTGTTCCTAATTTTATAATCTCATTTTTTATTTTCCAAAATTCTTTCGGGTCTAATTCTAGTCCGACTAAAAACAACATCATAACCACGCCAAATTCTGTGGCATGCATGATATCTGCTCCGTCATTTCCGACAAATTTAAAAACAAACGGACCTATTAATACGCCGGCAAATAGATACCCCAAAACAGATCCCATCCCCATTTTTTTGGAAATAAGTACACAGATAACAGCAGCAAATAAAAATACAAAGGCTTGGGTTAAAAACTCATTCATTTTTGGTTCATTGTTTTTTATTTAGTGGTACACATCGAATTATAGTAGGCGAAAATTTAAGGATAATATATTGAAAACAAATGTTCTGCCATTAACTTCTAATTTCAGGTCAGTTTTCTTTTCAACTTTACAAAGTTATGAAAAGATAATTGAGAAAAATGTTTTAAGACAAAAAATACAGATTGTTTGCAGAATTAATAATTGATTTTTGAACTACTTTTGTACAGTAACTATTCTGTTAAATGATCCGAAAAATTATACATATTGACATGGATGCTTTTTATGCTTCTGTAGAACAGCTTGATTTTCCGGAATTAAAAGGAAAACCCATTGCTGTTGGAGGTGGAGGTGATCGCGGAGTAGTTGCAGCGGCGAGTTATGAGGCTCGGAAATTTGGAGTAAGAAGTGCGATGAGCGGAGTATTGGCAAGAAAGAATTGTCCCGAACTGATTTTTGTTAAACCAAGGTTTCAGCGCTATAAAGAAATATCCCAGCAAATCAGGACTATTTTTTATGAATATACTGATTACGTGGAGCCTTTGTCTTTGGATGAAGCTTTTTTAGACGTTACTCAAAATAAGATGGGAAACCCTAGTGCAACATTAATTGCTGAAGAAATTCGCAACAAAATATGGAATCAGACGCAACTCACAGCCTCGGCAGGTATTTCAATCAATAAGTTTCTGGCGAAAATAGCCAGTGATTTTAATAAACCCAACGGACAAAAAACAATTAAACCTGCAGAAATTTTGCCTTTTTTGGAAAGCCTGGAGATTAAAAAATTCTTTGGAATAGGAAAGAAAACGGCAGATAAAATGTATCACTTGGGTATCTTTACTGGAAGTGACTTAAAAAGCAAGTCTCAGGATTTTTTGGAAAAGCACTTTGGAAGATCAGGTTTAGATTATTACCATATTGTTCGAGGAATTCATAATTCACCTGTCCGCCCAAACAGAACCATCAAATCCATTGGAACGGAACGCACATTTGAAGAAAATTTATCTTCCGAGATTTTTATTCTTGAAAAGCTGGAGTATATTGTAGAAGATTTAAGTTTTCGGTTGAAAAAACAAAATGTGGCAGGCAAAACGATAACTTTAAAGATTAAATACTCTGATTTTGTACAACAGACCAGAAGCCATACTGTTCCGTATTACCTATCGGATAAAGAATTGCTATTGGATATTGCCCGAAACCTGCTTTTTCAGTCAAAATTAAAAGAATCGGTTCGCTTGATAGGCGTTTCTGTTTCAAACCTGAACTCTGACCAAAAGAAAAAGCCTATTGCCGTTCAGCTTAGATTTGATTTTTAATGTTTTTTAATAAATTAAATGATGATAAAACCACCCTATCTAAAAAAAGGAGATAAAATAGCTATTGTCTGCACAGCCCGAAAATTTAGTAAAGAAGAAGCGCAGCCGGCCATCCAATTGATGGAATCATGGGGATTACAGGTTGTTTTAGGCGAGACTATAGGGAAGGATAATTTTCAGCTGGGAGGTACTGATGAAGATAGAGTTAACGATTTTAATAAACAATTGGCTAATCCTGAAATAAAGGCAATATGGTGTGCTCGAGGTGGTTATGGTACAGTTCGGATTATTGATCAAATTGATTTTGGTTTGTTGACAAAAAGTCCTAAATGGATTATTGGCTTTAGCGATGTTACGGTTTTACATAGCCATATCCACAAGCTAGGCATCGAAACTATTCACGGCATAATGGCATTTAGTGTTCCAAAAGCAACGGAAAAAGCTAAAGATACTCTATATCATGCACTATTTAACGGAAGGCTGGAGTATAAAATAAAATCCTGCGAGCTAAATAAATATGGAAATGCACAGGGAGAGCTGGTGGGCGGTAATCTTTCTATTTTGTATAGTTTATTAGGATCTCCGTCTGCAATAGATACAAATGATAAAATTTTGTTTATTGAAGATTTGGACGAATATTTGTACCATTTAGACAGAATGATGTACAATTTAAAGCGCAATGGAGTTTTAGATAATCTTAGAGGAATGATAGTCGGCGGAATGACTGATATGCATGACAATGAAATTCCTTTTGGTCAGAAAGCTCATGAGATTATACTATCTGCAGTATCAGACAAAATATACCCGGTTGTTTTTGATTTTCCTTCAGGACACGGAGCAGAAAATAATGCGCTTATTTTAGGGCGAAAGATAGTTTTGGAAACCAATCCACAAGAGTCTGTCTTAAAATTTGAAGAGCATGGCAGAGCATTATGATTTAGGAAAAAGAGGCGAACAACTGGCAGTTGAATACCTAAAAGAAAAAGGATACTTTATACTTAAACGCAACTGGCGATATGAAAAAGCAGAAATAGATATTATTGCGATGGACGAAAACACCTTGGTTTTTGTCGAAGTAAAAACGCGTAGCACACTGGATTTTGGCTTACCCCAAGAGTTTATTACCAGAAAAAAGATAAATCTGATGATTTTGGCAGCAAATGCTTACACAGAACAATATAAAAGAACGGAAGAAATTCGCTTTGATGTATTAGGAATTCATCAAAAAGGAGATGCTATTGAAGTATTTGAGCATTTAGAAAACGCATTTTATCATTTTTAAAAATTATTTATAATTCATCAAAAAATAATCGAATATATAAACTTTGTTTTTTTAATATAAAATTATTGATTAGTCTTTTATTAAATGTTAATTGTTTTAGAGTATAATGGTCGTTGAAGAATTTGTTGTTTTAAAAAAGTCTTAATAAAGTTTGCTCCTTATTTAGAATCATTTTACATTTGCGCAAATTAAAATAGTTCTAAATAACATATATAAGATGAAAATACTAAATACCCTTCTGTTTACTCTTAGCGGAGTTGTGGTAAGTATTGCGCAAACAACAACCGTGAAAGGAAGAGTTGTTGATGAGAGCAATAAACCTGTTTCTTATGCTTCTGTTTTTATTGAAAATTCAGGAATTGTAGCCCAAACAAATGACAATGGAGAGTATCTGTTAAAAGATGTTTCTACAGGAAAACATTCACTAAAAGCAATGCTTGTAGGATATGCATCATCTGTGCGAGAAGTAAATATTGCCAAAAAGGAGGAAATAGTAAATTTTGTATTGGTTACGGATAGCCAGTTAGAAAACATTACTATTTATGGAAGAAGTAATAAAAACACAAAACAACTTCAAAATTTGACGCGTCTGCCTTTAGGAATCCAGGATCAGGTACAGTCAATCAGTATTGTGCCGGAACACGTTATTAAAGAGCAAGGTGCTTTAACAATAACAGATGCTGCGCGCAACGTAGCGGGAGTAACGCAGTTTGCCAGTTATGGAGGAGTAAAAGAAAGTATGTCTATGCGGGGTTTTAGAGGGACACCGGTTTTGCGAAATGGAGTGGGAATGGATTCGGATTTTAGAACCGCATCCGGAATTTCGGATATGCAAGGAGTTGAAAGCGTTGAGGTAATTAAAGGATCAGCTGCCATATTGCAAGGAATTGGAAACGGATTAGGTTCGGCCGGAGGAGTAATTAACCTGGTTACCAAAACGCCTAATTTTAGAAACAGCCGCGAAATTGGTTTTAGAGTAGGAAGTTATGGACAAGTAAGACCAACTGTTGATTTTGAGCAGGTTTTAGATAAAAAAGAAAGTATCTCTTTTCGTTTTAATGGTGCCTATGAACGAAATGACGGATGGCGTACTTATGTAAATAACGAACATTTTTATATCAATCCATCGTTAACCTGGAAAATTGATGATAAAACCAAGTTGTCAGTTGAGATGGATTATTTAAACGGCGATAATACTCCGGATAGAGGAACTGTAAATCTGGCTCCGGATTATGTAGAAGCACTATATAAAATGCCGCACAATAAATTTTTGGGATTTAAAGGAGACAATGTAAATGTTAAAACTCAAAACTACGTAGCGAGATTTGAAAGACAGCTGACAGATAAATTAAGTTTTAGAACTTCTTACGCAGCTTCTATTTACAAAGATCACGGAAGAGCAACCAGTGTTTCTACCGTTAAAAGAAAAACAAGTATAGAAAACTGGAAAGATTTCCAAAATATAAGAAGAACTGTTTCGAAGAGCGAAAAAGGAGATTACAATTCTGTTTTTCAGGCAGACTTAGTAGGAAAAGATATCTTTACCGGTATTTTAAAACATACTTTTCAGGTAGGATTTGATTACAGACAAAGTAAAGTAATTTCTGGAAATTCTACAGGGCAAGTATGGGGAACCGATGAAAATGGAAATCCAAAGCTTGTTAATTATACAAATGATATAAATGTATTGGAGGCGATTGACAACACTTTGCCGGACGATATCATCTATGCCGATATAGAAACTAACCGTACAATGACTCCTACAGTAGGTTTTATGGCTCAGGATTATATCCAGTTAGGTGATAAATTTGGTGCCATGTTAGGACTTCGCTATAGCAGATTAAACGGAAACTCTGTTGAAAATGCAGCCGTTTACAGATGGAACCCAATGGTAGGATTAATTTTTAAACCACAAGAAAATATTAGTACGTTTGTTTCCTATACAACTACAAGTAACCTTAGACAGTCAAATTCAAAAATGGCTGATGGCGGATTTGCGGGACCGCAAGATACAAAACAAGTAGAGTTTGGATTTAAATCAAACTGGTATAACGATCATTTAGGAGTTAACTTCACTTATTTTTTTGTAAATCAGGGTAATTTGCTGGCTGAAGTATTAGACGCAAACAATACGCCAACCAATACCTACGCAAAAGTGGGAAGCTTAAAAAGAAATGGCTTTGAGTTAGAAGTTAACGGAAAAATTACAAATAATTTAGAAGTAATATTGGGGTATGCAAATCTATATGCGAGATATCAGGACAGCCCAAATTACGTAGATGGGTCTGCACCAATGAATGCTCCTGAACATACAGCAAATGGTTGGGTAAATTACAAGTTTACAGAAGGTTCATTAAGCGGATTATCTTTAAGTGCGGGAGTTTATTATGTAGGAAAAAGACCAGTTAACGAATATGCCAGAACAGCAGACGGACACGGATCTTTTGTTAATACAAGACCATTTGATATGCCAAGTTATACAACAGTTAACGCACAAGCGGCTTATACTTATAAAAATGCTACCTTAAGTTTGTTTGTTAACAATATGTTTAATGAATTAGGATATACTTCTTATTACCGAGGAGGATACATCAATGAAATAGCTCCGAGAAATTTTGCGGCTCAGTTAACTTATAAATTCTGATAAAAGAATATTTCAAAAGCACGTTTTATTTCGGATAGAACGTGCTTTTTTGTTTAAAAAGTATGAAAACAAAAAAAAGATACACTTTTCGAAAATTAATGAACGATCTCCATTTGTGGTTGGGGATTGCCAGTGCGCTGGTGCTTTTTGTCGTTTGTTTAACAGGAACAATTTATACTTTTAAAAACGAAATAGAAGCTTTTATCGAGCCTGATAAATTTAAAGTAGAAAATACCGGAATCAATCAATATTCTGTCAAAGAGATGTTGACTGTGTTAGAGGAAAACTATACCGGAAAAGTTCAGCGAGTTTCTATTTCAGAAAATAAAAGCAAGCCGGTTGTTTTTTCAATTAATTCAGAAAAAGGAAAAAGAGGAGAGACCTTATATGTGAACCCCTATACAAATCAAGTAATAGGACAAGGAAACGGACCTGCTCACGAGTTTTTTATGACCATCTTTAAACTGCACAGATGGTTGCTTTTAGATATGAACATAGGTCGCCCTATTGTGGGAATCGCAACTATAATATTTGTGATACTATCTGTATCGGGGTTAGTACTTTGGTTTCCCAAAAAAATAAAAGGCTGGAAAAGTATCAAACCGGGATTTAAAATCAAGTTTAAAGCAAACTGGAAGCGCATTAATCACGATTTGCACAATACCTTAGGATTTTATTCTTTGCTAATTATCATTATTATGTCACTGACCGGATTATGTTGGTCGTTTGACTGGTACAGAGATAGTCTGAGTACAGTATTGGGAGCTAAAGTTTTTGGAGGAAGAGGAGAAGCTAAACCGGAATCTTCAACGGATGCCGGAAAAACACTCGATTTATCAGAGGTAATTACAATAGCCAATAAGGAACTGCCATTCCCTTTCAGAACAATGACAATCGTTTTTCCAAAAGATGCCAAAGGAAGTTTTGAGATTGGCAAAAACGAAAAATCAAGGTTCAACGAAACGGTTTATGACAGAGTTTTTATAGATCAATATTCCGGAGAAGTTATTAAAAAAGAAATCTTTGCCGATAAAAAATTTGGTGAAAAATTGGCATATTCTATTCGGGCATTACATTTTGGCGATATTTACGGAGTTTTTTCAAAAATAATTTATTTTGTGGTTTGCCTGATCGCAACAAGTCTGCCGATAACGGGAATTTTTATCTGGCTCAACAAAATGAAGAAAAAGAAAAAACCAGTCCGTTCCAAACAATAACATTTCTTTATCAGTCTAAAATTTTTATCTCCGAGAAAATATGTAACTTTGTAGTTATAACCCAATTGTATTTAATATTATGTATCCAGAAGAAATAGTAAAACCAATGCGTCAGGAATTAGCTGATGCAGGATTTAAAGAATTACATACCTCACAAGAAGTAGAAAGTGCTTTGGCAGAAGAAGGAACAACCTTAGTGGTAGTTAATTCTGTATGCGGATGTGCAGCTCGCAATGCTCGTCCGGGAGCAATCATGAGTTTACAAGGAGATAAAAAACCAAATCATATTGTTACTGTTTTTGCAGGCGTGGATAGAGAAGCTGTAGATACAGCAAGAGAACATATGTTCCCGTTTCCGCCTTCTTCTCCTTCTATGGCATTGTTTAAAAACGGAGAATTGGTTCACATGTTGGAACGACATCACATCGAAGGAAATCCGGCAGAACTGATAGCAGAAAACTTAATGGACGCTTTTAAAGAACATTGCTAAAAAAGATGCCACCTTTAGGGTGGTTTTTTTTATATTTGCCTTTTAACTAAAGGGAATGCAAAAAATAATATCTTACCCGCTTTCTGTTCTTTTTACAATCTGTTTGTTGATTGTTTTACTGGTTTTCCACGTATTGCAATGGCTGGCTTTTAATTTATTCGGCTATCAGGAACACAAAAAAGTGGTGGATTGGATGGTGTGGTGGATTATGTTATGTACAGGGATTTTAGGAACAACCTATAGCGTAAAGATAGAAGAAGAAATTCCTTTGAATAAACCTGTTATTTTTGTTTCCAACCATCAGAGTATGTTTGATATACCAATAATAATCTGGTTTTTTAAAAAATATCATCCTAAATTCGTTAGCAAACAAGAGTTGGGGAAGGGGATTCCGAGCGTTTCTTATAATTTAAAACACGGAGGTTCGGTACTTATTGATCGAAAAGATGCGAAACAGGCACTGACTGCAATAAGAGGATTAGGACAATACATAACAAAATACAATCGTTCGGCTGTTATTTTTCCGGAAGGGACCAGAAGCAGAGATGGAAAACTAAAGCGGTTTTCAGAAAACGGAATTAAAATGCTTTGTAAGTTTGCCCCTGATGCTTATATTGTTCCGCTAACGATTAATAATTCTTGGAAGATGTTTCGCTTTGGAAAGTTTCCTTTCGGATTAGGTGCTAGAATAAATATCTACGCACATAAGCCTATACAGGTAAAAGAATTTGATTTTGAAACACTGATGCATAAAACAGAGGAGTTAATCAAATCAAAAATTAAATAAATTATTAACTAGCCGCTGCTACTCCAACAAACCTACTAAACCAAAATAGCAGATGTAGTTGTCAGGCGCAAACCATGAAGATATGTCAATACAAAATGTTCGATTAGAAGTTATGCGCTTCTTAGAAAAAAATATAGACACATTTGTTGATAGCTACTTAATTCCGGTAGAAAAGATTTGGCAGCCGTCAGATTTGCTTCCGGATTCAGAGAGTGAAGAGTTTATAGAAGAAGTAAAAGAGTTAAGGGAATACGCTAAAGAATTGCCTTATGATTTTTGGGTAGTTTTAGTGGGGGATACGATTACAGAAGAGGCTTTGCCTACTTATGAATCCTGGCTGATGGATGTTGAAGGCGTAAATCAGCGCGAAGGAGAAGGCGGGAATGGATGGGCAAAGTGGATTCGTCATTGGACAGGAGAAGAAAATCGCCACGGAGATTTGCTTAATAAGTACCTTTATCTATCAGGCAGAGTAGATATGAAAGAAGTAGAAATTACAACTCACTATCTGCTTAACGATGGTTTTGATCCGGGTACAGACCGAGATCCTTATAAAAACTTTGTGTTTACCAGTTTTCAGGAATTGGCGACATACATTTCTCATAACAGAGTAGCCAAAATGGCAAAGAAATACGGAGATCACAGATTGTCAAAAATGTGTCGGTTGATAGCTGGAGATGAAATGAGACATCATCATGCTTATTCGGAGTTTGTAGATCGAATTTTTAAAGTAGACCCAAGTGAAATGCTTTTGGCGTTTGTGGATATGATGAAGCGCAAAATAACCATGCCGGCTAACTTACTGCGTGAATCTGGAGGTAAAATGGGAGAAGCTTTTGAATTGTTCTCTGATTCTGCACAACGGATAGGGGTGTATACTTCTCATGATTACATAGAAATTATGCAGAAATTGATAGATAGATGGGAAATATCTCATTTGACTAATCTGACAGATGAAGCAGAAAAAGCAAGAGATTACCTGATGAAATTACCTGCACGTATGACGCGTATAGCAGAAAGAATGACCGTAGGAAGAGAACAGCATATTTTTAAATGGGTACGTCCCGCTTTGATAAAATAAAATGAAAGATAAAGGCATAGAATCAGTTATTTTATTTGTTAAGCAAGAACTTAAAAATGCAGAAGGAGGACATGATTGGTTTCATATTGAACGCGTTTATCGGAATGCCCTTCACATTGCTTCTTTTGAGCGAGAAGCAGATTTAACCGTTGTAAAACTGATTGCATTGCTGCACGATATTGCAGATAGTAAATTTCATAACGGCGATGAAACTATCGGACCCGCTATAGCAAAAAAACTATTACAATCTCTCGATTATGATGAAAATACGATTGAACATGTGGTAAAGGGGATTGAAAATATTTCTTTTAAAGGAGGGAATTTTGAAATTTCTTTTACTTCTAAAGAGTTAGATATTGTACAGGATGCAGATCGATTAGATGCCATTGGAGCAATCGGAATTGCGCGTACTTTTAATTATGGAGGATATAAAAATAATCCAATCCACAATCCATCAGTAGAGCCATCCTTTGGAATGAGTAAAGAAGAGTACAAAGCTCACAAAGGAACTACTATCAATCATTTTTATGAGAAACTATTACTTTTAAAAGATAGGATGAATACAGAAGCCGGAAAAAAAATTGCGATGGAAAGACATCGGTTTATGGAAAGGTTTTTAGCGCAGTTTTATGCAGAATGGAAAGGAGAAGCATAGTTTTTGGCGTAAGAATATAGAATTAATATAAAAAATCGGGTAGAGTTTATTCCAAACTTTACCCGATTTTTGTTTGAGGAATTTTATTTAGAAATAGCATATTTAATACCTCCCCAAGTTCCATTAACATAAACCCCTGTTTCAAAATTGATATAATAGTCTGAAACTTTGTTGCTTGAAAAATTAATACTAATTTTTAATTTAGTATTTTGAGGAGTTTTTACTATGCCAAATTTAGCTCCCTCAAAATGAATGTTTTTCTTTATATTAAAGTTTTTTGTACTTTATGAGTGTGTTGCGCAGTTAAGGATTCTCCCGACAAAAATACTTTAGTAGAAGTAACTTCCATTTGGTTTGATGTAACATTCTTTAAGTTTATTTCATTCATAATCACTCCAATGTCGTCTTTGTTATATCCTTTGCTTGTATAGTCTGAAAAAACTTTACTTGCTTGTTTTAATAGATCGTCTGTACTCAATTTTATGTTATTATTAAATACAAATAGGTTTAAAAGTATTTTCTTTTTGCTGTTTGATAGAGGATTTAGATTACCTAAATTTACGTTTGCAATATTATCATAATTGTTAGGATATAAGATTGATGTACTATAATTATTATGATTATCTATATCATTATGAGATATATTATAATGCTTTTGATTATAGGTTCCTATATTGTTTAATGCATATTCGTCATTCATCATATATATAGCATAAGGTTTTGAACTGAATTTATCCGTAGCTACAAAGTCAGAAATTTTTTTTAGAATTGCTTTCATCTGAGTATCATTAATTGCTATAGAATGATTACTTCTTTTTACTTCAAAATAAGCAAGATTTATTTTAGTATAGAGTTTGTCTGCACTTGCATTTTCCCAATATTTAAATAACTTCCATTTTATTTTAAATGGCCATATTTTTATTTTTAAATATTGCACTTTTTCTCTTTGATGCGTTGTTTTCAAAACAGTGTTATTAAATATAAGAAAATTTTGTACTCTAAATACTGTTTTAATTCGATTCGTACTAGATAGTTTATGGACGCATGTATAAGACCTTCCAAATAGATTTGGAAACCAAGGTCTTTTAAGATTGCTACAATTACTAAAATTATTTGTGTTTGAAGGAAAACCAAAATTATCATTACTATTTGAATGTATAGCTATAGGGGCAAAAGAATAATCTTCTTCAGGGATTTTGAATTGTAGGTCTGAGCTCAAAGGCTTGAATGAAGCTATGTTATTGTCTATTCTATTAAAACCTTCGACAATTTCTATTTGACTGTTTCTGTTTAAAAACTCTGTTAAATGGTTGATTTTATTTTCATTTACAATAAATAATCCTTTTGGGGTGTATGTATAGATAGAATCATTAAATTGTATTTGCCCATTATAATTTAGAACAGAAGCAAAATCATTGTCTTGTATAAAAGTTCTGTTGTCAATATCGATACCTTCTTCCTCTATTTCTTCTTCAGATATATAACTAAGATCACTCATTATTTCTAATGATTTCTTTTCTTTTGAATCTTCAAATCGGTCTGAATATTCATCAAATAATTCACTTGGAATTTCTCCATATACTGTTAAAGGCTCAAAACCTTTATTGTATGCGTCAATAAATAATCTGTTTTTTAATTCTGTGTCTTCTGAATAAATAAAATCTTTAAAATCAGCGGAATTTCCTCTTGCTATAAACATTTGTTTTTCTTTATTGTAGCTTATACTCAATTTTGAATTAAACAATGTTTTCGTAGAATCTGAGGGTACCATTTTAGCATCGTTAAGTAGATTGTCTGTATGACAACTCATTGTTAAAAATAGCATGGCGACAAAAGTAACTTTTAACAAAAATTTCATGGTTTTTATTTAAATTTGGGAGCTAAAATAGTTAAAAAATATGGACAAAAAACATAACAATTCGGGTTTGTTTAAAATTGTTGTTTTATTAAGTCTCTTTATAAGTGTCAACACAATGTGTGTTGCACAGGAAAAAACAAAATCGTTTATTAATTTTGGTTTTCAGGGATTTGAAGCTTCGGTTAATGTTAAATTATACAATGATTTTAATTTAGAGCTTTTCGGAGGAACTGGATTGGGATATAATATAAGTGAAAAAGAAAATGGAAGATCAGGCTTTGATGTGAATGTTGGTTATGAAAAACTTGTTCCTTTTATAAAAGGAGCTTTAAAATGGGATTTTGTCAATAATGAAAACGGCAGAATTTATCTATCATTGCAGTCCAAATATTCGTTTGGGAGCAGGAGTGATTCTTATTTTGAAAAAGTGAACCTTACTGAAATAAATTGTGGAATAGATAGATTCTTGACAAAAAGATTGTTGTTTAATGGTCATTTGGGGATAGGTTATTTCCAAGGAATAGATATTAATGAGGGGGGAACTTCACTTACTTTAGGAGCAACTTTGAAGTATAATATTATAAAATTCTAATTTCGTAGTAAAATCCCCGAAAACGATTTGTTTTCGGGGATTTTTTTATTTTTCAAGTTATTTCACTTCCGAAATTCTAAGAGTGTTAACCATTCCTTTTTCAATAATAGGCATTGCGGCTAAGTTGATGACCATATCGCCTGATTGGGCAAATCCTTTTTCTGCTACCATTCGGTTAATATCTTCAATAGTCTCATCTGTGCTGACGTATTTATCGTAATAAAATGCCTGAACTCCCCATAACAGGTTTAGTTGAGTAATGATTCGTTTATTGGACGAAAAAACCAAAATATTGCTGTTTGGTCTCCATGCCGAAATTTGAAAAGCTGTATATCCACTGTTAGTTAAAGTACAAATGGCTTTGGCTTCTATCTCATTTGCCATAAGAGCGGCGTGATAGCAAATATTTTTAGTTATATAACGATTCGTTTTTATTTGGGGAGGAGTTTGCGGAACTCTTATTAAAGGTGAGTTCTCTACGCTCTGAATAATCTGAGTCATTTTTTCTATTACCTGAATAGGGTGACTTCCAATAGAAGTTTCACCAGATAACATTACAGCATCCGCGCCATCCATAACGGAGTTGGCTACATCGTTTACTTCTGCCCGTGTAGGTGTCAGACTAGAAATCATAGTTTCCATCATCTGAGTTGCAATAATTACTGGAATACGAGCGTTTTTGGCTATATTGACTAATTCTTTTTGAATCAAAGGGACTTCTTGTGCAGGAATTTCTACTCCTAAATCTCCTCTGGCAACCATTAATGCATCGCAATGGGCAATGATTTTTTTAATGTTTTTAACAGCTTCGGGCTTTTCTATTTTAGCAATAATGGGAATTTTGTAGTCCGAGTGTTCTTTAATCAGGTTTTGAAGATCCATAAGATCTTCCTTTGTACGAACAAACGATAAAGCAATCCAGTCGACCTGAGCATTGATGGCAAAAATAGCATCTTTAATATCCTTTTCTGTTAAAGCAGGTAAAGAGACCTTAGTCATAGGAAGATTTACGCCCTTTTTAGATTTTAAAGGACCTCCTTGGATCACTTTTGCTGTAACTTGATCAATATCGTTTGTTTCAACAACTTCAAAGATTAATTTGCCATCATCCAGTAAGATGCGTTCTCCGGACTGAACATCTTTAGGAAATTGTTTATAATTCATATAAACGTTTTTGGCATCTCCTTTGAATTCTTGTTTCGTTGAAAAAGTAATAATGTCGCCTGGGTTTACTATTACATCTTCTGCCATAGTTCCTACGCGTAGTTTAGGACCTTGCAAATCAGCTAATATAGAAGTAGTATATCCGTATTCTTTGTTTAACTCCCGGATGATATCTATTTTCTCCTGAACATCCTTGTAATCAGCATGGGAAAAATTTATTCTAAAAACGTTTACGCCGGCTTTAATCATATTGTGCAACACATCTCTTGTGCTTGATGCCGGTCCTAGTGTTGCTACAATTTTAGTTTTTTTAGGTGTTACCATATTTTTAAAAAATTAGGTTTTGTTTTGATTTTATTTTCTCCGGCTTAATTTCATAAGCAGTGGAGATAATCTTTAGCGAATTCAATTTCTCAATAGTTGCGGCGATATCAAATTGATGATTGGTATTTTCTATTTTTATCAAATAATCAACTGTTTTTAATTCCGGAAATAAATAGCCTTGCCGGGTTATAACCGGGGCTATGCCGGAAAACAAAAGTGATTCTGTCTGATTTTTGGGCTGCAGAAAAGTTTTATTGGAGATAAGCTGCCAAAGGACGTGGTGATCAGAGTCTTCGTATTCAAACAGTACAAATGATCCGGTACCTTCATCCATAGTAATAGCTATATCTTCCGCTCTTCGCTCCAAGAATAAATTTAAAACAACATTGATAAAATAAGCTATTTTGTATTCGTCTTTTCTGGAAGAGTGTAAGGCAATAAGTTTGTAGTCTTCTGTGTCAAAATCATCTAACAGGTATATAGTCGGTGCACTCATATTGAGTTTTTGTTAAGAGCAAATATACAATATTTATGACGGATAACCTTGAAAATACTTGTCATCCAAATTAATAGATTGTTAAAAAAGTGATTTTAAGATTAAATCTTAATTTTTTCCTGTAAGGCAAAATAAGCGCGCTGTGCTGCTTTTTCTTCTGCTTTTTTCTTTGAAGTAGCCCTGCCTTTTGCTATTAGTTTGTTGTCGATATATAGTCGAACACCAAAATATTTGATGTCCTCAGCACTGTTTTCGTCATAAGAGTCAAACTTAAAGGAATGCTTTGACTTCTGGCACCATTCGATTAACAAGCTTTTATAGCTGGTTATTTTTGTTTCTAGTTTTTGAATATCAGAAATTGTGGAAAGGAGTTTGTCATGAATAAACTTTTCGCAAGCCGGATAGCCCTTGTCTAAATAAATAGCTCCTATCAAAGCTTCTAAAAGATTGCCGTGAATATTCTCTCCAAACTGCTGGTTGCCCATTTTGCTTTCTACATTGCAGATCAGATTAAGATTTTTGCCGATAGTGTTGAGATTTTCTCTGCTGACAATTTTAGAGCGCATTTTGGTAAGGTATCCTTCGTCGCCGTTCGGCACTTGAATATAGAGATGTGAAGCTATAACAGATCCCAGCATAGCGTCTCCTAAAAACTCTAATCTCTCGTAGTTGATGGGATTGCCGCTGTTATCGGTTAAATTCATGGAGCGATGTGTAAATGCAATTCTGTAATACGATACGTCAGCTGGTTTGGTACCGGTAATCTGAGATATTTTACGACAAAAATTCCCGTCTTCTGAAGAAGAACGGGAATTTTTCATGAATTTATTCAACAAGCTTCTCATATTGAGATAACTTTTTATAGATCAATTTTTTTCATCAACACACAAGCGTTGTGTCCGCCAAATCCAAAAGTATTGCTCATGCCTACTTTTATATCTCTTTTTTGAGCAGTATTGAAAGTGAAATTCAATTTTGAATCGATTTGGTCGTCGTCCGTAAAATGATTGATAGTTGGCGGGATAATTCCGTGTTTGAGAGAAAGAATTACAGAAATAGCTTCTATAACTCCTGCAGCTCCTAACAGATGCCCTGTCATTGATTTTGTGGAATTCAGGCTCATGTTATATGCGTGTTCTCCAAATACGTGTTGAATAGCTTTAGATTCAGCGATATCACCAAGAGGAGTAGAAGTACCATGCATATTTAGCGCATCTACATCTGAAGGCTGTAAATCGGCATCTCTTAAACAGTTAAGCATTACGTTCATTGCACCCAATCCTTCCGGATGTGGAGCTGTTAAGTGATGAGCATCGGCAGACATGCCACCGCCTCCGATTTCACAATATATTTTTGCTCCGCGTGCTACAGCGTGTTCATATTCTTCTAAAACTAAAGCACCTGACCCTTCTCCTAAAACAAACCCTTCTCTGTCCTTGTCCATTGGTCGGGAAGCAGTTTTTGGGTCGTCATTTCGGGTTGAAAGAGCGTGCATGGCATTAAAACCACCAATACCCGCTATGGTAACAGCTGCTTCTGAACCACCTGTAACAAATAGGTCTGCCATGCCCAAACGGATGTAATTAAAGGCATCTATAATGGCATTAGTAGAAGAAGCACACGCAGATACAGTAGTGAAATTTGGTCCTCTAAGACCGTATTTCATAGAGATATGACCGCTGGCAATATCTGCAATCATTTTAGGAATAAAGAACGGATTGAACTTAGGAATGCCGTTTCCGGTAACAAAATTGGTTACTTCGTTTTGAAAAGTTTCTAAACCGCCAATTCCCGATCCCCAGATTACACCTGCTCGGTCTCTGTTTATAGCATCAAGATTTATGCCTGAATCGTTAATAGCTTCCTCAGCACTAACCATCGCATACTGTGCAAAGCGATCCATTTTGCGGGCTTCTTTTCGCTCAATAAAGTCCTCTGCGTTAAAGTTTTTTACTTCACACGCAAATTGAGTTTTGAAATTGGTAGCGTCAAAATATGTAATGGGCGCAGCTCCGCTTATTCCATTAATTAGGCTGTTCCAATACTCCTGGATATTATTCCCAATTGGGGTGAGAGCACCTAAACCTGTTACAACAACTCGCTTTAATTTCATAAAGTTATGGTTTGTGTTAAAAAAAAATCCCAATTTTCACTTTGCCAAAAAGGAAACATTGGGTAGTTTGTTTGAAATATTTTTAAAGATTGTTTCCAATCTCTCCTTTTTTATCAATAAATTATCAAATAGATAAAATAATAACGCCCACGTGTAAAAAACACGTGGGTTGTTAGTTATTATTTTTTAGCTTCTTCAATGTAAGAGATAGCTTGACCAACTGTAGCAATGTTTTCTGCTTGGTCATCTGGAATTTGAATGTCAAATTCTTTTTCGAATTCCATAATAAGCTCAACAGTGTCTAGTGAATCAGCTCCTAAATCATTAGTGAAGCTTGCTTCTGCTACAACTTCGTTCTCGTCAACACCTAATTTGTCAACGATAATCGCTTTTACTCTTGATGCAATGTCTGACATAATCTTTAATTTTAAATTTAAATTTGTAGGCAAAAATAAAAAACTTTATTTTAAAACCTGCTTTTACATGTTAATTGTCGGTGCGAAATTATAAAAATAATTAATACTTCTCGTTATTTTTCTATTTATTGTCAGTAATTATTCTTTTTTTTGTATCGATTTAATACAATATTACAGCATCTCTATATGAAAAAAATAGCTTTATTCGCTTCGGGTTCAGGAACTAATGTCGAAAATATTATCAATTATTTTGAAAATAAATCAGATATCAACCAATATTTGGTACTAGTAAATAACCCAAATGCTAAGGTAATAGAAAAAGCGGAAAAAAGAAATATTCCTGTAATGATTTTTGATAGAAATATGCTGAATAGTGGGAAAGTAGCAGAAAAATTAAAGGATTTCTCACCTGATTTAATTGTTTTGGCAGGTTTTTTATGGAAATTCCCCGAAGAGTTGGTAAAAGAGTATTCCAATAAAGTAATCAATATTCATCCGGCGTTGCTCCCTAAGTACGGAGGAAAGGGAATGTACGGACATTTTGTTCATGAAGCGGTTGTTAAAAATAAAGAAAAATTAACTGGAATTACAATTCACTATGTAAATGAAAACTATGACGAAGGAGCTGTTATTTTTCAAGCTTCAACAGAGGTGCAACCTGACTTTACCCCAGAAGAAGTGGCTAAAGCAGTGCAGCGATTAGAACACAAACATTTTCCCGAAGTAATTGAACAACTTTTAGCAAAAACGAATTAATGCAATCTCAGATTCTTTTATATACCGATGGTTCGTCAAGGGGAAATCCCGGACCGGGAGGGTATGGGGTCATTTTACACCTCAATAACACAGAATATTATAAAGAGCTTTCACAAGGATACCGATTGACAACCAATAACCGAATGGAATTATTGGCGGTAATTGTAGGATTGGAAGCTTTGACAAAAGAGAACCTATCTGTATTGGTAGTTTCAGATTCTAAATATGTGGTGGACTCGGTAACGAAAGGGTGGGTGTTTGGCTGGGAAAAGAAAGGCTTTTCCGGAAAGAAAAATCCCGATTTGTGGATTCGCTTTTTAAAAGTTTACCGCAAACATCAAGTAAAATTTCAGTGGATAAAAGGCCATAATAATCATCCAATGAATGAGCGCTGTGATCAGTTAGCCGTTGCAGCTGCCTTAAATAAAGACTTGTTGAAAGACAATTATTACGAAGACCACAGAGAAGAAGGGATTTTCTGAAAATCCTTTTTTCAAAAATAACTTATGAGTATATTTGCATCTTCATTTCTTAGCAAAAAACATGAATAAATTACTGATAGTAGGAACGGTGGCTTTTGATGCGATAGAGACTCCTTTTGGAAAGACAGATAAAACATTAGGAGGAGCAGCTACGTATATCGGGTTATCAGCGGCCTACTTTAATGTTAATTCAGCGATAGTTTCTGTAGTTGGAGACGATTTTCCGGCAGAATATCTGGAGCTGTTTAAAAGCAGGAATATAGATGTTTCCGGAATCGAAATAGTACAAGGAGAAAAAACATTCTTTTGGAGCGGAAAATACCGCAATGATTTAAACGTCAGAGATACATTGGAAACGCAGTTAAATGTGTTGGCGGATTTTAGTCCTAAAGTTTCTGAGAATTTTAAGGATGCTGATGTGGTAATGCTGGGGAATCTGCACCCTCTAGTTCAAAAAAATGTATTGGATCAGCTTAGCCGAAAACCCAAGCTGGTTGTTTTAGACACGATGAACTACTGGATGAATCATACACCGGATGAGCTGAAAGAAGTTTTGCAGCGCGTGGATGTCATAACAATAAATGATGAAGAAGCACGGCAATTATCTGGAGAATATTCACTGGTAAAGGCAGCAGAAAAAATACATGAAATGGGTCCGAAATACGTGGTTATTAAAAAAGGAGAAAACGGGGCACTGCTGTTTTCTGGAAAAAAAGTGTTTTTTGCACCCGCATTGCCTTTAAAAGAAGTTTTTGATCCGACAGGGGCTGGAGATACTTTTGCCGGAGGATTTACCGGATATCTTACACAAAGCAGTAATGTTTCGTTCAGAAACATGAAAAATGCCGTTATATACGGTTCAAATTTGGCATCTTTTTGCGTGGAGAAGTTTGGAACAGAACGAATGGAATGTTTAAAACAGGAAGAAGTACAGGAAAGATTGCAACAATTCAGAATGTTAACCCAATTCGATATCGAATTAGCGGAATAGTGTCATAGCTAAGCCCGTTTGGGCTTTTTTTAATTTAATTATAATACTACACAACTAACAAACTATGAGTGACGCGTTAAAACACGAATGTGGTATAGCGGTTTTAAGGTTAAAAAAACCGTTATCATATTACAAAGAAAAGTATGGGTCTGCTTTTTATCCAATACAAAAAATGTATTTGTTGATGGAAAAACAGCATAATCGCGGTCAGGATGGAGCCGGATTGGCAAGTATAAAGCTGGATATGCAGCCGGGAGAACGTTATATCAGTCGTGTGCGTTCTAACCAAGCTCAACCTATTCAGGATATTTTTTCGCAGATAAACGAGAGAATAAACCAAGAGTTGGAGGAGCATCCGGAATATTGTGAAAGCGCGGAGTTACAAAAGAAATATATTCCATATATAGGAGAAGTGTTTTTAGGGCATGTGCGGTATGGAACATTTGGTAAAAACAGCATCGAGAGTGTTCATCCGTTTTTGCGTCAAAATAATTGGGTGCACCGAAATTTGATAGTTGCCGGAAATTTTAATTTAACCAATTCTAAAGAGTTATTTGATGATTTGGTTCGTTTAGGACAGCATCCCAAAGAAATGTCCGATACAATTACCGTAATGGAAAAAATAGGTCATTTTTTGGACGACGAAGTTTCGGATTTATATTATAAGATAAAAGAAGAGGGCTTTTCTAAAAAAGACGCTTCTCCGTTTATTGGAGAAAGACTGGATGTAGGGCGTATTTTAAGAAGAGCTTCTAAAAACTGGGACGGTGGTTTTGCAATGGCTGGAATGATAGGGCATGGAGATGCATTTGTGCTTAGAGACCCGGCGGGTATTCGTCCCGCTTTTTATTATGACGATGATGAAATCGTTGTTGTAGCTAGTGAAAGACCGGTTATTCAAACCGCGTTTAATGTGTCTGCGGATGATATTCGCGAATTGAGTCCGGGACAGGCTATAATTATTCGCAAAGATGCCTCTGTTAATTTTGAGCGGATTTTAGATCCGCTTCCGTTAAAGGCGTGTTCTTTTGAACGCATTTATTTTTCAAGAGGAAATGATATGGAAATTTATCAGGAGCGCAAGGATTTGGGAAAATTAATTTTTCCGCAAGTGCTTGAGGCAATTGACAATGATACAGATAATTCAGTGTTTTCTTATATACCCAATACTTCGGAAACTTCGTTTATAGGCATGCTTGAAGGGGCTCAGGATTATTTGAATCAGCGAAAAATAAAAGATATTTTAGGTCAAAAAGACCGCTTGGATGAAACGGCATTGCAGGAAATTTTATCGGTTAAGCTCCGCACGGAAAAAATAGCTGTAAAGGATGCTAAGCTCCGCACATTTATTACGGACGATAGCAGTCGGGATGATTTGGTGGCACATGTTTATGACGTTACTTATGGTGTAATTCAGCCAACGGATAATCTGGTAATTATAGATGATAGTATCGTGCGCGGAACTACATTAAAGAAAAGTATTATCCGTATGCTGGACAGGCTGCACCCTAAACAAATTGTTGTTGTTTCTGCTGCACCTCAGGTAAGATACCCGGACTGTTATGGTATTGATATGGCAAAATTGGAAGGGTTAATTGCTTTTAGAGCCGCGGTTGAATTGCTTAAAGAACGGAATATGTATCATATTGCAGAGAGTGTTTATGAAAAATCTAAAGCGCAGGTAAATTTAAAAGATACAGAAATTGTAAATTATGTGAAAGAAATTTACGAACCCTTCACAGACGAAGAAATTTCTGCAAAGATAGCAGATATGGTTATAGATGCCGATGTAAAATCAAATGTAAAGGTAGTGTTTCAAACCGTTGAAAATCTACATAAAGCTTGTCCTAAAAATTTGGGAGACTGGTATTTTACAGGTAATTATCCTACGGTTGGAGGAAATAGAGTAGTTAACAGAGCCTTTATTAACTTTTTTGAAGGAAGAGACGAAAAGCCTTATTAAATAAAGCTAAAAATAAAAACAGCCTCAGATTTTATAAATCTCAGGCTGCTTTCTTTTTAAAATTATGAAAAAACTACTATTTTTTATTTTGCTTCAGCAAAGCGCTTAGACACTTCATTCCAGTTGATTACATTAAAGAAAGCCGTAATATAATCAGGACGACGGTTTTGGTAGTTTAGGTAGTAAGCGTGTTCCCAAACATCCATTCCTAAAATAGGAGTGCCTCCGCATCCTGTATTAGGCATTAAAGGGTTGTCTTGATTTGGAGTTCCGCATACTTCCAATTTTCCGTCTTTTACACAAAGCCATGCCCAGCCTGATCCGAACTGAGTAGCTCCTGCTTTGGAAAACTGATCTTTGAATTCTGCGAAAGAACCAAAGTCTTTTTTGATTGCTTCGGCTAATTCTCCTGTTGGTTCTCCTCCTCCATTAGGACTCATAACTGTCCAAAACAAATTGTGATTGTAAAAACCTCCACCATTATTGCGTACAGCACCTTTTGACATATCTAAACTTTTCAGAATTTCTTCAATAGATTTTCCTTCCAATTCAGTTCCGGCAATAGCTGTATTTAGGTTTGTCGTATATGCTTGGTGGTGTTTTGTGTGGTGGATTTCCATGGTGCGAGCATCAATATGTGGTTCTAATGCATCGTAGGCGTACGGTAATTTTGGTAATTCGAAAGCCATAATTCGTATTATTTAAAGATTAGTATTAATTTTATTTCAAATTTAGTCATTTTAAACGGAAAATAAAAAACTAAACTGTTTAATGTACGTTAACTCTTATGCCGAATAATCAAGTGGAAACTCCTTCTTTTTCAATATACAACGCTTCTGCCGGAGCAGGAAAAACACATACGCTGGTCAAAGAATACCTCAAAATACTGCTGTTAGACAAACAGGATGATGCCTATAAAAAGATTTTGGCTATTACATTTACTAATAAAGCGGTAGCAGAGATGAAAATAAGGGTGATTTCTTGTTTATATGCTTTTTCGCAAAACGATATACCGCAAAAATATGAGCAGATGCTGACTCAAATTTTGGAAGAAACAGCATTAAAAGAAGATTACGTTAGAACAAAATCCAAAAAGATCATAAAAAACATTATTCATAACTATGCTTCGTTTGACATTTCAACAATAGATAAGTTTACGCATAAGGTGATCCGTTCTTTTGCATTTGATCTCGATTTGCCGATTTCATTTGAGGTTACATTGGATTCGGATGAATTATTGCAGGAGGCTGTAGATGCAGTTGTATCTAAAGCAGGAGTTGATCCAGAACTGACAAATTTGCTAATAGACTTTTCTATTGATAAGGCAGACAATGATAAGAGTTGGGATATATCGAGAGAGCTTAAGGAAGTGGGAGCCTTACTGCTAAATGAAAACAGCAGAGAAGAAATTGCTTTGTTTGCTGAAAAAAAATTAGATGATTTTGTGAGGGTTCGCGATTTTTTGCGTTTTGAGATTCGGAGTATAACACAAACAACTAAAGAAACGGGAAGTTGCCTTTTAGATCTTATCAATACAAACGGAATAGATGTCAAATCATTTTCCAGAGGAACCTTTCCAAATCATCTCAACTATATAGCAAATGACGATGATAAAGCTACTCAGCGAAAATATTTGGAAACAGAAGACATCCAGATTAACAAAACGGCAAAAGATAAAGATTTAATTGAAGAGTATATTCCTCAATTTTTGGAGAAATTAGGTCAGGTTTATCAATTATATGCTAAACGAGCATTTTATCAGGCATTCTTAAAAAACATAACACCGCTTTCTTTGCTTAATGCATTAGGACAAGAAATGGATAAAATTCAACAAGAGAAAAATATTTTATCAATCAGTCAGTTTAATGCCATTATCCACAACGAGCTTCAAAATCAGCCAGCACCTTTTATTTATGAGCGCTTAGGCGAGCGGTACAATCATTTTTTTATAGATGAATTTCAGGATACATCCGAACTGCAATGGCATAACCTTATTCCGCTCATAGATAATGCACTTGCAGGCGAAGATCATTCACAAAATAAGGGTACTTTAATGATTGTTGGCGATCCTAAACAATCTATTTATCGATGGAGAGGAGGAAAAGCAGAACAGTTTATAGCGTTGAGCAAAGGCGAAAATCCTTTTTCGAATCCGGATAAGAAAGTAATATCGCTTGAAAAAAATTACAGAAGCTATTCAGAAGTAATCCAGTTTAACAATCTGTTTTTTAAATGTATTTCAGAAAAGTTTACTCATGAAGATTATCTGGACTTGTATCAAAATAATAGTTCGCAGCAAATTAATGATAAAAGGGGAGGATATGTAAGCTTGAGATTTTTAACGGAAGGTGAAGTAGAGGAAGGGAAAATTAAAGAAGAGCAATATGCTAAAGCGACTTTAAAAGCGATTCAAAAAGCAGTTGCTGAAGGATTTGACTACAGTGATATTGTTATTCTGACCCGAAAGAGACATCATGGAGTTATTCTGGCAAATTATTTGACAGAGAATGAAATACCCATTCTGTCTTCGGATTCTTTACTTATCAATAATGCTACAGAAGTCAGGGTTATTATTAATGTACTCCGCTATCTTAAGAGCGAAAGTGATTTAGAAGCAAAAGTAATGATGCTTTACTATATTGCTAATCAACAGAAAAGCGAAAATCCAGTAGCCGTCCATGATTTTATTGATCAGGGATTGGAACTGAAAAAAGAAAAAGTATTTGAAAATTGGCTAAAAGAGAATGGGATCGATATTTCTTTTGACAGATGTCGAAAAAAATCGCTGTATGAAGCAGTCGAGAATATTGTGAAAGCATTTTTGCCTGAAAAAAGCACCATTTCATATGTGCTGTATTTTTTAGATTTAGTATTAGAGCGTACGGTTAAAAATGTATTTGGTATATCTGATTTTTTAGAGTATTGGGAAGAGAATTATCAAAAATTTAGTATTCCTACACCGGAAGGGAAAAATGCAGTCCAGATTATGACCATTCACAAATCAAAAGGATTAGAGTTTCCGGTGGTAATTTTTCCGTTTGCAGAAGAGGATTATACTCGTTCCAACAGAGATAAATTGTGGCTAAATATTGAAACGGAAGAAGGACTGGACTTTCCAAAGGCACTTGTTGACTCAAAAAAAGAAGTAGCTGATTATGGTAAATTGGCTCGCGAGTTATACGAACAAAAAGAAGAGGAATTTTTACTGGATAATGTTAATGTACTATACGTGGCTTTAACCAGAGCAGAAGAGCAATTGTATATAATCAGTTATTACAACGTTACCGATAAGGGGGAGTTAAAAAACAATATGTCTTCTTTTTTTCTGGATTTTTTAAATGTTCAAGGTAAATTTGAAAACGATGAATTTCAATATGAATTTGGGAATGCTACGAGGATATCTGAGAAAAAAGAACGAGAAGCAGGTTCTGTTGAGATAATCCATTCGGTGAAAAAGCCTTTTGACTTTGGGCAGATAAAGATAGCAAAGCGAGAAGCGCTAATGTGGGATGCTCAAAACCAGAAAGCCATAGAGTATGGAAATATTGTTCACAAAGTAATGTCGTTTATAATTACTTCAAAGGATATTGACGATGCGGTTCTACAGGCTTTGGAAGAAGGTCTGATAACTGAAGAATCTAAAGAAGGATTTACTGCTACAGTAACAAGTATTGTAAAACATGCTGAACTCAGCGAATTTTTTGAAGAAGGCAATCAGGTGTTTAACGAAAAAATGATTATTGGTGAAAAACTATCCAATAGTATTCCCGACAGAGTAGTTGTTAACAAGTACGGAGAAGCGTTTTTGTTGGATTATAAAACAGGAAAGGAACAAAATAAGCACAAGGAGCAACTGATGCGATACGAGCAAGCTTTGCAGGAGATGGGATATGACGTAAAGAAAAAAGTTTTGCTGTACACGGGAGGAGATCATTTAAATATAATACATTTGTAAGACCAACAATTAGAAAGATAATAACGTTTAATAAAATAATATGTACGGAAAAATAAAAGAACACCTCCAGAATGAATTGGAGAGTATCGAAAAAAATGGTTTGTTTAAAAAGGAACGTATTATTACTTCTCCGCAAGGTGCAGAGATAACAGTGTCGTCTGGCGCTAAAGTATTAAATTTTTGTGCTAACAACTATTTAGGACTATCGTCACATCCTGAAGTGGTTCAGGCAGCAAAAGACACATTGGATTCTCATGGTTTTGGAATGTCGTCAGTTCGCTTTATTTGCGGAACGCAGGATATCCATAAAAAACTGGAAGCTACAATTGCTGATTTTTACGAAACAGAAGATACTATTCTGTATGCGGCAGCTTTTGACGCGAATGGAGGGGTTTTTGAGCCTTTGCTTGGAGAAGAAGACGCAATTATATCGGATAGTTTAAATCATGCCTCTATTATTGACGGAGTCCGCTTATGTAAAGCAGCACGTTATAGATATGAGAATAACAATATGGAGGAATTGGAGAAACAGCTCATCAAAGCAAATGAAGCAGGACATCGTTTTAAAATTATTGTGACTGACGGAGTTTTTTCAATGGACGGACTGGTTGCTCCTCTCGATAAAATATGTGATTTAGCAGATAAATATGATGCCTTAGTGATGGTTGATGAATGCCACGCAGCTGGTTTTATCGGAGCTACAGGAAAGGGAACCCTCGAAGCTAAAAAAGTAATGGGGCGCGTAGATATTATTACAGGTACTTTAGGTAAAGCTTTAGGAGGTGCGATGGGAGGATATACAACAGGTAAAAAAGAAATTATTGAAATTTTAAGACAGCGTTCAAGACCTTATTTGTTTTCAAATTCATTGGCACCTATGATCGTAGGGGCTTCTGTTAAGGTATTTGAATTGCTGAAAAAGGATACCTCTTTGCGCGATAAATTGGAGTGGAATACAAATTATTTCAAAGAAGGAATGAAAAAAGCAGGTTTTGATATTATTGACGGAGACTCTGCAATTGTGCCTGTAATGCTATATGATGCCAAGCTCTCTCAGGTGATGGCAGATAAACTATTGGAAAAAGGAGTGTATGTAATCGGTTTCTTTTATCCGGTTGTACCGCAAGATAAAGCGCGAATTAGAGTTCAGTTATCTGCTGCGCATACAAAAGAACATTTAGATAAAGCTATTCAGGCGTTTACAGAAGTAGGAAAAGAATTAGGAGTAATTTAAAATAGAAATAAAAAAGGCAAAAAGAACAATTCTTAGCTAAAAGTTTTGTGAATATGCTATATAATTGTATTTTTGCTTAATATTACGGTAAAGTAAAAAATAAAAGTTATGAAACATCTCAACAAATTATTTGCAGCAGCAATTCTTTGCGCGGGGTTATCTGCTCATGCTCAGGATGCGGATCATCCATGGGCTGTAACCGTTGGTGCTAACGCAGTTGATACTAAAATTAGTACTACCAGCAACTTCTCAAATCGTTTGGGAGGTTATTTTAAAACAGGCAATTGGAATATTCTTCCTTCTGTGTCATACTTAAATGTATCCAGATATTTAGGAGACGGATTTTCTGTAGGAGTTGTGGGATCTGTTAATAAAATAGAAAAATTCTATAAAAATGACAAGCAAGGGTATGAGGTTTACAATCCTGGAGATTTGTCTTATTATGGAATTGACGCTGAAATTAAATACAGCTTCAAAGAAATATTAAAATCAAGAGTTATTGACCCATTCTTATTAGTAGGTGGAGGATATACTTTCATGGGAGATGCAAGTACAGGAACTGCTAATGGAGGTTTGGGATTAAACTTTTGGTTTACTCCGAATATTGCCTTAACAGTACAGTCTACTTATAAGCATTCATTTGACGATTCAAGAACTCCGGATGTAGATGTAGCTTCGCATATGCAACATTTTGCTGGTATTCGATTCCAATTTGGTGGAAAAGATACAGATGGAGATGGAATTTTAGATAAATATGATGAATGTCCGGATGTACCAGGCTTAGCTGAGTTTAACGGATGTCCTGATACAGATGGAGACGGAATTCCAGATCATTTAGATGAGTGCCCGGATGTACCAGGTTTAGCTGAGTTTAACGGATGTCCTGATACAGATGGAGACGGAATTCCAGATCATTTAGATGAGTGCCCGGATGTACCAGGTTTAGCTGAGTTCAACGGATGTCCTGATACAGATGGAGATGGTGTGCCAGATCATTTAGATGAGTGTCCGGATGTACCTGGTCCAAAAGAAAACAAAGGTTGTCCTTGGCCAGATAGAGATGGTGATGGCGTACCAGATCATTTAGATAAATGTCCAGATGTTCCTGGTCCAGCTTCTAACAACGGATGTCCGGAAATCAAAGAGGAGCAAGTTAAACAGCTTAATGATTACGGAAAAACAATCTTGTTTAACACAGGTAAATACACTTTCCAAGAGTCATCTTATGCAGTATTAGACAATATTGTTAGAATAATGAACGAATATCCAACTGCTAAATTCCATATTGCAGGATATACAGACAGTACAGGTTCTGATAAAATCAATATTCCTTTATCTGATAACAGAGCTAATGCAGTTAAAGTTTATTTAATTGAAAAAGGAGTAGACTCAAGCAGATTATCTTCTCAAGGATACGGTTCTGCAAATCCGATTGCTGATAATAAAACAGTGAAAGGACGTGAATTAAACAGACGTGTTGAAATTCAAGTGAAAAAATAATTAGCATTGTAATTAATATTCAAAAAACGCTTCGAGAAATCGAAGCGTTTTTTTATATCTTTAGGCTATGGATTCTATAACTTTTCTCGATAAATTAAGTGCAAAAATAAAGGAGGATTTTCCTCTTGACATGAATTGTTTAACGATTGTTGTTCCTAATAAAAGAGCAGGAGTTTTTTTGTTGGATAGTTTAAAAAAGCATTATACAAAAAGTGTATTTGCTCCTGTAATTATCAGTGTTGAAGAATTGATTCAGACGATATCAGGAATTAAATCGATCGATTCTATTGAGTTGTTATTTGAGTTTTATAGTGTTTACAAAGAAATTCACCAAGAAAAATCTCAGGACTTTGATAGATATGCTAATTGGGCAAAAATGCTGTTACAGGACTTTAATGAAATTGATCGGTATTTGTTAAAGCCGGATCATGTGTTTTCATACCTGAAAGATATCGAAGACATAAAACACTGGTCTTTAGATCCGAATCAAAGAACCGCTTTGATTGATAACTATTTGGAGTTTTGGAAGCGAATGCCTGAGTATTATGAAACTTTATATGCTTGTCTTTTGTCTAAGCAAAGAGGATATCAGGGACTTATTTATCGAGAGGCTGTAAAAAAGAAAGAGGCTTTTTTAGAGGAAAATAAACAACAACAGTTTTATTTTGCGGGATTCAATGCCCTCAATGCTGCTGAAGAATTAATTATTCAGTATATTTTGTTGGAAGGAAGGGGAAGAGTTTTTTGGGATATTGATGAGGTTTTTTTCAATGATCCTTATCATGATGCGGGTTTATTCCTGAGAAGAATAAAAAAAACCTGGAAATATTACCAGACTAATCCTTTTGAATGGATAGTTGATGATTTTGGAAAAGAAAAAAATATCAAGATTATTCAAACGCCTAAATCGGTCGGACAAGCCAAAATAGTTGGACAGATTTTAGAAGATACTATAGAATCGGGAGCTCAATTAGATAAAACGACAGTTGTGTTGGGAGATGAAAACCTGTTGCTGCCTGTGCTTTACGCTTTGCCTGATAAAGTTAATAGTTTAAATATTACTATGGGATACGAAGGTAAAAGCAATCCGGTGTTGATATTGTTAAATAAAATATTTAAGATGCACTTGTCTGCACTTAGACGAGAAGGAAGCCAATATGTAGTATATTATAAAGAAGTAATTGATGTTTTAGCAAATCCTATTTTCACATCCCTTGTGGATGCCACGGAGGTAATAAATCAAATAAAGAAAAAAAATCTGACTTTTTTTTCACTTGAACGTTTTAGCTCTTGGGGAGAAGAAGTTCAAAATCAATTGCTTCAAGAGGTTTTGGAATCGTGGGAACAAAAAACGCCTAAAGAAATGCTTCAAAAACTATTGAAGATAGTTTTAGAAATTAAAGAAAAGCTTTCCAATGAAGGAGAAGAGGTTCTAGTAAAAACTTTTTTGTATGCAGCGTATAATCTGCTCAACCGATTGGTTACATATTGTGAAAAATATGATTTTATCACTTCTTACGAAACACTCTATGCGCTTTATAAGCAAGTGATGGAAATGGCAGAAGTTTCATTTGAAGGAGAACCGCTTCAAGGACTTCAGGTTATGGGGGTGTTAGAAAGCAGAGTTTTGGATTTTGATACCGTAATTGTTACTTCGGTAAATGAGGGTAAATTTCCGTCGGGGAAAACCCAAAATTCATTTATACCTTACGATGTCAAAAGAGAATTCGGTCTGCCGACTTTTAAAGAAAAAGATGCTATTTACAGTTTTCATTTTTATCATTTACTGTTGCGAGCCAAAAATATATACTTGTTGTACAATTCGCAGTCAGAGGGGTTGGATGCTGGTGAAAAGAGCCGTTTTTTGACTCAGCTCGAAATAGAAAAGCAACCAAAGCATCATCTGAGTAATTTGACATATTCTGCTTTTTTACCGGAAAAAGCGTACGAGCCGATTAAAATTGAAAAATCTATTTTGCTGCAACAGCAGCTAGAAAAAATAGCTACAGAAACAAAAGGATTCTCTCCTTCATCTTTGTCTAGTTATCTCAGAAATCCTGTTCAGTTTTATATGCAGAGAGTATTGCGTATAAAAGAAGTTGAAGAAGTAGAAGAAAATGTAGCATTAAATACTTTAGGAACTATTATTCACAATGCTCTGGAAAATCTGTACAGACCGTATGTAGGATTTAATTTGGTAGAGTTTGATGTGATAAAGATGTTAGAAATTGCCGATGAAGAAGTTGCTAAGCAGTTTGAGGAAGTGTATAATAGCGATAGAGAAAGAATGGGAAAAAATCTTTTAGCATTTGAAGTAGCTAAGAGAAATGTATATCACTTTTTAAAGGTAGAACTTGAACAACTGAAAGAAGGAGATAAGGTTCGTATTTTAGAATTGGAAAAAGAATTGTTTTATACTCTTCTGGATGAATCTTTACCATACCCGGTTAATCTGTTTGGTGTGGTGGATAGAATTGAAGAGCGAAACGGGATAGTTAGAGTGATTGATTACAAAACGGGAAGGGTTAATTCTAATGATGTAAAATTGTCAAAATGGGAAGGTTTAACAATGGAGTTGAAAAACGAGAAGATTATTCAGCTTCTGCTATATGCCTTAATGTATAGTGAAGAAAATAAAGATAAACCTATAGAAGCGGGAATTTATTCTTTTAAAAACAGAAAAGAAGGCTTTTTATTTTTTGGCGTTAGAGAAGGCAGAAGTGTTAATTGTCAGATTAACCAGGAAATATTAAAAATTTTTAAAGCAGAATTAATACAGCTGCTGATTGCAATTCTTAATCCAGATCAAGCTTTTGTAGAAGAAATCAAGTAACTATATTTTCTTTAAAAAACTTTGTATTGAATCAGATAATTCTTGAGGTGCTTCAATGTGAAGCATATGTCCGCCTTTTAAAGTGAATAAAACTGTTTCAGTATTTTGTATCTGTTCTGCAGTTTCTGTGTAAGGCATTACCGGATCGGAGTTGCCTAATATCAAAGCAATGGGATAAGGAGCAAAATGTAAAATCACCTCTCTGTCAATACGAATTTTCATGCCTTCTAATGCGGCAATTATTCCTTGAACGGGTGTTTTTAAGGCTTCTTGTTTGGTATGCTTGATTTCAGACTGAATAAAAGGTCGGATTTCATCTGAAAACAAATTATTGATTGCCATATTTACAAACGTGGCACTGTTCTGTTTGATTAGTTCAATGGCACGGTTTCTGTTTTCTATTCTTTCCTTATTATCAGGTCGTGCTGTTGAATTAATTAATATCATACTTTTAACCCTATCAGGATATAGTTCTGCAAATGCAAGGGAAACGTAACCACCCATAGAATGACCTATTAAGGTTACTTTTCGCAGTTTTAATTCAGAAATAACGGCAAAAACGGCATCTGCCATGTCTTCCATGGAGTGCATGTACCCTAAACAGCCCGTTTTACCATGTCCTAATAAGTCAATAGCAATAACCCGGAATCTTTTGGAAAAATCCTTTGTTATTTTTTGCCACATGAGGGCATTTTCTAAGAAGCCGTGCAGCATAATCAGTGCGCTGCCTTTCCCGTGTTCTGTATAGGCGATATCAATGTTTTTAAAAGATACTGTTTGGTAGTCCATAGATAATATTTCTTATACAAATATAAACAGGTTCAAAATAGTATAAAAGCAGAAGTTTTTTGGAATAGTTATCAAGAAAATAACAGCTACTCTATATTTATCAATCTAAAATAAGTCTAAATAAATAAAAACACTATTTTTGTAGCAGATTAATAGTTGATTATAATTAAAAGTATAATGAAAAAAATTTATTTACTAGTCATTTTAATTAGTTTTTTAGGATTTGGGCAAAATGGAAAACCTTATCAAATATACAGCTCCAATGGAAAAAAAGTAAGCTTTGCAAAAATGATAAAGCACTTAAAAAAAGAGGATGTTGTATTGTTTGGAGAATTTCACAATAATTCGCTCGGACATTGGTTACAGTTGCAAACCACAAAAGCGCTTGGCAAAGATAGAAATATTACATTGGGGGCAGAAATGTTTGAAACCGATAACCGCGAAGGATTAACAGCTTATGTAAAAGGAAAAATAGACGAAAAGGAATTTGCAGAGCAGGTTCGTTTGTGGGATAATTATAAAACCGACTATAAGCCTTTGGTAGAATATGCTAAAGCCAATAATTTGGAGTTTATCGCAACCAATGTGCCTCGTAGATTTGCTAATTTGTTATATAAAAAAGGAATTGAGGCTTTAGATAGTTTGACCCTTCAGGAAAAAGAGTGGATTGCTCCGCTACCTTTTCCGTATGATGTTTCTTTACCGGGATATCAAAAAATGTTAACTATGTTTGAAGACCATCAGGAAGAAAATCTGCCTAAAGCCCAGGCTATAAAAGATGCTACAATGGGATATTTTATTTCAAAATATAAAAGAGAAGGAAAACAGTTTATTCATTATAATGGTGCTTATCACAGCAATAATTTTGAAGGTATAGTTTGGTATCTCAATCAATACGCTCCAGAACTAAAAGTGGCAACAATAACGATGGTAGAAAGCGATAATGTAGATGTTTTTGAAAAAGATAATTTAGGTTTGGCTAACTTTATCATTGTTATAGATGCGAATATTTTAAAGTCTTTTTAATTTTTTTGTAAATAAACTATTTTATAACCTTAAAAAAAGTAGTGAATAGGTTTGAATTCTGGTTTTTGGTTGTTTTTTTATTTGTTTATATTCAGTATAAATAGGGTTTGCCTCGTTGTAGATAACGTTAATTAGATGTATTTTTGAGAGATTTTTTCAAGAAAAACAATTAAAATTACATTATGGCAAAATCTGCACTATTAAAGTCGTCCTTAGCAAAGAAATATTGGATGGCTCTTACAGGGTTATTTTTATGCTTGTTTTTGGTTGGTCACTTGATAGGGAATCTTCAGTTGATTTTTGGGGATGCGTCAAAATTCAATGAGTATGCCTTATTCATGACAACTAATCCAGCTGTAAAAGTATTATCTTATCTGACGTACATTTCAATCCTTTTCCACGCGATTGATGGTATTGTTCTTACTATTCAAAACAAAAAAGCCCGACCGATTGGTTATGTAAAGAACAACGCGAAGGCAAATAGCTCTTGGTCGTCACGTAATATGGCGATTTTGGGTACTTTATTATTAGTTTTTATTGTAACGCATATGGTTAATTTCTGGGCAAAAATGCATTTTTCTGAAATGCCATTGCAAACCATGGAAGTTAACATAGCAGAAGGGCAAACGGTAAAATTGTATAAAACGGTTCAGGAGCAGCCAATTCCTGCAACAGCTGTTGAAATGGGACAGCTAGAAGTGAGAGGAACCGGATTTTATCAAGGGGATTTAAAAATTGCGGACGGTTACAAAGATTTACATAAAATTACTGTTGAATTCTTTCAACACCCACAATACGGACTAATAGCCACTGTTTTGTACGTACTTGCCATGGTTGTTCTTGGTTTTCACTTGTCTCACGGATTTGCGAGTGCATTTCAATCGCTTGGGATCAATCATCCTAAGTATAATTGTTTAATTAAAGGAATCGGAAAAATATTCTGTTATGTTATTCCGGCTTTATTTGCTATCATTCCTTTATACATTCACTTTATCCTTAAATAGATTGATTATGAAATTAGATTCAAAAATACCTCAGGGACCAATCGATAAAAAATGGTCTGATTATAAAAACCACATTAAATTGGTAAACCCTGCCAATAAGCGTAACATTGATGTTATTGTAGTAGGAACTGGATTAGCGGGTGGCTCTGCTGCTGCTACACTAGCTGAGTTGGGCTATAATGTAAAAGCTTTTTGTTATCAGGATTCTCCTCGTCGTGCACACTCTATTGCCGCTCAAGGGGGAATCAATGCCTCTAAGAATTACCAAGGTGACGGTGACTCAGTTTACAGATTATTTTACGATACAGTAAAGGGAGGAGACTACCGTGCTCGGGAAGCAAACGTATATCGTTTAGCTGAAGTTTCAGAAAATATTATTGACCAATGTGTTGCTCAAGGTGTACCTTTTGCACGTGAGTATGGTGGTCTTTTGGATAATCGTTCTTTTGGCGGCGTACAGGTATCTCGTACTTTCTATGCTAAAGGACAAACCGGGCAACAGCTATTGTTAGGAGCATACTCTGCTATGAACCGTCAGATCGGTCGTGGTAAGATCCAAATGTATAACCGTCACGAGATGTTAGACATCGTTAAAGTAGATGGTAAAGCAAGAGGTATTATTGCCCGTAACCTAATCAATGGAGAAATAGAACGTCATTCTGCTCACGCTGTAGTTATTTGTACGGGTGGTTACGGAAACGTATTCTTCTTATCTACAAATGCAATGGGGTCTAACGTTACAGCTGCCTGGAAAGCACACAAACGCGGAGCATTCTTTGCTAACCCTTGCTATACGCAAATTCACCCGACTTGTATTCCTGTAACTGGTGATCACCAATCAAAACTTACTTTGATGTCTGAGTCGCTTCGTAACGACGGACGTATTTGGGTTCCTAAAAAAATGGAAGATGCAGTAGCCATTAGAGAAGGAAGATTAAAACCTACTCAAATCGCTGAAGAAGATAGAGATTACTATTTGGAAAGAAGATATCCTTCATTCGGTAACTTAGTGCCTCGTGACGTTGCATCTCGTGCTGCTAAAGAAAGATGCGATGCCGGATACGGAGTAAATGCAACAGGCGAAGCCGTATATTTAGATTTTGCTTCGGCTATTGACCGTTATGGTAAAGAGCAAGCTCGTATTCACCATTTAGATGAAAATGATGCTAAATTGATTTACAAATTAGGAAAAGAAGTTGTAGAGAATAAGTACGGTAACTTATTCCAAATGTATGAGAAAATCGTTGATGAAGATCCGTATACAACGCCTATGATGATTTATCCGGCTGTTCATTATACAATGGGTGGATTATGGGTAGATTATAACTTAATGTCTACTATTGAAGGATGCTATGTATTAGGAGAAGCTAACTTCTCTGATCACGGAGCTAACCGTTTGGGAGCTTCTGCATTAATGCAAGGTTTGGCAGACGGATATTTTGTATTGCCATATACTATAGGCGATTATTTAGCTAATGATATCCGTACTGGAAAGATTCCGACAGATTTGCCTGAGTTTGAAGAAGCAGAGAAAAATGTACGCAACATCATTGATCATTTGATGAATAACAAAGGAACTCATTCAGTGGATTACTTCCATAAGAAGTTAGGAAAAATTATGTGGGATAAAGTAGGTATGGCTCGTAATGCACAAGGGTTGACTGAAGCGATGGACGAAATAGCACAATTAAGAGAAGAATTCTATAAAGATGTAAAAGTATCAGGTACAGCAGAAAGTTTTAATCAAGAATTAGAAAAAGCTTTAAGAGTAGCTGACTTTTTAGAACTAGGCGAATTGTTTGCGAAAGACGCCTTACACCGTGAAGAATCTTGTGGAGGTCACTTCCGCGAAGAACACCAAACTGAGGATGGAGAAGCAAAACGCGATGATGAGAATTTTGCGTACGTTGCTGCTTGGGAGTATAAAGGAAATCCAAGAGAGTCTGTGCTTCACAAAGAAGACTTGGTTTATGAAAACATTAAATTGGTAACTCGTAGTTATAAATAATATTGAGATTTTGATCTTTGGATCAAGTCTTATTGTAAAAATTCGATGCAAATGAATCTTACATTAAAAATATGGCGTCAAAATAACGCTAAAGAAGCGGGAAAAATGGTTGATTATAAAATCAATAATATTTCTCCAGACATGTCTTTCTTAGAAATGCTTGATGTATTAAACAATGAGTTAATTGAGAAAGGCGAAGATCCGGTAGCTTTTGATCACGATTGTCGTGAAGGTATCTGCGGTATGTGTTCCTTATTCATTAATGGTGAGGCACATGGACCGGACAGAGGAGTTACTACTTGTCAATTGCACATGAGAATGTTTAAAGACGGTGATACAATTTATATTGAACCTTTTAGAGCCAAAGCATTCCCGGTTATAAAAGATTTAGTTGTAGACAGAACGGCTTTTGATAAAATTCAGCATGCCGGAGGTTTTGTTTCAGTAAATACTTCAGGGAATACACAGGATGCTAATGCTATTCCAATCCCTAAACACGATGCAGATAGAGCTTTTGATGCTGCAACGTGTATTGGATGCGGAGCATGTGTAGCAACATGTAAAAATTCCTCTGCAATGTTGTTTGTTTCTGCAAAAGTATCTCAGTTTGCCTTATTGCCGCAAGGAAAGGTAGAAGCAGCTGACCGTGTAAGAAATATGGTAGAAGAAATGGATGCTTTAGGCTTTGGAAACTGCACAAATACAGGGGCGTGTGAAATAGAATGTCCTAAAGGTATTTCTCTTGAAAATATTGCGCGCATGAATCGTGAATATTTAAAGGCAAGTATAAAATAATTTAGTTAATAGCTATATTTTAAAAAGGCAGGAATAAAATCCTGCCTTTTTTATTTCAATAACTTGTTACTGAAAGTATCTTAATATACATTTGTTATTTATTGAAACATGATGAAAATAGCATTAATTCAAGCTCCTTTAGTATGGGAAGATGTTGAGAATAACAAAAAATATTTTGTAGAAAAACTGCATGAAATAGAAAAGGAAACTGATTTGGTAGTTCTTCCCGAAATGTTTACTTCAGGATTTACGATGAATCCGGAGCGAGTTTTTTTGGCAATGAACGATAGTTTTATAGCTGAATTGATACAGATATGTATAATCAAAAAAATTGCTTTAACCGGAAGTATAGTTATTAAAGAAAATGATAGATTTTATAATAGATTATTTTTTATAAGACCTTCTGGAGAATATATTACTTACGATAAACGACATCTATTTTCGTTGGCTGGAGAAGAAAAGGTTTATCATTCGGGAAAAGAAAGAATAGTAGTAGAATATAAAGGATGGAATATTTGCCCTTTGATTTGTTATGATTTGCGTTTTCCTGCTTTTTCAAGAAATACAAATTCCGTTTATGATCTACTGATTTATGTTGCAAGCTGGCCTGATCAGAGGATTTTTGCGTGGGATACACTGTTAAAAGCTCGGGCAATAGAAAATATGAGTCATATAATCGGTGTGAACCGTTGTGGAAAGGACGAAAATAACAATGTGTACTCAGGACATTCACAAGTACTGGATTATATGGGACAGCCTATTATCCTTCCTTTAAAAGGAGAGCAAATAGCATATTGTATTTTAGAAAAAGAAACACAAGATAAAGCCCGGCAAAAATTTGGATTTTTAAGAGATGCGGATTCGGTGAGTATTTCTTAAAGTAAATTTATTCTAACTGTACTTCTTGTGTAAGATCCCAGTTAGCTCTTACATCAATTGCTTCGGGAAAGTAGAATGTTTCTTCGGGTTGTCTTTTCTCCCAATAATAACCTGTATCCCATTTACCATTTTCGTTGTCATCGTAAATAATTCGGATCAAATATTTTCGAGGAGGGAGTAGTGTAAATTCAAGTTTAGTTTGATTTTCACTATATCGAGTACTTATAACCTTTTCTTGTTCGTCTAAAAGCTCAACAATAATTGGAAACCTTTTTATTCCTGATAAGTTAAGTGTAAGATTTCCATAGTCTGTATAGTTTCCGGTTTTTAGATTGTATTGAAGAGTATCATTCTGTTTGTCAAAAAAATCGATAAGCGCCCCGGGAAGCATCTGAATCTGATAGCTCTCTTCTTCCTCTTTTTTAAATTTAAAGTTTATTTTTTGCTCTAAAACAATATTTTCAGTTTCAAAAGAAATTTCAACTGAATCTTTGTTTAAAATTCGGATAAATTCAGATTGAATTTTTGATATGGGAGTAGTAGTAGAGATAGAAAAATCAGAGATAAAATCTAATGAACTTCCTTTTCCTGATACAGAAAGTGTATCCACAAGTTTCATCTTAGCCCTTGGTCTTACGGAAAAAGTTTTCTCAAAATCGTCTTTTTTAATATCAATCAGTAAAGAATCGGCAGTAATGCGCGGGAACCATAATTGCAAAGAGTCTTTTTGCTGAAGATAAGAGTAAGTGTTCCTAATTAAACTGTCATTCTTTCTGACTGTAATTTCTGCTCCTTCTGGATTGCCAATATAGGGTACATACCATTTGTTTTCCGATATTTGAGAAGGTCTGTTTGCTTCAAATTTCTCATCGGATTTAAATAAAACTAATTCAAATTGTTGTTCCGTTGGAATTGTGATAGAATCTTTTATAAAGGCGATTTTGTCTTGTTGAGGGGAAAATTTATAATCATTATTTTTGTCCTTCATGGCAATAAGATAGTAAGTACCTTCTTTTAGGTTTTCAAGCGTAAAAGTAGTTAAACTATCTAGTGTATTAGTAATATATAGTGGTTTGTCTCTATAAACAGTTGAATCTTGGAATGTTTTAGCATCGTATAGCATTACATTTACAAAATTATCTGTTTTTAACTGATGTGCCGACTTTATAGTGCCTGATAAAGTTAATGAATCAATGTAGCTGCCGGTTGAAAATACATACTTAAACTGTTTTAATGGATTGCCTTCGTTATTATCAATAATTGCATCACCAAAATTAAAGCTGTACGTTGTGTTTTCTTTTAGCGTATCTTTTATTTTTACGGCCATCGTTTTTTTTGCGTTTCCCATCGGACTGATATCGGGTGTATTTTCCATGGGAGGAGAAATAATTAAATTTTGATTGACGTTTTTTAATTTGATAAATTCATCAAAATCAATTAGAATTTCTTGTTTGTCAAAATGAGTAGAATAGTTTTTTGGATTACTTTTTAAAACTACAGGAGGTAAAGTATCTAACGGTCCGCCACTGATAAATCCTCTTTTGGCACAATTAGTTAACGTTGCGCAGCAAATAATGAAACAAACAGTAAAATATATTCTGAACTTAGTCATAGATCTATTTTAAAAAGACAAATTAACGACTATATTTTTTAGTTAAGAAATATGGAGTATTAAAACTTTACAATGTAGCCGCCAAACATAAAACAGAGAGTTTAGAGTTAGGAATTTGCAATAATTTTTTGCCACAAGATTCTATTGTGGAGCCAGTTGTCAAAATGTCGTCAATTAGTAAAAAATGAGAGCCTTCCTCTTTGGAACATATTTTGACATCAAAAATTTCCTCGTGTTTTGTGGTTCTTTGAAGAAGATTTTGAGTAGTTTGTGAATTTGTTTTTCGCGTTTTATAGAGCAATTCCCGATTGATGGGGATAGAGAAGGTTTCGCTTAAGGCAACAGCAAATCCATCCACTTGATTATATCCTCTTTTCTTCTGCTTTTTAGGATGTAAAGGCACGGGAATTATTTTTGAGATGTTATTAAGTAAAGTTGTTTCTTTTAATTGCTCACAATACATCATGCCTAAAAAATAGCTTATTTCGGGATGATTTCTATATTTTAAGTTGTGAAATAGCTGTTGAACTTTTCCTCTTTTTGAAAAATATAGCATGCAGGCGCCAAACTCTATTCTTAATCGACCATAAAGCTTGGCGGTTACTTCATTTTTTAAATGTAAATGATGCTGGGTAAAAGGCAGCTCTTCTCTGCATCGATGACATAAGATATCTTCGTTTTCTAATAAAATTTGCTCACACGCCAGACAGCATTTCGGAAATAGTATGTGAAATAAATCCTTCATCATAAGCTTTCTCCTTAATCAATTTCTATAAATATAATAAAAATAAGATGATTTATCTCTTTTGAGTTGGGAATACAATAACTTTGTAAATCTATTACATAAAAAATGAGAAAAAGTAAAGTTGAAAACGAAATAATGCAACTAATTTCATTAATTGCTTCCAAGCAGATAGATGTAGCGAATGAGAAAATAGAATCTGTACAGTTAATGATAGAAGATGAATTAGATTTTGCTACTGCAGATGATGAATTGGTTCTTTTAGCTAAATATCAAAAAATAGTAGAACAGCTCAAACAAAAAATTGCGCAATGAACGAAGAATCTACATGTTATTGCTGTAGTAACAAATCTTTTGATCTCTGTTGCAAGAAGTTTATAATTGGAGGAGAAGATCCGGTAACAGCTGAAGAGCTAATGCGTTCCAGATATACAGCTCACGTTTTAGGAAAAGTCAGGTACCTTATTGATACTGTTCATCCTAAAACAAGATATTTTCACAGTAAAAAAGACATTCAAAAATGGATTGAGGAAAATGAATGGCAAAAATTGGAAGTCATTAAATCAGAAGAGCAAATGATATTATTCAAGGCATATTTTACAAATGCAATAGGAAAAGAATGCATTCATGCTGAGAGATCTTCGTTTGAAAAGCTATCAGACAAGTGGTATTATGTGTCTGGAGAATTTGAAGAATAATATATTTATATAGAATAAAGAAGCGACGTGAAAATCTTTGTAAATTAGTAGAAATTAAAATTGCAGCAAATGAACGCAACAAGATTAGAAAGCGATTTATTGGGAGAATTAGAAATTCCTCAAAATGCATATTATGGAGTCCAAACTCAGAGAGCCATTAATAATTTTAAAATTTCGACAAATAAGTTATCCGATTATCCGGAGTTGGTTAAAGGACTTGCCAAGGTAAAATGGGCAGCGGCAAAAACTAATTTTGAACTCAATATATTAAATGAAAACATATATAGAGCTATTGCTGATGCTTGTCAAGAAATTTTAGACGGAAAATGGGCATTGGAATTTCCTGTAGATATGATTCAGGGAGGTGCAGGAACCTCTGTCAATATGAACGCAAATGAAGTAATTGCCAATCGCGCGTTAGAATTATTAGGGTACGTTAAAGGTGAATATCAATATTGTTCGCCTAATGATCACGTAAATTTGTCACAATCTACCAACGATGCTTATCCGACATCTTTAAAGGTCGCTGCTTTTGAAATGAATAAAAAAGTCGTTAGCCGCCTGGAAAAATTGGTTAGTGCATTTGAAATAAAAGCTACAGAGTTTGAACATGTTATTAAAATGGGCAGGACTCAGTTACAGGATGCGGTTCCGATGACTTTAGGACAAGAGTTTGGCGGCTTTGGGTTTACATTAAAAAAGGAAATTGATGCTTTAAACACAGCAAGTCAGGCGTTTTTAGAGGTAAATATGGGGGCAACAGCGATTGGAACCGGTCTAAATGCTGTTCCTGGATATGCAGGGCTTTGTGCTAAAAACTTAGGTATTTTACTTGACGAATCTGTTAAATCTGCTGAAAACTTAGTTGAAGCAACGTCAGACACCAGCGGATTTGTTTCCTATTCAGGAACATTAAAAAAATTAGCGATTAAACTTTCAAAAATCTGTAATGATTTACGTTTGCTTTCATCCGGTCCCAGAACGGGATTAAATGAAATTCAATTACCTCCGATGCAGCCGGGATCCTCCATTATGCCCGGAAAGGTCAATCCTGTAATTCCAGAGGTAGTTAATCAGGTTTGTTTTAAGGTTATTGGAAATGATTTAACCATAACGATGGCTTCAGAAGCTGCACAATTACAGCTTAATGTGATGGAACCAGTGTTGGCTCATACCTTAATGGAGTCAATGCTGTGGTTGGAAAATGCAATGAACACATTAACCGAAAAATGTGTATTGGGAATCAAAGCAAATGAAGAACACAGTAAGAATCAGGTTTTGGGAAGTATAGGGATAGTAACAGCTCTAAATCCGTATATAGGATATAAAGCAAGTACAAAAATTGCTAAAGAAGCTTTAAAAACAGGAAGAGGAGTGTATGAATTAGTGTTAGAACATCAGCTATTAACTAAAGAAAAGCTAGATGAAATTCTGGACCCAAAGCATATGCTTACTCCACATAAAAAAGAACTGTAGAAAAAATAATATGTATAATAACCAATTTAAACCCCAATTGATACTGTCAATTGGGGTTTAATTATTTTACTTTACTTGAGTAAACTCTAAGTTTACATTGATAAGTATGTCTTTTGCGATAGCTTGTCCCGAAGGATCATAGGCAACCCCAAAATCGAAACGATTGAGTGTAGTAGAGGCTTGGAAACCTAATTTAGTATTTCCATTTCCGTCATCTTTTAATAATCCGCCATAAACTAAGTCAAAAGTGACTGGTTTAGTAATGTCTCGAATGGTTAAATTTCCAATTAATTTGTATTGATCTTTTCCGGATTTTTTAATTGAAGTACTTTCAAATTTCATAGATGGATATTTTTCAGCATTGAAAAAATCATCTGTTTTTAAATGATTATCACGCATTTCAACAGAAGTGTTCACACTGTTAATATCAACTGAGAAATTGAACTTTCCATTTTCCAAATTATCAGGATTACCAATAAAACTCCCTTTATATTTATCAAAACGCCCGTCAACAAAAGAAATGCCAAGATGTTTTACCGAAAAATTAAGGAATGAGTGCATATTGTCTACATTCCATTGGGTTTGTGCAAATGTTGCTACAGAAAATAAGGTTGCAACAAATAGTAAAGCTATTTTTTTCATAGTATTGAATTTTATAATGTTTCACATATTTTGAAGCAAAGATAATGCCAATTCGTTGTATGTAACTTAATCTATGTTAAGAACTGCCGAACAAAAAAAGCTGCTCAAATTTGAACAGCTTTTTTTTAAGATTATATCATTTTCTTTAGCCAGTTTTTCATGGCAACTTCTTGATCAATGATTTTAGATAAGTCTGCAATGGCAACCCGATCTTGCTTCATAGAATCCCGATGGCGAATAGTTACTGTTTTATCTTCTAACGATTGATGGTCAACCGTGATGCAGAAAGGTGTTCCTAAAGCATCGGCCCGGCGGTAGCGACGACCAACAGCATCTTTTTCGTCATAAGCTACATTGAAATCCCATTTTAATTCTTCGATAATTTCTTGCGCTAATTCGGGTAAACCATCTTTTTTTACAAGAGGTAGTATAGTAGCTTTTGTCGGAGCTAATACAGCTGGAAGTTTTAAAACCGTTCTGGTACTGCCATCTTCCAGTATTTCTTCTTGTAGTGATTTTGAAAAAACGGCTAAAAATAAACGGTCAAGCCCAACAGAAGTTTCTACTACATAAGGGACGTATGAAGAGTTAGTTTCGCTGTCAAAAAACTGAAGTTTTTTACCAGAGAATTTTTCGTGTGCTTTTAAATCAAAATCTGTACGAGAATGAATTCCTTCTAATTCTTTAAACCCGAAAGGAAAATTAAATTCAATATCGGTTGCCGCATTGGCATAATGTGCCAGCTTTTCGTGATCGTGATAACGGTAGTTTTCTTCACCTAACCCCAATGACAAATGCCATTTTAAACGATTGTCTTTCCAGTACCGATAATATTTCATTTCTTCGCCTGGCTTTACAAAAAACTGCATTTCCATTTGTTCAAATTCACGCATGCGAAAGATAAACTGTCTGGCAACAATTTCATTTCTGAATGCTTTTCCCGTTTGAGCAATGCCAAAGGGTATTTTCATTCGACCAGTTTTTTGAACGTTTAAAAAGTTGACAAAAATACCTTGTGCAGTTTCGGGGCGGAGATATAAATCCATAGCACTGTCTGCCGATGCACCTAATTTTGTACCAAACATCAGGTTAAATTGGCGAACTTCTGTCCAGTTTTTAGAACCCGTTTCAGGGTCTGCAATTTCTAATTCTTCAATTAAGGCTTTGACATCCGCTAAATTACCTGAGTCCAATCCTTTCGCCATGCGCTCCATAATTTCCTTTTTACGGGAATAATATTCCACAACTCTGGGATTGGTATTGATAAATTGCTCTTCGTCAAAAGATTCTCCGAAACGTTTTTTTGCTTTTTCAATTTCTTTTTGCGCCTTTTGGTGGAGCTTTTCACAATAATCTTCGATTAAAACGTCTGCTCTATATCTTTTTTTGCTGTCTTTATTATCAATAAGTGGATCATTAAATGCATCTACGTGACCGGAAGCTTTCCACGTTGTTGGATGCATAAAGATTGAGGCATCTATTCCTACAATATTTTCGTGCATTTGTACCATGAATTTCCACCAGTACTCTCTAATGTTTCTTTTTAACTCAACACCGTTCTGAGCGTAGTCATATACTGCGCTTAAACCGTCATATATTTCGCTGGACGGAAAAATATAACCATATTCCTTTGCGTGCGAAATAACATTTTTAAAAATATCATCTTGTTTTGCCATGCTGCAAAAATAGCAAAACAGTTTGAGATTGTGAAAAGAGTATAAGTTATTATTTTTATATGTTTTTTTTGTTATATTTAACCTTTTATAAATATAAAAGTGGGAATAGTTAAAGATATATTATACAAAATATCTAGTTCACAGTATCTTGAAAAAGTTAAAAGTCAGTCCGTTTTTCCTTATTATCATATTGTTGCTAATGACAAAAAATGGCATATAAAATATTTGTATTTATATAAGGGTACTGAATGTTTTTATTCTGATATTGAATTATTGTCTAAGCATTACATTCCTCTGCCGGTCGAAAAGATTATTGAGGCTAAAGAGAAAAGAAATACGTTTTTGCTTACTTTTGATGACGGATTAAGAGAGGTATATACTACTATTTATCCAATATTAAAAGAAAAAGGACTGTCGGCAGTTTTTTTTATTAATCCAGATTATGTCGACAATAAAAAGATGATGTATAAACACAGGTTGAGTGTTTTGTTGTCTTTTATTGAAAAATCAAACTTTGATAAAAATATATTAAATCGGGTAGCTCGGATATGTGGTTTTAAATATAAGGATGAGAAAAGCTTTAGACAAATATTTTTAAAGTTGAAACCTGTAAAAGAGAAAGAGATTGATAAGATTTTTGAATTGCTTAATATTAATGAAAAAGAATATCTTGAAAAACAAAAGCTGTATCTCAGCAAAGATGAGATTCAGGAGATGATGGATAATGGCTTTTATTTTGGAGGCCATTCTATGTCGCATAGACCGCTTCACGAGTTGACTTTTGAAGAGCAAAAAAGAGAAATAATAGATTCAGTACAATGGCTAAAAGACAATTTTAGAACAACGTATTCTTTATTTGCTTTCCCGTTTAGTGACAAGGGAATATCTTCAAAATTAATAGAAGAATTATTTGTGTATGATCCTAATATGATTTTGTTTGGCAATTCAGGAATTAGAAGAGATATTGATTCAAGAATTATACAGCGATTTTCTTTAGAAAATCCTAAAAAACATACAACTAAAGTATTGGTAGCAGAAAATCTATACAAATATTATAACAAATTGGTGGGGAAGTATAAGATAAAAAGAAATTGAAAGAAGTAAGAAAAATATATAAAAAAGATATTCCGTCTCTTATAGAGGATTCCTCTTTTTGGGATCATTCTTTTTTGTGTATAAGCAAACATCGTTTATGGGCACATTACAATAACCCCGCTTGTTCTGACGATAATATTGTCATGCTTTTAGCGTATATGGATGATGAGCTTGTAGGGTATATGGGAGTTTATACTGATTATATTAAAATTAAAAATCAAACACAAAAAATAGGCTGGCTATCAACGTGGTGGGTTCATCCAAAAACAAAAGGGACTGGTATTGGACGGATGCTTTTAGACACGATGTTTATAGAACAAAGTGGACAAATTGGAATTTCACAATTTACTCCTAGTGCTAAAAGAGTATACGATAAGTCAGGCTATTTTGTGGATTTGAAAAACAGCGAGGGAATTAAAGCTGTACTAAGGAGCAATCTTTCCTTATTAATACCGGTGATTCTTCCAAAAACACAGTTTATAAAACCCTTATTCTTTTTTGTTGATTCTTTAGTCAATATGATTGTTGATTTCCGATTGCATTTTTGTAAATATAATATTAAAAACAGGCTTAAAGCTATTTCGTTAGAATATTTGCCTTTTCCCGATCAAGAAGTGAGAGTATTAATGAATCGATTTAATCAAAATGATATATCGCATAAAGACAACACTTTTTTTAACTGGCTTAAAACACATAATTGGGTATATGAAGCTCCATTGATAAAAATGACGAATAAAAAGAGCTATGAATTTTCGATGTATGATGAGTCTTTCGAATATTATTTTGTAAAGGTGAATAGTCACGATAATTGTATCGGTTTTTTAGTATTGCAAAAAAGAACAACTACTTTAAAAGTCTTATTTGCTTATTTTGATGAGAATGTATACGGACAATTAATGGCGGATATTGTAAAACAGCATGCTATTAAGTTAAAAGTAAAGGAAATTATTTGTTACGAACCAGTAATAGTGGAGAATCTGTTCAAATCCAATATGTTTTTATATAAAAAGAAAAAGGTTAAACAGTCTATTATATCTAAATCATTTGGAGTTGACGATTTTAGTAAAATAAGAGTTAACTTTGGTGATGGGGATTGTTGTTTTGCATAAACTTTGAATTTATTTTAAACCTTTTCCCGTGCTTTTCAGCTTTTCGTTTGGACTCTATTGCGTCACAAACCCGAGCAATATCCGGTTATTCGTCATATAATTTCCACCTTTTGTGAATATTAGCAGGAATTAATGTTTTGGATTACAGTATTTTGAAAAATAAAATAAAAAAAGGTTTGCAAAAGTTTTTATGAGGACAAAAAAGGGATTAATTTTGCCCACGCAAATGAGAAAACGTTCTTTGTAAGATTTCCTTTAAAAAAACACAGCTAAAAGTTTGTTTAAAGAAGGAAAAAGGAATTAACTTTGGCTTCCCGTTTTGGCGGGATGGTTTCAGGATAAAAAAGTCTGCAAATATTTTTTTTGAAAAAAGATTTGCAATTTAAAAAAAGAATACTACTTTTGCATCCGCTTTCACAGACAAAGGCGCTGTCGTTAAAGACAGAGTTTTAGAGTTTGAA
>NZ_SOAG01000018.1 GCF_004364575.1 Myroides indicus | reverse complement strand
GTATTCATATACTTTAGTTTCTGCAGCCAAATGTATACATTACCTTACTTTTTTAAACAAAAAAAGTCGGAAGATTAATCTTCCGACCATGACTACGCTTTAAGCGAGCCTTTTTTATAACTATAATTCTAAGCTTTTTAATTTACTAAGCTTGTCTTCCCATATTTTTAAATCATCCTTGTATTTTTCAATGTTTTTATTAACTTCACGCACTAATGGATTGTCTTTTGTCGCATTAGAAACATAAGCTAAATTGTTTTCAAGTTGAAGAATAGAGCTTTGAATTTCGTCTATTTTACGTTGTATAAATATAAATTCATTCTGTATTTTTTTCTTGTCATTCTGCTCAAGTAAAGATTCTATTCTGTTGTTAAATTTAACGGCTTCTGTTTCTCTTCTGCTCATGTTTAACTTATCAAAAAGGATATCTAATGCATAATTAAATTTTCCTTCAATAAAGCGTTTGTTATAAGGAACTCTTCCTAGGCTTTTCCATGTATTGATGAAATTTTTGATATTTTCTAAGTCGGTTTTGTGATCTCCGCTTAACTCAAAGTCCTTGATTTCCTGAAGATATTTTTTCTTTTCGTTAAAAGCTTCTGTTTCTTCTCGATTTTCTACTTCCATAAACTTGTGAAGTCTGTCAAAGTAATGATTACAGGCGCTTCTAAAATCATCCCAAAGCTGAGTAGAATGTTTTCTTGGGACATGACCGATTGTTTTCCATTTGTCCTGAATTTGTTTCATAACAGGAGTAGCGTTCTTAAAATCGTCACTGTCTTTTAATTCCAGAGCTTTATCAAGCAAGGCTAATTTTTTTGTATAATTTTCCTGTTGAGCTTTTTTCAATCCTTTATAAAACTCATTTTTATGAGTATTAAAGTTTTTGATAGCCAGCTTGTATAATGTCCAAACCTCTTCGTTATTTTCTATAGGAACTTTACCGATAGAAAAGAAGCGCCGTCTTAATGCTTCCACATTGTTTACTTCTTTTTGCCATGTGCTGTGATCTACCATTTTTCTTTTAGAGGCAATATCAATTTCACTGATGATATTAACCTTCAAAAGAAGATTTTCTTTTTCAACTTTTCGCAAATTTTCAAATAATTGTTCTCTTTTTTCGTGAAGCTGTTTTGAAATATCGCTAAATTTTTCCCATATTTCTTCTCGTACTTCTCTGTCAACAGGTCCGATTTCTTCTCTCCAAATTCTATGAAGTGTTCTTAATTCTCTGTATGCCTTAATAATGTCATCTTCCTGAAGAAGCTCTTGTGCGTGAAGTATAATTTTTTGTTTTTGTTCCAAATTATATTTGAAATCCATATCTCTGGATTCTCGGTCTAAGTGCAATTGATCGTAAAAGCGTTCAATATGAAAATGGAAATTATTCCAAACGTGATTGTACTTATCTCGAGGAATAGATCCTGCATTTTTCCATTCTTCACGGATTTCTGCCAGTTTCTTTAAGGCATCTCCAATGTGCTGTTCGCTGTCGTCGTCAATTAATTTTTTTAAATCTTCTATAATTGACAAGCGTCTTTGCAAGTTGGAGTTTAGATTATTTTGAAGTTCTTTGTAATAAGCATTTTTTTTGTTTCTGTATTCACTGTAATATTTGTCAAACTCTTGTTTAACCGGTAAATTGTATTCAAAATCTGATTCGCTGGCATCTGGATTTTCTTCTAAGAAAATTTCTTTTTTCTCATCTATTAGGTCAATATATTTCCGATTGAATTCTTTTTTGATTTCTTCAACATGTTCTTTAATTGCAGAAACTTTATAATTTTTTAAAAGGTTTTTTAATTCATTGGTCAATTTGTCCATATCCATTTTTTCATAATTCAAAACGGGTATGTCATTGTTTTCGTGTAAAGCGTTATCTTCACTTTCTTCTGCGTTTGAGGCAGTGATGGAATCCAGAGCTTCTTCTTTATCTGTAGGAGTGACAGTGTTTAATTTCGATTCCGCTGTTTGTCCGTCTGCAAGCTCATGCAGGTTATCCTTCTTTTGTTCTGACATTTTTTTAAATCTTAATGTTTATAATAAAATATTTATTGAAAATAGTTTTACTCTCAAAATTAATAAAAAATATCGAAAAAAAGCGATTTTGAAGATAAGTTGTAAGATATATGCCCTATTCTTTAAAAAAAGTATGAAGAGCAGCTGAAATAAAGTAGAGTTAATCTTTGCTAAAAGCTTTATTCCAGATTTTCCAGGCTTTTTCTGCTTGCAATACTAACATTCCATAGCCGTTACTTATTATAGCTCCTTGCTGTTCGGCCTGGTGTAAAAAGACAGTTTTTTCTGGATTGTAAATTAAGTCGTAAGCTATATGGTTTTTAGAAATATATGAATAGGGAATAGGGGGATATTGGTCTGTATCCGGAAATGTTCCTAAAGGGGTTGTATTGATAATAATAGTATATTCCTGAATGATTTGAGGAGTCAGATTGGCATAGGTTATTACACCTTCTTGTTCTTGTCTGCTTACAAACAGATAGAGAATATTTAACTTTTGAAGAGCATATTCTATAGCTTTGCTGGCACCTCCTGTTCCTAAAATGAGTGCTTTTTTATGAATTTTATTGTTTAATAAAGGCTTCAAAGAATGATAAAATCCATACCAATCTGTATTATATCCTTTTAAATTGCCGTTTTTAGTAATTCGTATTGTATTGACGGCACCTATTTTTTTCGCTTTCTTAGAAAGAGAATCTAAATAGGGAATAATGGATTGTTTATATGGAATGGTTACATTTAGTCCTTTTATATTGTTGTGCTGATTCAATATTTCAGTAAACTGGCTGATGTGGCTTAAATCAAAATTGGTGTAGATACTTTTAGAGTCTTCAGCATCTTTAAATTTTTTATTGAAATAATTTCTGGAAAAAGAGTATTCTATGTTTTTGCCTATCAATCCGTATTGTGCTTCCATTTCAAGGGTAATTATCTCGATTCAAATTTTTTTATTGCATTTTGCATAATAGGATTCTGCCATTGATCAGGAAATAAATTCTGAATTATGGTTCGTTTATCATAATTGCTGTTTAACCCTATGGTTAAGTGATAAACTGCTTTTTCAAAATCGCTTAAGGTAAGGTATAAAACGGCTAATCGATATGAAATTTCTGCTTCATCGGGATGAAAATTAGAAATTTGCAATAGCTTTTGAACAGCTGTTTCATATTCGCTTAATACATATAAAACATCTGCCCAGCCAATCCAGTAATCTACAATGAAATCACTTAATTCAGCGGCTTTTCTATATCCTTTTTCAGCCTCTTCAAAATACAAAAGTTCTTTATTTAGTAATGCATATCGAATCCAGTATTTTTCATTCATTTCATCAATATTAATTGCTTTTTGAAGCGTAAAAAGAGCTTTTTCAAATTTATTCTCTTTAATATACAGATCTGTTAAAGCAATCCAGCCCTTGTCTAACATCGGATCTTCGTGAACGGTTCTTTTATAAAACTGAATTGCCAATGGAAAATTGTTCAAATATTCATAACAAATTCCGATATGTAGCAATACAAAAGAAGAAGAAGAATCTAATTCCAAATTCACCATGTAGTTTTCTATGGCTTCCTGGTATTTTTCTAATTTTTCTAAGGTTTTAGCCTTTTCAAGATAAGCACCCCAAAACTGTTCATCTATCAGTGTAGCGTAGTCAAATGCCCAAACAGCTTTTTCATAGTTTTTAAGAGCAAAATATTGACGTCCTAATTGGTGCCATGCGATTTCGCTATAAGGATTCCGATCAATAAAGTTGGTTAAAAAATCAATGGCCTCCTGGTGTTCGTCCAAAAAGTCAAAGCAATAAATAACGTTATATAGTGCTGATTGGTCTTCTTCATCGTTTTCGAGACACAAGATAAAACTTTCTCTGGCTTTTTCAATTTCGTCAATAAAGAGATATTCCATTCCCAAAAGAGAATAGATATCTGCCATATCTTCTGCCATACTCAGCGCTTTTTTTAGAGATTGTATGGCCTGATTGTGATTCCCTTTTTTAGAATAGACACTGGCTCGTTGTATATGTACCTCATCGTTACTCGGTTCTACCTCTTCAAGTTCATTTAATAATTTATCGGCAGCTTCAAGTTTATTTTGAAAAATCAGAATTTCTACTTCCACCAGTTTAATCCCTACTGAATTAGGATGCTGCTCTAAACCTAATTTTAATGCTTTTTTTGCCAGATTAATTTTTCCGGTATCCAAATAGTGAAAAATAATGTTTTCAAATTCTTCAGAATCAAAGAATAAAACTTTATTTGTTTTGAGCATTGATTCAAAACGAGAAAGTGATAAATTGTATTCCTCTTCTTCTTCCTTACTAAAATTCATATGCGAATGATTTTTATGTCTGAGCTTAAATACCCAATTCTTGTTTTACCTCGTCCAAAGCTTTCAAAATGATTTCGCATCCTTCTTTTATCTCGGCATTGCTTATGGTAAGAGGTGGTGTTATTCTTATCGCTTTACCTTCAAATAATAGCCAGAATAAAATTAAGCCTTTTTCCTGACATTTCAATATAGTACGGTTAGTAATTTCTGCACTCAGCGTCATTGGAGCAAGCATTAAGCCTCGACCTCTTATATCGCTGATGAGCGGATGCACCAATAAAGAACGGAACAGCTTTTCTTTTTCCAGTGTTTGATTTATAAGATCTGTTTCTAACAGCTCTTTTAAAGTAGCTAAGCTTGCTGCTGCAATTACAGGATGACCTCCAAAAGTGGTAATATGTCCGAATTTTGGATTGTCATACAGCATATCCATGTGCTCGTCGCTTGCTGTAAATGCGCCAACGGGCATTCCGCCGCCCATTCCTTTGCCCATTATAACTATATCCGGAACAATATTGTAATTTTGAAATCCAAACAGTTTTCCCGTTCTTCCAAATCCAGGTTGGATTTCGTCTAAAATCATAAGAGCACCGACTTCGTCGCAGCGCTTTCTCACTTTTGATAAAAAGCCGTTAAAAGGTTCAACAAAACCGGCACCTCCCTGAATAGTTTCAAGAATAATTCCAGCTGTTTTTTCTGTTATTTTGAGTAAATCCTCCTCCACATTAAAGTGAATAAAATCAACATCAGGAAGCAAAGGTCTGTAAGCGCGCTTTCTGTCTTCAAATCCCATGACGCTCATTGATCCCATGGTATTGCCGTGATAAGCATTAAAACAGGAGATAAGCTGGCTTCTACCAGTAACTCTTTTAGCTAATTTTAAGGCGCCTTCTGTTGCTTCAGTTCCAGAATTTACCAAATAGGTTTTGTTAAGTGGTGCGGGAATATTTTCAGCTAAAAGTTTGCAAAATTCAACAGCAGGGTTTTGAATATATTCGCCATAAACCATGACATGAGAATATTTATCCAGCTGTTCTTTAATAGCGTTATTTACTCTGGTATTTTGATGTCCAAGTGTACAAGCGGAGACACCTGCAACAAAGTCCAGGTAAGGTTTACCGTTTGTATCATATATATATGATCCCTTGGCATGGGAAATTTCTATTGCCAGAGGGTTAGGTGAAGTTTGTGCCTGATATTTGAAAAAGTCCTTTTTCATTGTTGTGTATTTGTTTTTTCCTCTTTAATTCCAACACGCTCTTTTACGGGCAGAGGAGTCGGGTTATCTTTTTCGTCTTCTCTTTCCGGAACAATTAGCGTTTCGGGTTGTATCTGCATCGGCGTTTCAGATTCTATTCTTTTTTGTTCCCGTTCTTGTTTTGCACTTTTGTCTTGGGCTATTTCTTCGTCACTAAAAATTTCTTCTAAAGAGTTTATCTTTTCATCGCCTCGCCAGTTAAAGTCTTTTAATAGCCTTGCATTTGGCGGCAATTCTTCATCGGGATATAAATCGCTCGAAGGCGCTACAAATTTGGTTGCTGAGGCAATCTGACTGTCTTCAAATGTAATATTGATATGGCTGCAAATTCCCTTGTCAATCCCAACTAGCTCATTTTGATCGTTGTACATATAATAGATGAGCTCTGCGTTTTTGATTAGGTCTAATTCGGATAATTTATTATCTACAAATTTACCATACATATTTACGCCTTTTAGCTGGTTATAGCCTGTGCCTAAAGTATCCTTTTGAATCACAAATGCATTGTCCAATACTTTGAGAGAATCCATTTGTTCTGTTTCTGTATTGCTGAGTAAATACATGATTCTTCCGGTTAACTGGCTGTCTCCGTTCCACATTATAGGATTACCTATAAACTGGGTCAGACCTGTTTTTTCGCTCCAGTGAAGGGAATCTGCTTTTCCGCTCATACTATCTCGAAGCATCCTTGCATCGGGAAAACCTCTGATGATCCTGTCTTTTTCCTTTCCTGTCAGCAAAATCCTTTTGGCATGAAAGTAGGCAGAGTCTCCTTCTTGAGTGAGCATGCGAACCAGAGCTTTGTTGGTTACAAACATTGAATCTTTTTCTTTGAAAAGTTCTGAGTAATGTCCGGTTATTCGTGCTTTATTAATTGTATCGGTAATGCGGACGTGATTTGTTGCAGAGGCAAACTCTTGCATTTTGTTGTAGTAAATTGAATCTCCCTCAATTTTGCGATTATCATACCAGATGTATGAGTTTTTGATCATTTTACCGACGTCATTCTGCACATCGTAAAAACCGTTTTCGGTATAAATATAATCATCTTTATTGGTAATTGTGGAAGGACCAAAAACATAAGAATGCTGAGGTACTTCATAAAAATCTAAGTGATTTGATTTTACTACAGTACCCTGATCGGTTGTTATGGTAACAGCAGTTAAAAACTGAAATTTCTTTTCGTCTAAAAAATAACGTCCGGCATTACTGGTCAGGACGTTACCTTTATTGGTTATTTTTCCGGGTGTGTTATAGTAAATTAAATTTTGATTTCGATCAAATCGAAGCGTATCTGTTTCCAATACCGAGTCAGGCGAACGGACGATTACATCGCCTTGGGCATACGAAAAGCCATTTACTCCGTTGTATTCGGCATATTTGCTATCCATAAATATGGTATCTCCCTGATTCATTTTAACATCCCCAAATAATTTCAGATAGTTTTCTTTTTCAAAATAGTAGGCTTTGTTGCAATTAATCAATACACCATCGTGTTCTGCAGAAATATTACCGGTTAAAATTGCGGCATCAGGCAACAATTCCTGATTGACATCTGTGAAATCGGCGTGATGAATGATTATCTTTTTTTTGTCCTGACTAAAACTAAAGAATGAGAAAAATAAAAATAAGATTGAAAAATGTATGGTTTTCAAGATTGAAAATATTTTTTTCAAATTTAAACAAAAAAAACAGATTAAGATTTTCGTTAAGAATAAATTATAACATGACAAGTAAGGGCTGGAAAAGCGCATCCTTAAAAGAGCTTTTTTTGTTTAATGGCTTCCATAAAAAAGCCTTTTTACTTCAACAAAAACTGTTTAGCCGTGTATTTATTCGGACAACATTTCAGTTTTTAACTGCAGCTTTGCCTTCTGTAAGTTTTGAGTAGATTTGCTTTAAAAAAAGCGGTAAGAATATTCTTATATTTCTGTGAAATTTATAAGTAACTTCCATATTCAAAACAAATAAATCTTGAAGACTCATTACATCGGAATAATCAATATCTCAGATACTAAAATTCATTGATGTGGAGATTGAAGAATAATATTTAATTAATTAGATACTAATGTTTTAAGGTGTTTTTTGTTTTTAGGATAGGTAGTTTCAAATCTTTGGCAGATAGAATAAAAAGAAAGATAATAAAATGATAAGTGTTTTTTCATATTATCCTTAAGATCTAATAAAATTCAAGAGCGTTTGTGGAAAAAACGCTCTTGAATATAAATATTAGGTTAATTAGCAGAATACAGAATATTAGCTCCTGTTATCCAATAAGCTCCCGTACCTCCATCTGTAAAACGAAACCCTTTCCAGTCACCTGTTGCCGGAGTGGTTGTTTTTCCGTCTCCATTGGTATCTCCACCATTGGTATCATCTTTGTAGGAAGTTAATATGGCTGTGGGATCCAGAGTAACATTACCGTTATAAGATTGTAATCCGCCTGTAGGGTCTGAAAACTTAACAATTACATTAGGTTTAATATTAATTGTTGCTGTAGGTGCAACCTGAAACACACTAACGTTTTCAGATACATAAGGTACTTCTGTATTGTCCCAATTAACTGATAAACCTGCACCTCCTGTACTCATATCCAAATAAATTCCGTTATGGGTATTGGTCTGTGCTTTATTTTCGGGATTGTGAAAGACATTACTTGGGTCTAATTGGTAAAAAGAAGAAAAATAAATAGGTTTTCCGTTGTCATATAGTTCATTATTGGTAAACTTACTCACATTGGCATCTTTCATGGCAGATGTTCCGTAAAACGCATAAGATGCCGAGCTTCCTGGTAGATACAAAGTGTGAGCAATTCTACAATGTTCAAATGTGAATGACGCTGAAGTCTCACTCTGAATACTGAAAGCTCTTGTACCACCTCCACTGCTTCGTCCGGCATAAAATATATCAACATATTGAAATACACTGCCTGAGGAGATTGCCAAATATATCTGTTCCCAATCACCTTTTTCGGGCTTGGTAGCAGTCGCATCTCCGTTAGTATCTCCACAGTAACGATCGTCAGCCAGGGAGGTAAATACAATTCGTTTGGCTGCTGTACCCTGTGCGATAATTTTACCATTCGCTACCTCAATACGAGCATCCTTTATTTTTACGATTACTCCGGGTTCTATAGTTAGTGTTGACGTCACTCTCAAATCGGATTTGTCAATTACATAAACAGAACCTTCTTTCCAAACCGTTGGCTGATCAATGGTTCCGGATACCTTAATGACGTTACAGGCTACAACAGGATCTGGTTTAGGATCTGGTTTGTTGGGGGTAACTTCATCGTCTTTTGAGCATGAAGTTAAAACCATTGCGGCAATACAAGTATAGATTGCCATTCTTGTTACATTCTGAATTTTTGTTTTCATGATATTTAAAGTTATTATTTAATAGCCAATTACTATCGAGGCAGAATTATTTACTCCGTTTGCAGGTTTTGGAATGAAGTCTAGTTGAAAGTCAGTCGCTAAACCATTTCGTTTATACCAATCTTCAATCCTCAAGGAAATATTTTTCCCATTCTTTTTTAACTTTGCAGTCATTTTGTATCTTCCTATAGGGATATCCCACAGCTCACTGCGGTTTATCCATTTTTCATCGCCGAAACGCAGTGTAATCACACGTCCTTCGGAACCATCTATTAATGGTCCGGAAGGAGTAAGGGTAAGCTCAATATTTTCTTCGTTTTCGTAGAAGCCAATATCTGTTGTCAGCATAACTGTACCTCCATAATAAGCTTCCGACTCCCAGGGCATACGTCCTTCTAACATCCACTTAAAATTGCGGATTGCACCTTCCTCTTCAGTATAAGAGTCGGTTCCATCAGGAAAAAGTTCCATCGTATAGGTTTGTCCGTTGTATGTTTTATCTAAGTAGGCAAATGTTCTCCATGATCCTGGCTGGACTTTTATCCGGTAAAGACCATTCTTATCGGTCGTACCGTGTATATAAGACGCATAAAATACAGTATTGTCTAATAATATCTTGGCTCCCGAAATTGGTGTATCATTACTATCCACAACTTTACCCGTAGCATAACCTTTCTCTAAACTGTTGATTTGAGAATCAGGAATGCTATCTGATTTATCACAGGCAGTACAAACAGCTACGGTAAAGTATAGCCAAATTGTTTTTCTAATTATTGTTTTCATCATTTATAATTTTCTAAACAGATACAGATTTTAAACTACATCTGTACTATCGATTTACATGGTCAAAATTACTTCGCTAATATTTCCTCTGGTATCCCCTAAAGGGGGTTTTTATCCTAATCGGATATAGCTATATTTGCCTTATTATAAATCTGATAATCAATTTGTATGATGAAAGCAACTACATACAAGTCAGTGAAAATTTTACCATATTTATTTTTACTGTTTAGTATTCCCTCATTTGTTATAGGTCAAGAATCAACTATTGATTCATTAATCAGAGAATTGGAAAGCGAAAAACTCTCTGTTGAAAAAAGATTGGAAATCTATGACGAGCTTATTTATCAGCATTGGGAACACGATGCACAAAGTGGGATTTTCTTTGGACAAGAAGGTATTGTATTGGCAAAAAAACAGAATAATAAAAAATGGTTGTCCACCTTATATAGTCACATTGCCATGTCTCATTATTATTTGACACAGTATGACTCCGCCCATTACTATCAAGATTTGGCTTTTCCCCCGGCAGAAGATTTGGATTTTTTAATGCCTTTGGCAAATGCTCATATGAATAAAGGAAATATTTTTAAGATGCAAAATCTCCTTCCGCAAGCTCTATCTTCCTATTTTAATGCTCTAAAAACTTTTGAAAAAGCAGAATCAGAGAAAGGAAAAGGTATGGTATTGGGGAATATTGGTCATGTTTATCTTCTTCTAAGAAATTATGAGCAGGCAGAAAAATATCTAAAAAAATCGGAATTGATTGCTATTGAACTAAATGACGAAGAAGACTTGGGTTCAGTTTCCATTGCCTTGACTAATATTTATATGGAAACTGATTTAAATAAAGCTATAGATTATGCTTCCAAAGCAGTTAATATTTATCAAAACCTGGGTAATAAATATGCGGAAGCTGTTGCACTTTCTATTCTGGGAGCGTGTTATATTGAAAAAAAGGATTACAAACAGGCAGAAATCTATACGGAACGTGGATTAATGGTTGCAAAAGAAGTAGGATACCCAAATTTGCTCGCTCAACTTTATATTAAATTGTCAAATGTACGATTTTACCAGAAAAGATATACTGAAAGTGAAAGACTTGCCGAAGAAAGTCGGAAAACTGATACTACAAGCATGGATATAAAGCACAACGTGCTTTTTAATCACATCCGTAACAATATGTATCTAGGAAACTTAAAAAAAGCAGAAGATTATATTGATCAATATTACGAATCTCTTCAACAATATGCTTTAGAAGAATATCAAAATTCTCTTTCCGAACTTGAAGTAAAGTACGAAACTGATAAAAAAGAACTTAAAATAAATGCCTTGGAAGAACAACACCGACTTTACATTTGGTTAAGTATTGCAGGGGGAGCAATCTTGCTTATAATCTTAGCTTTTGCCTTTGTACGTTATCGCTTGGTAGTCAGTAAGCGCAAACTTGCAGAGGAAGAAGCCCTGCGTTTGGAGCAGGAAAAACAGCTTGTGGCAGTACAGGCTACCTTGGATGGCGAGTCTGCGGAGCGTACACGTCTGGCTAAAGACCTGCATGACGGGTTGGGAGGAATGTTGTCTGCAGTAAAGATGAACTTACCGCAAGTGAAAGGCGATGCTGTACTGGAAACGGTGGATGTTTCCCGTTTTCAAACTGCACTAGGCATGCTTGATGATTCTATTCAAGAGTTACGTCGGGTAGCACACCACATGATGCCGGAATCACTGTTGAGTTACGGACTAAAAATCTCGTTAGCTGATTTTTGTGCAGCTATCCCAACAGCCGATTTCCATTATTTTGGAAACGAAGCCCGGTTATCTGGCAAAATGGAAATCATGATCTATCGCTGTATCCATGAGTTGGTTAATAATGCACTGAAACATGCTGAGGCCACACAGATCAATGTACAGTTAGTGCAGGAATCCGACAGAATATCCTTCACAGTACAGGACAATGGCAAGGGCTTTGATTGGCAAACAGTTTCAGAAGGGATGGGATTGCGTAATATCCGACAGCGGATAGACGCATTTCAGGGTAAATTGGATATTTATTCTTCGGCAGAAGGAACAGAAGTACATGTAGAACTTGAACTGAGAGAAAATGAATAAAATGATTACCGTAGCTATTGTGGATGATCATAAGATTTTAACAGACGGATTGCAAAGGCTTATCGAAGGCTCTGGTATAGCAAAAGTAGTTGGCGTTGCCCATAATGCAGCGGATTGCAGAAAGTTCATTAACTTTTGGAAACCAGATGTATTACTCCTTGATGTGGGGCTGCCCGATATTAGCGGAGTGGATTTTTGTAAGGAGCTCAAAGAGCGTATTCCCGAACTCAACGTTCTGGCCTTGACTACACACAATGAATACAGTGTGGTTCGGCAGATGTTAGAAAACGGTGCTTCAGGTTATTTGATTAAAAATGCCATGACCGAAGAAGTGCTGGCAGGGATACAAGCAGTTGCCGGCGGAGAGGCATTTTTATGCCATGAAATTGATATATTGATGAAACGCCCCAAAGAAACTCACATATGGTTAAGCCAGCGCGAGCGGGAAATGTTAAAATTGGTGGCTGAAGGCTTAACTAATGGAGAAATTGCCGACCGTATCTTTCTAAGTCCAGAAACGATTAAAAGCTATCGCAAAAATCTGCTCCTGAAACTGGGCGCTAAAAACACGGCAGTATTAGTAAGAATGGCCATTGAGAAAAAACTGATTTAGTTTAATAATTCCCTTAAAATATGTAATCTTATTGAATTCTGATATTTAAAAGTAGAATTTTGGTAACCTAATCTTGCTAAAACTCTTTTTTGGCTAAAAACTAAAAATGGCTGTAGATAAATATTTTACAGCCATTTTTAGTTTTTAATCTTAGATGTATATTTTTTTCAAAAATTATTTTGTAATTGTCTGCATTCTGTCTGGTCCTACGGAAACTATCTTGACAGGAACTTCTACGGAATCCTCTATGAATTTAATGTATTCTTTTAATTCCTGAGGCAGTTGCTCATAAGAAGTCATACTGGTTAAGTCCGCTTTCCAGCCTTTTAGTTCAACGTAAACAGGTTTAATATTTTCTGGTTCAATATTATAGGGCAAATGATCTATTTTTTGACCTTTATAGCTGTATTCGGTACAAACTTTTAGAGTGTCAAATCCAGAAAGAACATCTCCTTTCATCATGTATAACTCTGTAACGCCATTTACTTGTACAGCATATTTCAAAGCAACTAAATCCAGCCATCCGCAACGTCTTGCCCGTCCGGTGACAGAACCGAATTCACGTCCTACTTTTGCCATAGTAGCTCCGATTTCATTGTCTAATTCAGTAGGGAAAGGACCACTCCCAACCCGGGTAGTATAAGCTTTAAAAATTCCAAAAACGTTTTTTACTTTGTTAGGAGGAACACCTAAGCCGGTACAGGCTCCTGCAGCAGTAGTATTGGACGAAGTTACAAAGGGATAAGTTCCAAAATCAATATCAAGCAAAGAACCCTGAGCACCTTCTGCCAAAATGGATTTTCCTTCTTTTAAGGCTTTGTTGATGTAATCTTCACTATCAATAAAAGTCAGTTTTTGGAGTTGTTCAACAGCTTCAAAAAACTCAGCTTCCATTTCTTTTAAGTTATACTGCATATCTACATCGTGAAAGGCTATCATGGCTTCGTGCTTATCGGCTAAAGCACGGTAACGTTCTTTAAAATCTACAAGTTCAATGTCTCCTATACGCAGTCCGTTTCTGCCCGTCTTGTCCATATATGTAGGCCCTATTCCTTTTAATGTGGAACCTATCTTAGCTTTTCCTTTTGCTGCTTCTGAAGCGGCATCTAACAAACGGTGGGTAGGTAAAATTAAGTGTGCTTTTCTGGAAATAAGAAGTCTGGAATAGATGTCAATATTAAATTTTTCTAAACCTTCAATTTCTTTAATAAAAACCACCGGATCAATAACTACTCCGTTTCCAATAATGTTAATAGAGTTTTTGTGGAAAATCCCGGAAGGAATTGTTCGAAGTACGTGTTTAATACCGTCAAATTCTAATGTATGTCCGGCATTTGGTCCACCTTGAAAGCGGGCAATAATGTCGTATTTGGAAGTGAGAACGTCAACAATTTTTCCTTTGCCTTCATCACCCCATTGTAAACCAAGTAGTAAATCTACAGTCATTATTTGTGTTGTTATAAGATTTTAAATTAGTTGTTTATATATTTTCAGAATGGGTATCGTCTTTTTTGCGATTGCCGTAAAAATAAAGCGAATGATTGTGGATATCGATATTAAAAATCTCTTCTATAGTTTTTTTGATTGTCTGAATACGAGGATCACAAAATTCAATTACCTCACCTGTATCGGTTAAGATAATATGATCGTGTTGTTTGTCGAAATAGGATTTTTCGTAATGAGCTTGATTTTGACCGAATTGATGTCTTCTTACCAAACCGCATTCAAGTAGGATTTCGATAGTGTTGTAAAGCGTAGCTCTACTAACCCGATAGTTTTTGTTTTTCATTTTGATATACAGAGATTCTATATCAAAATGCTCTTCACTATCATAAATTTCCTGTAAAATAGCGTATCTCTCCGGCGTTTTTCGATGTCCGCGCTCCTCCAAAAATTTGGTAAATACGCTTTTTACTATTTCTTGATTTTTTTCGCTGTTCATAATTAACTACTAAAGTGCAAATATATAGCTATTTTCTTTTGTATTAAAATTTATATAAGCACAGTTATACTTTTGATTATAAAACTAATAAAATTAATTTGAATTGATCCTTGTTACTTTTTCAACTCCATGTATTTTTTTGATGTTAGCCATCATTTTTTTCAAAATTTCATTATTAGGGACTATTACCGTGATTGAGCCTTTGAAGATTCCTGCATTTTCGCTTAGGGAAATACTCCTGATGTTAACTACTTTGCTATCCATGATGATTTTTGTGATTTCTGTAGTAAGACCTGCGGAGTCCAATCCTGTGATATTAATAGTAGCTTCAAAGTTGACCGCTGTTGACGAATCAACCCAATAGGCAGGAATAATTCTGTATGCATAGTTTGACCGCATGCTGATTGCATTAGGACAATCGGTTTTATGTACTTTGATTCCTTCATTTATAGTTACAAATCCAAAAACGTCATCTCCAGGGATAGGATTGCAACATGTTGCCAACTTGTAGTCTAATTTTTCTTTATTCTTGCCAAAAACGAGCAAGTCATAAATTTGATCATCGGTTTTGTTTATTGCTGAAGGGACAGAAGGTGCTCTTTTAATTGTTTTTTTAAAGAAGTTGAAAAGCGCATTGTTGCGGTTAGCAGCATATTCTTTTAATAAACTGTTGTCTAGCAAGCCAGCGCCTACACGGTAAAATAAATCCTGGCTTGTTTTTAATTTAAAATGATTAACCATTTCATTAACCACTTTTTCGTCCATCGTTATTTTTAGATGTCTTAATTTTCTTTGTAATTGCTCTTTACCATCTTCAGCAATTTTTTTGGTATTTTCATTTAGAACACTTTTTATTTTATTGCGCGCTCTGGAAGTAGTGACATAATCTAACCAGTTTATGTTTGGCTTTTTATTTTCGGAGGTAATAACTTCTACCTGATCCCCACTGTTTAAAATATGGTTAAGGGGTACTAGGCGACCATTTACACGTGTACCTCTGGTTCGCAGTCCTACTTCTGAGTGGATGGAAAAAGCAAAATCCAACGCGGTGGCTCCTTTTGGTAGCGACTTAATTTCTCCTTTTGGAGTAAAGACATAAATTTCTTTTGCGTAAAGACTGAGTTTGAAATCCTCAACAAAATCAACAGCATCAGTTTCAGCATTTTCCAGTGCTTCTTTGAGTTGATTTAACCAAATATCTAAACTATTCTCTTCTGTATAGCCTTGTTTATATTTGTAATGAGCAGCATACCCTTTTTCTGCAATTTCATCCATGCGCTCACTGCGAATTTGAATTTCAACCCATCTTCCTTTTGGTCCCATAACGGTAATGTGAAGCGCTTCATATCCGGTCGATTTTGGGGAAGAAATCCAATCTCTTAATCTGCTTGGACTCGGGCGGAAGTGATCTGTAACGATAGAGTATATTTTCCAGGCTAAAAACTTTTCTTCATGCCGGGTTGACTTATAAATAATACGCAGTGCAAATTTGTCGTAAACTTCATCAAAAGTTACATTTTGCGCTTTCATTTTTCGGCGAATAGAATAAATAGATTTTGGTCTGCCTTTCATAGAATACTCTATGTGCTCTTCATCTAAAGATTTGGCAAGTATGTCAGAAATGGTTTTTATATAAGCTTCCTGTTCCTCCTTTGTTTCTTTCATCCGATTAAGGATATCTTGATAAACCTGAGGTTCGGTATATTTTAAACCTAAATCTTCAAGTTTGGTTTTAATGTTAAATAAACCTAACCGATGGGCTAACGGTGCATAAATATACAGCGTTTCAGAAGCTATTTTTGCCTGTTTATAGTCAACCATGCTATCCATGGTTTGCATATTGTGTAAGCGATCTGCAATTTTGATTAAAATAACGCGAACATCGTCATTAAGGGTGAGCAGCATTTTGCGGTAATTTTCTGCCTGCATAGAAATGTTAGGATCAGGCTCAAACATTGCCATTTTGGTTAATCCGTCTACAATTTGTGCTATTTTTGGATTAAACCATTCTTCTATCTGCTCTACGGTTATATCGGTGTCTTCAACTACATCATGCATTAGAGCAGCAGCAATAGAAGTGGCTCCCAATCCAATTTCAGAAGCTACAATTTTAGCTACTGCTATAGGGTGAAAAATGTACGCTTCTCCGGATTTTCGACGTTGATCTTTATGTGCATCGACAGCTACGTCAAAAGCTTTTCTAATCAGTTTTTTATCGCTGTCAGAAAGTGTTTGATAACTGATTTTAAGCAATTCTTTATATTCCTTGGCAATAGCTTTGTTTTCTAATTCAATCTCTTCTTGCGTCATATTAACTATAAGGTAAAAGTCATTCTTAAATTTATACTTTATTCTGTGAAAAAGCAAGGATTAAATTACTTGATAAATGTTAAAAATAAAAAAACAGGTTGATTAATTCAACCTGTTGATAATGTGTTTGATAAGCTTTCTTTGTTAGAATACGAAGAATACGCCTCCTGAGATCTGCAAATTGCTTCCCGGACCATCGCTTAAATTTTTCTGTCCTAAAACTTCAAAATTAAGTCCAAATCTATTAATAAGCATATCTTTTGTATATTGTCCTCTTCTAAAAAGCCCTGTATCAAGTAACCAAATATTGATTCCTACTCCTAAATTATACATTGCTTTAGAGTCTTTATTGAATTGTGTATATCCAAAACCGGTTTCGATATACGGATCAACAATTGGTATGTTAAACAAACCACCCAAACTGTAAAGAGCTACTAAATCAGTAGAAAAAACATTGAATTTTTCATTGACTACCTGATTGTTTACTACCTGACCGACTTTTATTTCGTTTAATAATCCTGAAAGTTTCAGACTCAGGTTGTGCCCTATATAATATTCAAAGGATAGCTTAGGAATAGTTACCATGTTTAATTCATTAAAAGTACCTGGCTCTTTTAATGAATAATCTGTGTCAAGCATGGTCATTTGAAGATTTACTTTTAATGGGTAATCTCCTCTAAATCTGTTTTCGTGGTTATATATTTTTGCGTTTTGTGCATATGCAAAGCTGGTTATAGTAAAAATTGCTGTAAGAAATAAAATCTTTTGTAGCATGTTTTGTTTTTTCATAGTCCAAAATTTGTTGGTTTTATTTTGTTAAATAAAAATTAATTTAATTCAAATATAAATCAAAAAAATAATCTTGCAAATATAATTTTTATTTTCTCTTGTGTTATTTCGAAAATTGCTTTGACATTTTATACAACTTAGAGAATACGTAAATGTTGTATTTATTTTAGTTTATAAAAAATTCCTTTGTCTTTTAGCCTCAAAAACTAAAATAGAAGCTGCAACAGATACATTCATGGAATCAATAGAACCGCTCATAGGAATGATAATGTTTTTTGTACTGGCATCTCTCCAGGCTTGCGTTAATCCTGTGTCTTCAGTACCTACTACAAAAGCGCAAGGTTTATTATAATCCAATGTGTGGTAGGATGTAGGGTCTTGTAAAGTAGCACAATATATATTGATGTTTTTGTTTTTTAGATAATCAATGGTTTCTTCTGTTGATGCTACGGCTATTTGGTTGGTAAACAAACAGCCTATACTTGACCGGATAACATTTGGATTATAAATATCACTCTTAGGATTTGCTATGATAACAGCGTCTATTTTAGCAGCATCTGCCGTGCGAAGAATAGCTCCTATATTTCCGGGTTTTTCAGTAGCTTCGGCAACTAAAATCAATGGGTTTTCAGAGAGATGTAATGAAGGCAAAGTGTGTGGTTTTATTTTGGCAATAGCAATCACGCCTTCGGTAGTTTCCCGATAAGCTAATTTATGATATACTTCTTTTGAAATCTCAATGAGTTCTATATTTCGGTTTTGGGCCAGGGATATCGGTATATTTGTTTGCTGAATAATATCAGGATAAAATAAAACGGTACTTATTGTATAATCTCCTCGAATTGCCAGTTCAATTTCTCGCAATCCTTCGATGACAAATAGACCGGATTGTTTTCTGTTTCTGGATTTTTCCTGTAATTGTACAATAGTTTTAACAAGTGGATTTTGGACACTTGTAATTTTTTTTGAGGTCATATTTAAAAGTTGCCTTTAGCTTTTATTTGTAAATATTTATTGATGGTGTTTATTGATAGATCTTTTGGCGTTGTCAATACTGATTGGATACCGTATTTGGTAAGCTCATTGACGATTAATCGTTTTTCAAAGCTAAACTTTTCTGCAATTACTTTATCGAAAATATCATCTGTGTTCTGAGCTTTTTTTTCAGCCATCTTTGTCAATTCGGTATTTTCAAAAAAGACAACTACCAAAAGGTGGAGTTTTGCCAAAGCGCGTAAATAAGGCAACTGCCTGTTAAGTCCATTGAGCGATTCAAAATTGGTATACAAAATTAACAGACTGCGATGGGTGACTTTGTGTTTTATTTGAGCATATAATTTGCTGTAATCACTTTCAGAAAAATCAGTTTTAATACGATACAGCTGTTCCATAATTTTGTGAAGCTGCGTTTTTTTGTTTTCGCAAGGCAATATGCTATCCACGTTTTTTGAAAAAGTAAGCAGCCCTGATCGGTCGTATTTTTTTAAAATGACATTGGACAGTGCCAAAGAAGAATTAATCGCATAATCCAGTAGGGACAGTCCGGCAAAAGGCATTTGCATAACCCGCCCTTTGTCAATTATACAATAAACAGACTGCGTATTTTCGTCTAAGTATTGATTGACCATAAGATCTTTCCGTTTTGCAGTTGCTTTCCAGTTGATGGTTCTTATGTCATCACCCAATGTGTATTCTTTAATCTGTTCAAATTCTGTAGTGTTTCCCAGTCGTCTGATTTTTTTTAAGCCAAAGGAGAATTTATTTTTGGAAAAAGCGATTAAATCATACTTTTTCATTTGAATAAATGAAGGATAACACGGTAAGGTAGCATTATCACAAAAGATATATCGTTTGGAAATCAACTGAAGGGGAGAGGATACAAAAATATTTAGTTTCCCAAAACTATATTCACCTCTTTCCAAAGGGGTCAGGTCGTAAACAAAATTAATTTTTTCTTTAGGTTTTAAAACCTTAAAAATACCAAAATCTCTTTTCTGAAATTGAAATGGTATTTCATCAATGATGTGACAGCAAGCAGTAAAAGTATACTGATTATCTATAGTTACAAAAATGTTGTTTTTATCGCTGTTGGATAGTTTTTCGGGTAAAATCCGGTTGGCGGTTAGTTTGGTTTTTCCTGTAAACAAAATAGTGGTATCAACTAAAACAAATGCCAAAAAAAAGATGAGAATTCCCCAAACAAAACTGTATAAAGCCGGAAAAATAAAAGAGAGTATAAATAGAAATACAATTATTCCCATTGAGATATAAAATCGCTTTTGCAGATAAAGTTGTTTGAAAAATTGTATCATAATTACAAAAATATATTATCTGGGAATATCAAGAGCTTCTATAATTTGATAAATGACATTCGGAGCTGTAATACCTTCCATTTCTCGTTCGGGAGATACAATTACACGATGTTGTAAAACCGGAACAGCAGCTTCTTTGATGTCTTCTGGAGTAACAAAATCTCGGTTATTAATAGCAGCAAAGCCTTTTGCTGCATTGAGTATGGCAATAGATGCCCGTGGTGATGCTCCTAAATATAACAGCGGATTTGTGCGGGTATCTGCTATGATTTTGGCTATGTATTCCATCAGATTTTCTTCTATAATGACTGATTTTATTAACTGTTGAAAGCTTATAATATCAGCAGGAGAAATAACAGGAACAATCTGTTCTGTTTTTTTGTTGTTGAGCAGTTCGTGCTCTTTTTTAATAATATTTATTTCTTCTTCTAAAGAAGGATATCCTATGTTGATTTTAAATAAAAAGCGATCAAGCTGAGCTTCGGGCAATCGGTAGGTTCCTTCCTGCTCAATAGGATTCTGAGTAGCAATTACCAAAAAGGGCTCTTGCATGAGATAAGTATTTCCATCCAGCGTTATTTGTTTTTCTTCCATGACTTCAAACAATGCAGACTGAGTTTTGGCTGGGGCCCGATTAATTTCGTCAATAAGAATCAGGTTGGAAAATATAGGTCCCTGTTTAAATTCAAAATCTGATTTTTGCATGTTAAATACCGATGTTCCTAAAATATCCGAAGGCATTAAATCGGGGGTAAACTGAATACGGCTAAAATTGGTTTCAATGGCTTGAGCCAATAATTTAGCTGTGAGTGTTTTTGCTACACCGGGCACGCCTTCTAGCAGGACGTGTCCGTTTGCTAATAGGGCAACAATTAGCTGATCTATGATCTTGTCTTGTCCAATAATTACCTTGTGTATTTCTGCCCGTATAGCTGTAACTTTTTCTTGTAACTTGCCAAAATCTATACGAGACTCAAAGTGAAGATTATCGGTTACTGATGTATTTTCCATAGTATTTTAGGGTGTTATTTTTTCTATTAATTTGTTTAAAGCGATTAAGTCACTTTCTGTAACGATGTGATTACTATTGCGTATTTTTTGTGTATATGCTATAAAATCTTCTATGTCCTGAATAGGCTGACCTGTTTTAAGATGGACTTTGTCGATAAAATGCTTATCCATAGTTGAGGTTTCTATTCCGTATAGCCTTCTTATTTTTTCAAGTGTATATATAATGCTTTTTTGCGCAATATCTTTATAGTTTTTGTTTTGAATATATAAGTTGGATACTGTTTTGGTAAAATCAACCGTTGTATTTTTTAAGGGTGTAATGATTGGAATAACGCGTTGTTTTCGTTTTGCTGTAAAAAGAGTAAACGTTAACAAGGTAATTATAAACATATACCATGCCCAGCGCAAAGCTTTGTTTTGAAGTACAAAACGTAAAATAGATTGTGATTCTACAGATTGCCCATCAAGTACATCTACCGGAAAATAGGTTTTTTGATTGGGTAGGTAAGATAAAATACCTTCTGCATAAAGGTGATTATTACTGTGTAAAAGGTTGTAGTTGGTAAAAGCTACAGGCTCAGTCCCCAAATAAAGATGTCCTTTTCCAAGGGGGATTTTTATGAGAATAGGAAGTTTTTCTTCATCCTCTGTTTTTTTAAAACTTAAAACTTCAATACTGTTCCGCATTGAATCCGGAATAATAAAATAGTTGTTATTATAACCTTTTAGTGAAAAATTTTGAGCGGAAAGCTTAGGGTTAGTCAATTCAACGGTTTGATTAGAATCATCAGAATCATACAAATATCCCTGTTGAATTCCCAATGTATCCAACAAAGCAAAGTAAAAGTACTGCTGAATAATAATTGCTGTATTTCCCTTTTTTAAAAAACGGGTCAATTCTGAACTGGAGCTATAATCAAAATAATAACTTCCGCGGATAGATAACAAATTAACATTGCCGGTGGTATCGTACATTTTATTGTTTAGCCACTCGTAAATATTTTCTGTAAAACGGATGATACTGTCGCTCTTCACTAAAGAGTCGATTTCCTGATTCAACAAATAGGTGCCAAACGGATTGGTGTCTGTCGTATTATAAGTTTGGCTACGCCAGTTAAACGGTGGAGTTCTGTTAGATTCTATGAAATAAATACATCCAACAATCAATAAGAGAAAGAATATATATTTTTTCATGATTGCTGATTGTTTACAGGTTTTAGAATAGATTCAAAAGATTGTTTTGCCGATATAAATTCGTTTTCCTCTATCTGGTGTTCACCATACCATATATTATTGTATATATATGACAGATAACGAAAGTTGGTTTTTATAGCTGTGTCTTTAATTTCATTCACATAATCAGAGTTGGTTTTTTCGGCATGCCAAACAATATGATTCTGCTGTTGCAGTTGTTGCAATAACCATAAATAGTAATACCGGATTGTAAGGCGATATTGCTTTTCAGCAATCGTTTGGTTTATGAGAGCAGGAAAATTTATATTTTCCAAATTTTGTTCAATATCGCTGATGTCAATTTTAACTTGTTTTCCTTTCTTTTTAGTAAGCCAGTACAAATCTTTCTCTAAATAAGCTCTTATAATGTAATATAGTAATCCGAGTATAGCAACAATACCTGATATACGATAGAAAATTTCAATGCGGTTGGCAGTGTGATAATCGATAGAAAATTGACGAAAAAAACGTTCGACTAATGAGTTAACCCACCTTTTAAACCTTTGCCAAAATCCATCGGGTTGAATGTTTTTGTCATAGTCAAACTTTTCAGAAGACAGGTATTGTTTTTTAAAATCTTTCTTGAATTTCTTGGGCTTAACTTCAGGATTATTGTCAAGTGTATAAGGTAGAACGTTTTGGTCTTCCTCAACAGGTTCGATTTCTACGAGCTCGGGTACCGTCTGGTTAAGTGAGTCTATAGTATTGCTTTGAGCATGGATAAAGCCGATGCACAAAAATAATCCCGAGAAATAAAAATACCTTTTAATCATTGTGCATGCCTATACTTTCAATATCAAAATGCGATTGATTGTTTTCTTTGTGTTCTCTGGCGCTATAGTAAATTAATCCTTGATTGATTAGAAGAACAACATTGATTATTACAGAAACAATAATAGAAATTACCATAATGGCAATGACAAATAGTTTAAAAGCCAAAGTTTGTTCCAGATCTGCTGTACTTGAGGTTGAAGTAAGTAATCCACCATAAAAAAACATTTGTGGAAACAGCGTAAATACTGAAGTAATAATCTGGATAATAAGCTGAAAAACAAAAGTATTGCCTATGATAACCCAAAAATTTTGTTTGATTATATTAAAAGAAACAGAATAAGCTGCGAAAAATCCGGTGTTATTGGTAGTGTATTCAAAAAAGGCAACAGATATCCACGAGGCTGTAGCAGGAAAAAGAATAATAAGCAAAGGAATGCCGACCAGTAAAAAGATGAGTACAGCCGAAATACTAAATGCTATTAAAATCAAGGGGGTAATTAAAAAGAGGGTTCCCAAACCAAATACAAAGAGCCTTCCAAAGCTTTTTTTGATAAGTAGTTTTAATGGAGGTAATGTTTGATAATCTTCTTTTTTTTCACTCATTCTCTTTAAATAAAATACGGGATAAGCATATGAGATAACGCTGATAATAATGAATAAAACAAATGTAATCAGACCTAAAAGAACTCCTAAAAGAACATTGCTGGTAATAAAATCGTCAATAGCATCATTATTACTACTTTGAATAGCATGAAAAAATATATCTGTCAAAAAATACACGCATACGACTAAACCTAAAAGCAGAGGGCCGCATAAGGATAAAAAGTTTTTGAAAAAAGGTTTTCTTTCCAGTTTTAAAAACGTGAAAGTATCACTTATATAATCGCTAAAAGTTCTTTTTTTAAATAAAGTAAACATGTTTTTTTATGATTTGTTCAGTTTAATGTATACTTTTTTAGGATAAATAAAAAAGTAGTAAACAATGATAAACAGCGTCCCGAATATAATAATGTAATTTAAAATATCGGGCATTATTTTAGTATATCGGGTAATAAAACCTTCAATGAATCCTGCAAAAATAGTAAAAGGAATAGTGGCTATGTATATTTTCAAACCATTTTTGAAACCTGTTTTAAAGGAATTTAGTCTTGAAAACGTTTTGGGAAATAAAATACTGCCTCCCAGTATAAAACCGGCAAAAGCTTCCACTACCATTCCGGTGATTTCCATTGCTCCGTGCAGCCATATTCCTCTAAAACTATCCATGAATACATTTTCCTGAATAAATAAATATTGAAAGGATCCAAGCATAATACCGTTGTAAAGCAAAAAAACAAGAGTACCTAATCCTGCAAAGATACCGTATAGAAAAAAGCGAAGTCCTACATATAAATTGTTAAAAGTAATTCCTATAAAACTCCCCCAGTTGCTTCCTGATTGGTAAATTGCCATAGGATCGTCTTGCTTAATATTTTCTAAGGTTTGATTTACATAAAAATCGCCTAATATCAAACGGATGAAATTTAAATCGTAATGAGAAGAAACAACACCAATACCAACAATCAGCAAAAAGAGCAAAACAGTAAATTTTAAATAACTTCTGTATTCATATACCGTTAGGGGAATATCAGTTTTAAAAAAATGAATAATTCTGTTTTGTTCAATGCGTTTGGTTTTGTAAATTTTTTGATATGTTTGTTCTGCCAAATTATTAAGATATTGTGTAACTTTACTTTTTGGATAAAAAGTTTGAGCGTAAGACAAATCATTCATAATTTGAAGATACATATCCGCTAAATAATCAGGTTGCTGAAAAGCATTCGAATAAATAGTTTTTTCGTATTCCAACCATTGATTTTTATTTTGTTTTATAAAAGCTATTTCTCTCATTGATGGAGTAAAAATATATTTTATGGCTAAATTAACAATAAATACAACACAAAACATTAAAATTGATTTTAAAAACACATCTTTAGGAGAGCGCATACTTGCCAGTTTGCTCGATTTTATTTTCAAGGCATTGTATGCAATTATTGTTTGGTATGTTGTAGTTGCACTACAGCTTCACACGGGATTTGAGGATAACTGGTCTCAGGTAGCTTTTATATTGATTTGTATGTCGCCAGTTATTTTTTATTCTTTTATTTTTGAATCTATCTTGCAAGGCTGTACTCCGGGTAAAAAAATTTTGGGCATAAAAGTGATTAAAATTGACGGATACCAGGCTTCTGTAGTAGATTATTTTACACGATGGATTATGAGAATTATCGATTTGGGAATAAGTGGTGCACTGATAGGAGTGATTGCAATGATTTTTTCTGAAAAAAATCAGCGTTTAGGGGATATGCTGGCAGGTACGGCAGTGATTTCCACCAAAGGGAAAGTAGCTTTATCTGCTACTATATTTCAGGAGGTGGAACAAGAGTACAAGCCTGTTTATCCACAGGTTTTAACATTAAGCGATAATGATGTCCGCATTATTAAAGAGGTTCTGCAAAACTTCAGACACAGCAGAGATTATGTTTTACTAAATAAATTATCAGACAAAATTCAGAAAGTTATGGGGGTGCAAAAGCAGGGCTCCTCGGAATTAGAATTTATAGAAGTTGTGTTAAAAGATTACAATTATTTGACAGATAGGATTTAAGGTATTATAATGTGTTGTAAGTCTCTGCTTTATAAAATATCAAATGTTATAGAAGATTTGATTGTTTTACAAAAACATAAGCATTAAATTTGCAGAAATAACAACGCTACTTATGAATTTGAATAACCGATATGCACAGCGAGGAGTTTCTGCAGAAAAAGAAGATGTGCACAATGCAATCAAAAATATAGATAAAGGATTGTATCCAAAAGCTTTTTGTAAAATTATTCCGGATTATTTAACAGGCGATGAAAAGTATTGTTTGATAATGCATGCCGATGGCGCAGGTACAAAATCATCATTAGCCTATATGTATTGGAAAGAAACAGGAGACTTATCGGTTTGGAAAGGAATTGCTCAGGATGCGTTGATTATGAATATTGACGATTTGTTATGCGTGGGAGCTACGGATAATATTATGTTGTCAAGTACGATCGGAAGAAATAAAAACTTGGTTCCGGGCGAAGTTATTTCGGCTATTATCAACGGAACAGAAGAACTGATAGATGAATTGAAGGAATTCGGCGTTACTATTCATTCCACAGGAGGAGAAACAGCTGATGTAGGTGATTTAGTACGAACTATTATTGTAGATTCTACGGTAACAGCACGCATGAAACGTAGCGATGTAATTGATAATGCCAATATTAAAGCCGGAGATGTAATTGTAGGGTTAGAATCATTTGGACAGGCAATCTATGAAAAAAACTATAACGGTGGGATGGGAAGCAATGGTTTAACATCTGCTCGTCACGATGTTTTTAATCATTCTTTAGCTGCGAAATATCCGGAAAGTTACGACTTATCTGTGCCTGAAGAATTGGTGTATTCAGGAAAAATGAATTTGACTGATGAGGTTGAAAATTCGCCTGTAGATGCCGGAAAACTGGTTCTATCGCCAACCAGAACTTATGCTCCGATTATAAAAGCTATCCTCAATAAATATAATTCAGATAATATCCATGGTATGGTGCATTGCAGCGGAGGAGCGCAAACTAAAATTTTACATTTTATAGATGATCTGCATGTCGTAAAAGACAATTTATTTCCTATTCCGCCTTTGTTCAAATTAATTCAGGAGCAATCTAAAACAGATTGGAAAGAAATGTATCAGGTTTTTAACTGCGGACATCGCATGGAATTATATGTTAGTCCGGAAATTGCGGACGACCTTGTTGCTATTTCAAAATCGTTTAACGTAAACGCACAAATAATAGGAAGAGTAGAAGCAGCAGACAAAAAACAATTGACGATAATTTCCGAATACGGAACATTTGTCTACTAACCGAATCAGAATATGGCAAGGCTGCTTTCTATAGACTTTGGGAAAAAACGAACAGGAATTGCTGTCACCGATGAATTTCAGATTATAGCTTCCGGTTTAACAACTGTTGAAACACATAACCTGATGCCTTTTTTAAAAGATTATTTTGCGAAGGAAAAAGTTGAAACGGTAATCGTAGGAGACCCCAAAAGGCTGAATAATGAGCCATCGGAAGTAGTGCCGTTAATTGAACAGTTTTTAGAGAAATTTCGCAAAGAATTTCCTGATATTATTGTTAAAAAAGTAGATGAGCGGTTTACTTCAAAAATAGCTTTTCAGAGTATGATAGACAGCGGTCTAAAAAAGAAACAGCGACAAAATAAAGCCTTAATTGATGAAATAGCAGCTACTATTATTCTGCAGGACTATTTGAATCAAAAGTAAAGCAGTTAGGTCATAAAATTTTAGATAATAAACCTATATTAACTCAAAGATAAATTAATTTTGCAATAAAATAAACACGATATAATGTCAAATATACAAAGATCAGAGACTGATGTTGTTTTAGTAGGAGCAGGAATTATGAGTGCAACGCTCGGTGTGTTACTAAAAGAGCTAAAACCGCATTTAAGAATTGAGATTGTTGAGCGTCTTGACAGTGTGGCTGCTGAAAGTTCTGAAGCAATGAACAATGCCGGAACAGGACACTCTGCGTTTTGTGAATTAAATTATACGCCTGAAAAAAGTGATGGTACAATTGATGCAAGTAAGGCAATTAATATTGTAGAACAATTTGAGGTCTCGAGGCAGTTTTGGTCTTATCTGGTAAATAAAAGTATATTAAAGAATCCCAATGACTTTATTAATAGCGTTCCTCATATGAGTTTTGTGTGGGGAAAAGAAAATGTTGATTTTTTAAAGAAACGCTACCAAGAACTGTTAAAGTATTCTTTGTTTCAGGGAATGGAATTTTCTGACGATGTGGAAAAAATAAAAGAATGGGCGCCGCTGTTAATGAATAACAGGAAAATTGACAATAAGTTTGCAGCTACCTATATGCCTTTAGGAACAGATGTGAATTTTGGAGATTTAACCCGACAGATGTTTGCTTATTTAAAATCAGAGAGCGAAATTAACATGACTTTAGAAACTGAAGTTTATGATTTAAAACAAATGAAAGACGGAAGATGGCAAATTTTTACCAAAGACCTGAAAACAGGAGGCAAACGCATCATAACTTCTAACTTTGTTTTTATTGGTGCTGGTGGTGCGTCTATCATTTTGTTAGAAAAATCCGGAATTCCGGAAGGGAAAACTTACGGAGGTTTTCCGGTTTCAGGACAATGGCTCGTTTGTGAAGACGAAAAATTGGCAGAGCAGCATTTTGCAAAAGTGTATGGGAAGGCATCAGTAGGAGCACCGCCGATGTCGGTTCCGCATTTAGATACACGTTATATTAACGGAAAAAAATCATTGCTCTTTGGGCCTTATGCAGGGTTTTCTACTAAATTTTTAAAAACAGGATCTTATTGGGATTTGTTTAGTTCTATTTCTTTCGGAAACATAGGAACAATGATAGGAGCAGGTTTAGATAATATTGATTTAACCAAATATTTAATATCCGAAGTCTTGGCCTCACAAGATAAAAAAATAGCCGCTTTAAAAGAATATTTTCCAGATGCTAAAAAAGAAGATTGGCGTTTAGAAATTGCTGGTCAGCGCGTTCAAATTATGAAGCGCAACAAAGCTGGCAAAGCTGAATTGGCTTTTGGAACTGAGGTAGTAAATGCAGCAGACGGAAGTCTGGCAGTTCTCTTAGGAGCTTCACCGGGAGCTTCAACTACCGTGAGCATTATGCTAAAGTTAATCAGACAGTGTTTCCCGAAGGAGTACAACAGTGAAGAATGGCAAACAAAGTTAAAAGAAATGATACCTTCATTTGGGTTAAAGTTAAACGAACATCCCGAATTGGTTTCAGAAATAAGAGATCATTGTTCTAAAATATTGAAGATATATCCGCACAATGCATAAAAAAAGCTTCCCTTGAAATTTAAATTTCAAGGGAAGCTTTTTTTATATGTATAAAAATATTACTCTTCGGGTTTATATTCGCCAAAGGCAATATTCGTTTTTTTAAACGTTAATTGTTCATATTGTTGTTTAGTAAAAACTACATTTTTAAGGTTAACTGTATGTACTAATTTGGGTTCAAGACCTTCTCCGGGATTGGTCCATCTGCTGGCTATTTCTACTTCTCCTTCGGTAGAAGTCCATAATTCTTCCAAATGATTGATATTTCCTTCAGAAGTTCCCGGAATATCTCCTTCGTTTTCACAAACATTAATAAGGTTAATGCCTGTTCTTTTGTATTGTCTGAATATTAGTTTTCGTTCTTCATTTAAAGGGATAATTTTTGGTGTATCCGTTGCATCATTGGGTAAATCTCCCTCCAAAACAGATAAAAGCATAGCTTCTTTATCAGCTAATGAAATAAGTGTATTATTGCATAAATTTACTTCTTTTAAAGTGGCGTCGCTGTTGATGAATTTAAAGGCTAATGAACGGCTTGCATAATTATTTGTGCCAAAAAGCATACGATCGTACTTTATGTTAGTCTCACCTTCCTGAAAGTTGATGTTTTCCAGTAAAAAAGTATACTGATAGGTAAGTGACACAGAATTATTGCCTAAAGGATCTTCGCTTTCGTTGTTTACCATTGCGATATCTCTTCTTATAGTTAAAGATGCTCCTGGCGATGCGGGAATTTGCTGTACGGCATTCGGAAAAGCGGGTGCAGGAACATTACAGATAGAAGTATTGCTTACTTTATCGTCGTATTTTCTGTATTCAAGCGAAGTATTGGTTCCGTCAATTTCAACATTAACGGCTTGTTTGCTTTCGTCCCGCATAAGGTTATCGGCATCAACAATCAAAATGAGCGCTTCGTCTTGTTTTAATTTGTAAAAAACTTTTTCTGCTCCAGTATTACTGCATCGGCTAACAGAAGTTACTCCGCTAAAATCGATGTCTTTATAAACCATTTCACCGTCATTGCAAGAACTCAGTAATATAGAAAACCCGATACAGGCAAAAGCTACAATCTTTTTCATAATCCGTAAGAATTGTTTTACGCACAAAAATAGTTTTTTCTTCTCACAAAAACATGTCCCACACTATTTAAATACATATTTAAGTATCTTTGAAAAGTTAAAGAAAGTTTAATATCGTACTAAAAGCATGAATCAAACAGCCGTAAAAAATAATTATCCCGCATTATATACTTTGGTAGTTGTGTATTTCTTTTGGGGATTTTTTGCCGCAGGAAACAGTATTTTTATTCCTTTTTGCAAAGCCTTTTTTCATTTAGATCAGTTTCAGTCGCAGCTGATTGATTTCTCATTTTATAGCGCATATTATTTTGGAGCTCTTATCCTTTTTATTTGGAGCAGCTTAAAAAGGAGAGATTTGGTTACAAAATGGGGTTTTAAAAATTCGATTGTTTACGGATTATTATTTTCGGCTTTAGGAGCAGGGGCTATGATTTTAGCAGTAAAAACAAGTGGCTATACAGCCCTCTTAATAGGGCTTTTTATTGTAGCGTTAGGATTCTCATTACAGCAGATTGCTGCAAATCCGCTGGCAATCGCATTGGGAAACCCCAAAACGGGAACCAGTCGGGTAAGTTTGGTTGGAGGAGTCAACTCTTTAGGTGCAACGATTGGTCCGCTACTGATGGCTTTTGCTTTGTTTGGAACCACACAATCACTCACAGATGATCAGATCCAGCATCTGAATTTAGATAAAATGATAGGCTTGTATGCGATAATCGGGGGTTTATTTATTATGGCTGCCAGTCTGTTTTTCTTTTCAAAAAAAATACCCTCCGGAAAAAATACGGAAATTATAGAACCTGCCCAAAAAGCAATTCGCCTGTTATTATCGATGACTATTCTTTTGATAGTAATTTTTATTCCGGTTTTTGGCACATACAACAGCGTAGAAAACCATAAAATAGAAATTCTGACTCAGCAGAAGCAAGAATTGTCGAAAAACAAAGTATCGGATTTGCAATTTGAGATGCAAAATTTGGAAAACCAGATAAACGAATTAAAAAAACCGCTCGAAAACAAGCGAATTCTGTTGCTGTCTGTAGCATTAATTATCATTGCAGGCAGTATAGGATATGCTTATATCAAAAGCAGAAAAAATAAAGCAGGTTGGGGAGCTATGCAATATCCTCAGTTACTTTTGGGTATGTTTGCTATTTTTGCTTATGTCGGCGTTGAAGTCGGAATCGGAAGTAATTTAGGAGAGTTGCTGAGATTGGAAGAGTTTGACTCGTTACAATCAGCAGAGATAGCTCCCTATATTTCGATGTACTGGGGCAGCTTAATGATAGGCAGATGGGCAGGTGCGGTCAGTGTTTTTAAAATGTCTCAAAAGCAGCGTATAACAGCATTAATTACAGTTCCGTTTTTGGCATATGGTTTTGTAATCGGAGCCAATATTTTGGCTGGCAATGATGTAAAACCTTTATACTATTATTCTATTTGTGTGGTTTTGCAAATTATAATGTCCTTCTGGAGCCAAGATAAATCGGCTAAAACGATGATTGTATTTAGTTTATTCGGTGTATTGGCAATGTTGTTTGGTTTATTTTCAACCGGAATAGTAGCCATTTATGCATTTTTAGCAGGCGGATTGGCGTGTAGCGTTTTATGGCCGGCTATTTTTAATATCGCTATTATGGGACTTGGCAAGTATACAGCACAAGGTTCTTCTTTTTTAATTATGATGATTTTAGGGGGTGGAATAATTCCACCGATTCAAGGGAAAATAGCAGACATTTTAGGTGTGCATCAATCGTATATTGTCGGCGTATTTTGTTTTGCCTATCTCTTGCTTTTTGGAATTATTGCTAAAAAAGTGCTGAAAGAGCAAAATATTGCCGTTGACCAATTGACATAAAAAAACAGATTGGGTTTTATAGTTATAAGTTGAGTTTTATTACATTTGCATTCGGTACTCAAAAGTATTTTAATTTTAGTGTTTTACGCTTAGTAGAATGCTGTTTTTTAGAAGAATAAATATAGAAAAATGAAACAAGTATATTTGGATAATGCCGCGACTACTTCAGTGCGTCCGGAGGTTATCGACGAGATGGTAAAAGTGTTAAAAGAACATTACGGAAATCCCTCATCTACTTATGCAATCGGAAGGCATGCCAAAGCTTTGATTGAAAATGCGAGAAAAGTAATTGCCAAACAATTTAATGCTGCTTCGTCAGAAATTATATTTACTTCTTGTGGGACAGAGGCAAATAACTGGATTCTGCGTTCTGCTGTTCGCGATTTGGGAGTAAAACGCATTATTACATCTAAATTAGAGCACCATGCCGTTTTGAACACTATAAAACAGCTAAAAGATGAGTTTGGTATTGAAGTGATATATCTTTCTATTTTGCCGTCGAGTGAAATTGACTACGAACAACTGGAAAATTTAGTAAAAGATGAGGAAAAAACTACTTTAGTAAGCTTAATGCATGTGAATAATGAAGTAGGAACGGAGTTGGATTTAAAAAGAGTTGCTAGTCTTTGCAAGGAGCATAATGTACTTTTTCATTGCGATACCGTTCAGTCGGTTGGAAAAACAAGAATAGATTTGTCGGAGCTTCCTATAGATTTTATTGTGGCGAGTGCCCATAAATTTCATGGCCCAAAAGGCATAGGATTTGCTTTTATAAGAAAAAAGAATGTATTGAAGCCAGTTATTTTTGGAGGGGAACAAGAAAAAGGCTTGAGAGCAGGAACCGAGGGCGTTCATCAGGTTGTTGGTATGGCAAAAGCTTTGGAAATGGCATATGAATTACTGGAAACAGAACAAAAATACATTGCGGGTATAAAAGATTATTGTAAAAAGAGGCTGGCAGAAGTTTATCCGGATATTCATTTTAACGGGAATGGGTGTGGTTTTTACAATATTTTAAATATATTATTGCCGGTGTCTGAAGAAAAAGCAGCAATGATGCTTTTTCAGCTAGATATGAAAGGCATAGCTGTATCAAGAGGCAGTGCTTGTCAATCCGGAAGTCAGAAACCATCTCATGTTCTTTCACAATTTTTAAGCGAAGAAGATCTGAAAAAGCCAAGCTTAAGGTTATCGTTTAGTCATGAAAATACGGAACAGGATATTGATGTATTAATAGAGGTGCTTCAAACACTATAGTTTTTAAAAGACTGTCTGAGAAGACAGTCTTTTTTGTTTTATGGGGGAGGAATTATTTGTAAAAGCAGTCAAATCTGACTACCTTTATAGCTATGACAAATCCGTTGCGCATATCTTCATTCGCTCCTATTGTAAACAATGACTCAAAAATATTAATCTTAGGAACGATGCCCAGTGTAAAGTCTTTGGAATATCAAGAGTATTACGGCAATAAACAAAACGTTTTTTGGCAGATTATGTTTGCAATTTTTGAAGAACAATTTTCTACAAATTACAAAGTGCGTAAAGCACTGCTTTATAAATATCAGATAGCTGTATGGGATGTATTGAGTTCTTGTGAAAGAGAAGGGAGTTTAGATAGTAGTATTAAATTGGAAACGCCTAATGATATAAGGGGCTTGCTGGTAGGTTTTCCAAATATAAAATGTATCGTTTTTTCAAGTCAGAAAGCAGAGCAATACTTCAAAAAATATCACGGAGATATTTCGGGAATTACTTATATGACGATGCCTTCGCCCAGTGGAGTCAATGCGAGAATGAGTGTAAAGGAAAAAATAGAAAATTGGACAAGAATAAAAGAGTTGTTATGAAAAAGTTACAAAAAGAACATTTAGATTTTTTAATACAATTAGGTCAAAATAATAACAAACCGTGGTTTACCGAAAATAAACCTTATTTTGACGGAATTTTTGCAGACGTAAAAAGCTTTTTTAAAGAAATATACGATGCAATGCAGCAATATGATAATTTAGAGTTATTTCACGTTCATCGCATATACAGAGATGTACGTTTTTCAAAAGACAAGACGCCTTATAAAACGTATTTTGGACTGCATTTAGGAAGAACCAAACCCTTACTCAGAGGCGGTTATTATATCAATATTGAATCGGGAAGCTGTTTTGTAGGCGGTGGCTTTTGGGAGCCTAATAAAGAAGATCTGCTCCGTATCCGGAAAGAAATAGCAATGGACGACAGCGAACTGAGAGCAATAATCCAAGATGAAAAGTTTATACAATATTTTGGTGCGTTAAATGGAGAAGAGTTAAAAACAGCTCCCAAAGGATTTGACAAAGAACATCCTGCAATTGATTTGCTTCGAAAAAAGCAATTTTTAGTGATGCGTTCCTTTACGGATGAAGAAGTGTTGAAACCTCTTTTTTTAGAAGAAGCAATAAAAACTTTTATCGCTATGCGTCCTTTTTTTGATTATATGTCCGACGTATTAACAACAGATGTAAACGGCGTAAGCTTGTATGAGTAATTAATAAGAAGTTCCTGATTATTAACAATCAGGAGCTTCTCGTTATATGTTTTGAAATAATTATTTTATTCTTCAACAATTTCGACCTCAAACATTTTATCCCAGTTTTTTCCGGTAACAAAAAATGTTTTTGTAGCAGGATTATAGGCTATTCCATTAAAAACATCACGATCTTCGTGGTAAGTGGTTTTGTGGAGCAGATCCGAAAAATCAATGGCGGCTTCTACAGCACCTGTTTTCGGATCGATAATAGCCATGGCGTTTTCACCATATACATTAGCATATATTTTTCCGTTTACCCATTCCAATTCATTTACATTGCCAATAGGACCGTTATTGGTGTAAACGTTGATATAATCGAGTTCTTTAAAATTTTTAGGATCAACCTTGTAAATTTTTTCGCTGCCGTCAGTCATATAAAGAGATTCCCCGTCGTTGCACAATCCCCAGCCCTGCATATTTTTAAAATATTTAAACGTTTTTTCTTTTTCCAGTGTTTCCGGATTATAAATATATCCTTCATTATTGAGATAGGTGAGCTGGTACAGTTTATCGTTGAGGATAGTACATCCTTCACCAAAAATTTCCATAGGTAGTTTGTGTATTTTCAGGATTTCTCCTGTTTTGTAATTGATTTGTCTAACGCTCGAAATACCTTTTTTACCTGTTCCTCTTCCGGTTGTTGTTGTGAAACCTCCCTCTCCATTACCTGTACTCTCATACAAAATTCCGTTATAAAACTCTAATCCTTGAGTATATGCCTCCTGATCGTGTGGGAAAGTATTGAGAAGTTTATATTTTAAAAATTTGGGAACCATGGGCGAAACTATTTCAATATTGCTGATTACTTCCTTGTTGTTGCCACTGGCGTAAGCTATTCCCTTAATTTGAACTTTGCCGTATTTTTCTTTGCTCAAATTGTATTCTAATATTTTATTGCTGGTTACTGTGCCTATTTTTTTATCGTTTAAATAGTAAGATACAGAATCTATTGTGGTATTTTGGGCAAGCTCCAGGTTTAATTTTAAAGACTCATTGCCTTTATAAAGTTGCTTAAGCTGACTTGTGTTTATAGAAAGTACATTTTTTTCTAAGTTTTTTTGATTGTCACAACTTGTAAAAGCTATTCCTAATGATAAGGCAATTAGTAAGTTATATTTTTTCATTTTAAAGTAAATTTTGATTACAATATACAAATCTAATCGAAATAGATAAAATACTTGTAAAAATATAAAATGGTTGTATATTTGCACTGGCAAGTCCTACACGACCAGCTCCTGCAGAATCCTCCAGGGTGGGAACGCAGCAAAGGTATGTGGTTGTAGCGGTGCGATGTAGGTAGCTTGCCATTTTTTCTGAGTTAAAAAGATTGTACATCTCCTTACCGCTAAGGGGATTTTTTTTGTTTTTATAATACAAATTACTTTTCTAAATGGTGTGCTTTTTGCTACTTTTGAATAAAATTGTACACATTGAAAAGAATAATTTTTAAAACACTTAAAGTATTAGGCTGGATGCTTTTATCTGTCATCGTTTTGTTGATTTGTATTATTGTAGCTATTCAGATTCCGTATATACAAAATAAAATCAAAGATGTGGCACTGTCGTATGTTCGAGAAAAAATTGATACGCCCGTTAGTTTAGACCGCATAGAAATAGCTTTTCCAAAAAAAATTGTTGTAAAAGGATTATACGTGGAATCACAAGAAAGGGATACGTTGCTTTATACACAATATCTCGGAGTTAATATAAGTTTGCTGAAGCTTTTAAATAATACTGTTTCGGTAGATGAGATTGAGCTGGACGGACTCAAAGCTACTGTAAAACGCGATTCATTGCAGCGATTTAATTTTGATTTTATTACAGAAGCTTTTGCATCCGAAGAAGAACAGGAAAAGGAAAGCAGTCCTATGATTATTCAGGTAGGGCAAATCAGTTTAAAAAATATCGATTTAAATTTAGCTGACGAATATCAGGGCAATTTTGTACAATTAAAACTCAATCGGTTTATCACGCGCTTTAAAGACTTTGATTTGGAACAGATGAAGTTTTCTATCCCAAAAATAAATTTAGAAGGAGTGGATTTAGACTATCTCAAAAAGCCTTCTTTCGTTATTGAAGATGTTGAAAAAAAACAGGATGGTGTAGAAGAAGAACAGGTAAAACCCCAGATCAGTCTTGGAAATATTGAATTTAAAAGTATAAATCTTTATTATCAGGATGAAGTGGAGAAGTTGATTGCAGCTCTGAATTTAGGGAGCTTTACAACAGATTTTGACCGTATTGATTTACAAAATCAGGAAATTGAAATCGACGAAATTAAGTTGGATAAATTTCAAACGATTGTTCGCTTGTTAAAAAATCAAGAAGTTAAAAATCAAGAGGAAGCAGAAACAGTTGAAATCGAACCTGTAATAAACGAACCAAAAAAAACGTGGAAATTGGCTGTTAAGAATTTGGATTTAGCCAAAATTGATTTGCAGTATGACAATGATAACGAAATACCTGTAATAAAAGGGATAGACCCTAATCATGTTGCTTTGAGTAATTTAGAGTTTAAACTAAAAGATTTTCAATTTTCAGAATCTGGTATTACAGGAAACCTTAAAAAACTGTCTTTTGCAGAAAAAAGCGGATTGGAAATAAAAGAATTTAAAACTTATTTTTTATACGGACAGCAAACTTCATTTGTAAAAGATTTTTATTTAGAAACAGCAAACACTAAATTAAAATCCAACATCGTCTTAAACTATGCAGATGCTGGAAAAATAACTAAAAATCTCAAAGATTTATCACTGGATGTTTCAGTATCGGATTCTTATATAGGACTAAAAGATGTTGATATTTTATTACCAGACCAGTTGGGGCAGGCGGGATTAAAATCGATGGAAAGTGAACAATTGAATTTAGAAATTCAGGCAAAAGGATTGCTAAGTGATTTAAACATCGATAAATTTTTTGTAAAAGGATTGCAGTCTACTTTTGTCAATGTCAGCGGAAAAATTAAAGGATTGCCTGAAGTAGAAAAAGCCTATTACAATATGCAGGTCAAAGATTTTCAGACCACAGCAAAGGATATTTTAACCATTGTACCCGCAAATACAGTTCCCAATACTCTAGAAATCCCTGCGCTTTTGTCGTTACAAGGATATTTTAAAGGCACTACAAAAGCCTTTGAAACGGATTTGAATCTAAAAACAAGTTTAGGAAATACTAAATTAAATGCAGATTTGGATTTGCGGAATAAAGGGCATGAAAAATACAAATTGGATGCTGAAATTAAAAATCTGAATGTAGGTAGGCTTATTAAAAATGATTCTATCGGTAAGATTTCTTTGTCTGCACATGTTTCCGGAAATAGTTTTGAGCCGGAAAAAGCAACTGCCTCTGCTAATTTAGCAATCGAACAGGCAGAATTTAACGGATATTTTTACCATGATCTCAATATTGACGGCGTAATAGAAAAGGGTGTTTATCAGGTAAAAACCCAAAATAAAGATTCGAACCTTGAGTTTGATATTCAGGCAAACGGCATCTGGACAACTCAAAATCTGAGTTTGAAGATGCTGGCAGATTTGTCAAATATAGATTTATACAACCTTCATCTGACAGACCAACACCTGCGTATGGCAGGAAAAATAGAGGCAGATATGAATAATATCCTCCCTGATAGTTTGGCGGGAAAAACGTTTGTAAATGACTTTTTTATAGATTTTGGAGATAAACAATACACTTTAAAGCCAATTGTTTTTGAAGCAGAGGCTTCTCAAAATTTTAGAAAAATGACAATTGATTCGCAGGTCGTTAGTTTTGAAATGGAAGGAGATTATCAGCTTACAAAATTAGGAGAATCACTAACGCATACGATTAAAAACTATTTTGACTTTGGTGCAGAACAAAGTGAAAAAGACATAACAAAGGAGGAGGAGCAAACGGAAGGCATAAACCGCGATCAATTTTTTTCATATCAATTAAATATTAATGACGAAGAAATTCTTCACGAGGTATTGCCTGATCTCAAAGAAATTCAGCCTGTAAATCTTTCTGGGAGCTATAAACTATCAACAAATTGGATTAGCCTTGAAGGAAAAGTTCCTTTATTAAAATATGGAGAAAATGAGATTAATAATATAAAACTAAGTCTCAAACCCAATCAAAATGCGTTATATTATGACGTAGGAATAGATAAAATAGCCAATGCATCCATAGCGTTAGACAGAGCAAATTTAAACGGAGACATCAAAGGAAACACAATTACGTATGATTTAAATTTGAAAGATAAGCAAGAAGCTCTGTGGTATGTTGTAGCAGGAAAGATACGCGCAGTAAATAATAGTTTTGAAATCAGTTTAAATCAAAATGGGTTTATGCTGGATTACAATCTGTGGAATATAAATCCTGAAAATGCTATTGTACTGACAGAGGGAGGTTTTTATGCCAAAAACTTTGATCTGACTTATAAAAATAGTTTTTTAAAAATAAACTCTGAACAAGAGTTGGCAAACAGTCCGCTTAAAATTGAATTTCAGAATTTCGATATTGAATTGCTCACTCAAATTGTTCAGAAAGATAAAGTTTTAGCAGGAGGTTTTATAGATGGAGATATTTTTTTAAAGGATTTGACAACCGACTTCCGATTTGTATCTGATTTAGATATCAGTAAGCTTCATGTTATGGAAATTCCGCTGGGCAATTTACATGTCGGAGTTAAAAATAAAACGCAAAGTCAGTTTTTAGCAGATGTCATTCTTGAAGGAGGCGAAAATAAGATGGAGTTAAAAGGATTTGTTGATGCAGATGAACAAAAAATGTACCTTAAACTTGATTTGGAAAAACTGCAGATGAAAGCTCTTGAAAGTTTTACTAAAGGCAATATTTCCGATGCTCAGGGGTATTTTTCAGGAACAATAAATATTGGCGGAAAGTTTACAGAACCCAAAATTTTAGGAAGTTTTGATTTTAATGATATTGGAGTTCATGTTAATCCGGTCAATGCGGACTTTAAAAATATAAATGAAAAAATATCATTTACAGAAAGAGGAATAGAACTGGATAAATTCAGCATTACAGATAGTGATGGGAATTTATTGGTTATTGACGGACAGGTACTTACAAAAACATATCGTGATTATGCTTTCAATCTAAGCATCAAAGCTTTAGATTTTAAAGCTATAAATTCTACAGAAAAAGATAATGATATGTATTATGGCACACTTATATTTGACACTAATTTAAATATAAAAGGAGATCTCAATAAGCCTGTTGTTACCGGAGGAATAGGAATAGGAGAAAAAACGAACTTTACTATTGTTCTGCCTCAGGAAGATCCTTCTATAGCAGATCGGGAAGGAATTGTGGAATTTATTGACGAAGAAAGCCTGCGTGAAGCAGAAAGGAGAAAGTACGAAGACGATTTCAATAAGTCAGCACTGCAAGGATTAGATGTTTCTTTGGCTATAAACGTAGATAAAGAGGCAACTTTTAATATGATTATGGATAAATCCAGCGGAGATAAAATAACGATTAAAGGTGATGCAGATTTAGTTGGAGGTATTGATCCGTCAGGAAAAGTTACGCTAACGGGACGATATGAGTTTACAGATGGTTCCTATGATTTATCTTTTAATTTTATAAAGCGAAAATTTGTGGTGCAACCAGGTAGCTCTATCATCTGGACAGGAGAACCAACTTCTGCCAATCTGGATCTGACGGCGGTTTACGAAATAAAAACTGCTCCAATTGACTTGTTGGAAGGGCAATTGGGCGATTTATCTCAGGCACAGCAAAACATGTACAAGCAAAAAATACCTTTTCAGGCTTTGCTGAAAATGAAAGGAGAACTGCTTAAGCCGGAAATCTCATTTGATGTTTTGCTAAAAGATGGTATCAGCAATGTGTCAGGAGATGTAATTTCCAATACTAAAACCAAATTAGAGCAATTAAGAACAAACGAATCAGAATTAAACAAACAAGTTTTTGCTTTGCTTTTGCTGAATCGGTTTATTGGGGAAAATCCGTTTGAAAGCAGTGCAGGCGGAATGAGTGCCGGAGCAATGGCAAGACAAAGTGTAAGCCGATTGTTATCTGATCAGTTAAATAATTTGGCAAGCAATCTGATTTCGGGTGTAGAACTTAATTTTAATTTAGAATCCTCTGAAGATTTTTCAACCGGAACAAGAGAAAATCGTACAGATTTGAATGTGGCGGTATCTAAAAGACTGTTTTCAGACAGACTAAAAGTAACCGTAGGTAGTAGTTTTGAAGTAGAAGGAGCACAGCGCGAAAATGAACAGGTAGCTAATATTGCGGGAGACATAGAATTAGAATATGCCTTGTCAAAAGACGGTAGATATGTAATGCGGGTTTATCGCAAAAATCAATACGAAGTTGCTTTGCAAGGACAGATAATCGAAACAGGAGTGGGATTTGTCATTACAATGAGCTATGAAAAATTTAAGGAATTATTTGAGCGTTCGAAAGACAGGAAGCAACTGAAAAAACAATTAAAAGATGAAAGTAACCAGGACAAATAAACTTTTAAATATTGCCACCGTTGGATGGATTTTTTTGTTGTTTTCATGCAGCAGTACTCGCCATTTAGAGAAAGATGAAATTCTTTACACCAGAGGAGAAGTAACTATAGAGAGCGAACAACTGAGCAAAAAAACAAAGTCATCCTTGGAAGAAGAGCTTCAACCGCTTTTACGTCCTATCCCCAACAGTAAATTTTTGGGTATGCGTCCTAAATTGTTTTTTTACAATCTGGCAGGAGATAAAGAAAAGGATAGCGGTATCCGAAGATGGATGCGCAATAAACTCGGACAGCCTCCTGTACTTTTTAGTCAGGTAGATATGGAGTACAACAGTTCTATACTGGCAAACCGAATGGAAAATAATGGTTATTTTCAGGTCAAAGTTTCTTCCGATTCCATAGATGACGGAAAACAAAAAAGAGGCGTAAAATATGCAGTAACTCCGGGAAAACAATATTTGATTAATCAAGTTACTTTTTTAAACGATTCTACGCCTGTACAGCAGTTAATAGCACGCGGTGGCAGATGGACAAGATTAAAACAGGGTACACCATATAGTTTGGACGCAATTAAAAATGAACGGGTTCGCTACGATAATTATTTAAAAAATCAAGGTTATTATTTTTTTAGTGATAATGATTTATTAATACAGGTAGATAGTACTGTAGGTAATCATCAGGTAGATTTATTTGTAAAAGTAAAAGAAAAGACGCCGGAACTGGCTTTAAGCCCATATACCATTGATAAAATTTATATTTATTCTGATTATCAATTGTCAGATACTGATTTAGAGGGACAAAAAGATTCTGCTTATTCTTACAAAGATTTCTCAGTCATAGATTTAAAAAAGAAATTCAAACCATCTATTTACGATAGAACCATTTATTTGGAACATGGCGAGCTTTATAACAGAAATGATCATAATTTATCGCTAAACAGGTTAGTGAGTTTAGGCGTTTTTAAATTTGTGAAAAATCAATTTGTTATTTCCGATTCCGTGAATCATAAATTAGATGCATATTATTATCTTACACCAGATAAACCTAAGGCAATCCGGCTGGAACTTTTAGGCAAAACCAATTCTGCCAGTTATAACGGAGCAGAGTTAAATATTAACTGGCTTCATAAAAATGCCTTTAAAGGTGCGGAATTGTTTTCGGCATCACTTTATGGAGGTGCTGATTTCCAAATGTCATCCCGTAATAAAGGATATAACGTATTTAAAATAGGAACAGAAATGAGTTTGACGTGGCCTAAAGTAATAACACCTTGGGAATTCCAATCTTCCAGTGCCTATGTACCAAAAACCAAAGCAACCGTAGGTATGGAATATCTGGAGCGTACCAAGCTCTACTCGCTAACCTCATTTAAGGCATCTTGGGGCTATTTATGGAAAGAGAACGCTAGGAAAGAACATCAACTCAATTTGTTTGAAGTTAATTATGTAAGCCCTGATAATGTTACTGATTTATACAGAGAATATGCAGAGGGAAATCCGTCGTTAGAACGAGTTTTAGATAAACAATTAATATTTGGACCAACCTATATTTATACTTTTACCAATACCATGCAGCAATATAAAAAACATACCTTTTATTATCGTGGAATGCTTGATTTTTCAGGAAATATTACTGGTTTGCTGATGGGAGCTAATTTGGATAAAGGAAAGGAAAAAAATGTTTTAGGAGTTCCTTTCAGTCAATATATTAAAACAGAACACGATTTTCGTTATTATTTAAAGCTCAATAGAACATCTCAATTAGTTACTCGTTTTCACGGAGGGGTTGGATTTGCCTATGGCAATTCTAGAAACTTACCCTATACAAAGCAATTTTATATTGGCGGAAGCAATAGTATAAGAGCTTTTAGGGCTAGAACATTAGGACCGGGAGTGTTTGACCCTAATAGTTATAATTCAAAATTTATTCCGGATCAGTCTGCAGATATGTTATTGGAAATGAATCTGGAATACCGGAAAAAGCTGTTTAGTATTGTTCACGGAGCGTTGTTTGTCGATGCAGGAAATATTTGGAACCTGAACGAGGTAGGAGACCGTCCTGGTGGTAAAATCAGTGCGAATTTCTATAAAGAAATAGCGATTGGAGCAGGTGCCGGTTTAAGATTTGACATAACCTTTCTTGTCTTGCGTTTAGATTTTGCTTTTCCGTTACGCGTACCATATAATGATAGTGGCGAACGCTGGGTGGTGAAAGATATAAAATTCGGGGACAGAGAATGGCGAAAAGATAATCTTATGTTTAATTTCGCTATTGGGTATCCTTTCTAATAAATGGGGATATTTTGCACATATTGAGATTGTGGAATTTGTAGAGACAATTAAAAAAATATTTTTTCTTTTTTTAATGAATAAATTATAATGTTGATTATTAAGTGTTTGTGTTTTGTGATGTAAGGTTTGTGTTTTTTGGCATGGTTTTTCCTATATACTAAGCGTAAGGTGTTATAAAAATTAGGTTAAGCACTTTGACCTAAGCTTGAAAAAGAAAATTAAGTGTTTGTAAAAAAGTTTTTGTTATCGTCAAGATAACAGGTTAGATCGTTAGTAAGGTGAAGAAGAGAAATCTTCCGGCAATTAGGGGGCTCAAAGCTCCCTTTTGCTGTTTATATAACTGATTAATTTTTATGCGGATTGGTTTCTAAGTAATAAAATACTAAATTTGCTTAGCATAAAAATAAGATTGTATGAGTTACAAGGTACTGGTTATAGATGACGATGTTCCATTTTGCGAAATGTTGAAAACTTTTTTAACAAAAAAAGGATATAATGTTACCAATGTTTTTAAAGCATCAGAAGCCCAGCAATCTATTAATAAGGAGTGTTTTGATATTGTTTTAACAGATGTTCGCTTACCCGATAGTGATGGTATAGAACTTTTGAAATACATTAAAAAACAATGCCCCTCGGCTCAGGTTATATTGATGACCGGCTATACAGAAATAAAAACAGCTGTAAATGCGATGAAGTTAGGAGCATTTGATTATGTGGCAAAACCAATTAATCCGGATGAAATTCTAATGACCATCAAGCAGGCATTGGAAAAAAAATCATCTGTTGTTATTGAACCTTCTACAGAAAAAAGAGGCTCTAAAAAGGCATCATTAAATGATAACAACGGATATGTAAAAGGAAACAGCAAAGCATCTAAACAGCTTAACGAATATATAGATTTGGTGGCGCCTACTAATATGTCCGTACTGATTATTGGAGACAGTGGAACAGGAAAAGAAAATATAGCCCATTCTATTCATTTAAAAAGTAAAAGGAAAGACAGACCCTATATTGCCGTTGACTGCGGAGCTATTCCCAAAGATTTGGCATCAAGTGAGTTTTTTGGTCATGTTAAAGGTTCTTTTACCGGAGCAGTAACAGATAAAGTAGGTCATTTTGAGGCAGCTAACGGAGGAACTATATTTTTGGATGAAGTAGGAAACTTATCTTATGAAGTTCAAGTTCAGCTGCTAAGAGCTCTGCAAGAACGCAAGGTAAAGCCGGTGGGAAGCAGCAACGAAATAGAGGTGAATATAAGAGTTATTGCCGCTACCAACGAAGATTTGCCAAAAGCTGTAAGAGAAGGTGAATTTAGGGAAGATTTATATCACAGATTAAATGAATTCGGTATAGTTGCCCCAAGACTGGCGGATAGGGGAGAAGATATTTTGATGTTTGCAAAGTATTTTTTGAAAGTTTCTAATGAAGAACTTGAAAAAGAAATAGAGTTTTTTTCGGATGAGGTTGAACGTATCTTTTTGATGTATGACTGGCCGGGGAATTTGCGTGAAATGAAAAATATAATTAAACGTTCTGTATTGCTGGCAAAAGGTAATGTTATTCAAAAGGATGTTTTGCCTTCAGAAATGTTTGCTCCAAAAGCAGATAAAGCTACAACTACATCGGTTTCTATAAAAGATGAAGAAGATCTCAAATTATTTTCGTCTCGGAATGAGGAGCAAGCTATTCGGACTGCATTGGAAAAAGTAAAATTTAATAAAACAAAAGCTGCTCAAGTATTAGGTATAGACAGAAAAACATTATATAATAAGATGAAGCTTTACAATATAGAATTATAATCACAAATAAAGTGAGCTAAACTAAAAAAAAATTCACTCTACTTTTTATTTGCAATAAATTGAACTTTAATTATGGATATACAATCACTGATTCACCACAATTTGGACGAATTGATGTATTTAGCAGATAAAAAACAAATTTTAAATACAAAACTAGTGGTAGAAATAGGTGCATACGTAGGAGCAGCTGTTTTAAGGGGTAGGTATGCCGGTAAAAAGGAAGTATCACAGGAAGAAATAAATGGAGTTTTTGGCATTATAGGTGATTTTTGCAAGATGAGTTTTGGAAGAAGTTATACTAAGGTTCACTTTAAAAAAATGTGCAATTTAGCTTTGGAATTGCTGCAAAAGCCAACATTTGACAGTGATGTGGAAGAATTTATCAATAGTATAAGAAATTAAGGTTTTTTTGGAATGTTTATGTTCAAAAACTATATTTCTTCAGCTTCTGTATTTTTCTCTTGCTGTATCTCTTTTTCGATACATGGAATATGGTCAATAAAAAAATATGCAGGAAGTGTTTCTTTATCGGTGGTATCAGAATCAGATTCTTTTTGAGTTATTTGTTCTTGTTCTGTTGTGTTGGTAAATCTGATTTGCACAGTAGTTACAGGAGATTCTTGTAAATAGGATAAATCTTCTTTTTGAATGATAAAGTTTGCAGCTAAAATATAAATATTACTTTGAGTTTCGCTATCAGCTGTATGTTTGCTGCATTTTTCCTCTCCTATATAGTAGGTGTTTATGATCCTTCCATTTTGAAGTTTTAAGGCTATTATACTTTTGTGATTAATACAGTTAATAGGTAGAATATTTTGACTTTTTTGAAAAAACTGAAAATGTAAAAAAGGATTTTCATCTTTGCTGATAAGGGAGAAAAATACAGAAGATGAAATACTGTTTGAGTCTTTTTTATAAATTAGCTGATCTTTGGTTTTGACAAAACAAATAGAGTCGTTTTTGATTTCATAATCAATATTACATTTTTTTTCCTGTGCTGATAAATTCATTGTAAAAATACCTCCAAACAATAATAAGGATAAAAAAATCTTCATAGCTATTTTGTTTTGCTACAAATTAATATAATTTTTTCATTTAACAAATTTGTAGTAAAGAAAAAATATTGCTCGCCGCCTTCTTTTATTTTCCATCTTTTTCTAATTTCATCTACTTTTATCGGAAAATTGCGTACTGTAATGTTACCCTTCTGCCCTTGAAGGTGTGTTTTTGTATTTGATTTATTAAATGGAATAACCTTTTCAATTTTAAATGAACGTCCTGGAAAAGAAATCAAATTATCCGAAGTGTAAAGTTGTGTATGCTGATGTAGTTTGTTTAATTGAAACCGATGGGCAACCGAATCAAATTTCCCCGTCTTCATGATGGCATTATTGGGTTCGTATAGATATTTTTGAGGTATACTGTACTGATTATTAACTTGTTCTGACTGTTGAACTGAAAAAATATCTTTTGAATCCGAACCGATATTCACCGCAACCAATTCTATTTCTCCAACATAATCTTTTTGTAAAATCCAAATAAGTTCCTTAACATCATTTTGAAGTGCAACAATGTGAATTTGCTTTACAAACCTTAATTCACTAATACCGGATTTTATATCTAAAAGAGGAGAGGTTTTAATCATGATTTGATTAGAATATTGAAAGTAAATATCCAGGTTTTCAACAACATTAGGAGTGCAATCACTTAAAAAAAATACTTTTTCTTTTGCTTGATTTCGCCTTGCAGGATCGAGGTATAAACAGTCAAAACACTGTATTTTTCTTTTTAAAAAAGACATACTTTCCTCATTGATATAAGTTACATTGGAAATGAGAAGCTGTTGTAGGTTGTGTTGTGCAATTTGACTGAGGTCAGTCTGAATTTCACAGTGAAAGACATAATCCATGCGTTGTGCAAAATAGAAAGTGTCTACACCTAATCCTCCGGTCATATCTACTAAAGATTTTCCGTTGATCAAATTGGCTTTATAATGTGCGCATTCTTCGGATGAAGTTTGCTCGATGGAAAGTTTAGGCGGATATAAAATGTTTTTGGTATTGTACCAAGTGGGTAGTTTGTCCTTTGCTTTTTGTTTTGCTTGGATTTGGGCAATTAATTCAGCCATTGAAACATCCTCAAAGGGGCTTTTTTTAAAAGAAAGGTCTTGGATGTTGCTATTAATAGATTGATTTATAAAATCCTGTACTTTAGGCTGTAAAATTTTTGTTTTCAATTATAAGTTTTTTGTGAGTATTTGAATGAATCGAACATTAGGCAAAAACTCTTTTCCTATTACTTTTAAGCAAGTATAAATGGGGATAGCAGCAATCATTCCAAAAATCCCTGTAAACATTCCGCTTGCGAGAATAACTATAAAAATTTCCAACGGATGCGACTTTACGCTGTTGGAAAAAATAAGCGGTTGATTGATACTGTTATCTATAATTTGAATAATTAAAAAGCCAACCATTACCGAAAAGGCTTTAGGAAGCACTACATCCGTAAAACTTTCGCTGATATAGCTAAGCATGGTCAGCAAGACACCTAAAGCATTAGCAATTAAGGGACCTATGTACGGAATAATGTTAAGTAAAGCACATATAAAGGCAATCATAACGGCTCCGTTGACTCTAAAAATCAGCAGTACAATTAACGTTAAGACAAAAACAATACTCAATTGTAAAATTAAACCTACAAAGTACCTCGAAAGCAGCTTATTAATTTTGTTGATGGAGTTCATAACTTTATTCTCGTGCTTTGGAGAAAATATTTTTTTGAATTGATATTCAAGCAGAATTTTATCCTTAAGAAAGAAAAAGGTAATAAATAAAATCGAAAATAAGCCCATCCCAAAATCGCTTAGCATACTTAAGATGGAATTTAAAAGATTGGGAATAAAATCGAGATTCATCTGTGATTTTAAATTGGAATCTTCTATGATCTTATCGAGGCTGAAACCTTTTGAGTCTAAAAAATGATCTAATTGCATTATTAATCCGTTAAAGTCTTCTTGCAAATGTGAAGTATTTAAAACGGACAAATTTTGGGCTTGTGTAGTGAACAACGGGATAAACATAAAGATAAAACCGATACAAAAAGACACAAATATTAACATTGTTAAACAAACGGCTAGTATCTTTTTTAGTCGAAGCTTATGCTGGAAAAACTTGACCAAAGGATCTCCTACTAAAGCTAAAACAAAAGCAAAAGCCGTGTAAATAAATATAGCTTTAATTTGAAATAGTAGGTAGGCAATTACGTACAAGCCTGCCAAAATCAGTGCAGCTCTTACAATTCCGTTGGATATTATTTTAGCATTCATAGTCAAAAAGTTATTCGTTGATAAAAACAAAACTATGTGTAGCCACAATAGCTGCTGTTTCTGTACGTAATCTGGTGCTTCCTAATGAAACGGGAGAAAAGCCTTTTTCCAGTGCCAGTTGAATTTCTGCATTAGAAAAATCGCCTTCCGGACCAATTAAAAGTAAATAATTTTTATGAGGAGTGATGCAGTTTTTCAATAATTTTTTTTCAGCTTCTTCACAGTGGGCAATATATTTGTCTTCTTTGTGGTTTTGACTCAAAAAATCTTTTAACAGAACAGGCGGATTTAATTTGGGTAAATAAAGCTGCAACGACTGTTTCATGGCAGATAAAATCACTTTTTCAAATCGCTCAGATTTTATGATTTTGCGTTCGGAGTGATCGCAGATTATAGGTGTGATTTCTCCAATGCCTATTTCAGTTGCTTTTTCTAAGAACCATTCGTATCGCTCGTTCATCTTTGTAGGAGCTACTGCAAGATGTATGTGAAAATTCAAAGGAGATTCATCTTTAAAGGCTGTAATTTCAGTTGTACAGCTTTTGTCTGAATCCAATATGATTTTAGTTGTAAATAAAGTGCCTTTTCCATTAGTAACAAATAGGGTATCTCCTGTTTTTTTGCGAAGAACCCGAATAATATGCTTGCTTTCGTCTTTATCAAAAACAAATGAGTTTTGATTTTTTTGTATTGCTGGCGAATAGAATAATTGCATAACAAATAAGTTAAAGTTCAATTCTTGCTTTTGAAACTACAGAAGAGTCAGAGAAAAAAGACTCCATAAATTTGTAGTAACCTACGATTCCTATCATCGCTGCGTTGTCTGTTGTATATTCAAATTTTGGAATAAAGGTCTTCCATCCGTATTTTTTTTCAGTTTCTTTTAGAGCTTTTCGGATTCCGGAATTGGCAGAAACTCCGCCACCAATTGCTATTTGTTTAATTCCAGTCTGCAAAACAGCAACCTGCAATTTATCCATTAAAATCCGAATAATAGTATATTGTATAGAAGCACAAATATCTGCTTTGTTTTCTTCTATAAAATTAGGATTTTCTTGTGTTTTCTTTTGTATAAAATACAAGATCTGCGTTTTTAATCCACTGAAACTAAAGTCCAAACCTTCTACTTTTGGTTTGGTAAAAGTATAAGCTTTTGGGTTGCCTTTTTGTGCGTATTTGTCAATAAAAGGACCGCCAGGATAAGAAAAACCTAATATTTTGGCAGTTTTATCAAAAGCTTCGCCTACAGCATCATCTGTTGTTTCGCCCAATATCTTAAACTCAAAAAAGCTATTAACCTGAACAATTTGTGTGTGACCTCCCGAAATAGTTAGTGCTAAAAAAGGAAAATCCGGTTTATCATATTCTGCTTCGTCTATAAAGTGTGCTAAGATGTGCGCTTGCATATGATTAACAGCAATTAACGGTATATTTAAAGCTAATGCCAGAGATTTAGCAAAAGACCCTCCTACCAATAAAGATCCCATTAAGCCGGGACCCTGCGTAAAAGCAATTGCACTTAGCATGTCTTTTGTTATATTGGCTTTTTTTAAAGCAATATCAACCACAGGTACAATGTTTTGCTGATGTGCTCTGGATGCCAATTCAGGAACTACTCCGCCATATTCTTCATGGATTTCCTGTCGAGCAACTATATTGGACAAAACTTTAGTATTTTCCAGGATTGCAGCGGAAGTATCATCACAAGAACTTTCTATCGCTAAAATGTATTTGGAGTCTGGAGACATTTTTATAGATTTAAAATTATTGTATACCGCAAATTACAATTGGGAGCTATTTAAAAATGATTAATTTTGTAAATTATAAATCCTCACTATAATTAGTGTATTTTTGAGCAAATTTAAAACATAAAACGGTATCAGAAAATTTAAAAAAATAGTTTTTCGCCTTATTTTGGTGATTTTTACTTTGCTGATTATTTCGGTTAGTGCTTTATTTTTACCTTTTGTTCAAACCTTTATAGCTAAGCAAGCTATGAATAGTGTTAATGAAAAGTTTGGAACACAGTTACGTGTAAAAGCTATTGCACTGGATGCCTTCGGAAATATTATTTTGTATGAAGTTGCCGCCAGGGACAATCACGACAACGATTTTATTTACATGAGTAAATTTCAGACCAGCCTTTTGAATCTGAAAGAATTACTGCAGGGAAAGCTTTATTTCTCAAAAACCCAAATTAAAGATTTATATATAAACATTCACAAGTACAAAGGAGAAACAAGTACGAACTTAGATGCCTTGATAGATGCTTTTGATAATGGAAAAGAAGGAGACGGAAAATTCCGTTTAAAATCTAATACAATAATGTTAGATAACGGACATTTAATAATTTCTGACGATAACAACGAACATCCTATTGTTGTAGATTTTAAAAATATCAACGCTTCTATTAAGAACTTCTTTATCAAAGGTCCCGAAATTTATGCTACTATTTTGAATTCTGATTTTGACGATCATTGGGGAATGGAAGTCAAAAAACTAACGGGAGATTTTTCACATACCCAAACTAGTATGGGAATTCAAAATCTTGAGCTTGCAACACAGCGTTCTGCAATTAAGGGAAACTTGTACTTTACTTTTGAAGTAGGAGATATGAAATATTTTACCGATAAAGTAAATTGGGATTTTGATATTGAAAAAGCCATCTTAAATACAACAGATCTCAATCATTTCGCCAACGAATTTGCCAGTGAAAGAAAAGTTTACATCAAGGGAAAAGTAGAGGGAGTGATGAACGACCTTTCTATGAAAAACGTACATCTAGTTGATGGCGGCTATACCTATGTACTGGGGCAATTTAAGTTTAAAAATGTTTTTGATCAGGAAAAGCCATTTTGGATGAGAGCCAATTTAACGCGTTTACAAACTACTCGGAACAGCTTAGTTAGTCTTATGCCCGAAATGCTGTCTGAAAAACTGCCTGTTGAATTGGGAAATTTGGGAGTGGTAGATGTTCATGGAGAAATTGAAATGACGAAGCGAACTCTAAATACAGATGTTCAGGTGATTAGTTCAGTAGGAATGGCTGTGGCTGAAATAGATATAGACAATTTAAACGATGCTGATAAAGCCCGGTATAAGGGAAATATAGTTTTAGATAAATTTAATCTGGGGGAGTTTATTAAAGATAATAAATTTGGTCTTGCCTCTGTGGATATAGATGTTGACGGGGAGGGGTTTAATCAAAAATCTTTGAACACAAGTGTAAAAGGAGAGATATTTTCTTTGGCTTTTGGACAATACAATTATCAGAATATCTCTGTTGACGGTTTGATGAAAATGCCCTATTACAGAGGGTTAATCCATGCTGAGGATCCTAATTTGCAACTTGATTTTAACGGCGTTATTGACTTGAGTTCAAAAGTGAAAAACTATGATTTTAGAGCGGATGTTGCTCATGCAGATTTGCACGCGTTAAAATTAGTGAATGATTCTATTGCAGAGTTTTGCGGAAGTTTTGAGTTTGCTGCTTCGGGAAATACAATAGACGATTTAGCGGGCGAGTTTAAAATGTATTCTTCAACCTACGACAACAGTAAAGATCACTATGATTTTGAAGAATTTTCGCTAGTTTCCAGTTTTAAAGGAGAGGAGCGCACTATTACGGTAAATTCAAAAGAAGCCATTCAAGGATATATTACAGGAGAGTTTTCGTTTAAAGAGGCTAAAGCTTTATTTACAAATGCTTTGGGAAGTTTATATACTAATTATTCACCTTATGAAGTAAAGCCCGGGCAATATCTGGACTTTGATATAACGGTTCATAATCGGTTGATAGAGATATTTTTACCTTATTTAACGGTAAGTGAACAGACGAGAGTTTCCGGAATAATTAACAATGACGAAAAAGAGTTTAAGTTAGATTTTAATTCGCCGGGAATTGAACTCAGCGGAGTTTCGTTTTTTAATGTATTGCTAAATGTTAATAATGCTAATCCGCTATACAATGCATATGTAACCATTGATAGCGTAAAAACGAAAGGATACTCTATTCAGGATTTTAATCTTCTGAATTTAACCCATAACGATACATTATTCATCCGATCTGAATTTACTGGGGGAAATAAAAAATTGGATAAATTTAATTTAAATCTCTACCATACTATAAATGATGAAAACCTTTCTGTGGTAGGATTTAAGAAATCAGAGCTTTTTTTTAAAGGTTATGAGTGGAATATAAATGAGCATGAAGAAGATGACAACAAGATTGTTTTTAATAAAAAATTGACTGATTTTGTTATTGATTCTTTATCCATTTCACATAATCATCAGGAAGTAAGTTTGAGTGGGATAGTTCGAGATTCTACATATAAGCATTTTGACTTATCTTTTTTGAATGTAGATTTATCTAAAATTACGCCTGATATAAATAATTTAAAATTTGCCGGAAATATTGATGGAGAAATACACTTTTCACAAGAAAAAGATGTCTTTCATCCTAATGCCAATCTTGTTATTGACTCATTAAAGGTTAATGATGCATTGTTGGGAGATCTCAATTTTAAAGTAGAAGGGGATGAACGTCTTGAAAAATTCCAAGTTCGGTCTCAAATAGTAAAAGATGACGAAGAAAAATTCTATTTGAACGGAGATGTTAAAGTAATAGATAAAAAGAGCTATTTAAATCTGGAATCCGGATTTAATAAATTTAGTATGAAATCCATCGGTCCATTACTGAGTTCTATTGTTTCGGATGTCAGAGGAAATGCTACCGGAAAAATAAGCATCTTAGGAAAACCTCAAAGCCCTGATATCAATGGTCGTTTATATCTGAATGAAGCTGGAATGAAATCAAAATTTACAGGGGTAGATTATAATTTTGAAGAACAAACTCCATTGGATATAACAGAAAAACAATTTATATTCAGGGAAGTAAAATTAATTGACACTAAATATAAAACAGAGGGGATTGTCAATGGAGAAGTAGCTCATAAAGTATTTAACGATTGGGTTTTGGATCTAAATATGACAAGTTCTAATTTACTGGCACTGGATACAGAATATACGGAAGGAAGTATTTATTACGGGCGGGCATTTATTAACGGTCAGGCAAAAATAGTAGGTCCCGTGCAGTTGTTGTCTATAGATATTAATGCAACTTCGAACAAAGGAACATCTATAAAGATACCTTTAAAGGAAGCACAAGGTACAGGAGATAAGAACTTTATTCACTTTTTGTCACCCAAAGAAAAGGAGTTGCGTTTAAAAGGAGAAGATACGGATATTTATCGTTACGAAAATAGTGGAATTGAATTAGATTTTGAGTTTGTGCTTACGCCTGATGCTGAAATAGAAATTATTTTGGACAGAGAATCCGGACACGCAATGAGAGGTAAGGGAGCAGGTTTTATAACTATGGAAATTAATACGCTGGGGAAATTTAATATGTGGGGCGATTTTCAGGCTTATGAAGGAGAATACAATTTTAAATACGGAGGATTGATTGATAAAAAGTTTGTGGTAAAAAAATACGGAACTATACGTTGGGACGGAGATCCGATGAATGCTATTTTAGATCTTCAGGCAATATATCACACCGATGCCAATCCAAGTGTAATTGTTGATAACTCTATTGTAAGCAGAAAAGTACCGACAGATGTGGCTATTGTTTTAAACGGTAGTTTGAGCAATCCAGAAGTTGATTTTGAAATCAGCTTTCCAACCGTTAGTTCAGTGGTAAAATCAGAAATAGATTATAAACTCAGTGATCGTGATACGCGTGAACGTCAGGCAATGGCTTTATTGGCAACCGGAACCTTCTTTTCATCAAATAATTCATCGTCTACGTTGACAGGGAGTTTATTTGAAAGAGCGAGCAGTATTTTTGATGATTTGTTTTCTGATGAAGATGAAAAGTTCAAAGTTGGTTTAAATTATGCACAAGGAGAACGAAATCCATATGCTCAAACAGAAGGGCGTTTAGGCGTGACCTTTTCAACTAAAGTAAACGATCGGATTTCGGTAAACGGAAAATTAGGAGTACCGGTTGGGGGAGTAGAACAATCTGTGATTGTTGGAGATGTTGAGGTATTATTGAGGATAAATGAGGAGGGAACTTTAAATGCTCGCTTTTTTAACAGAGAAAATGACATTAACTATATTGGAGAAGGTATTGGTTATACGCAAGGAGTAGGAGTTACTTATGAGGTTGATTTTGATACTTTTAAGGAGCTTATATCCCGGGTGCTCAACAGAGCTCTTAAACGGGAAAAAGAAAAAAATACCAAATCAGAAAATAACAGGGCAGACGAATTACCGGATTCAGATTTTAATCGAGACTTTATAAAGTTTTATGAAACCAGACGAAAAAATAATTCCTCCCAACAGTCAGAATAATTTACAAAATAATAACTTTTAAAAAAGATTTGTTTCATTGTTAAAGAAATGAATATTTTATAACTTTACTCAAAATGACGTAAATGAAGAGTAGAATTATAAAAAAAATAGGTGTGCTCACATCTGGCGGTGATGCTCCGGGTATGAATGCTGCCATAAGAGCAATTGTTCGAACGTGTACTTATCACCATGTTGAATGTATTGGCATTTTTAGGGGGTTTCAAGGATTGGTAGAGGGGGATTTTGAACCTTTTGGTCCGAGAGATGTTAATTATATAATTAACAAAGGAGGGACTATTTTAAAAACAGCCAGATCTGAAACTTTCAAAACTGCTGAAGGCAGGAAAAAAGCTTATGAAAATCTAAAAAAAGAAGCTGTAGATGCTTTGATCGTTATTGGTGGAGACGGAAGTTTTACAGGAGCAATGATATTGAGCAAAGAATTTGATATTCCTGTTATGGGAATTCCCGGCACGATAGACAACGATATTCGGGGTACAAGTCACACTATTGGTTTTGATACCGCTTTAAATACGGTGATAGATGCAGTTGACAAAATAAGGGATACAGCAAGCTCACACAAGCGTTTGTTTTTTGTAGAAGTAATGGGGCGCGATGCGGGACACATCGCTTTGAATGCCGGAATTGGAGCAGGAGCGGAGGAAATATTGATTCCTGAAGAAAATTTAGGAATGGACAGATTGCTGGAATCTCTAAAAAAGAGTAAAAAATCCGGAAAATCGTCGAGTATTGTTTTAGTGGCAGAAGGAGAAAAACTTGGAAAAAATGTTTTCGAATTAGGAGAATATGTAGAACAGAATCTTCCTGAATATGAAGTAAGAGTATCTGTATTAGGACATATGCAGAGAGGAGGAGCTCCTTCTTGTTTTGACCGTGTTCTGGCAAGCCGTTTAAGTGTAAAAGCTGTCGAAACATTACTGGAAGGGAAAAAAAATTATATGGTAGGGCTGATTAACGATAAGGTTGAGCTGACTCCGCTGGAACAAGCTGTCAAAGGACACTCTCCTATAGATATGGAATTGCTGAGAGTTTCAGATATTATATCAATTTAATAAATTAAGACGTAACAAAATATGAAAACAAGAATAGGAATCAATGGCTTTGGAAGAATAGGAAGATTAATGCTGCGAGAAGCCGTTAAAAGAAACAATGTCGAAATAGTAGGTGTCAATGACCTAATGGAAGTAGATCAGTTGGCATACTTATTAAAGTACGATTCTGTTCACGGTCGTTTTAGGGGTGAGGTTGAAGTACAAAACGGGAATTTAATTGTCAATGGTAAAACGATTCGCGTTACAGCTGAAAAAGATCCGGTTTTATTGAAGTGGGATGAAGTTCAGGCAGATATTATTGCAGATTGTACCGGAATTTTTAAGGATTTATCTGGTGCACAAAAACACATAGATGCAGGAGCCAAAAAAGTGCTTATTTCATCTCCTTCTCCTGATGCTCCAATGTTTGTTTTGGGAGTAAATGACAAACAGTTACAGGTAACTGATACTATTGTGTCAAATGCTTCCTGTACAACAAATTGTTTAGCGCCTTTAGCCAAAGTACTGGACGATGAATTTGGTATTGTGGAAGGATTGATGACCACTATACACGCTGTTACTGCTTCTCAGCTAACCGTAGACGGAGCTTCTAAAAAAGATTACAGAGGAGGAAGATCCGCAATGAATAATATTATTCCGGCATCTACAGGAGCTGCCAAAGCAGTAGGAAAAGTAATTCCAAGTTTGAAGGGAAAACTTACGGGAATGTCCATGCGCGTACCTACAGCAGATGTATCTGCGGTTGATTTAACAGTTAAGTTGAGCAAACAAACGTCATATGAAGAAGTAATGAAAGTACTGAAGAAAGCTAGTGAAAACGAATTAAAAGGGATCATGGCATACACAGAAGATGATGTAGTTTCACAAGATTTTATTTCGGATCCACATACTTGTATTATCGATGCTAAAGCGGGGATGGGATTGAACAGTACTTTTTTTAAAATTGTAGCTTGGTATGATAATGAGTACGGATATTCGTGTAAAATGGTGGATCTGGGAATACTAATGAACAGCCTAAAATAATGAAGATAATCGTAGATAGCGGTTCTACTAAAGCAGATTGGATTTTTTTTAATGAAGACAATACCGTTCTAACATCGGTAACGAGTTTGGGATTAAATCCGGAAGTCATTACACCTGAAGAAATTTTTGTAAGGGTAAATACAGTTCTGGATATTTTAAAATATCGGCATAAAGTAAAACAACTTTATTTTTATGGTTCCGGATGCGGGTCAGACAGAACAAAAAATATCATCCTCAAATTTTTGAAAAACTACTTTGTTAATTGTAGTGATATTCACGTACACGAAGATACTTATGCAGCAATATATGCCACGATTAAAAAAGGCAGTCGAGGCATTGTGTGCATCAATGGGACAGGTTCCAATGTTTCTTATTTTGATGGAGAAAGAATCTATCAGCGAATAGAATCTTTGGGGTATATGGCTATGGATGATTGCAGCGGAAGTGCATTTGGTCGCTTAATGGTTAAAGAGTACTTCTTAAAAATAATGCCTGCTAATTTGGCTGAATTGTTCAAAAAAAAGTACGATGTCGATGCTGACGTTATTAAATATAACTTTTACAAAAAGGAAAACCCAAATGCTTATTTGGCTTCTTTTTTACCCTTTTTAATTGAACACAGAAAGCATTCGTATTTTGAAAAGATGATAGAAAAGCAAATACAGTATTTTGTTGATTATTATATAAAGAGTAATCCTGAATACAAGGATACAGAAGTGCATTTTGTAGGGTCTGTAGCCTATTTTTTACAGGAAAATTTTATAAAGATATTAAGTGATAATAATATAAGAGTGGGGAAAATTATTCAAAAACCTTTAGATGGTTTAATTGAATATCACAAATAAAATAGATTATGGAAATAGCAATTATTGCGCATGATGCTAAAAAGAGAGAAATGCTCGATTTTATAAAAAAAAACAGAGCTATATTATCTTCTGAAAAAATACATTTGATTGCAACCGGAACAACTGGGAGTATGGCTCAGGAGGAGGGGTTTAATGTACAGCGAATGCTATCGGGACCATTGGGCGGGGACGCTCAGATAGCGGCAAGAGTAGCTGAGGAAAAAACCCAAATGGTACTTTTTTTTAAGGATCCTCTAGGAAAACATCCTCATGAGCCTGATATCAATATGCTTTTAAGAGTTTGTGATGTACATAATGTGCCTTTAGCAACAAACGAAGCCTCCGCTCAGTTATTGCTAAATAATTTAAAGTAGTTCTCTATTTTAAAATCATATATTAAAAAAATCAATGTGATTTTTATTAGAGAAAAGAAATATAGAAGTTAAAAAATGAAAATCAGTTCTAAATAATTTCTTCATATTTTATGTCTTTTGACTCTTAAAAAAATATAGTTATTTCCAAAAAAATATGCTTTGACTGTAATTATATTCTAATATGTTGCTGAATAAATACAAGAATAATACAAATTGGGGAAAGAGTTATTTTTAATTTTTTTATTTTTTCAGATATTTTAAAAGTTAAAATCATTGTTTAGCGTTTTTATCTGTAATATCTTTTGTAAATATGCGTTCTTATTGAAACAAAACCATAAACTTATTTATGAAAGCATATTCATTGAACGAAATTAATGAGGTATTAAACGGTATAATTGTCGGAAGTACTCTAAAAAAAATTAAAGCTGCAGAACAGCTTGAAAAAGCTGAAGAATGGCAAATATCTTTTATTGGCAATAAAAAATATGAGCGTCTATGGGAGAACTCAAAAGCTTGTGTAGCTATTGTCAATCAAAATATTTCTATTTTACCGGGGAAAGACAGAGCTTTTATCAAAGTAGATAATGTAGATTTGGCAATGTCTCAGCTTTTAACATTTTTTGCTCCCAAAATGCCTGTGTTTGATTTAGCCATACATCCTATGGCAAGTGTAGATGATACTGCAACAATAGGAAAAGGAACCAAAATAGGAGCAGGTTGTTACATTGGCAAAAATGTAATTATAGGCGAAAATGTACTGCTGTATTCAAATGTGACAATACTTGATGATGCGGTAATAGGCAATAATTCTGTATTGTGGTCAGGTGCTGTCGTGAGAGAGCGTTGTCAGATTGGCGAGGATTGTATTTTACATCCCAATGCAGTAATAGGGGCCGATGGCTTTGGATTTTGCCCTTCTCCTGAAAAGGGTTTAGTAAAGATTCCGCAAATTGGTAATGTGATTATAGGAAATCAGGTTGAAATAGGTGCCAACTCTTGTGTTGACAGAGGGAAATTTAGTGCTACAATTATAGGGGATGGCTGTAAAATTGATAACCTCGTACAAATTGGTCATAATTGTGTTTTGGGTAAATATTGTATTATGGCAGGAAATAGCGGATTGGCAGGGTCAGTTACTTTGGGTAATTTTGTTGTAATTGGTGGAAGTGCATCTATAAAAGATCATGTTACAATAGGTGATGGTGCAGTAGTAGGAGCAGGGTCGGGCGTTACAGGAGATGTTGAAGCCGGTAAAACGGTATTGGGATACCCGGCAGCAGAAGCAAAAAGTACATTAAGACAATGGGCTGCTTTAAAACAATTGGTTAAAAACTATAATACCAAACTGCAATAGCAGTTAATAATCTTCTCTTTTTACAGAGATTTAGATTTCTGTAAAAAGAGTTTAAAAGTAAGTTTTATCTTATATTTTTTCTTTTATTAGATATGGGTGTATATTATAAAAGGATATAAATGCAATAAACAAAAAGTGTGTATATAGTGGGGTGAAAATTTTGGTAATCTTATTTCAATTGTTAAATTTATTAATTTGAATGCTACGGTGGTGAGTTAGAAAATCTATATAATGTTAATAAAAGAATGTATTTACGAAAAATTAGTACTGCATAGTTTTTTTATAAAAGTATCCAAATCAATGTCTTTTGTAAGTCCTAACTTTTGTTTTAGACGGTATTTTGTTACGCTAACGGTTTTGGGGTCAACGTTGGAGATAATTGCTATTTGCGAATTATCCATATTCATATAAATGTAAGCAGCATATTTTATATCAAGATTAGTTAATTTAGTTGTTGCAATATCATTCAGTTTTTTAAAGAAATTAGGATGAACTTCTTTTATAATATCTTGAATATTATTCAGATCTTTATCAATAAGCTGTTCGTTTTTAAAGTATATATTTAAGTTTAAATCTTTATTGTTTTTTATATTTTCTTTTAGCTCATCTAAGAATTTATTCTTTTGATCTAATCGAATTGATTGAGCTAATAATTGTTCCTTATAGTGTTCTTGTTTCAAGTCTGAAATTTCTTTTTCCATTTGTAAACGTGCTTTTTCAGACTTAAGAAGTTGCGTTCGTTGTTGATTTAGTTTTCGCCTGTTATAAATTGTATAGGCTAAAAGTAGGCAACTGATGCTTGTAAGAGAAATGATTAAGATATAAACTTTTCTTTTTTGTTCGTGTTTTTTTGTAATGCTAATTTCTCATCATTATAAATAAGATATGTAGCGCTATATATGTTTTGGTCACTTAGCCTACTGTTTAATTTATTATGAATGTTTTTTTCTAAATAAAATAAAGCGCTATCTGTTTTATGCTGTTTTGCATAAGCCATACCAAGCAACTCTTCGGTAGTGTAAAAAGTAGTTTTACTAGCACTAGGATTGTTTTTTAATTCATTGACTGCTTTTCTATAATCTTCTTTTTTAATGTAATATAAACCTTTCACCCCTCTTAAACCTTCATTAACAGCCGATCGAAACTTTTTTTCTGGAATTAAATAGGTGTTGTTTTGTGCTATTTCTATGTATTTTCGTGCAGAATCCATTTTATTGGTCAACAAAAAAATTTCAGCCATATTAATACCGCTTGCTAATCTATTTACAATATCTGATGAAGTATAAGATTTGTAATAGTTGGTTAATGCCAAGTCGTATTTTTTAAGTTCAAGATAAATATTTCCAATATTAATGTAAGCTCTGTCGATAAGCATTATGGCTGTTTTTTGATCTTTAATTTGATTCGCATATTCTATTACTAATTTGAATTTTTTTTCAGCTTCGTCATATGAATGAGCATTTACTAAAATAAAGCCTTTTATCATATTAATTCGAGCTAATATTTCAGGGTTGTTTTGGGCGTGTTTTTCTGCAAGGATTAGATACTTTATTCCTTCGTTTGAATTGGATAATTCATAATAGCAATTCGCAACTCCTATATAGGCATTTGATAAACCTTGATCATAATTTATTTGTTGCGCTTTTTGAGCAACATTTTTATACCCCTCAAGGGCTTCATTTACTTTTCTATCACTAAATAAATTACGTGCCTCATTTTGCATACGATCTATTTGTGTAGGTGATAATGTATCGGAATTATTTTTCTTGCCACAACTAACCAGTAAAGAAAGGAGAATAACAAATAAGGCAATATGTTTTGTTTTTTTCTTCAAAGTGTTTTTAATTAAATTATGGATATATATTTCTTACAAAAGTATCGAAATTAATGTCTTTTGTAAGTCCTGATTTTTATTTTAGACAGTATTTTTTACGCTAACTGTTTTGGGGTCAATGTTGGAGATACTTGCTATTTGCGAATTATCCATATTCATATAAATGTAAGCAGCGTATTTTATATCGAGATTAGTTAATTTAGTCACTGCAATATCATTCAGTTTTTTAAAGAAATTAGTATGAAATTCTTTTATAATATTTTGAATGGTATTTAGATCTTTATCCATAAGCTGTTCGTTTTTAAAGTGTGTAATTAAGTTGAAATCTTTATTGTTTTTGATGTGTATATCCACAAAAACTTTGTCTAATTCATTATGGGTTTATTCTGCAATTTTTTTTGATTTTTCGATAGCTTTTTACTGGTCGTATTCGCATATTCATAATATTTAGAAATGTATATAACCTATAATTTGACTTGATTTTTCATCTGATGATTGCAGAAAAATTAGTTTCAATATAATTTTTAGCATCATCTAATTTGTAACTAAAAAAAGCGCATAAACTTCTTGTTGTTGTTTATCCTGATTGCTTTGACAAAACATAAAAATTGGAGTTACAAATAAAATGAAGAATAATAAATGTTTTAACATATTGATTAAGGCTTGCTATTAAAAAACTTTTCATGATTTATAAAGATAGAGTTATTTCTTTTTAGAAAAAAAATGAAAGAACCGAATAAAACGGAAGAAATATATGTTTAGTAAACTGATTTATAGGTGTTTATTTTTCTTGTATATATTTTGTATAGACGTTTTTTCTTTATGTAATTGTTTTGTAAATGCATGAAAAGAACTATTTAAAATTTATTAACAGACTTTTGCTTTGTACAAATATTACAAAAACGAGTATCTAAAAACCCCATTTAAATAGACATTATTAAAGTTGTTTTTGAAGAGATACAAACTACTAATAGAGGTTTTTAACAACAAAAAAATATTTAATAAAGCAGACGCATGAGATACATTAACAAATCTCAGAAATATTCTTAATACAAATTATAAAGTGTATGAAAATAAAAGTTCCTTGAAAAATACAAACTGTTTTTTAAAGCTGAAAAATTACCACCAATATAATTAGGTATGTATGTAAAAATAAAAATTGAAAAAAGATTAAACTATGAAAAAAATTATTTTAGTAGGTTTAAGCATTTTGTCGCTTAATGCATTTGCTCAAATAGGTGTGAATACACCTAATCCACAAGGAGTTTTTCATTTAGATGGTAAATCGTCTCCAGTAACCACCAATCCAAATACAGGAACGCCTACAGCAACACAACTTGAAGATGATGTTGTGATTAAGAGTACTGGAGCAGTGGGTATTGGTACCACTCCAAATGATTATGCAATGTTGGATGTAGCTGCATCGGATAAAGGTATCCTTATTCCAAGAGTTAGTCTTACAAGTAGCACTATGGATATACAAGGAGGTGATGGATCTAGTCAACCTACTGGTTTAATGGTTTACAACAATGGTACAACACTACCTAAAGGTTATTACTTTTGGAATGGTTCTACATGGATGTCAATCGACAGTACCAATTCTATCGCTCCACAAGTTAATTCAATTACATGTAGCTCAGCTGTTTTATCTCCCTCTGCTTGGAAAGCAGGAGTACCTTATGAAGGAAACTTAAAAATTAGTTATTCTGGTGGTAACGGAGGTGCCTATTCAGAAGGTAATCCTATTACTATTAATGGGTTAACATTTGTACTAAGACCTGGTAAATTAGAATATGGTGCAGGTGAATTAGTGTTCTCGGTAACAGGTACACCAGTTAATACATCAGATATGATATTGCCTATTAATTCTACTATCGTGCCTTTTCTTACAGCAGCTCAGCAATGTGATGCAAGAATTATGAATCAAACAACGGCAGATATTAAAGTACTAGCTTCCATGGGTTCTGCTGTTTATGATGATATTTCTGATAGTTATGTTTTTCCATTGTCAACACCAGATGGTAGATATCGTGTAAGAGTACGTATTGCAACACCTGATCCTACTAAACGAGGAAGATCAGATGTACAACTTTTTAATAATACAGGTTCTGCTCAAACATTAATTTGGAATTATTCAACTGATTATGGTGGACTTATAGTTCTTACATCAAGTGATTTGGCTGTTCCAGCAAATGTTTGGGGTGGAACTAATTCAAGTGGTGCTAATAGTTGGAAGGATTCAGGAACAGGTAATAACACTGATGGATTTTGGGGTGATCCAGATATTAATAACGCAGTAGGTAGTGGACCTGAGTATAGAAGATATACTTGGACTGATTATAATAGTAATGTTATGTATACTGCTTATGTGATGTTGGCATCTAAGAGTGGTGGATCGGTATATCCAACAAATGATACTAAAATATATATAAAAATAGAACAAGTAACCGCGCTTTAGTAAAAAATAGAAGAATTGATGCTATAGATAGATTGCTTGGCTCTCTTTATCTAGTGTTATAGTTATTAATATAAAATAGAAAATTTAAAATTGAATTAAAAATAGATTTATTAATTACTCCGATAGAGAAATCTTAAGGTATCTAAAAACAGAAAAATGAGAAAAATTACATTAATTGCTGCCTTATTAGGTTCAGCATATTTCGCACAGGCTCAGGTGGGTATTAATACCGATGCACCAAAAACATCTGCCTATTTAGATGTAGAAGCTACCGATAAAGGTATTTTAATACCACGTGTTGCCTTAAGATCAACAGATGTTTTTGCACCAATTACAGGCGATAAAGAGCAAAGTTTATTAATTTTTAATACAGAAACTGCTGGTACAGGAGCCACTGCCGTAAAACCAGGATTTTATTACTGGAGAATACCTGCTACAGGACCGTCTTTTTGGGAACGCGTTGCTTCGGGTACGGATTTAAAAGACTTAATTGGTTCAGCTAGTGCGGATATGACAAAAATTTTAGAGCTGTTAAAAGAAGCTTACCCTTCGAATAATTTAGTAGATCCTGCAAACGATGGACCTACTCATGGAGGAGGAATGGTTTATGAACCGGGTGATGGTACACCGACAAATCCTGCAAAAATTACGTATGTGTATTATGACAATACGACAAATACCTATGTAAAACAGGATATTACGAATGATTTTTCGCAAATAATTGCCGCTGCTGAAAGCAAAACTTTATTGGTGAAAAATGCTAAATATCAATATTACGTTTCTGAAACGTATTTGGTAGCAAACAATGGTACGGTACCAGATCAAACAGTAGTAGATACTTGGACAGATACTACATTTCCTGCAGGTGTATATTATATCGATGTTATTGGTGGTGTTGTAAATAACTTCAGCGAATTAGTTTCCAATAACCAAGTTACAGTTGGTGGAAACACATATAATTCAATTCAAGAGTACATTGAAAATATTTCTCAGGATGCAATGCAAGATGGTGTTACTAGAATTATTATTGACCAAACAACAGGTGAAGCTACTTTTCAAACTTGGGATAGTACATCTAATCAATGGATCAATGTTAATAATAGTTCATTCAGTGAAATTGTAAGAGACAACGAAACCGTAACTACTTTAACAAAAGAAGGAACAGTTGGTGCTGTAGGTGATGAAATTAAATATACTTATGTAAGCGAAGATAACACAGCTACCGTAATTACATTAACAGCCGACGTTTTAAATTCTATCACGAATAATGAAAATGTAAAAAACGAAATCAGCAAAATTATAAACGCTGGAGGTAATGTTTATTATGGAGATCATGATGGTGATGTAAACACTCCGGATGTTTTTTATACCATTGATGCAAGCGGTAATAAAGTAGCAATTAATATTTCATCGACTGTTGTAAATACGATCATTAATGCTTCGCAAGAGCAAATCAATCAAATCAAAAATGTCTTAGGTGATGTAATCACTAACAGTTCAAACACTTCTGTTTTCACTGGCGATACCTATGTGGACAACGGGGTAACTTATTATGTGTACAAAGGGGAGTTTGAAACTACTGTTACTGCGAATACTGCAAGAACTACTGGCATCACTTTAGACCAAGATGCTCATAAAATCTTATTTATCAATTTAGATTATGGCACAGGCATGGTAGCTCCTGTAACAGATGTGGTAGTTACCGGAACAAGTGTAACTTTAAAAATTGGTGTTGGAAAAAACTATAATGTAATCGCTACTACAGATACAGCTGCAACAGTAATAGTAGAATTTGCTTCAACTGTTAAGCCAGCAGGTATATAAATAAAATTTTCTGTGATACAAAGAGGTAATCTTTGTATCATAGAAATAAGTAAAACACTTCAATAATACAATCATGAAAAAAATAATATTTATTGCAGCTTTATTAGGGACTGTGTATTTCGCACAGGCACAAATAGCTGTTGGAACGCCGCAACCAAAAACATCTGCCTATTTAGATGTAGAAGCTACCGATAAAGGTATTTTAATACCACGTGTTGCCTTAAGATCAACAGATGCTTTTGCACCAATTACGGGTGATCAAGAGCAAAGTTTATTAGTATTCAATACCGAAAAATCTGCCGCGGGAGCAACTGCAGTAACTCCTGGTTTTTACTATTGGAGAACTCCAGATATGGGTGCAGCCTATTGGGAACGGGTAGCTTCGGCAACCGATTTAAAAGAATTAATAGGTACAGTTGATACCGATATAGTTTCTGTTTTAGAATTGTTAAAAACGGCTTACCCATCAAATAATTTAGATGGAACATCAACAGGTGGCGACGCTTTAGGCGGAGGAATGGTTTATGAACCAGGTGATGCAACAACTCCTGCAAAAATTACGTATGTGTATTATGACAGTACGACAAATAAATATGTAAAGAAAGACATTACTTCAGATTTTGAACAAATAATCGCCGATGCCGAAAGCAAAACTTTGTTAGTTAAAAATGCAAAGTATCAATATTACGTTTCTGAAACGTATTTGGTAGCAGACAATGGTATGGTACCAGATCAAACAGTAGTAGATACTTGGACAGATACTACATTTCCTGCAGGTGTATATTATATTGATGTTATTGGTGGTGTTGTAAATAACTTTAGCGAATTAGTTACCAATAATCAAGTTACAGTTGGTGGAAACACATATAATTCAATTCAAGAGTATATTGAAAATATTTCTCAGGATGCAATGCAAGATGGTGTTACTAGAATTATTATTGACCAAACAACAGGTGAAGCTACTTTTCAAACTTGGGATAGTACATCCAATCAATGGATCAATGTTAATAATAGTTCATTCAGTGAAATTGTAAGAGACAACGAAACCGTAACTACTTTAACAAAAGAAGGAACAACTGGTGCTGTAGGTAATGAAATTAAATATACTTATGTAAGCGAAGATAACACAACTACCGTAATTACATTAACAGCCGATGTGTTGAGTTCTATAACAAACAACGAAAATATCAAAAACGAAATTTCGAAGATAATCAACACTGGTGGTAATGTATATTTTGGAGATCATGATAGTGATGTAAACACTCCGGATGTTTTTTATACCATTGATGCAAGCGGTAATAAAGTAGCAATTAATATTTCATCGACTGTTGTAAATACGATCATTAATGCTTCGCAAGAGCAAATCAATCAAATCAAAAATGTGTTAGGTGATGTAATCACTAACACTTCAAACACTTCTGTTTTCACTGGCGATACCTATGTGGACAACGGGGTAACTTATTATGTGTACAAAGGGGAGTTTGAAACTACTGTTATTGCGAATACTGCAAGAACTACTGGCATCACTTTAGACCAAGATGCTCATAAAATCTTATTTATCAATTTAGATTATGGCACAGGCATGGTAGCTCCTGTAAACGATGTTACAGTTGCTGGAACAAGTTTAGGTTTTAACATTGGCATAGGGCATACTTATCATGTGATCGATATCACAAAAGACGTAGACGCGAAGGCAATTGTAGAATTTGCATCCAGTACTAAACCTTCTGGGATACAATAATTTATCATCTACCAAAGAAATTAATTTTTGGTAGATGATTTTTCAATAAATCTGCAATTAAACAGATTTAACAGCTGTCATTATGAACAATAAAATTAATATAATGAAAAGATCCATATATAATGACTATTCTTTTTTAACAACACTATTATTGCTTTTGGGCGTGCAAATAATGTATGCCCAAAACGATATTAAACAACTTGTTAATCAAGGAAAAATGTATGTCTCATCTGGCACACTGATTTCCACCAATTTTGATTTTGAAAACAAAAAAGACGGTATTGTTTTTAACAACGGATTTTTTCATTTTTTCAAGAATTATCAAAACAACGGCTTGTTTACATACACCAATACAAAAAAAACAGGTACCACTTTGTTTACGGGACAAAGTCCGCAATTAATTGCAGGAGTAAATCCATCAAAACATTACAATGTAGTTTTTAACAATGCTTCAACACAATATCCTTTTGAGTTAAACAGCGATATGATCATTAACGGAACGGGAGATTTTACACATGGAATCGTAAAGATTAATAAAGATTCCGGAGGACAGATGTTTTTTGGTAACGGTGCAATTTCGGCAAATACAAACGATGCAAGTTATGCAGAAGGGATTGTTGAAAAAGAGGGAAACAACGCGTTTACCTATCCTATCGGTAAATCGGGTTATTATCGTTTAGCTGGTATTTCTGCGCCTTCGAATGTTGCAGATCAGTATATGGGAGAATACTTCTTAGCTCCGACAAATACCGATGCACATCCTCATAAAAATAAAACGGGTATTATTGAGTTGATTGACGAGAGAGAATACTGGACGATCGCACCGTCAAAAAGCACTAAAGAGTCTGTCATCGTAACTTTATCATGGGATAACCATACGACTCCGCAAGACCTAATAGCCGAACCTCAGAATTTGCACATTGTACGCTGGGATGCAGCCCAAGGTTTATGGGTAGATGAAGGAGGAATAGTAGACGAATCAAACAATACGGTAACCACACCATTGAATGTAGTTGGCTTCGGTATTTTTACTCTGGGAACGATCAAAGAGAAATTCCTGAATCCAGGAGATGTGGTGATATACAACGGTGTAACACCTAATAACGACGGAATGAACGATTACTTAATCATCGATAACATCCAATACTTCCCAAACAACCACGTAAGTATTTACAACCGTTGGGGACGCAAGGTATACGAAACAAAAAGCTATAACAGCAAAGGAAATGTCTTTAATGGTTATGCAGAAGGTGTAAATGTTTTTGGTAAAGGAGAACCGCTTCCATCGGGAACTTATTATTATGTAGTGGAATACTTATACGATCGCGACGGACAAAACCAGTGGATCAAAAAAGTGGGCTACCTTCATTTGGAAAACAATAATTAAAACTGAGAAGCAATGAAAAGAGAAAAAATCATATTGGCTTTGTTGGCTTTAACAAGCTTCTCAGCCATGTCACAACAAGATCCGCAGTACACGCAGTACATGTACAATACCACTAACATCAATCCTGCATATGCAGGCAGCAGAGAATCACTGAGCATCTTCGGAATACACCGCACACAATGGTTAGGATTGGACGGAGCGCCTCAAACAAACACTTTTTCGATTAACACTCCCATCAGCGATAGCCAAGTAGGTTTGGGCGTTAATTTTATTAATGACAAATTAGGTGTGATGGATGAAAATACAATAAGTATCGATTTCTCATATACTTTAGATTTAGGTAGACACTATAACAAAAACAAACTGAGTTTTGGATTAAAAGGATCTGCCAATATATTAAATGTAGCGTATTCGAAGTTGTTAACTTATAACCCGAACGATCCGCGTTTTGCACAGGATATTAGTGGGGAATTCACACCGAATATCGGAGCAGGTGTCTACTGGCATAACGATCGCACGTATTTTGGATTTTCGATTCCGAATTTTTTGGAAACAACGCGTTACGATGACAATGTTCAAACTACAATGCGTCAAAGTATGCACTATTATTTTATTGGAGGACATGTGTTTGATTTGAATCCTACGTTGAAATTCAAACCGGCTTTTTTATTAAAAGCCGTCAAAGGATCACCTTTACATGCGGATATTACCGCAAACTTCTTGATTCACGATAAATTTACCTTAGGAGTATCCTATCGTTGGGATGCAGCTTGGAGTGCCTTGGCAGGATTTCAGATCACCGACGGCTTGTTTATCGGTTATAGTTACGACAGCGACATCAAAGCGCTTAAGAACTACAACAACGGCTCGCACGAGATCTTTTTACGATTTGAATTGTTTAACAAGTACCGTCGCGTGAATTCGCCACGTTTCTTTTAAAATGAGCTCAAGATGAAAAAAGTAATTATGAAAATAATATTGTTCATTATTTTGATGATAGGAACAATGACAGCGCAGGCGCAGGCAGGCTTGAAAAAGGCAAACGAGCAGTACGAACAATGGGCTTATGTAGACGCTTTGAATATCTATGAAAAGATTTTTAAACGCGGTTTTACAAGTCAGGAGCTTTTAGAGCATTTAGGTAACGCTTATTATTTCAATGCAAACTACGCTAGCGCATACAAACACTATGAACGTCTGTTTACGCAGTATGAAAATGAGGACCTTGAGTCGGAATATTACTACCGCTATGCTCAAACTTTACAACATATGGGAATGGAAGCGGAAGCTAAAGCCTATTATGACGCATTTACCCAAAAAGTAGGAAGCGAAAGCCAGATTGCAAAAGTTCGTTTAAACGAAGTGGCGCTTAAAAAGCAGATTCGGGAGAACTCCGGACGTTACGATAAGGTCATCAACCTACCGATCAATACGCCTTTTGCCGATTACGGAAGTTTTGTACACGACAACAAATTGTACTTTACCAGTGCACGTGATACAGGAAGCTTGTCTAAAAAAGTGCATACCTGGACAGGAGCAGCTTTTACGAGCTTATACGAATATCCATTGCAGGCAGATGAAAAAGGCAAACAAAAAGTGAAGCGTTTAAAAGGCGATGTAAAAAGTATTTTAAACGAATCGACCACGGTAATTACTAAAGACGGAAATACCATGTACTTTACGCGAAACAATATGAAGTCGGGTAAACGCGGATACGATCAAGACCAAAATACTTTGCTTAAAATCTACCGTGCCACGCTTGAAAACGGGCAGTGGAGTAATGTAGAAGAGCTATCGATTAACGCAGATGGTTTCAGTACGGCGCATCCGAGCTTAAGCAAAGACGAGCGGACGCTGTATTTTGCGAGTGATCGCCCAGGCGGATACGGAAAATCGGATTTATGGAAAGTAAGTCTTAACGGCAGTACCTTGGGAGTTCCTCAGAACTTAGGACCTGATATCAATACTGAAGCCCGAGAAACATTTCCTCATATCAATGGAAACGATGAGTTGTATTTTTCAAGCGACGGTCGTGTCGGATTAGGAGGATTGGATGTATATGGTGTAAAAGTAAGACCTGACGGAAGTTTTGGAGAAGTTCATAATGTAGGTGAACCAATCAACTCAAACTCGGACGATTTTGCTTACTATATCGATTACAATACTAAAGAAGGCTTCTTTTCGAGCAATAGAACCGGAGGAAATGGTAACGATGATCTTTATGGATTTTTGGAAACTAAAGCACTTCCTTTAGAATGTATTCAAAGTTTACGTGTAATGGTTGCCGACAGTAAAACCCGCAACCTTATTGCAGATGCTACCGTAACTTTATACGACAATCTGTATAACGAAAAAGGAACAAGTAGTCAATCAACAAACGAAGGTTACATATTTAATACCGATTATGAATGCGGTGCTACGTATCGTTTAAAAGTAGAAAAGGAAAACTACATCATAAAAGAAGAGACGTTTACTCTTGGAACCAAAACAGGTATAACGGAAGAGATTATTTTTCTAGAAAGTACGAAAATAGAAGTGAAGAAAAACGATGATTTGTTTAAAGTATTGAAACTAAATCCGATTTACTTCGATTATGATAAAGACAATATCCGTGAAGATGCCGCTTTAGAGTTAGCAAAAGTTGTAGAAGTATTGAGAGAGTATCCGAGAATAAAAATTGATGTACGCTCACATACAGACAGCCGTGGTTCGGATGCTTACAACTTAAAGCTATCACAGAGTAGAGCGAAATCAACTGCAGAATGGATGATGATGCAAGGTATAGATTCTTTGAGAATCACATACAAAGGTTACGGCGAAACACAATTGGTTAATAAATGTAAAAACGGTATAAAATGTTCGGATGCTGAACACGAAGAAAACCGTAGATCAGAGTTTATCGTGTTAGAGTTGTAAATATATAACCAAAGCAAATTTACTTAAAAGAAGAAGATGAGATTTTCTTCCTGTTTTAAGAAAATATTTTTTTGTTGTTAATATTCTTTAAGCATGAAATTTAATTATAAACATATCCATATTGGAGAACTTCTTCGAAATAAAGTAGAGGAAAAAGAAATCGAAAGAGATAGAATTTTAAAATTTTTGAAGATTAAAGATCCTCAATTACGAATGATATATGAATCAAAAAATATAGATACCGATTTACTTTTACGATTCAGTAAACTTTTAGAGTATGATTTTTTTAGAATTTTTTCTCACCATATATTGCTATATGCACCTCCATCATCCATTAACTACGTAAAGCAAGACAAGCCTCAGAAATCAACTCCAAAATTTCGTAAAAATCTTTATACAACTGAAATAATTGAGTTTATTATGGAGTTAGTAGAAAAGGGTGAAATGAAGAATAGTGAAATTATAAATAAATATAATATTCCCAAAACCACGTTATACAAATGGATTAAAAAACATAAAAAATGACAAAGATACCAAATTACAAAAGGATTTATATGGATCTAATCGATAGAAAATATCCAGAAAAACAAGCAATATGTGATTCTATTTTAGCACAAGAAAAATTGAGTTTTATGGATGTAATTAGATTAAACGAAATCATGTTTGAGAAAAATAAAAAAGAAAAATTGTTAAGGGATCATAAATATCGATCTTATGATGAAAAAACGATAATTAAAATTCTAAAATACCAAAAAGAGAATCAGCTAAATAACTCGCAGGTTGCCAATCATTTTAAAATGAGCAGAAATACAATAGCAAATTGGAAAAAGATTTTTTGAGATAAAGAAATTAAAAGAATCCAAATTTTCGACCCATCCTTTGCTGTGGGATATAAAATAAAGCAGCATTAGCCAATGAAGACACCCAACTTAGGTGTCTTCTTTTTTTATTAGAGAAAAGAAATCTGTATCTCCGTTTAGAACTAAAACAAGAGCTTCTCAATATTTTTGATGCAATTATGGATGAAACATACTCAATTTTGTCAAATACAAATAAGAAAGAAGCAATTAAAATTTTATTAGATGATTATTTCTTTGATTATTGGAAAATAACTTAGAAAAATGATCAATTGGGAGAAATGTCTACAGGTAAGGTAAGTTTTGTCATTCTGATGCTGATAGTTGGACTAAGTAAATTTAAATCTCCTATCTTGATAGATTAACCAGAGGATAATCTAGATAATAGATCAATCACAAAAGATTTAGTCAATTATTTGAAAAATAAAAAATTAGAAAGACAAATAATAGTGGTCACTCATAACGCAAATATTGCAGTGAATGCTGATGCTGAAAATGTTATTGTAGCTAATCAAAAAGGTTAAAATGATATAGAGTCTACTAGTCAATATCATTTTGATTATATAAATGGCGCAATTGAAAACACTAAATTAGTTAGTAAAAAAGAAACAGATTTATTGAAATCTATGGGGATTAGAGAACATAACGCAAACATTGTTGAGGTAGGTAAAGCAGCATTTATTTTACGTAAAAAAAATACAGATTTAATGAAAAACAACCTAAAATACTTTTACATGAGCAAATTCGTAATAAAATATAAAAATTAACTTATGCTAATATCTCTAAAAGAACTGCTTATTTAGTTCATACAGGTAATAAAACTGAATATCGACGATATTTTCTAAAAAATGTATCTTTAAAATATTTTATACTCAATAATAAGTACATATACGCCTATATTGTGCTTTAATATAGTGTTTTAAAGATTTACCATATAAAAAAATGTATATCTTAAAGCTAATGTAGACTTTATAGTTTTACAACTATAAATAACAAAGGCACTTATAAGGTGCCTTTGTCTGCACTCTCTTGAGTTGAATTAGTCAATACTTAATCTGACAGTTATAATAAAATTGAATAACTTTAAAACAAGATTAAGTATTATGACTACACAACAAAAAATCATCAAAAACAAGTTGGGCGTGTTAGAATTAGCACAACATTTAGGAAATGTATCTAAGGCTT
>NZ_SOAG01000017.1 GCF_004364575.1 Myroides indicus | reverse complement strand
TTAAAGCAAGACTTATCAATTCCAAATCCTTCAATTTTGGTGTTCGTCTTTGGTAGGGCAATAAATTTTCATTTGATATTTTTCGTAAAACTTCCAAAATTCTTTCGTAATTTGAACCTAAGTTGTTCATTGTAAATGGTTTTGTAGTTAATTCAATTTACTGATTTTAAATCAAATGAACAACTTTTCTCTTCTTTAATTCATAATGCACAACGGGTATAACAAATAATAATAATAAAAATCAGTATCTTAATAGATTGTATCCTTATATTTTTGTATTTCTTAGTTTAAAAATATTTTTTGTCAAAAGACTTTCTTGTAATATCACCTATTCTTCGATTAAATTTTTGAGAGCCATCAAAAGGCCATACGCTCCTTTCGACACTATTTTTTTTGATTTTAAATTCTCTCCATCTATAATTTCGGTAAATCCATTATGGCTGATTCCCGTGTTTATCGAAAATAATTTAAAAGTATTATTTCCTATATCTTCAAATATGTAGCTGGTATTTTCAAAAGAGACAACACTTTGTTCCGGTAAAACCACTGTTTGATAGTCTTTAAGAGTGATATCTGAATTAATATACAGCCCTGGTATAATTTCGTCTGAGGGTTTATCTAAGGTTGCAATCACATCCGTGGAACCGTCATCTTGAATGTTTGGAACAACACTGATAATTTTAGCGGTTAATTTATTCTCTGGGTTTTGGTTAGTGTACACCAAGATGTTTTGCCCTGTTTGCAAACTTGGAATATCTGACTCAAAAGCTTTTAGATGCAGTAAAAGACCCTGATTGTCTATGATTTCCATAATAACGTCTGAAGAACTTAAATACCGACCTGCGTTTGACAAAATTTTACTTACCGTGCCGTTGCAAGGGGCAGTAATATTAATAAAACCTCGGATATTTTCGGTAGTTAATGAGAAAGGATTAATATTAATTAGTTTTAGCTTTTCTTCCAGTGCTTTTTTTGCTGTCTCTAATACTTTGTATTCAGCTTGTGCTGATTGGAAAGTTTTGTCGCTGCTTGCCTTGTTTGTATTGAGTTCTTTTTGCCTCTCAAAATCCAGTTGAGCCATTTCCAGCTTAGCTTTTGTAGTGAGATATTCTTGTTGAAGCTGGACAAATTGTTCATTTTCGATAACCGCCAATATCTGACCTTTGCTGAAATGATTTCCGGGCAAGAGTTGTATTGATTTTACGCGCCCTCCGAAAATACTTGAAACAGAGATTAAATGAGATGGTGCAATACTTGCTTTACCATTTAAACGAATAGTTTTTTCAATAGTTCTGTACTCTACGGAAGTAGTGTTGATTCCAACAGTCTTGATCTGTTCTTCTGACAGCTGGATTACGTCTGAGAGTGCTACAGTTTTCTCTAAGGATTTAGTATTCTTCTTGTTATCTGCACATGAATAAAATACAAAAACAAGCAGGTATATAAAATGTGAAACATATTTCATAATAAATATTATTTAACGGTTAAGTAATTAAGGTTGATAATTGCTCGATTGAGATTTTCTATAACTTCGGCATAATCAGACTGTACTTTTACTGCCTGATTTACAAGGATAATCCATTGTAAATAATCAATATTTCCTGTCTGAAGTTGCTTTTCGGAAACTTCTAGAATAATTTGAGCTTGCGGGAGCAGCTTTTGTTCGTAGTTATCCACTATTTCAAGATGGGTTTCATATTCTTTCCAGCTCTGTTGCAATAAAGCTTCAAATTGGTTTCTTTTAAGTTTGTAGTCATTTTCAGCTAGCTGAACTTTAATTTTGGCGGCTTTTGCACTTGTTCGCTGTCCGTTAGAAAATAGTGGAATACCAATGCCTATTTGAAATGAATTAAAGCGATTGTCATTGATGCCAAGCATGCTTTGACTGGTAAGTCCAAGGCTTAAATCCGGCCAAAGTTTACTTTTTTCTAAATTAGCCTCGGCTTCATTTGCTTTTATTTTTTGTTGAGCCAGTTGTAATTCCGGGGGGGTATTTTCTAAAATTGTCTTGTTTAAAGAAGCTTTTAGTGAATTTGCTTTCGGAATATATTTTATTTCTGATTGCAACAACAGCTGAAATTGTATTTCTAATGCGGATAACTCATTGTTTAATGATTTAAGCTGCATGGTAAGTTGTTCTTTTTGAACTTCCGAAAAGGATTGTTCCAAAATATTAGATTCGCCTGCTTGCAAACGCAGTTGCGATTTTTGGGCAAAATCAGATAAAAGACTGTCTGTGTAAGTTAAAATCTTTTGCTTTTCATATAATATAATAATTCTGTAAAACAGTTCTGAAACTGCTTTATTTACCTGTTGATTAGTAAGGGTCTGTTCCAGTAAAGATATATTCCATTCTTCTGTCAACAGTTTTTTTCTGTTAGAATATACCGTTGGAAAATTAAAAGATTGAGTGACAGAAATACTGTTGTCATTTTCTAGCCCCTGGATTTTGCCATAAGCACCTTCTATTTGCAATTGAGGGAGATCGAGATAACCTTTTTTTAATTGTTCTTTATATTCTGACAGAATTTGGCTGTTTTTAATTTCTCCGTTTTGTTGGCTTGCAAGTTCCAGTGCTCTTTCAATAGAAATATATTCTTGAGCGTTTACAGAATTAAAACTCAGTGTTAAAAATAACAATAGAACAATTGATTTTATGTTTTTAAAACGCTTCATTTCCGGCTTTTTAAAATGTTCAAATAAAATATAGAGAATAGGAAGTACAAATAAGGTTAAAAATGTAGCTAACATTAGTCCTCCGATTACTACTGTTGCCAGCGGACGCTGAACTTCTGCTCCCGATCCGGTACTGATTGCCATTGGCAAAAAGCCCAAAGACGCAACAAAAGCAGTCATCAAAACAGGACGTAGCCTGATTCGGGTTCCCATTAACACGATTCGGGAAGTGTTGAGTATCCCATTGCTCTTTAGCCTGTTAAATTCTGCAATAAGTACTATTCCGTTTAAAACAGCTACTCCAAAAAGAGCAATAAATCCAACTCCTGCGCTAATGCTAAACGGCATCCCTCGAAAGGCTAAAAAATAAATACCTCCGATAGCAGACAGCGGAATTGCCGTATAAATTAAAAGACTGTGTTTCACAGAACCAAAGGCAAAGAAAAGAAGCAGAAAAATCAGCGCTAAAGATACGGGTACTGCAATTCCCAGTCTTGCCTTAGCTTGGTTTAGGTTTTCAAATGCTCCACCGTAGGAGATGCTGTATTCCGAAGGGAATTTGATCTTTTCATTTACCTTATGCTGTAATTCTTCCACTATGCTTTGCACATCTCGTCCTCTTACGTTGAATCCCACCACAATTCGTCGCTTTGTATCTTCTCTTTGAATTTGATTCGGGCTGTTTTTTAATTCAATATTTGCAAGTTGGTAAAGTGGAATCTGAATTCCTTTGGCTGTCGGGATGAGCAGGTTTTTGATTTGTTCAATGTCTTTTTTCTGAGTTTCGTCTAAACGGATAACCAAATCAAACCGGCGTTCCCCTTCATAAACAAAACCTGCACTTTGACCGGCAAAAGCCATATTTATAATTCGATTTGCCTCGGATACAGATATTCCGTAGCGAGAAAGATTAGCCCGGTTAAAATCAATGACTACTTGAGGAGCTCCTACAACAGGTTCAATATATAAATCCTGTGCTCCCGAAACTGTATTGATGATACCGCCAACCTTGTCTGCATAATAAGCCAGACTGTCTAAGTCATGACCGAAAATTTTACAAACAACATCCTGACGAGCACCGGTCATCAGCTCGTTAAAGCGCATTTGTACAGGAAATTGAAAGCCAGTTGTTAATCCGGGAATAACTTTTAATGCCTGACTCATCTTTTCGGATAGTTCCGGAAATGTTTTTGCCGAAGTCCATTCCTTTTTAGGTTTTAAAACGATAATCATATCTCCTGCATCCATAGGCATGGGCTCGGTGGGGATTTCAGCACTTCCAATTTTGGTAACTACTTTTTCAACTTCAGGAAAGTTCTTTAATAAAATTGAGGCTGCCTGATTAGTAACTTCTTTTGTTTTTTCTATACTGCTCCCCTGAAGGATTCGCATTTCTACCGCAAAATCGCCTTCTTCCAAAGAAGGAATAAATTCGCCTCCTAATTGTGAAAGTACAAAAACAGATCCTGCAAAAAGCATAAAAATCGTTGCGAGGACTGATTTTTTGTACTTTAAGGCTTTGATGAGATATCGCTGGTGAATGCGCTCTATTTTAGCCATTGCTTTATCAGAAAAGTTGTGTTTAATTTTTCTTTTTCTGCTCAAAACAAGCGAACTCATCATAGGAATATATGTGAGAGAAAGAATAAATGCTCCGATTAAAGCAAAAACTACAGTCTGAGCCATAGGTTTAAACATTTTTCCTTCAATGCCTTGGAGTGAAAGAATAGGTAAATAAACAATCAGAATGATTATTTGCCCAAATACAGCACTATTTACCATTTTTGTAGCGGAGCCTGTTACTTCCCTATCCATTTCTTTTCGGCTGAGTTCGTTTTTCATTCCAAATCCTTTTTTATACATCAGCTGATGAAGTACAGCCTCCACTATGATTACAGCACCATCCACTATTAGTCCGAAATCTAATGCACCTAAACTCATAAGGTTTCCGCCAACTCCAAATAAATTCATCATAATAATGGCAAACAGCATCGAAAGCGGAATAACAGAAGCAACTAAAAATCCTGCTCTGAAATTTCCCAAAAACAAAACAAGAATAAAGACTACAATCAGAGCACCTTCAGCCAGATTGGTTTGAACGGTACTGATAGTGTTTTTTACCATTTTGGCTCTGTCCAAAAATGGTTCAATGACTACACCTTCTGGCAATGTTTTTTGTATTTCTTCCAGTCGATTTTTGATATTGGCAATTACCTCGTTCGCATTTTCTCCTTTAAGCATCATAATAATAGCCCCTGATACTTCTCCGGTATCATTGTAAGTCATGGCTCCATAGCGGATAGCGTTCCCTATTTTGATCTCGGCAACATCTTTTATAAGAATAGGAGTTCCGTCAGCAGTTAAAGAAACAGGAATATTTTTGATATCTTCTGTATTTTCCAAAAGTCCTTCACTTCGGATAAACAGCACTGTTTCTTTTTTCTCGATATAAGCTCCGCCCGTATTTTGATTGTTATTTTCAAGAGCTTCAAAAATTTTGCCGATAGACAAACCAAAAGCCTGGAGTTTGTTGGGGTGGATGGCAATTTCGTATTGTTTTAATTTTCCGCCGAAACTACTTATTTCTGCAACTCCTTTTGTGCCTAATAACTGGCGGCGCACTATCCAGTCCTGAATGGTTCTTAGTTCCGTTGCGTCATATTTGTTTTCATATCCTTCTTTAGCGCGCACAACGTATTGAAAAATTTCTCCCAGTCCGGTGGAAATAGGACCTAATTCAGGAGTTCCGATACCATCAGGAATTTCATCTTTTATAAGTTGCAGTCTTTCTGTTACTTGTTGTCGAGCCCAATACACATCTGTATCATCGTCAAAAACGATGGTAACCAGTGATAGTCCAAAACGAGAAAAACTGCGTATTTCTATAATTCCGCTAATATTGCTTGAAGCTTGCTCTATAGGAAAGGTAACCAACCTTTCAATGTCTGCAGCACCATATGAAGGAGCTACTGTAATAATTTGTACCTGATTATTAGTGATGTCTGGTTGTGCATCAATAGGAAGCCTGGTTACTTCATAAGCACCAAAAATGATTAGCCCTAATGTAAACAGGGCTATGACGAGTTTATTCCTTACGGAAAACCCTATAATTTTATTTAACATAATTTACTAATTGAAAATAAACGTACAGTAAAACAATCATAGATGCTTGACAAGCATTATGACTAGATGAAAACTTGATGTCAATTAGTTTATGCGGGGAGGCTGGAAAATGTCAGATAAGTAGTTATAACTAAATCTGTTTTCTCTGGAAATAGAGGTGCTTTTTTCTAAAAAAAATATTGCTGATAAACCTTCAACTGCAAGTTTGGAAGAAGGCAGACTAAAATCAATAGACAAATTTTGAGAAATCTTAATAAAAGGCAGTTTTTGATCTGTTTCCCAATCTGCATCTTTTTCATGACCTCCATAGTGATGAATCATAAAATCCACAAAATCTCCCTCGTACTCCATGTAGTGTTCTATGAGTATCGGCAATTTTAATACTTCCGAACAAACAGTTGTCGAGAGCATATAAAAAGTGGCAAATATTATGGCTAAGGACTTTGTCATTGCGTTGTAAAAATACGAGATTTATACAAAAGAACCAAAAAGATAAATTGACAAACTGCTGTGCATTCCATTTAAAAAGCAGGTTCTTTAAAATCAAAAAATCTATGGGTTAAGCTATTCCTTTGTTACAATCTGCAGGGTTTCACGATTAACTTGTTTTAATAAAAGTGTTTTTTGGTTGAGTACTTTTTGAGCAGATTCGTCAGTAAAATGGCGAATTGTGTATAAAGATACATTTTCATTAAAGCTAATTCTGAATTTGTCTGATAAAATCTTTCGGAGCTCTTCAAAGCGGTTAAATTTGTCTTCGGCACAAACTGAAAAGCTGATTGCTGAATTTTGAATAACATTTACTTTGATGTTGTATTCGTAAAAAAGCTTAAAAATATCACTGATGTTCTGTTCCATAATAAAGGAAAAATCTTTGGAGGAAAACGAAATAAGCAACTGGTCTTTTTTAACAATATAACAAGGGACAACAGGATTTAGTGTTGCGCCTTTGTACACTTCGGTTCCGGAGAGCTTGGGATGAAGAAATGATTTTATATAAAGCGGGATTTCTTTTTGGCGCAACGGCTGTAATGTTTTGGGGTGAATGACTGATGCGCCGTAAAAGGCAAGTTCTATAGCTTCCTGATAAGAAATATGTTCCAGTAAAGTAGTTTCTGAAAAATACCTCGGATCAGCATTTAAGACTCCCAAAACATCCTTCCAGATGGTAACGCTTTCTGCATTTAGTGCATAGGCAAAAATAGCCGCAGAATAATCAGAGCCTTCCCTCCCTAAGGTGGTCGAAAATCCATTGTTATCAGAACCAATAAATCCCTGAGTAATGTATAATCTGTCCGGCTCTATTTCGCGCTGTATATTTTGGGTTGTCAAATCCCAGTCTACATTAGCATCGCGATTAGTATTATCTGTTTTGATGAGTGTTCTTACGTCTTGCCAAGTGTTGCGGATACCGCATTCTTCTAAATAAAAATGAAGGATCGTGGTTGAAATTATTTCTCCGAAACTAACAATCTGGTCGTAAACAAAATTGTAATTCGGAGATTTATTGACAGACAAAAATGAATTTATATCTTCAAAAATTGAATAAAATCTAGTGTAAATTCGGTGGTTTTTATTTGGAAAAAGTTCTTCAATAATGGTAAGGTGATAGCTTTTAACGGCATCAATGGAAGCGTTTAATTGCACATTATTTTGAAAATAATTATGAACCACAACTTCCAGAGCATTAGTTGTCTTTCCCATTGCTGAAGCTATAATCAGGCAATTTTGGTATCCTGTAATCCGCAATACTCTGCAAACGTTGCGCACATTTTCGGCATCGCGTACAGAGGCACCTCCGAACTTAAATATTTTCATGCTGTTTTTTTGTAAAATTCATAATTGCCTTTTCGTCCATTTGTACCGTGTACCAGTCTTCCAAAACCATAGCTCCTGTTTTTTTGTAAAAATCTATAGCATTCTTATTCCAGTTTAATACTACCCATTCTACGCGTTTTACACCTTCTTTGTGCGCAATGTTAATTACTTCTGAGTACAGCGCAAAACCGGCTCCCGTACCGCGCATGTTTTCAGTAACAATCAAATCTTCTAAGTGAATAGTTTTGCCCTTCCAGGTGGAAAAGCGATTGTAAAACAAAGCCATTCCGATAATTTTTTGATTGATTTCGGCAACAATAATTCGGAATAATGGATTACTCCCGAAACCGTTTTCAACTAAATCTCTCTGGGTAATCACAACAGCATCCGGTTCTCTCTCAAAAGCAGCTAATTCTTTTATCAATTGCAATACTTCTCCCATATCTTGCGGAGCCGCCCATCTGATTGTCATTTCGCTTGTGGAATTTAAAGGTTAATAATTTATATTAAACAACAAAATTAACGATATTTGCAGGTAAATACACAACTATATATTATTTTTAAATGGCAACGGAAAAAAATCAAACTTTAGGAGAGTTTATCATTGACAAACAGGAAGATTTCAGATATTCTTCGGGGGAATTATCACGATTAATTAATTCTCTCAGACTGGCAGCGAAAGTGGTAAGCCATCAGGTTAATCAGGCTGGGTTAGTGGACATTGTCGGGGCTTTTGGAAAAGAAAATGTTCAGGGAGAGCAACAGCAAAAGTTAGACGTTTATGCTAATGAAGTTTTTATAAAAACATTGATTAACCGGGAAATTGTTTGCGGGATTGCTTCTGAAGAGGAGGACGATTTTATTGCCATCAAAGGGAAAAATAATGGTAACGAGAACAAATATGTGGTTTTAATGGATCCATTAGATGGTTCTTCCAATATTGACGTCAATGTTTCTGTAGGTACTATTTTTTCGATTTATAGAAGAGTAACTCCGGTGGGTACACCTGTTACCAAAGAAGATTTTTTACAAAAAGGAGAAAATCAGGTGGCAGCGGGATATATTGTTTACGGATCTTCGACGATGCTGATTTACACTACGGGGAACGGAGTAAATGGTTTTACGCTAAATCCGGCAATCGGAACGTTTTATCTGTCTCACCCGGATATGAAAATAAAAGAAGACGGTAAAATTTACTCGATAAACGAAGGAAACTACATGCAGTTTCCTCAAGGAGTAAAAGATTATATCAAATATTGTCAGGAAGAAGAGGGCGACCGACCTTATACTTCTCGTTATATCGGAAGTTTGGTTTCGGACATTCACCGCAATATTTTAAAGGGGGGGATTTATATTTATCCGCCCAGTACTAAAGCGCCAAAAGGAAAATTGAGGCTTTTGTATGAGTGTAATCCGATTGCGTTTATCATTGAACAGGCAGGCGGAAAAGCTTCTGACGGTTATGGCAGAATCATGGAGATAGAGCCTACCGAACTGCATCAGAGAGTTCCGTTTTTCTGTGGAAGCAAAAATATGGTAGCTAAAGCGGAAAGCTTTATGGCTAAATATAAATAGAGAGCTGCCTTTTATCAAGAAGTTTTACGCTCAGAGTATGTTTGCGAAGAATGATATGATTGATGAAGAATGGTAGCTTTTCCATCTTCAGTTATCCATTCAGGTTGTAGAAAATAATTTTAGATTTTAGATAAAGAGCTTACTACAGCTTGCCTTGAAGTAACTATCGATTGGACGGCATATTTAGGACAATGGCAAAGTTTAAATGATATTGCTGTTTATTTGGACTCTGGCGATGTATTGCATACTGGGGTTACTTATCAGAATCTTAGTCAGCATGCATTGATGGCTTCCTCTAAAATAGTATTGGGAGCTTTGTGCTGGAGGATTGTGCCGATACTTATTTTTGTTTCACCCCATTCTTATGGTGATTTTAATTTTAGAAGGGGAATGCTCATGCGAAAGATGGTGAGAGGAAACTCAATAAGAGGATATAAAATATTGTAACTATATTGAAATTAACAATCAGAATCACTCCTGACTTATTTTTCAAATGTGAAAGAAAACATAACCTGAAATTTATCTCCATTTGTGTCGTATTTACCAATATCGGGACGTCGCAAAAGAATTGGTTTAAATTAATGATACCCAAACACAGTATTATATCCCAAAATGATTTTATTATTTTATAATAATATTTAAAATGTGTTTTTTTAGAGAAAAAACTGTTATCTTTACTTGTGTTTGATAATAATTGTTGATTACTATTCTAAAATTTAATATTATGGCAACATTTTTAAAAACTATCAGAAATACAGTAAAACACTGGTATATACCAGCTCTTGTAGGCATTTTGTTTATTGTTCTTGGTGGATATTTGCTTACTGTACCGGAAGCAACTTATTTTTCATTAGTAGTTCTTTTTAGTTTATCATTTCTTTTTTCCGGTATTTTGGAAATTTTGTTTTCTATACAGAACAGAGAAGAATTAGAAGGTTGGGGATGGTATCTTGCGGGAGGCATCTTTAGTTTTCTTATAGGTGTTTTGTTGATTTCCAGACCGGATATTGCTGCTACTACTTTGCCTTTTTTTGTTGGATTTGGGCTGCTATTCCGCTCTTTCCAAGGATTGGGAGTCGCGTTTGAGCTAAAAAACTATGGTGTACTAAAATGGGGAAATCTTGCTATTTTAAGTGTTTTAGGTATTCTCTTTTCTTTTTTATTAATTGCTAATCCCATTTTTACAGGTATATCCTTGGTAATGATGACCTCATTTTCTTTCATTTTTGTAGGGATCTATGCCCTTGTATTGTCCTTCCAGCTCAAAAAATTAAAAACACTTCCTAAGAAGCTGAAAAAAGAGTTGAAGGATAAAATAGAAGATCTGAAAGAAGAATATTACGCAGAAATTAAAAGTAAAGATTAAAACACGAGCAAGAATACTTGTCTTATTTTATTGTGGAAAATTGTTCAAAAACTTATTGAAACAGCCCAAAATTATTGCCTAATAGGTAGAAGCAAGAGAAATGTATATTTTATAAAAAAGAAATATTGTAATTATTTTTTTGATTTTTCCAAAATAATTTCTATTTTTATTGAAATTTCATCAAGTAAATTAGGAAAGAATTTGGTGGAACCATATCAACAGTTTAGTTGTTGAGTATGGACACCTGATGTTATTAAGTTTTAAATTGTTTGTTTTAATTAAAAATCCCCAAGGTATATTACCTTGGGGATTTTTTAATTATCTTTTTGAGTTTTGAATTTCATGCATAAAAGATTCCTTATCAGCATTTAAAACTAATAGAGATAATGCCTTATCAACCAAATAATCAATATCTCCCGTAAATCCGAGGGCAACTGTAAATTTCTTAAGAATTTCTTTTTGTTTTGGTCCCAATATATGATCTACATAGACCATGCGAGCCAAGTCATACAGGCGTTCTATGCGATTAATCTCTAAATAAGGAGGATTAATAGGATATTTTTCCGGGTGTTCTAAAATTTTGGCATAGTCTTCTTCCGAGATATCCAGACTATTTGCTAAATGGTCTAAAAATTTTCTTTCTTCCTCACTAATCTGTCCGTTTGCTAAGGCAACGCGAACAATAGATGCAAAGTGTCCTTTATTGCGATCAATAAATCCGATGTCAAATAGTTCTGAGTGCGACATGTTTATTCTGTTTTTTTTAGGTTAGTAAATTTGAAGTTGTAATTCTAAGCGTAATATACATATTATATTTATTATTTTTACCTAAAGCCTGAGTAAAATATTGCAAAGTGTTTTTTTAATTAAAAATTAGTAGAGGATATTTATCAACCCTTATAAAATGCTCTATATTTAACAATAGTAAGAATTCGTTTTTATCGTGTTTGTCAAAGAAAGAAGAATTCTCAAGGAATAAAAGTCAATACAAACCTAAATACTTATCTTTGTTTGTTATATTAGGTCATTCAAAAAACAACATTATGGACCCTTCAAAAATCACAAAGTACGATAAAGCATATTTGAGAATTGCGAAAGAATGGGGACAGCTTTCATATTGCAAGCGGAAAAAAGTAGGTGCTATTATTGTAAAAAACCGCATGATTATCTCCGATGGCTATAATGGAACGCCGACGGGTTTTGAAAATTGCTGTGAAGACGAAAATGATTTAACGCATTGGTATGTTTTGCATGCCGAAGCAAATGCTATTCTCAAAGTGGCGAGTTCCACGCAAAGTTGTCAGGAAGCTACTTTATATATTACGATGTCGCCTTGCAAAGATTGTAGTAAGCTGATTCATCAGGCAGGAATCAAGAGAGTCGTTTATCTCGATCAGTATAAAGACATGGAGGGAATCCGTTTTTTAGAAAGAGCAGGAGTTGAGGTCGTTCATCTTCCCGATTTAGCATAATTTTTATTCTTTATGAAGAAATTTTTTTGGCCGATTATCGTTTCAATATCTTTATCCCTTGGTATTTTGTTGGGTGGATTTTTGATGTCCGCTTCGTACAGAACTAAAAATACTGTTTTTACAAATCACAATAAATTAAAATTAAACAGACTTATTGATTTTATTGAACAAGAATATGTTGATGAGGTGGATACAGATTCTATCGTCAATAAAACAGTAAGCACAATTCTGGAACAGTTAGACCCCCATTCTATTTATATTGCCAAAGATGAAATGCAGGCCGTTTCAGAGTCCATGCAAGGAAGTTTTGTGGGTATTGGTGTAAACTATTACTTTTATCAAGATAGTGTTGCAGTAATCAGAGATATAGAAAACGGACCGGCAGAAAAAGCAGGAATTATTCCCGGAGACAGAATTTTGTCGGCAGATGGTGTGCAATTGTACGGTAAGGGAATCTCGACAGACTCAATTGTAAATGCACTCAGAGGAGAAGAAAATACGATTGTAAACTTACAGGTTTATCGAAAAAAAGAAGATACAGCGCTGGAAATTGCCGTTATAAGAAAAGCGATTCCTTTAAAAAGTGTAGACATATCCATGAAGCTGGATGACGGCTTGGGCTATATTAAAATAAACCGTTTTTCCAGTCAAACGTATACGGAGTTTCGCGAAGCATTGAAAAAGCTCATCCGGCAAGAGATTGAGGGATTGATTATAGATTTACGCGATAACGGTGGCGGATATATGGATCAGGCTATTAAAATGCTTGACGAGCTGGTTCCTAAAGATCAGACAGTGGTAAAAACAATTAACAAAAGAGGTAAAGAAACCATATCAAAAGCAGGAAGTAACGGCGTATATAAAGAAGGAAAACTGTATGTGCTGGTAAATGAAAACAGTGCTTCTGCCAGCGAAATTATAGCGGGAGCTGTTCAGGATAACGACAGAGGTACTATTGTGGGCAGGCGTACTTTTGGCAAAGGACTGGTACAACGAGAATTGCTTTTAGGAGATGGATCTGCCATAAGACTAACCACGGCTCGATATTATACTCCATCCGGTCGCTCCATTCAAAAACCCTATTCCAATGGATTAGAAGTTTATAACCACGATTTTATCAGTCGGTATGAAAGAGGAGAACTGTATGCGGCAGACAGTATAAAAATAGCAGACAGCTTGCAGTTTAAAACACGGAGTGGTAGAGTGGTGTACGGTGGCGGGGGAATTGTTCCGGACATATTTGTGCCGATAGCTAAAAACCACGGCGATGATGTTACAATTATGCTGATGAAATCAGGATTGGTAAGTTATTTTGTCTTTCAGGAAATAGATAAAGACCGAAATAAATTTGATGCCATGACTAAGGAAAAACTCATAAATTTTACTCAAAAAAACAAAGTTATTTATAGCGATTTTAAAAAATATCTGGCACAAAATAACCTTTATTTTAAATTAGATAAACGCAAGGATTTGGTAATGAATTATCTGGTTGCCGAGTTTATAAATCAGTTATTTGGCGAAGAAGAATATTACAGGTGGCTTTTATCTGATGATCCCATGATTCAGGCTGTTAAATAATTTTTAAAATATGCCCAATCAAAATAGGGTACAAAACGGCTGGCTTAAGCTTTGTTATTTCAATTCTAAAATGTTTAAAGTTTCACTTGAAAAAGGTTACTTTTGTAATCAAACCCAACAAAATGAATTCAGGATTAGTCATTATCCCGACCTATAATGAAATTGAAAATATAACTTTAATCGTAGAAGCTGTTTTGGCTTTGCCCGAAACTTTCCACGTTTTGATAGTTGATGACAATTCTCCTGACGGCACTGCGGAAGCAATTGAGAAAATGCAGCAAAAGTATGCAGGTAAACTTTTTTTAGAAAAAAGAGCTGGAAAAGAAGGTTTGGGTACGGCTTATGTGCATGGATTTAAATGGGCATTGGAAAGAGACTACGAATATATTTTTGAAATGGACGCCGATTTTTCACATAATCCCGAGGATCTGGTTCGGTTACTACAGGTGAGCAAAACACAAAATGCAATGACGATCGGTTCCAGATATGTAACCGGTGTAAATGTGGTTAACTGGCCGCTAAACAGAGTGCTGCTTTCTTATGGAGCATCTGTTTACGTTCGATTTATAACCGGGATGAAAATAAAAGATACTACAGCCGGTTTTGTCTGTTTTCCCCGTTATGTATTAGAAGGAATAGATTTAGACAGAATCCGTTTTGTAGGATATGCTTTCCAGATAGAGATGAAATACCGCGCATTTGTTGAAAAATTTCCGATTGCAGAAGTGCCTATTATATTTACAGATCGCACCAGGGGAGAATCTAAAATGTCAAAAGGTATTATTAAAGAAGCTATCTTTGGAGTAGTTAATCTGCGTATCAAAAAACTACTAAACACACTATAACATGACGGATTATTTAATAAAGAACGGAAAAATAGTAAATGAAGGAAATACCTTTACAGGAGATATACTCATTCAGAACGGTTTTATTGCAAAGATAGACAAAGACATAATGCCTTTGGGAGGTGTTAAAGTTATTGATGCTGAGGGAAATTATGTTATTCCGGGAATGATTGACGATCAGGTACATTTTAGAGAACCCGGATTAACACATAAAGCGGATATAGCTTCCGAATCAAAAGCTGCTGTTGCAGGAGGCATCACCTCTTTTATTGAACAGCCAAATACCGTGCCCAATGCTGTAACGCAAGAGCTGCTGGAGCAAAAATATCAAATTGCTGCAACCTGTTCTGTTGCCAATTACTCATTTATGATGGGAGGTACAAATGACAATTTAGAAGAGTTGTTGAAGACCAACCCGAGAAACGTAGCGGGAATAAAGTTGTTTTTAGGTTCTTCAACCGGAAATATGCTGGTTGACAATCCGGAAGTACTCGAAAATATATTTTCCAATGTTAAGTTGTTGATTGCGGTTCATGCGGAAGATGAAGATACAATCCGTCACAATCTCACAGTGTATAAAGAAAAATACGGAGAGAATATTCCCGTTCAGTATCACCCGTTGATTCGCAGTGAAGAAGCGTGTTATCTGTCTTCTTCCAAAGCCATAGAACTCGCCGAAAAAACAGGTGCAAGACTACATGTTTTTCACGTTTCTACCGCCAGAGAAACCGCGTTATTTCGCAATGATATTCCTTTAAAAGATAAAAAAATTACAGCCGAAGTATGTGTGCATCACCTGTGGTTTACCGATAAAGATTACGAAGCCAAGGGCAATCTGATTAAGTGGAATCCGGCTGTTAAAACGGAAAAAGACCGTGAAGGACTTTGGAAAGCCTTACTCGACGGACGCATTGACGTAATTGCTACAGATCATGCCCCACATACGCTGGAAGAAAAAAACAGACCTTATACACAGGCGCCTTCGGGAGGACCTTTGGTGCAGCACGCTTTAACAGCCTTGTTTGAAGCTTGCAAAAAAGGTAAAATTACCGTTGAGCAGATTGTTGAAAAAACAGCTCATAATCCGGCAATTTTATTTCAGGTTGAAAAAAGGGGATTTATAAAAGAAGGCTATTACGCCGATATTGTAATTGTTAATCCTGAGGAACCATGGAAAGTGGAAAAAGAAAATATATTGTACAAATGTGGCTGGTCTCCTTTTGAAGGAGAAGAGTTTTCTGCCAAAGTTACTCATACGTTTGTCAATGGAAATCTGGTATACCAAGACGGAAAAGTAAATTCAGTTAACTTGGGGCAAAGACTTTTATTTGAACGATAAATAATAGGAGATGAAAAAAATAGTCGTTTTTTTGCTTTTGATTTTAGCCGCTTGTCAATCAGACAAAAACAAACCTAATCCCTTTATTGAACAAGACAAAATGGAAAATATTCTGTATGATGTATCTGTTTTGTATGGAATTCAGAGCACAAACAGTTTTGGACGGGATTCAGTAAAGCAGTTTGATATGAACGGCATATTGAGCAAATACGGTGTAGACAGCTTAACTTTTGCGGAAAACAACCGATATTACGTCGAGTTGAAAAAGGGTGTGTATTACGATATGCAAAAGAGAATTATCCAGCGGCTTGAAACAGTAAAAACAGAAATCGATTCTTTAGTTGGTAAGGACGAAGAAAAAGATCTTAAACTGGAGAAAGTGGAAATTACTGATTCGGTTTTAGAAGCTGTACCTATAAAAGAATCGGAAAAAGTTATGGAAAAAGAAACAAAGAAAAAGAAGCCTGACCTGAAAGACGGACAGAGAAATCAATTATTGAGACAAAGGGTGTTAAAACTCAAAGAAGCAAAAGAGAAGAAAGAACTTTTGGAAGAAAAACCTGATGAGACTCAAATTCAAAGCCAATAGTTTCTTTAATCTTGGCGTTGCTGTAAATATAATTAGAATGAGAAGCTTTTGCCATAGCGCGCGTAAAGCTTCTTTTTTTTCCGGTGCAAGCGGAAATAGCACAGTCTAGACGCCAGGCTAAAGAACAGCTGAAAGGAGAAGCATAAATATGCGGTTGCCGCTTGTTTAGTAGTTGAGCGCAAAAGTTCATTATCCGGAGATAAGGCAGGTTTTCTGAAACTAAGGTAAACCGTTCGTTTTCAATATTGCTATCCATTAATAAAACCATGGCTTTTACAACATCGGAAGCAGAAACCACACCTGTTGTTCCATTGGTATAAAAAGGAAAGTTTTTTAGAGCTTTTGCAAAGAATTCTCCACTACCTTCAAAGCCAAAACCTTTTCCGAAAATAACCCCCGGATTAACCACAACTACCTTTAAACCTTCTTGTGTTCCCCGCCATACCTCCATTTCGCCCCCGTATTTAGAAATAGCATAATCACTGTGGAAAAGCTCGGGGTCCCAATCCGATTTTTCGCTAATTATTCTATCGTGAGACAGCGTTTCACCCAAAGCAGCAACAGAGCTTACATAGCAAAATTTTTTGATGCCAAAATCAATGGAGAGATTGATCATATTAGCTGTTCCCTCAATATTTACTTTGCGAAGAGCAGAAGTATCTTTAGCATCAAAAGAAATAACCGCAGCACAGTGATAAACACAGTCAATACCTTCAAAAGCATTTTCTAAAGCAGGAATGTCGGTAATGTCAGCTTTGATCCATTCAATCTTATAAAAAATGTCGGCGTATCCGCAAAGGTCAAACAAATGCTTTGTCCTTTGGATTCTTTTTTTGTTGCGATAAATTGCTCTTACAGGTCTTTCTGATTTAGTGAGATGCAGCAATAAATGCGCTCCCACCATGCCTGTTCCACCGGTAATCAATATCATATCTCATACAAAAATAGACGATATTTTTATATAGTGTCTTTTTGAAGGTGAATAAAAGCGATATGAAAGGCAAAAAATATTCCAAAAGCGGGGCAATTGAACTATCTTTGCCGAAAATACGATTAAATGAAAAATTTTATTGAGGAAGTGACTTGGAGAGGAATGCTCCACGACGTTATGCCAGGCACTGAAGAACATTTGTTGGAGCAGATGCGTGCGGCGTATGTGGGAATAGATCCAACAGCCGATTCATTGCATATTGGACATTTAGTAAGTGTAATGCTGTTAAAACATTTTCAGCTGGCAGGACATAAGCCCTTTGCATTGATCGGAGGGGCAACGGGAATGGTAGGCGATCCGTCAGGAAAATCTAACGAACGGAATTTGCTGGATGAAGAAACGCTTCGCCACAATCAAAATGCTATTAAAACACAATTGGAGCGTTTTCTGGACTTTAATTCAGGAGCGGAAAATGCGGCTGTATTAGTCAATAACTACGATTGGATGAAGGAATTTTCTTTTTTGGACTTTATCAGAAATGTAGGAAAACACATTACTGTTAATTATATGATGGCAAAAGATTCTGTCAAAAAGAGACTGAACGGAGAATTTCAGGAGGGAATGTCGTTTACAGAATTTTCATATCAGTTATTGCAGGGGTATGACTTTTTGCACTTGTATAAAGATAAAAGCGTATCACTTCAAATGGGGGGGTCGGATCAATGGGGAAACATTACAACGGGAACAGAGCTTATTCGCAGAACGCTGGGAGAAAAAGCTTATGCGTTGACTTGCCCTTTGATAACCAAAGCAGACGGAACAAAATTCGGAAAAAGTGAAGGGGGCAATATCTGGCTTTCTGCCGACTATACCTCGCCTTATAAATTTTACCAGTATTGGGTAAACGTTTCGGATGTCGATGCCGAAAAATACATCAAAATATTTACTTTTATCTCTCGTGAAGAAATAGAAGCACTAATCGCAGAACACAGTCAAGCGCCACATTTGCGCGTATTGCAAAAGCGTTTGGCAGCTGAGGTAACCACAATGGTGCACAGCAAAGAAGATTTGGACAACGCCATTAAAGCTTCAGGGATTTTGTTTGGAAACTCTACTTCAGCAGATTTGAAGCAATTGGACGCAAAAACATTTTTAGAGGTATTTGACGGTGTTCCTCGAGCTGAGATAAGCAAAGTTGATGTTGAAACCGGACTAAATATTGTGGATGCATTGGCAGGAAAATCGGGTTTTTTACCATCCAACGGAGAGGCAAGACGTTCGTTACAGGCAAATTCAATTTCTGTTAACCGTGAAAAGGTTGCAGAAGAGTATGTTATAACCCAAGCCGATTTGATAAACAATCAGTTTGTATTACTTCAAAAAGGGAAAAAGAATTATTTTGTTCTGAGCGTAAAATAAGAATTACAGAAATGACATCAAAAAAGAGAAGCCCCTGCTTCTCTTTTTTTGTTCAATGAATAGTAATTAAAAAATAGAAATAAACAATCTGTTTTTATTTCTTATGCTGTTGTGGTCAATTAAATTTTTTATTGTAGACTGTCTATTCTGTATGTTTCTTTAACAATCAGGGTAGTGTAGCTGCCTTTATTGTTAAATGTTGATATGCAGTGTGTTATTCTTATTTTTTTTGAGTTAAGTTTGATACAAAAATTTACATAAAAAATACACTTCGCCTATAGTTTTATTTTAAATAACTTCTCATTACCGAGGTTTTTTATCAGTTCAAATCCCTGTTTTATTCGATTATCTAAAAAACAGAGAAGCCTTGAAAAGTAAACAAAAACTAATCTGTTAAATAAAATAATCTTTAGCGCAGTTTAATTCATTTTTTGTGAGTTTATCTCAAAACTGTTTGTTGTAAAAATAAGATTATGGTACAAAAAATCTTCTTCGCCTCGCTGTCTTTACTAACGTTTTTTTGTTCTGTTCCTGTAAGGGGGCAAAAAAACTTTAAAGATTCGCACAAAGTAATTTGGATTAAGAATATCGGCACTACTGCCGATCAGGATAAGGGATTAAATTTTCACAGACCCATACAGTTTAGCGGAGATTTTGTAACGTTAAACAAAAAATACACCTCTTCGGTTTACAGCTACGTTTACTATGTTTTAAAAAGCGATAAAGCCGAGGAAAAAATCTTTTCCTTGTATTACAGCGGAGAACTGCACAGTTTTTATACCGATAAAATCAGTTCCACATTAGAACGACCTTTGGATTTAAATCTATTGTCTCAGGGAGCGATGGTAAATTTCAACTTTTACAATAAAAACTATAAAAAAGACAAAAAAGAGGGAATTCTTTACCTGGAAAACAGCTATGACAAATCCCTTACAGAACTGTATGAAGTTCTGGTGTGCAGCAGTTGTGCAGATCAGGAGCTTAGAAATAAGATCGAAACCTATTTAGCCATCAAGTACGGCATCACGCTGGAGCAAAAGCAAAAATATACAGGCAGCGATGACAGAAAAGTCTGGGATGCAAAACACAACAGAGATTTTAATAACCGCATTATCGGAATAGCCCGGGACGATTACTTTGGATTAGAACAAACGGCTGGTTTTAGCAATACAGAAGATTTTTTTATTGTCAAAAGAACAGAGACAGAAGAAAAAATAAAAGACAAAACCTATGTGTTGGTCGGAGATAACGCAGGCGATAAAACTTTTGACAAAAATACGGGAAAATACAAACGCAGATGGCTGGTACAGAATCACGGAGACAGTGATGAGCGCATAGATGTAGATATTTTGATTCAGCCCGATGGCGAGTCAAGATATTTTTTGCATACAAGTGACGGAGCAGAAATAGAAAACCATCTTGCAGATACTTTAAAACTCAGTTTTTCCGACATAGCTATCGGCAAAGGACAGTTTCAGTATTTGACTTTAGAAAAGAGAAAAGAATTCAACTTCAGCATTGAGGAAAACACCCGGGGCATCAATAAAAATCACATATTGGGAGTAAATGAGGCAGGAACGGCGCCGTTTTATATCACGGCTACTGATTTGGAGACCCGAGAGCAGTATTTTTTTGTAAGTGAAAACACAGAATTTGAACTCGAAGACCTGCCCAGTGCACGCTATGCTTTTTCCGTAAAAGACGCCGAAGAAAAAGAAGCAGAACTCAAAGAAATCTATCTGGATTTTTCTCAGAACAAACTCATCAGTCTGGCGTCAAACTGGTATTTGCAGGGCAATAAGATGATGGAGATTAAGCCCTCATTGCAAGGCGGTAAAAAAGACTTGGAGTACCGGTGGTATTTTGGCGACAAACTAGTTTCCAAAACCTCGACTCTATTTGTGAATTATGCCGGAGATTTCAGCCTTGAGGTTTTTGACAGAAAAGGCAGAAAAGAACAGTTTAAATTCAGCGTCAGTACGGAACACGACAAGCAAATAGACAGCGAATCACAGTGGATCGTCAGTCCCAATCCGGTTAATGCCGGCGACGAATTTACGGTGACTTACCATTTCGAATCACCTAAAAAAGTAGATTTCTACATTTACACGCTGGAGGGCAAGTTTGTGCTCCGGGATCAATTGGGCATCATAGAAGGAGGAAGTTACTCCTACACCCTTCACGGAAAAACCACTTACCTGCTCATTCCGATAATCAATACCAAAGTTTCCACCGAAAAATTAATTGTAAAATAAACCTTGCTGATAATGAAGATTTTTAAGAAATACGGAAAGGAATTTTCTACTGTTATATTGCTGTCCTTTTTACAGGGATTTGTTTTTGAATTTTTTATAGCTTATGCTCAGCCGGCGGCGTATAATCCGGTATTTGCGGATTATGTTTATTACGGCAATGCATCGGCAGAGTACGACCAGCCGCTGGAACAGAGTACGGGCTTTGAAGAATATACCGCAGAGGCAGAAGAAGTTCTGTCTGCTGAACCTGTGGTTAAGGAAGAAGCAAAAGCAGTTCCTCAGTCAGTTGGGGAAAAAGATCAGTCCATTGAAAATCTCCGTTCAGAAACGGAAGAATCAAGCCGGGCTGAATCTACGGTGCTGTATCCGGCAGATTTGGCTTTTGGAATTATAGGAAGCAGTGAAAACCTCAATTTTGACAATCCGGAAGACAACTTGTTCAAGATTGCCATAGCAGAAGCAATAGACTATCACGCTTCTTATGTGCTGTCTTACGAAGTATACGGCATGTCTACAGCTTCCGGCGTGGCAAAAAGCATTAATACCGCCACCAGTACAGGCGGTTTTTTTACCGCTAAAAAACAAGAATGGTCCCGAATTTCGGAATTTGTCTCTCCGCACAACCTAAAAGAGGGGATTAACACCGTTCTTTTTACCGGAGATTTAAAAACCGCCTCGGGGTATCTGGTAAGAAATGTCCAGTTGGAAAAGAGACAAGAAGAACAGCAAGAGCCGTTTAAGCTTAACGATGTCGTTAAAAATTCCCAAAGCGGCGAAATATACGTTTCGGGCGTAGTATCGCTTAGCGATCCAGCGGTAAGTTTATATGTTTCGGGCGAAGAAGCAGCATTTCAAAACTACAATTTTGAACATTTGGTATCTGTTTCCGCAGAATCAGAAGGAGATTTAACCCTGGAACTCAAAAAAGGAGAAAAGCTCCTTGCCAGCCGCCGTATTTCTGCACAAGAAATACACGAAGCAGAAAACATAAAATCTTTTGACTATGCCTTTACGCGTTTTGAGTCGGAAGTTCATACCGGAGAAGAAAAATATTTCCAGCTTGAAAATGTAACTCTGACCTTTCCGGCAGAAAGTTATTCGCGCGACTTTACGCTATCGGTACAAGAACTGCGAACCAGCGATTACGCCCCTACCGGAATGGCATTGCGCAACGTCACGCAAAACAATTCAGCATACCGCTTTTTGCCCGACGGCATTCGGTTTGACAAAGAAGTAGAGCTAAAATTAAAATACGACGAAACAGCTATTCCCACAGGATACAGCGCCAAAGACATTCAGGTTTTTTATTTTGACACCGAGATCAAACAGTGGACCAGGGTAAAAGTAACCGAAATTCTGGAAGAAACTCAGGAAGTAGTCGCGGTGACCAATCACTTTACCGATTACCTTGCCGGAGTAATACAGGAACCGGAAAGCCCGGAAACCAACGCTTTTGCACCTACTACCATTACCGGAATTCAGGCAGCCAACCCGACAGAGAATATTCCGATGGTCAGCGTCCCTCAAATCAACGACAAAGGAGATGCGGTTTTAACCTTTCCGCTGATGCTTCCGCCGGCTCGTCAGGGTATGGTGCCGGATTTGTCCGTCAATTACAACAGCAGTGCCGATGAGGGAGATTTTGGTTTAGGCTGGAGCCTGTCTGTACCGACTATTTCGGTAGATACGCGCTGGGGAGTACCTACATACGATTCGGCAAAGGAAACAGAATCCTACCTGTTTAACGGCGAAGAACTGTTACTGGTAAAACCCGACAAAACAATGTATGTACCCCACAAAGACATTTTAATAAACCGGGTGTCCAATGCGGTATTTCAAAAAGCACAGCACGATCCTTCTGTAGAGATTACACGTATAGGTAATTCTCCTAATGATTATTATTGGATAGTTAAGGATAGTAAAACCGGATGGAACCATCTTTATAGAGAAGTAGGTAAAGGAGAGTGGCTTTTAAGGGAGGTAAGTGATATGTACGGCAATAGTATGAGATACAATTATAGTGCACCAAAAGAATTAGGCGAAATCATATATAACAAAAATAATAATCTTAACAATAACGGTTTCGGAGATTTAAGTGTAAAAATAATACGGAGAAATTGGATAGATACATCCAATAAGAGCAGAATGGATGTTAAAACCAATAATCGTTTTGGAATTGAAAAAATAAGCCAGCGATTAATAGATAAAATTATAGTTCATTCTGCTGAAATAGAATTGGATGCAGGTAGGTGTGTGTTTATGGAATATGACTTTGTATATAAAGAGGGAAAATTTGGCAGAAGTCTCTTACATAAGATTATACATTCAAATTATAATAATAATGATACACCTTGTGGTTATAATACCAATACTGATTTAACGCCGATTGTTCAGGAATATTCTTTTGATTATCATGACGATATTGGCAGCGGTGGATTGTTTGAAAGCAGCGGAAAGACAATTAATACCTATAAGGACTATGAAACTGAATATGATAGCTTTAAAGTATATATTTCTGCTTTGGGAGGCAGTGAAGGAAAATCGAGTCATTTTGGAGGCGGAGCCTCCGGGGGCATTGTTACTCCCATATTTCCGGCATCGTGGTTGCCATTTAGTAGAGCTGCTACTATAGGCGGGAATCTGGGAGGAGGTTCGTCTAATTCGGAAACTAAAGTATTGATGGCAGATATTGACGGTGACGGCTTGCCGGACAAAATCTTTAAAGGGGGTAAAAAGTTTTTTTACCGGAAGAATCTCGGAGGCAAGTTTTCAGAAGAAGTCAAATCTATCAAAAATTTACCGAATTTGAGTTATACCAAAGGCAATAGCTCGGACGACTCCTATACGATAAATATTTTGGCAGGTAGTGTCACAAAATCCACTTCTGAAAGCCGGTCAACTGTTTCTACTTATACAGCGGATGTCAATGCCGACGGACTATTGGATGTAGTGGATAATGAACGGGTATATTTTGGCTATATTGATCCGCAGACTAAACAGCCGGCGTTTAATCTGGATAGTTCAGTTACGCCAGCGATTGTACTGAAAGAAGACGACGTAGCTCCGGTTTTAAATCCGATGCCGGAAATGGGGCTGACCAATGGTCCGATGGATTTGGTGATGGTTTGGCGAGCGCCAAAAAACGGAACGGTTACTGCAACGGGAATTATTACCAAACAACACATCGCCTTGCAAAGCGGAGTTAAGTTTTCGATTGAAAAACTACACGAATCCAACATGGGTGAAGCTAGTTTTATCTTGGGACCTAACTTGATGCTTTCCGGTAGCGAATCACACAATAATACCATAAATGTGGTAAAAGGAGATTTGTTGTTTTTTAGAGTGCACACCAATCAGATTCCGTTGGAAGAATTGGGGGTAACCTGGAATCCGAAAGTGAGCTATACGGGACCGAATTTAGATCCGGTATTAACCTCTTCCCGTCATACTTCTTCTTATCAAGAAAGTTTTATTGTGGGGGCGAATTATGAAGAAACGTTTAAAAAGAATGGACAGTACAGATTGGAATGGGCGCCTTTTAGCCTTTATGATGTGGATCGGGTAACCATTAAAGTGTCTTACTATAAAAAGGATACTAATAATGGGGGGAATATCCCTGCGAGTGGCAGCAGTATGGTACTTTATGAAAAAACAAGTGATATTCAGACTACTACCGCTTTTCCTTCGCCTAACCTGTTAATCAACATGAATTCGATTATGTCCAATCCTACCAGTTTTCACTATATAAAAGTAGAAGTATTGAGCGATTCGGAGATAGATTGGAAAGATATTGACACTAAATTTAAGCCCAAACTGACCTCATTGGATACAAATAATGAAGATCTCTATCTGATACCTTATTATTCTAATTACAGCCGGGTGTACATTAGTAATCCTCCTTTAACTTTTATAAGTTCAGGAGCAAACTATACGGTTACGATTAATAATAATTTTACGTTGCCGGGATGTACAGAGGAAATCTGTAAAGACCGCTATGTTTATTTAGTTGCCAAATGGCCTAACGGGGATATAATTGGTTTAGTGAATAGTAGTGGTTCTCCGACAGGATATTGTAAATATCGTTATAAAATTGATAAATACGGTAAGGTTATACAAAAACAACGCCTTAATGCTTCTTATGTATATGAAAATATAGGCAACACGGATAATATTAATTTAACAGGAAGAGCTGTAGGTGAAAAATTCTTTTTTGAATATTATTCGCCGGAGTATAATTTAGCAGAGCGACTGGATGCATTCCAGAATAACGGCACTAATAATCTGATCCGCATTCAGGGGACGACGCCTTATGCAAATTATGTGACGGGAGCCGACAGCAATGGTAAAGTAAAAGCGAGTATTTATTCTTCTGAAAATACTGCTGCCTGGGGTAATATGTTCCGCAATTGGGGGCAGTTTGCTTATAAAGGAGCAGAAATTGGTGAAATGTATCAACCTATTATGGGGAAACATATTCATGTCTATAATCCTAATTTGACAACTAACACAGGAAGATCTGTTGATGATATGGTAACAGATACCGGTATGACTCTGGATGATGTAGATAATAATTTTGATGATTTAAAAGAGCTGGGAGGGAATGTATCCGTTTACTTTGGAATGCTGATGCCTGAAAAAAAGCGCAATCGCTGGCAAAGTCACGAACATTTGTATGTGTCAGATTCGAAAATAAGTCCGTATATCCGGTTTTTGACCGACGATATTCCCGATTTAAAACCGCCTACGGTTCCGGTAAACAATTTTGGAGCCTATGGTATTAATAAATACACCTATTTTAAAAATAATACCACCAATAAGTCTTTGGGTTTTTTGATGGTCAATGTCGGCAATACCAAAACCAGTGGTTCAAGCGAACTTTTGAACGAGTTTATGGATATTAACGGAGACGGTTTTCCGGACATCATCGGTAAACAGATTCAGCTGACGGCTAAACGCGGCGGGTTGTCTTCTAAAATAGTGAATGTAGATTTTAATACGCAGACGGCTATTTCGGGCTCAGGGAGCCTGGTAGGAGGATCCAGTGCGGGGATTAAAGGTAGTCCATTATTGTCTGAAAATAGTAAGCTTAATATAATAGTAGGAGATCAGGGAAGTGGTTCGCTCAGTAGCAGTTCTTTTAATACAACCAATGCCACCCAGCGGTTTTATGTGGATATTAATGGTGATGGTCTGGTAGATATTGCTCAGGACGACGGTAAAGTGTTTTTAAATTATGGAGGTACTTTTACCGAAAGTACTACCTGGAGTTCTTTGCCGGTACAGGAAAGCAGTACGCGTACAGGTAATGGTGGCGGTGGTTTTGGGTTTTCCGGGATTTCCAATATGGATTTATCTTTTGGAGTGAGTATATCGTCGAGTACTTCAAAAGACAAAGTGACGTATATGGACTTAAACGGTGACGGGTTGCCGGAAAAGATTGTAAATGGAACAACTTACTATCTTAATCTAGGAACGAAGTTTGACACGGTTGGAAATAATTTACCGGGCGCACAGACACAAAAATCAACAGAAGCAGGCTTGAATGGTAATGGTACAGTTTGTGTTTATTTTCCAACTATATTTTTGGTTGGTCCCAAACTTTGTGTTTCTTTTGGTGGAGGTACAGGGCGAAATATTTCCAGTGAAGAATCCCGTTATATGGATTTTGACGGCGATGGCTATCCGGATTATGTCACTTCTACAAAAAATGAAAGTATGACGGTGTATCACTCCCGTATTAAAAGAACTAACCTTTTGAAAAAGGTAATTCAATCTACAGGAGCAGAGATTGAACTGGATTATGCCGTAACAAATCCGGTAGACAAATCCGTTATAGGCTCTACGTATAAAATGCCGTATAAAAAATGGGTATTGACCAAAGTGTCTGTTTTTGATGGATTTACAGGTGACGGAGAAGATATTACCCGCTATGCTTATGAGTATTTTAACGGATACAAAGACCGGAAAGAGCGCAACTTTATGGGCTTTGGAATGACCAAAGCGCATTTGCTGGATAAAGACGGCTGGGCATATCGAACTGACGTTACCGAATACCTGCTGAATGATATGACGGAAAATGAGTTGTATCGTCCGGGTACGAGTTCGGACTTAAAACAGTATATCTATAAAAAAGGATTGCCTAAAAAGACGTATACGCTGGACAGAACCCAGCGGTTAATGAATGAAACGCAATATACCTATAAGTTTTACGACAGCGGTAAGGTTACCGGAGACATTAATACTACCGCAACTTCTGCGGCGGAAGTATCTGTATATACCGAAAAAATGTCGGTGTTGCCGTTGGTCACTAAGGTAAAAAACAAGGTTGTTAACTTTGACGAAGATTCCACCAACAGCTCATTTGCATTTGATACAGAACAACGGTTTAACTTGTACGACAAAAAAGGAAATGTTAAAAAATATGTGGATGTGGACCGAGGACTGACGGTTGATATTCAATACAGTTTATTACAAAAAACACTGCCAATTAGCCATCGGATAAGCACAACTTCCGGTAATCAAACGCTGCGGTTAACGGAATCTACAGTGGTAAATGGCGTACAGATAACGGAAGTGCGAAAATATTTTACCGATACACAATACGTCAAGTGGAATTATGAATACGATTTTTTAGGCAATTTGACTAAAAAAATATTTCCGGAACAAAATGGACAACGCTTTTTTTATGAATACCACTATGAAGATCATAGCAGACACAGTTATTGGGATGTAGATTTTAGAAAAGTTTTTCCTTCTTTTATAAGAGATAGTTTTGGTAACGAAATGTATGTTTATTACAATATTTTTGGTTTGCCTATGGAAGTAAAAGATATTTATGGAGTAGAAATGCGCTATAAATACGATTATATGAACCGATTGATTGAGTTTAAAGGACCCTATGAAACGGACTGGACTATAAAAAATGAATACCTTGGTAACAGACGGGCGGTAACCAGCCATAATTTAGGACAAGGTGTACTTTATACCGGCATGATTAACGATGGTTTGGGAAGAACGGTGCAAACGAAGAAGTTGCTTAAACAAAGTCAGGGTAACAATCCTGCCTGTGGAACGGGACCTTTTAAAAACATGAATTTTGTGGTTTCCGGGGATGTGATTTATGACGAATTTGGACGAGTAATTGAAAATTATCTGTCTGAAGAGGAGGAAGTTAATTGTCTTCCGGCAGGAGCGTCAACTACACCTTCAATATTGAGTTTGGTGTTGACTACTTATTACAATAGCAACCGTATGGCAGAGAAAAAAACAAGCCGATTATACGACAATAAAGACCGTATAACGGAAGAGTTGGTTTATGGTATCAACGCCCGAACCAAGACCAAATATGCTTTTGGACCAGATAAATACGGTGCAACTGCTTTTACGCATGAAATAACTTTGCCAGAGGGCAATAAAACGGTTACTTATACCAATAAGTTGGGATTGACTACTTCTCAAAAACAAATTGATAATTCTACAGCGCTTTGGACAAATTTTGAATACGACAACCTGGGACAAATCAAAAAAGTAGAAAATGCTTTAGGGTTACAAACGACTTACAGTTATGATCGACTGGGGCGTGTTTTACAAAAAATTCTGCCAGCAGCGGGTATTACCAAATTTAAATACGACGATTTAGGAAATGTAATTGAAAAAGAAGATGCCAACGGAACTAAAGTAATGTATGCATACAATTTTAATCGTTTAACAAAGATCATAAATCCAACTATAACCACCGATTTTACGTATGAACAGGGCGGACGGTTAAAAAAGATGGAAGACTTGTCGGGCTATCACGAGTTTGTGTACGGAAAGTTGGGCGAAGTGGTAGAAGATACTAAAATGATACGAGATATTGCCGGCGGTGAGCACTTTTTTAAAAGTAAATATAAATACGATTCGTGGGGCAGGCTTTTAGAGATGGTATACCCGGATCAAGAAAAGGTGTTTTATAACTATAACAGTATAGGTCAGTTGATTGAAATTCAAAATGAAAATGGAGAGTATTATTTAAAAAATGTTAAATACAACTATTTTGACCAGCCGTACTATATCAAATATGGCAATGGTGTAGAAATGACTCAGGAATTTGATTTAACTGAACGACTAAGAGCCGCTCAATTGTCGGCACCGGATATGGGCAATCCGAATCAACTGAATGTTTTTTCCAGAAATGTGTACGGGTATGATAAAAACAACAATGTAACCAGTATGTACAACAACTTTAGCCAGCACAATAATGTAGTTGTAGGTGGCACGTACATTAAAACGTATAGCTACGATAAGTTTAACCGATTGCAAACAGCACAAGGAAATTGGGATGGCTTGCTGGAAACGCATGATTTTATGTTAAATATGGAATACCGGGAGGATCATTCCATTCAGGCAAAGCATCAAACCCATATGTTTACCGATAAAAATACTGGACAACTTGAACATACTGAAAATTCGTCTGACCGGGAATATGGCTATGATGCTACAACCTCCCGAATGCAGAGTATAAGCGGTTATCACCATGGGGAAGGAGCTTTTGAAAAGCTTTATTATTACGATAATAACGGGAATATGACCCGTGTAGAATATCCTAATCCTTTGCCGTTTGATGCCTTTTTTGTTAGAGGTATTGATTGGGATGCCAATAACAACATTACGCAGATCAATGATAACCAGAGTGAGGTAATCAATACCTATCTGTACGACGGGAAAGGCGAGCGAGTGGTTAAAAGGCAGCAAGGCAGCAGTTCTATGTCTATAAATGGGGGTGGTCCGGTAAACGGGATGTACGGTACAGAAGAAGTGCTTTATCCGAGCGGTAATCTGACCTATAATGAAAATATGTATACCAAACACTATTATATAAATGGCAAGCGATTGGCTTCCAGAATTGAAGATTCGAGTTATCCCGGACACTTTATGGATAAATATTTTAACCAAAATGAAGTATCACCCCATGAAACCGGGGGTATGATGCGTATGCAGGTGTCAATGAATAATTCAAATAGCAGTACTCAAAACATTGGTGGCATAGAACCGTTTCCAACTATCTCGCCACAAATATGCGAAAATCAGATCAATATATTGCTCAATGTACTGTATAACACTCCTGAAAAAATAGATTGCAAAAATGCCATTTTAGCTATTTTAGAAAATCATAAAGTGTATGGAGGAAGATGTAAGGAGTTTGCTCCGGCAAATCCACCAGGGTCAGCAGGTTGTTTGGAATGGGAACTTTATGTAACGGGATATAATTATTGCGACGCTTTGGAAGAAATCAACGCATTGGGTTGTATAGAGCGTACACCGGACGGAATGATTATAGACCCGTCAACGGGGTATGTGTACGACCCTCTAACGGGCTTGCCGCATGATCCAATAACGGGCTTGCCGATAGATTTGGGGTTAATCGGGAATTATAATCCTGTGGAGTTGGAGTGTTACAACAAATTCCTTAATTTTATTGATTATTATAAAAACAGGACAGATAAGCCAGCAGAATATTTTGAGCTGATTCAATATTTGATTTGTCTGGATGATGGAAACTGTTGGGAATGTATCAAACTACCTCATACAGAGGGTACGGAAGTAGCGTGTTTTGTAAAATTTTGTGAGTTGAATATTCCGGATATTGAAGAAGAGGAAGAAGAAGTAGAAACTCCCACATTTCCGGTTATTGTATTAGACCCGGGTGTGAATGATACGTGGGATGATGAAGAACCGGCACGATCCGATATTGTAGCTGATCCGATGGCACAGGAGCAACCGGTTTGGTGGTATCACAGCGACCATCTGGGCAGTACATCGTACATTACCGATATATTGGGCAAACCGTGCCAGTACATAGAATACCTGCCGTTTGGAGAGGTTATGGTACAACAAAGCACCAACAATATTTTTGAAAACGTGTATAAGTTTAATGCCAAAGAGCTGGATGAAAGTACGGGATATTACTACTATGGAGCGCGATATTACGATCCTGCTATTAGTATCTTTTTAAGTGTGGATCCGTTGGCGGAGCAGTTCCCGAATTATAATCCATATACTTACACAATGAATAACCCAGTGAACTTAACGGATCCTACTGGAATGGCTCCGGAGGGAGCAGGGGATCCTGATAAACAACCACAACAATCCCAAAAACTTTTAAATATCAAAATTTATGGTCAAGATAAGAGTTTGTATTATGAAGGAAAGCCATTTAGTTTTGGGAAAGGAGGGTTTAGATTCTATAGTGAAAAAGGAAGTCAGGGAGATTTATCATTATTGAAAGGGAATTCAGGAGAAGGAGAGCTTATAAATGCAGATTTAATATATGCATTTGCAAATTATACAAAAGGCTATGGAGTTGGTAATACATATAAAACGGTCAAACAAGGAGCTGAGTTTGTAGGAAATATATTTGAAGCTTTTGATAAAGGACAAAATATAGTTGAAGATATTAATAGAAATATTGATGCATCTAGAACAAATAAGACCACCTCTCCTAATGAAAATACTAGTGGAGATATGAGATCTAGTACGGTATCAAGTACAGGACAAATGAAGTTTACATTAAAAGGATACCGAAATAAGGATATGTTTAATAAATCCAATGAAGCAGTAACCAGATGGAAAAAAGACACTATTATAGATATAAAAGATTTTAAACAATTAGATGCTAAAAATAAATCAGATTCGCTGTATAACGCACAAAAAGGGAGTAGATAAAAATAATATGAGTATGAATAAAAAATTGTTATATATTTTGAGTGTTATGCTTTGTATATCATGTAAGCATAAAAAAGAAGATACTTACAATTTGGATAATCAAATTGTTTATGATCAAGATATATCTGTCATTAATTTTCCGGATACAGTTTATAAGAATTTAAAAATAGAAGGAATAATTGATTATAATTTTAATGAATACAATTCATTAAAAAATCATATTGGAAGAGGAAGTATATCAAGATATATTCATTTTTATCCATATGTATCGAAGGATAAAATTGTTAATGAAGATGATTTCATTATTAAAGATACTTTTTATACTCAAGATATAAATAAAATACTTTTTGACGTAAGATTTGATAATGTAGGGGTTTTTTACTTAAATGGTATTATTAAGGATATGATAATTTTTGATACTATATCTAATATGGAAAACTCGGATTCGAAACTACCTGCTCAATTTAGTTATGTTTTAATCAATAAAAAAGTAGTAGTCATTGATAAAGAATAGCACACAAAAAACTTAGAAAAGCAAACTCCAACCGTTATGGTTGGGGGTTTAAAAGCACAGCAAAGCACCAACAACATCTTTGAAAATGTGTATAAATTTAACGGCAAAGAGCTGGATGAGAGTACGGGATATTATTATTATGGAGCGCGATATTACGATCCTGCTATCAGTATATTTTTAAGTGTGGATCCGCTAGCGGAACAGTTCCCTGCTTGGAATCCGTATAACTATACAATGCAAAATCCAATTAACTTAACAGACCCAACAGGTATGGCGCCTGAAGGAACTGAATATATAAGACCTTATTATCATATATATAAAATGAGAGGCGGAGATATTACTACAAATCAGTTGCCAGATAAATTCCAAAAATCAATTAATGATGTTATGGCGACAAAAGTAGGAAATAGTTTCTTCTCTAATTTTATGAGAAAAGGTGAATCTTTTGGAGGAAAAACTGCTGATTCAAATGGGAAATATTCCAATATAGAACTGCAAGTTTGGGGTATAGAAGATAAAGAAACAAATGGGAATTATTGGGCAACAGCAGGAGCAGAAGGGTTTTTTAGAACAAAAGTAGATGATAATGGGGATTTGGTTTTTTCTATTATTATGGATCCTAAATATGGAGAAGAGTCAGTTGGTGAAAGCCTTTTGAATGAGATCACAGCCCATGGACAACATGTTGAGGCGATAATTAATTATTATAATGAGAATGGAGCAGATAAAACTAAGCAATATTTGAAAAATACAAAAACAGGTAATTCAGATCATAAAGCATTAAGAGATAATGATATGGGGAATAAGGGATATGAGCAGTATTCTAAAGGAAAAACCGAAATGATTAAGAATAATAAAAATTATAATGAAACATTTAAAAATGCACAGAAAAAGTATAATACTAATTCAACTAATTATCGCGATTTGTAGTTTTTTGAGTTGTAATAGAAAAAAAATAGAGAGTCTTAATTTAATTTACAATCAGACGGATAATGTTTTAAGTGCCGAAAAACTGAATGTTGATATTGTTTATGATAAGAAAAACATAGAAATAAAGCTAAGAAGCGTCCAAAATGATAGTTTATATATAAGATCTATAGATTTAATAGGTAAAAGTGATGGGTATTATATAGAGTTTAATGATTTGATATATGATGAGTTTAAAGTGTTAGATAATAAACCTTTTTTAACATTGGAGGAAAAATTTGATTATAAAATTGGTGTTTCTGCATTAGATAATGTTAAATACGATAGTTATAATTATAAGATTGATGATGATTTGTATGTAAAGGTTGTAACAATGTATCCAATACCTTCCTTTTTTTTCAAACTAATTTATAATAGTGATTATGAAATATTAGCATTAGAATATCATGGAGGATACCAAAAATATTATTTAGAATCAGAAGAATACAGTGAAGAAAAGCCTAAATATACTCAAATTCAAAACAAATATATTTCCTCACAGTTTGTTACTTCTATTAGAGAAGACAGTATTAAATTCAGTCAGAAGTATGATAAATGGTGGTAAATAATCCGATAGCGCGGATTTGCAATCCGTGTGTTAGTTGTATTGTTGGGAATGTATCAAACTACCTCATACAGAGGGTACGGAAGCAGCGTGTTTTGTAAAATTTTGTGAGTTGAACATTCCGGATATTGAAGAAGAGGAAGAAGAAGTAGAAACCCCTACGTTTCCGGTTATTGTATTAGATCCGGGTGTGGATGATACGTGGAATGACAATCCGCCGACACGATCTGATATTGTAGCTGATCCGATGGCACAGGAGCAACCAGTTTGGTGGTATCACAGCGACCATCTGGGCAGTACCTCTTACATTACCGATATATTGGGCAAACCGTGCCAGTACATAGAATACCTGCCGTTTGGGGAGGTAATGGTACAGCAAAGCACTAATAATATATTTGAAAACGTTTATAAATTTAATGGTAAAGAGTTGGATGAGAGTACGGGTTACTATTATTATGGAGCGCGGTATTACGATCCTGGTATAAGTATATTTTTAAGTGTAGATCCGTTGGCGGAGCAGTTCCCGAATTGGAATCCATATACTTACACAATGAATAACCCTGTGAACCTAACTGACCCAACAGGGATGGCTCCGGAGGGGAGAGATGATTGGATTGAATTGAAAAGTAAAGAAGGTAATCGTCAGTTTATCTATGATAGTGATATTACAACTAAAGAACAGGCACAGAAAAAAGGCTATAAAAATGTCCAAAATGTAAGTGTAGAAATGACTGTTAATAGCGGTGATGATAGTTATAAATTATCGGATAAAGCTACTGTTACAGATTTATCTACAGGGAATGATGTAAAACCTGGTTTTCATACAAGTGACGGAACTTATATAGGTGAAAATAATATGTCAAAAGCTACTGCTAGAGGATTACAAAAAGGAGGAGATGCTATGGTATATGGAGGGATTGTAACAACCTTTTCAGGAGGAGGAGCTCTTGGAGGTTCTATGGCAACGGTGGGTTCTATTCTATCAGGAGCTGGGACAGTGTTAGAATTAATAAATGATGGGATTGATAATAAGTTTTCAATAGAAAAGTTAGTAACAAAGGGGATGTTTTTTATTATAGGAAATAAGGTAGGTAAGATAGGTAAAAACCAATCAGAGAATATGATTAATACAGGAGTAATGAATGTTTTTGGAAAAACGATTGATGACGCAAGAGATAATCAAAAAGGTCCTTATAAAAAGTAACTATGAAGAATATAATCATTTTATCAGTAATTTCGACTTTCAGTTGGTTTTATTATTTTTATGAACGAAAAAAAGACTCTAAAAAGAACCTTGATTGGGTAACAAAATTTTGGTATCTTGGTTTAGATGTTAAAGTGCTTATTTTTGCTATAGGATCTTCATTTTTAACTCTTTATTTTTTAATCGAATATATAAAAGAGATGTAACCCAAACCAAAGAATATGTACTGAATTGTCATTAACATATACCAACGGAACCCCAACTTGTTATGGTTGGGTTTTTTTATATTACAAGCTATATACTTTTGGCTATCCAATTCTCCGGTTTGATACTTTTATGAAAGAATTTAAAAATACCATACATATGGTATTTTATGTTTATAGGTATCGTTATATTTTTGCTGTGAGATAATATGATAAGACAGGTCAACGTTTTTTATCCACATTAACAGAAGAACATTAATAAATATCATAAATGATGACAGCAATTGATTTTACCCGGAGTTTATCGCACGGCGTTATTGCCAAAACCAATGTCTATCTTTCTTCTATAATGTACATGTGCGGCTGTTGTTAGCTGCTTATTCCTTTCTCAATAGGGGATGATTAATCCTCGTCAACATTAAATTTCTAAAATTATTAATATGACCAAACGTAATTGTTTAGGTCACAGATACTAATGCATATGCAAAAAATAGTTACTTTTTTGTTTGTGTTGTCGGGTTTTGTAAATCTGTACGCACAAGAAGTTGTGGTATCCGGTATTGTTTCGGATAATCACGGAGCCCTGCCGGGAGTAAGTATAACTGTTCAAAACGGACAGTCAGGAGTGATGTCGGATTTTGACGGATCTTATTCCATTGCAGTTGAAAGCGGTCAAACACTTGAATTTTCTTTTATCGGTTATCAAACGCAGCAGTTTATGGTAAACCAGCAGACCGAAATAAACGTAACATTACAACCAGAAGTTTCTGAGCTGGACGAGGTAATCATCAATGTGCCTTATGGTACAGCAAGCAAAAAGAGCTATACCGGATCGGTTGGACTCATTCAGGCAAAGACCATTGAAAATGCTCAGGTAAGCAATGTTTCCCGAGTGTTGGAAGGAAGCGTGGCAGGAGTTCAGTCCTTCGCTGCCAGTGGTCAGCCGGGCTCAGAAGCTACCATACGTATAAGAGGAGTAGGTTCTGTAAATGCATCCAGCTCGCCGTTGTACGTTGTGGACGGAGTTCCTTATGAAGGAGGTTTATCTGCCATTGCAGCTTCAGATATAGAGTCTATCTCTGTTTTAAAAGATGCTACGGCGGCAACTTTGTATGGATCCAGAGCGGCAAATGGTGTAATTATGATTACAACAAAGCAAGGAAAGAGAGAATCGGAACCGCAGATTGAAATTTCGGCAAAACAAGGTTTTTCAAGCAGAGCCCGTCGTGATTACGATCAGGTAAATACCAATCAATATATGGAATTGTATTGGGAAGCGCTGAGGAACGGACAGATGGATGCTGCTGGGATGAGCTTGTCCGAAGCCAATCAGTATGCCTCTGCCAATCTGATTCCTTTTCTGGGAATTAACCCGTACGGATTAAATAATCCGGAACCGGTGGGTACAGACGGAAAACTGAAACCGGGGTTACAGCCTTTGTGGAATGACGACTGGGTAGATGCTTTATCTCAAAATGCACAATACACCGATATTAACCTGCGCGTTAACGGAGGAGGAGCAAAAACGAGATATTACGTTTCGGGAGGTTATCTCAACAACCAGGGGGCAATACTAGGTTCGGGATTTAAGCGCTTTAATGTAAGATCAAATATTGTGATAGATGCAAAAGACTGGTTGGAACTGGGGTTAAACTTATCCGGTTCGCATGCAATACAGGATTATCCCAAACAGGACGATAGCGCAATCAATAACGTTATAGGTTTTGCCCGCGGATTGCCTTCTTTTTATCCGGTGTATCAGCGCGATCTCAATACAGGAGACTACCTGACAGATCCGCAAACGGGAGCCAGAATGTACGATTTTGGCGCGTATAGAGCCTCGTCTTATGCGCGTTATAACCTGGTAGCTACAATGCCTTTGGACAAAAATGAGATAAAAAGTGATATTGCTACTATCCGAACCTATGCACAGGTAAAATTTTTGGAAAATTTGAAATGGAAAACTTCCTTAAACGTGGATTACAATAGTAAATACACCCACAATGTCGCCAATCCCGAAACCGGTCCTTCGGCAGATTACGGAGGAAGCGTGTATATGCGAAATGACAGAACAGTAAGTTTGACGTACAACAATGTGTTGAATTATAATTGGGATATTGATGACAAAAATGCCATTGCGTTGATGGGAGGACAAGAATACTATCACTATCAAACTAATTATTTTGAAGGATTGCGCCAGCAGCTGATTATGCAGGGATATGACTCGCCGGCTGCCGCTTCGCGTTTGGTAGATTTTACCGGAAAACCGGACGAATACAAAATGTTGAGCTTTTTTGGAAATGCTCAGTATTCATATGACAAAAAATATTATTTGTCAGCATCTTACCGTCGAGATGGATCTTCGCGGTTTTCAGATGAAAAAAGATGGAGTGATTTTTGGTCTTTTGGCGCATCGTGGAGAGCTATTGACGAGGATTTTATACAGACGTACAGAGATAAGTGGCTGTCTGATTTATTGCTGAGAGCAAGTTACGGAGCGCAGGGCAACGATAATGTAGGATATTATGCTTATCAGGGGTTATATGACATTTATAACAATCTTGGAGAATCTGGATTAGTTGCTTCCAGACTGGCAACGCCGACTTTGAGTTGGGAAACTAATTTTAATCTCAATATAGGATTGGATTTTGGATTGTTTGATAATAGATTGACCGGAACAGTGGAGTATTTTGAACGACGATCAAAAGACCTGCTTTTTGATAAGGCATTATCTCCCTCACTCGGGTTTAGTTCTGTTCAAATGAATATAGGCGGGTTAAAAAACTACGGGTGGGAGTTTTCTGTAGAAGGCTACCCGATTAAAAATGAAGACTGGATTTTACATTTGGGTGCCAACCTGACAACGTATAAAAATAAAATTACCTCTTTACCGACGGAGGAAATGTGGAGCGGCGATAAAAAATGGGTTAAAGGAGGTTCTCTATACGATTTTTACCTGATAGAATGGGCTGGTGTGAATCCCGATAACGGAAACCCGCAATGGTATGGTTTTGACGATAACGGCAATCAATTTATTACAGAAGATTACAGTGTGCTGGGTTCAAAAGATAAAGTTAAAAGCGGTACGTCTTTACCGGATATTACAGGAGGTTTTCAAACGGAACTGGGATATAAAAACTGGCTGTTATCGGCAAACTTTTCCTATGCGCTGGGCGGAAAAATATACAATAGAGACAAATTAAGCCTGATGGGGCAATCCGGCGGAGGAAATACGTGGAGTAAGGACATGCTAAGCAGGTGGACTCCCGAAAATACAGATACAGATGTAGCGCGGTTAACTACTTCTCCAAAAAGTTCTTGGACTAATTCGTCCAGCCGTTTTTTGGTAGACAGATCCTTTCTAAAGCTGAAAAATATTACGCTGGCTTATAACTTGCCTCAACAGTGGATGGAGAAGATCAACATAAGTTCAGCTTCAGTATATTTTCAGGCAGAAAATCTGTTTACATGGACAAAAGAGCAGGGACTTGATCCGGAACAGACTTTTGACGGAACAACTTATTACCGATATCCGTCTATGAAAACCATTTCGTTGGGTGTTAATTTAAAATTATAAAAACATGAAAAATAATTTATATAAAATGCTGATTGGATTTGTATTAACAGCGGTTTTGTTGAGTTCCTGCAGTTTGGATACCAACCCTGCAGATGCTGTGGAAGAAGAGGAGGTTTTTAAAACAACTTCCGGAAATGAAAAAGTATTAAATGGAACTTGGGGCTATTTGATGGAAACGTTTTATACATACGCCAACCCCGGATTTGGAGCTATTTTAAGAACTAATGATGCTATGGGGTCAGATGTAGTGCTTAATACCCGGTATGGATTTAGCTCGCATTACGGATTTACAGCGTTGTATGGTAAAGGCGGAACCAATACGCACAGTTGGAATCTTACCTACAAAACGATTAATAATACCAACAATATTATTGATAAGATACACGAGGCAATAGGAAACGATACAGACAAAAAACGAATTAAAGCACAGGCGTTGGCATTAAGAGGGTTTATGTATTTGCACTTGGCTTCGGGATATGCTTTTGCGGTTGACAAAGATCCGAACGCACCAACAGCCCCTATTTATTTAAAACCGACTACTAAAGATTCGCAACCGGTATCTAAAGCTACAGTAAGCGAGCTGTATAAACAGTCTGTAGCAGATTTGGAAGAAGCGTTGATTCTCATACCTGATAATTACAGAAGAGACCAAAAATACAAAATAGACAAACAAGTTATTTTGGGAATACTGTCACGGGCAGCTTTGTACAGCAGAGAGTGGGAAAAGGCTAAAAAATATTCAGATGAATTGCTGGAAACAAATGACTATCTGATGACAGAAGAAGAATATAAAGCGGGTTTTAATGATATTAATAATAGAGAATGGATTTGGGGACATCCGCAGACACCGGATCAGAGTGACGCCTCTTATCAGTTTAATTTTTTAGATGTTACTTCGCCCGAAAGCTATTATTTCAGTTTTAACGCTGATCCGTATTTTAAAGATTTGTTTGATGACGGAGATTATAGAAAATCTATGATTTCTTGGGCTCCGGATCCGGGCAGAGCAGTAGAGAATGGAAATTTGGCATGGACGAGGTATGCAAAGTTTAAATTTAAAGCAGGGCAAATAGCAGATATTGTATTGATGCGGACATCGGAAATATATTTGATTAATGCAGAGGCAAAAGCCCGTTTGGGAGACGGAGATGCAATTAATAAACTGAATGCCTTAAAGCAGGCGAGACATGCTGAAGCTGCAAGCGGTCTTGCCGGACAGGAGCTAATCAATGAAATATGGATTGAGCGAAGAAAAGAATTGTTTGGCGAAGGATTCAGTCTGATTGATTTAATCCGAAACCAGCAATCGGTAGTGAGAAGGGCATACCCTCAGGATAAAATGGTGGATTATGAATATGAAGATGAAAACGGAGTCATACAAACTAAAAAGCTACTGCCGCAAGGACATCGCGTTTTAAACTTTCCCGACCAAAGCGAATTTACAGCCAACAGTCCATATTACTTGTATAGAATACCGGATGTGGAAGAAAGGGAAAACGGAAATTTATAATAAGTGAATTCGAGAATGATTTATAAGGTCAAGTTTTAGATTGAGTTAGTTTAGTTAAGTGAAAAAAGGGCTGTTTTATAAACAAACAGCTCTTTTTTATTAGATCATAAATAGCAGAAATTATAAATAGTATCTTTGCAAAAATGTTTTGTTATGCTTTCAATAGCAATCGTAGATTCTCAAGAAATAACTCGTTATGCCGTTCAAGCTTTATTTAAGGAGGCATATGATGACAATATTGTATTTATTGAGATACAAAAATTACAGGAACTGAAGCATTTTTTAAACGAATCTAAAAGCGGGATTGTTGTTTTTGATCCTCACGCTTTTGGATTTGATGCCTATACCGAGCAGATTATTGTGCTTTTGGAACAAAAAAATTCTGTTTTTTGGTTGTTGTTTTTTAGCGAATTAAATGAATACTGGTTAAAGTATTTATTACACAATAAATCCCTTCCTCATAGTGTGGCACTCAAAGAAGATGAATTGGCTGATATTCAAAAAGCAATTCGGGCTGTGTTGCAGGGAAAAAAATATCTTACCTCTTTTATAAAGGAAAAACTGGACGATCACAATCATTCTATCTATAAAGTAGAGCAGGTACTGACTCAGGCAGAGCGGGAGATTTTGAAAGAAATAGCTTCTGGAAAAATAACCAGAGAGATAGCCGCAGAACGCAGTGTAAGCGTGCATACAATTATTACACACCGCAAAAATATATTTAAAAAGTTGGAAGTAAACAGCATTCACGAGGCTACCCGATATGCTATACGCGCCGGAATCATTACTGTAAATGATTACTATATCTGAGGTAAAAGTTTACCAGGCAATGTTAATCAGGATAAAAAAAATAAAGTATATTTGAAAGGAGTGCTTTTTTGCACATTTAACTAGTACAATATACAGCCAAAATAATGAGAGCAATGGTTATTTCCGGTGGCGGAAGCAAAGGAGCTTTTGCAGGCGGTGTTGCCCAATATCTGATAGACGAAATGGGTTATGATTACGATATTTTAATAGGAACTTCGACAGGAAGCTTATTGATTTCGCATTTAGCATTAAATAAGATTGATAAGATAAGAAATGTATTTACTTCTGTTGATGAAAGAAGCATCTTTAATAACTACCCTTTTACAATTAAAAATGATAAAGTTTTAGGCAAGCAGATTGGTATTAATCATTTTAATGTTCTAAAAAGTTTTTTAAAAAGAAAAAAAACATTTGGGGAGAGCTTTAACTTGCGAAAGCTGATTTCGGATACACTGACAGAAAAAGAATTTGAACAGCTAAAGTATGCCGGAAAAGAACTTGCTGTAACAGTCTCTAATTTATCTTTAAATCAGGTAGAATATAAATCAATCAAAGATTTTGAATATAAGGATTTTTGCGATTGGATTTGGATTTCGTCTAACTATGTTCCTTTTATGAGTTTAGTCGAAAAAAATAAGTATGAATATGCAGATGGTGGTTTTGGGTGCATGGTTCCGATTGAAGAAGCGATAAGCCGGGGTGCTAAAATAATCGATGTTATTGTTTTGGAAACGGAAGTGAGAGGGGTAAATATAACAGCAACAAAAAATGTTTTTTCTTTGATAACTAATCTTTATCTGTTTATGATGGAACGAAATGTGAAACAGAATATAAGAATAGGAAAACTAATGGCCGCCAATAAAGAGGTTATGTTGAACTTTTATTATACTCCGACCGAACTTACTACAAACTCTTTGATTTTTGACACTGAAAAAACAACGCAATGGTGGAAATTAGGATTTGAATATGCTCGTCTCAGAAATAAAAATTGCAATGATTTTAGAATTAACTGATTTGACCTTAAAATAATGGTTTTTAAGAATAAATATTACTTCTTATTGTTATATTGTATCTCTAAAGTTATTGTTGTCATCTGATTAGCATCAGATAATTTAATTTCTCCGTTTAACTGTTTAAGCCTGTGATTTATATTTCGGAAACCCATTCCTTTTTTTGCTTTTTCTTTATCTATACCGATGCCGTTGTCATGAACTCTGATTGTTATTCTATCTTCTTTCATCAGAAAAATAACAATACATTTTGCAGCGTGAGAATGCTTATTGACATTTTGCAGTAGTTCTTGCAGGATAAGATAAATTTGTGTTTTTTGTTGAATTGTAAAAAAACTCCAGTCTATTCCATTGTCAATACTGCATTCGAAAGTAGTTTTAAAAGTGTTTTTTTGGGAGTGTACCAAACTCTTTATAATTTCTGAAAAATCTTGCTTTTGATCAAACAAGTTTTTGTGTATGTCGTGTGCAAGAGTTCTTATTTGAGTTTCTGTTTGTTTCAGTTGTTGTACCAGTTTGGCTTTTTGTTCCGGCTGAGAAGTTGCGAGTTCATCCAAGTTGATCCGAGTTGTAAAAACTCTGTTTACTATGGCGTCGTGCAGGTCTTTGGCTATGCGTTTGCGCTCTTTCTCTCGTGTATTTTCGGCTATAGATTGTTGCTTTAGCAATAAATCCTGAATTTGCTGAACAGCATGCTGTTCTTTTTGGAGGTATAGGAGTTTTTTGTTTTTTAACCGCAATTTAAAAACAATGAATACAATTAGTAGTAAAACGGACACTAAAGAAATAATTGCCCATAAATAGGTGTTTCTCTGAATTAGAATATCATTTCTCTTTTCTATTTCATTGGTTTCATAGGCAATGCGGGCAAACTTATTTCTGGTCTGACGTTCAAGGTTGCGTAAACTATCTTGGGTTTGTATATAAACCGCAGTATACTTATCTCTGTTTTCTTGGTCATATTCAGATAAAAATTTAAGGCTTTCCATAAGTTCATAACCGCTTTTTTCATCTACAGCCAATAGATAAGCATCTTGCATTATTTGTAATGCTTGCGCTGTATCTTTAAGTAATAATTTAAATTCAGCTATATTGATTTTACTGGCAATGATTCCTTGTTTGTGATTTATATCCTGTCGTATTTGTAAAGATAAATTGAGGAGAGAATCTATTAAAACGTTATTATCCCGTTGTAAAATAAGATTATTAGCATAATTGTTTAAAAGCATTGCTTTTAATTTAGGAGAGTCGTCAACAGCCGGGTCTGTCAAGGCCATTTCAAAATATTTTTGAGCTTCTTGAGGTTTGCCGATTTCGTTATAATATGTCCCTAAATTGTTATAGTAGGATAACCAGGAACGTTGTAATCGCTGTTTGTCATATCCTTCGTTTTCTAATTGTTTTAGTAAGCGGGGTATTTTAGCGTAGTATTTTAAAGCTGTTTCGTATTCTTTTAAACCTTCTAAAGCTAAAATCATCTGTACATTAGATTCATATTGTAGCCGAGTATTATTGTGTTGAGATAAAAGATGAAGAGCTTGAGCAGCTACTGATTCACTTTCTGTATAAAGTCCTATATCATATAACACTCCTGCTTTATAGGAAAGCATTTTTATCCAATTGACGCTGTCCTTTTGTGAAGCGTATAATTGCTCGGCCTTAAGGTAATAGTAATAAGCACTATCCGAGACTTGTTTGTTGTCGTAATAATCTCCTAAATACCATAATGCTTGTGCCTGATGTAAAATATCTTTTTGGGTGAGTGCTAATGTATATACTTGCTGCGTAGTACTAAAAAATTTATTATTTATTCCCTGTTTTTCATAATGTGCAGCAATTTGCATTAGATTTTCTCTGGTTAAAGAATCGTTAACCAGAGCTTGATTTAAAATATATAAACTATCTAAAAAGGCTTCTTTATTTGTGCTTTTCTCATAATCTATATAATTATTTAGATTAGCATTCGATTTTTTCTTTACTTGTGTGCAAGAATAAAGAAATAGGAAAATGAAGTATGAGAAAAGAACTCTAATATTCATGAAAAGACAATATTGCTTCTAACAAATATAAAAAAATAAAGCGATTCTTTTTGAATCGCTTTAAGTAGTGATTTTTTTAACCTTTGCTTTTATCTTTATCCTTATCTTTATCTCCTCGATCGGACTTTAAATCGTGATTATTACTCTGATTTAAAGCTTGTTTTATCTGCATCTCTTGTATCAGCTTTATTTCTTGTCGATTTCCTGCATCTTGTTTAAGACTGTCATCAGTATCACAAGACATTACAATAGCGGATAGGCATATTCCTCCTATCAAATAATAGATTTTTTTCATTTTTAAAGTGTTTATAAGTTAATAAATGATTGACCGTTGTTATAAAAATTCAACAGTTGTTGTCTTGAGAAAAATTGAGAAGTAATTTCTCTTTGTTTAGCAAAAACGACTTCTCCGTTTTTACTAAATAATTTCCTTTATAGAAGCTTCTTTTAGATTGGAAATACAGGACAAAGGAATATGAAAAAAACTATATAAATAAATAATAAGACGTTCATATAGTGAACATTAATATTCTGTGAGTAACCTCCGGCATTTTCAGGGTGTAGAGGGGGTTTTATAACATGGCAATATAAATATGGAGAAGACTTAGTGTAATAGAAAAAATGTTGTATTGAGAACGATAACAGGATATACTAATAGTGATTTATGACATGAGGTTGTCGTTTAAAACCTGTTCTAAACTTTCTCGGTAAGTGTCACTGAAAGGAATTTGTTCATTGAAATCCAAATAGCATTTATTTTTGCTGAAATGAATCCGAGAAATGCAATGTATATTAACGATATAGCTTTTGTGGATACGAACAAAGTTATAGGGTAAACTATGCTCAAAATATTTTAAAGTTTTATAAGCAGTAATGACTTTGTTGTTGTACAGTTTAAAGTCGGTTGTGTTATTATCCGCTTTTAAGTAAACAATATCTTTGTACTTTATCAGGTGATAATCGCTATAGGATTTGATACAGATGGTTTGGGGAACCGTGTCAGAAAATCTTTTTTCAAATTTAAATAGGCTCATTCCAAGGGAATGGGTATCTGTATCCATCAGATAGTCTGATATTCCGTTTTGTATGGCCTCCAGAGCAAAATCTTGAGTATTGGAAATAAGAATAAAGTAAGGAACAAAGCTTAAGTAGGATAGCGCTTCACTAATAAGCTTTAAAGAGATGTCAGTTTCCTTATCATTTTTGAAGATAAATACAAGTTGTGGTTTTAACTGTACAATTTTAGCAATAATATCTGTACTATAAGAAAACGTTCCTATCCAATTGTAATTGGAAAATAGACTCAACTTTTGAACTATATCGGGCAATTGATCTTGTTGGTTTCCAATAATGATAAAAGAAAACTGCACCTCTTTTTTTATTGTGCAACTTAACAGCTTTTTGAATAGTTGCCTTGTACTTGAACTACCTAAAATGTTAATTTTTGTAAAGCTTCAAAAAATATTTTCAATATCCTGTCTGAAATAGTGGGTTTTTATATTCGTATATTTACAGCTAATAAATTATATTTTATGAATATTTTACTTGCTGACGACCATTTGATGACTTTGGAGGGGTATATTTCTATATTGAATAATCCGGAGTATCAATATTCTAAGTTATTGACTTGCGAACAAATCTATCATTGGATTATACAAGGAAATACCCCTGATGTAGCAGTTCTTGATCATGATATGCTGTCATATAAAGAACTGGAACTAAACTCTGGTGCAGACTGTGCTTTGCTAATTCGTCAATATGCACCGGACTGCAAAATTATTTTGATTACAGCTCATGAAGAGGCTGTAATTTTATATAATATGTATAAAAAGACCCATCCGGATGCGCTTATCGTAAAATCTGATTTTGCAGGAGAAATTTTTAGAGTTCTCGTTGGTAAAGACATCTCCGAATCATCTTATTTAAGTCCTAAGGCTAAAGCAGCAGTAAAAAGTATAATGAATAGATTAACTCTTTTAGACCCTACTAACAGAGAAATATTGATGTATTTGTCGCATGGATTTAAGATTTTTCAAATACAGGATTTTATTACATTATCTACTAGTGGCATTCAAAAAAGAATTAGTAAAATGTTGCAGGAGTTTGATGTCTCGGACTATCAGGAATTGATTGTATTAGTTAAGAAAGAAGGGCTTTTGTAAATCCAAGAAATATAGTATTATTTTCGTTGCAATATGCCTGCTTTTTTAGTTTATAGGTAAAAAAAACAGATATTTTTTCTTCTTAATGATAGTTTTTTTGTACTTTTAATACATAAGTATAAAAAAGTTGAACATTAAATCTTAAACATTATGAGAAGTATTTTATGGCTAGTAGCAGTAATTTGTATTGTAATTTGGCTTTTAGGTTTACTTGGAATTGGCGGAGGAATGGGATTAGGAAATCTTATTCATATTTTGTTGGTTATTGCGATTATTATTATCCTGTACAACATTATATCCGGTAAAAAGCCATTGAACTAAAAGAAAGAGAAACGTATGTTGCCTTAAAAGTGGTGATTGAATTAAAAAATGTTTAATGCCGGAGGAAAATTTCTTCGGTTTTTTTTGAATATATCTTAAGAGATAACCTGTTAACAATTAAATAAATCCTTGATTTTTAAAAATATCTTGATTAATGGTATTGATATATTCTAAAACTTCTTCTCTGCCCGTTTTGTGCTCGGATGAGGTAATAAAATAAGGAGGCATTTCGCTCCAATCAGAAGTTAGCAGCTTTTTTTTATAATCAGCAATAAGCTGTAACGCTTTTGTTTTTCCTACCTTGTCAGCTTTTGTGAAAATAATTCCAAAGGGAATTTCAGACTCCCCTAAGTATTGCATAAATTCCAAATCTATTTTCTGAGCCTCATGGCGGATATCTATCAACACAAATGCGCTAACCAGTTGTTGTCTTTTTTCAAAATATTCAGTGATGAATTTTTGAAAAATGCTTTTCGATTTTTTAGACACCTTTGCATATCCATATCCCGGCAAATCCACTAAAAACCAATTAGAGTTAATTTTAAAGTGATTAATTAACTGTGTTTTTCCTGGTCTGGATGATGTTTTTGCCAGATTCTTCTGATTTGTAAGCATATTGATCAATGAAGATTTACCTACATTAGATCTGCCGATAAAAGCATATTCAGGCAAAGGTTCATTTGGACATTTATTAACATCAGAGTTGCTGATTATAAATTCGGCACTGTTAATTTTCATAGTTTTATATATTTCTCTCCTGTAGCCATTGGTGTAAAAGCTCATTAAATTCCTCGGGATGTTCCATCATAGCTGCATGTCCGCATTTGTCTATCCAGTATAAATCTGAGTCAGGCAGTAATTCGTGAAATTCTATAGCAACTTCCGGTGGAGTGACCTTGTCGTTCTTACCCCAAATCAAACAAGTTGGAGTTTGAATTTTGGGCAAATCTTTAGACATATTGTGCCGAATAGCACTCTTGGCAATCGTCAGTGTTTTGATAAGCTTCATCCTGTCATTTACCGTAGCAAAAACATCGTCTACTATTTCTTTTGTAGCAACTTCAGGGTCATAAAAAACATCTTCTGCTTTCTTTTTAATATACTCGTAATCACCCCTTTTTGGATAACTGTCTCCCATTGCACTTTCGTAGAGCCCAGAACTTCCGGTAAGAACCATGGCTTTTAAATATTGCGGATATAATTTTGCAAAATACAAAGCAATATGTCCGCCAAGAGAGTTTCCTAATAAAATAACTTCGCTATAACCAATACGGACAATAAAGTCCTTTACAAATTTAGCAAAAGCTTTAACATTGGTTTTTAAAATGCTATTTGTGTATAAAGGTAACTCGGGAATAATTACTTTGTAACCTTTTTTTGGGAAAAAATCGGCTACACCATCAAAATTGCTTAATCCTCCCATCAATCCGTGCAAAATAACAATTGGCGTCCCTTCGCCAATTTCTACATATCGGAATTTGCCATCTTCTTTTAAAGTTCGCTCCATTAGCTCTTAATGCGATTTTTAAATTCCTACAAATATACAGTTTTATGATGGACAAAGGTTGTAATAATATAATAAAATTAAGAAGTAAGGGAGAGATTCATCTGTAAAGATGAAAAAGGAATCGAATTGCCGATGAAAAATCACGGTAAATACAAGGGAGATTAAAAATGGTTTTAAGAAAATATTTAATGAAATAAAATACTTATTAACAATTATAAATCAAATGATTAGTGTGTTGGACGATATAAAAACGTTAAAGTGAAAAAACTTATCAACAAAGTGGGTGGAAGTGGGTAAAAGTGGTAAAAAAATAACTACATTTGCTAAAATAATATTCACTAAACATCAATTGACGCCAATTATAGGTACATACGAATGTAAGATCGACGCTAAAGGAAGGGTGTTGGTTCCTGCTTCTTTAAAGAAGCAGATGCCTGCTATTTCTGATGGTTTTGTGCTGAAGAGATCTGTTTTTGAACCTTGTTTGGAGCTTTGGCCCATGACTGAATGGAATAAAATGATGGCGAAGATAAATAAATTGAATCCTTTTGATAAAAAAGTAGATGCTTTTATCAGAAGATTTATGGCGGGAGTAAAAATAGTAGATATTGATGATGCAGGGCGTTTGCTCATCTCAAAAGATTTAATGGGATTTGCTCAGATGACTAAAGAAATTGTGTTTTCTTCCAAAGTGAATATTGTTGAAGTGTGGGATAAAGCAAGGTATGAAGCGACGCTCGAATCTGATGATTTTGATTTTGGCGAATTGGCACAGGAAGTAATGAGTAATATAAGTTTTGATGAATAGCGAGGAGTATCAATATCATAAACCTGTTTTGCTGACAGAAAGTGTTGATGGTTTAAATATTAAGCCTGACGGAGTTTATGTGGACGTTACTTTCGGCGGCGGCGGACATTCGAGAGAGATTTTGAAAAGATTGGGAGAAAAAGGAAAGTTATTCGCATTTGATCAGGATGAAGATGCTTTGCAAAATAAGATAGATGATCCGCGTTTTATACTTATTAATCAAAATTTTAGATTCTTAAAAAGATATTTGAGGTTCTATAACGTAAGGGAAGTTGACGGTGTTTTAGGTGATTTGGGCGTTTCATCTCATCAGTTTAATGTGGCTGAAAGGGGTTTTTCTACTCGTTTTGACGGAGAGTTGGATATGAGAATGAATAAAGGAGGGGAGATTTCAGCATATGATGTGGTGAATAATTATGATGAGAAAGATCTGAGGAGGTTGTTTGATGCTTATGGAGAGCTTAAAAATGCAGGAGCAATTGCTTATACGATTGTGAAAGCCAGAAAAGAAGTTTCTATAAAAAGCACAGAGCAGCTAAAAGAAGTTCTGGCTAAATTTTTACCAGCGCATAAAAGTGCTAAAATATTGGCGCAGATTTATCAGGCAATTCGCATAGAAGTCAATCAGGAAATGGAAGTATTGAAAGAAATGCTGGAACAAAGTGTGGAGGTGTTAAAACAAGGAGGGAGATTAAGTGTTATTTCCTATCATTCGCTGGAAGACCGACTAGTGAAGCGCTTTATGAAAAATGGAATGTTTGAAGGCGAACCAGAGCGCGATATCTTTGGACGCTTTGAAGTCCCTTTAAAGCAGTTGGGGAAATTAATTGTTCCTGGCGAAAAGGAAGTAATGGAGAACAACAGAGCGCGATCGGCAAAATTGAGAGTAGCAGAGAAAAAATGAAAAAGACAATAGCGAGCCCGATAGATATTATAAAAGCAAAGATTCTGGTCAACGAGAACTCTGCAAAAACTTGGGCGTTCATTATATATGTTATTGTGTTGGGATTGATTTTAATAGGGAATACGCAAGCTTATGAGTCAAAAGTATTTAAAATAGGAAGACTGACTCATGAAGTGAAAATGTTGAGAGCAGAATTTGTGGATACAAGGTCAGAGCTGATGGAATTGAAGATGGAATCCACTATTACAAGAAAACTGGAAGAAGAGGGTATAGGACCGTCGGAGGTTCCACCCAAAAAAATAAAGATAGCTGTACAAAAAGAAAGTAAGCATTTTTGGAGTAAACTATGGCATTAGGGAATAAAAATATTTATGTAAATATTTACCTGATTTCAGCATTAGTGTTGTTATTGGCAGGAGGGATAGTTTATAGATTAGTGCTTATTCAGGGAGTAGAAGGTGCAGAGTTGAGACAAAAAGCTCAGAATGACAAAAGAGTAAGGGAAGAAGTAGTTGCAGCAAACAGAGGGAATATATATTCGGCAGACGGAAGCCTATTAGCAACTTCGGTGCCGGTTTTTGAAATACGTTTTGATGGGGTGGCTCCGAGCAAGGAAGATTTTGAAAAAAATGTTCGCCCTTTGTCAGACTCTTTAGCTGGAATGTTTGATAAGTCAGCTTCATATTATGAATCATTGCTGCGCAGAGGAAGGGCTACTAACAGCAGGTATATTTTAATTGCAAAAGGATTGAGTTATACACAGTATGTAAGAGTAAAGAGCTTCCCTCTTTTTCAGCGTGGACCGTATAAAGGAGGTTTTATAGCTCTTCAAAAGACAGTCAGACAACATCCTATCGGAAGAATTGCACAGCGTACCATAGGATATGAACGAAAGTATGAAGACAGCACAGTGGGACGGGTAGGGATAGAAGGTGCTTTTACAGAATATCTAAGCGGTGTGGATGGGAAGAGAAAAATGCAGGGCTTGGGTAAAGACCAGTGGAAGCCCATTAATGATGAAAATGAGATAGAACCGATAGATGGAAAAGATATTGTCTCTACTATAGACGTTTATATTCAGGATATTGCTCATCACGCTTTGCTGCAGCAGTTAGAGAAATATAGCGCTGATCACGGGTGCGTGATTGTAATGGAAACAAAAACCGGTGCTATACGAGCGATTTCTAATCTGGGAAAAGAGGAAAGAGGTAACGGATACTATGAGACAATTAATTATGCTGTAGGAGAAAAACACGAGCCCGGCTCTACTTTTAAGGTAGCTTCTTTGCTTGCACTATTGGAAAAGGGAAAGTCTGATACGGCTAAAATTTACGATACGCAAGGAGGGATAGTAAAATTTTATAATGCCAGAGTACGCGATTCTAAACACGGAGGATACGGTAAAATATCTTTAGCAAGAGGAATAGAATTGTCTTCTAATACAGTTATCACTCAGGCAGTAAGCGAAGGGTTTAAAAATAATCCAAAAGAATTTACAGACTATATCGGCACGCTGGGGATGGATAGACCATTAGGATTGCCGATAAAGGGAGAGGCGATGCCTTATATACCTAAACCCGGACAAAAAGGATGGAGCGGTTTAGCTTTGCCGTGGATGGCTTTTGGATATGGAATTTCTGTAACGCCAATGCAGATATTGACTTTGTACAATGCAGTGGCTAATGGAGGAGAAATGGTAAAACCATATTTTGTCTCAGAAGTGAAAGAGTTTAATACTACCGTAAAAAAAATAGAAAAAGAAGTAATAAATCCTCAGATAGCTTCGCCGGAAGTAATCAGAGAGGTTCAGGCGGTTTTGGAAAATACAGTAAAAAAAGGCACAGGAAGAAAACTGTATTCGCCTAATTTTTCGATGGCAGGCAAAACAGGTACCGCTCAGGTCAATTACGGAAAAGGCAAGGGTAGCGATATGTATTACTCATCTTCCTTTGCAGGCTATTTTCCGGCAGATAACCCCAAATATTCATGTATTGTTGTAATTCATAAACCAGACAGAACAAAAAGTTATTACGGAGCAGATGTGTCCGGACCGGTATTTAAGCGTATTGCTCAAAAAATATATACTGAAGTACCCACAACAGTGGAAATGCAAATGGCAAATACCGTTCCGGCAGAAGTTGAAAAGAATTACGAGGACTACTTTGTAAAAGTAAATGACGGTAGTGGAATAATGCCGGATGTGAGGGGAATGTATGTGATGGATGCTTTGCCGCTTTTGGAAAACTTAGGATTAGACGTCAAGGTAAAAGGAATAGGAAAAGTCAAGAAGCAGTCGATTACGGCAGGACAAAAAATAGAAAGAAATCAAAAAATAGTTTTAGAACTATCGTGAGAATATTAAAAGACATATTGTACAGAGTAGAAATAAAATCTGTAGTAGGAGGTACCAGTCTTACTGTGGATACAATCGCTTTTGATTCTAGAAAAGTGACAAAAAACTCTTTGTTTGTCGCAATAAAAGGGGTAGATGCAGACGGACACAATTATATTGAAAACGCTGTTAATAGCGGTGCTGCAGTTGTAGTTTGTGAGAAAATGCCGGAAGCTATAAACAATGAAGTAACTTACGTTTGTGTAGAAGATACCAATAAAGCACTGGCAATTATGGCGAGTAACTTTTATGATAATCCCTCGTCCAAACTCAAGCTGGTTGGTGTAACCGGAACAAACGGAAAAACGACGATTGCGACATTGCTTTACAATTTGTTTTCAAATTTGGGATATAAAGTCGGATTGCTTTCCACTGTAAAAATAGTAGTCGGAAAAATCGTTTATGAAACTTCTCATACCACACCGGATTCATTGGCTATTAATTACTATTTGAGTGAAATGGTAGAAACAGGATGTGACTACTGTTTTATGGAAGTCAGTTCACATGGAATTGTTCAGCAAAGAACCTATGGATTAGATTTTGACGGAGGAGTTTTTACCAATCTGACGCATGATCATTTGGATTATCACAAAACGTTTGCAGAATACAGAGACGCTAAAAAAATGTTTTTTGATCAGCTGTCCGCTAAAGCCTTTGCTTTGGTAAATATTGACGATAAAAACGGCAATATCATGCTTCAAAATACAAGAGCTAAGAAACGATCTTATGCATTGAAAAATATGGCAGACTATAAAGGGCAAGTATTGGAAAGTCAGTTTTCCGGAATGCTTTTGAAAGTCAATCAACAAGAAGTCTGGACACAGCTCATAGGAGCTTTCAATGCTTATAATTTATTGACCGTTTACGGAGTAGCTGTTGAGTTGGGAGTAACCTCGGATGAAGCTTTACTCCAATTGAGTAAACTGCAAAGCGTAACGGGGCGCTTTCAGTATATTGTGTCTTCTAAAAACGTAACGGCAATTGTGGATTATGCCCATACTCCGGATGCTTTAAAAAATGTTTTAGAAACGATTAACGGTATACGTTCATTTAATGAAAAGCTGATTACAGTAGTGGGATGTGGCGGAAACAGAGATAAAACCAAAAGACCTGAAATGGCTCGTATTGCCTCAGAAATGAGCAGTAAAGTAGTGTTTACTTCAGATAATCCGCGATTTGAAGATCCGTACGAGATCTTGAAAGAAATGGAAAAAGGAGTTGAACTCCAGAATGCGATGAAAACTATTGTGGTGGAAGACAGAAAGCAGGCAATTAAACTTGCGTGTCAACAAGCAGAGCCCGGTGATATTATTTTAATTGCGGGTAAAGGACATGAAACATATCAGGAAATCAAAGGAGTGCGAAGTCATTTTAATGATATGGAAATAGTAACGGAGTTTTTAGAACAATAAAATAGGCAGAAAGAAAAGATGTTGTATTATTTATTTCAGTATTTGGAGAATTTTTTTAAGATACCCGGGGCGGGTGTACTTCAGTACATCACATTCCGGTCGGGTATGGCAGTGATTTTTTCGCTGTTGATTTCTATCATATACGGAAAAAAAATTATCAACTATTTAAGGAAAATGCAGGTTGGAGAAACGGTGAGAGAGTTGGGGTTAGAAGGACAAAAAGAAAAAGCGGGAACTCCTACTATGGGAGGCGTAATTATTATCATTGCCACTTTAATTCCGGTATTGCTGTTTGCTAAATTGGATAATATTTATGTGCTCCTCCTGATTCTGACAACTGTTTGGATGGGAATAATCGGCTTTTTGGACGATTATATAAAGGTGTTTAAAAAAGATAAAGAAGGCTTAAAAGGAAGATTTAAAGTCATAGGGCAGGTAGGATTAGGGCTGGTTGTGGGTGCAGTTCTGTATTTTAGTCCTGATGTAACGGTCAGAGAGGTTCCTGCAAACCAGATATTAAACGAAATACCTGTAGGTGTAGATGTGAAATCTACCGCTACCACCATACCGTTTTTTAAAAATAATGAATTTGATTACGGAGTTTTAATCAATTGGGTAGGAGAGGGAGCAGCAGATTACGCATGGCTGGTATTTATACCTATTGTGATTTTTATCATAACGGCAGTGTCAAACGGAGCTAATCTGACAGATGGTATTGATGGTTTAGCGGCAGGCACTTCGGCTATATCTACTTTTGTGCTAGGTATTTTTGCTTTCGTTTCTGGGAACGTTATTTTTTCAAATTACCTCAATATCATGTATATCCCCAATGCAGGAGAAATGACTGTTTTTATAGCAGCATTTATGGGAGCACTTATTGGGTTTTTATGGTATAATACCTATCCTGCGCAGGTGTTTATGGGAGATACGGGCAGTTTGACTATAGGTGGAATTATAGCAGTAATGGCAATAGCAGTAAGAAAAGAACTGTTGATACCTATTTTGTGCGGAATTTTCTTAATTGAAAACTTATCTGTTGTGCTTCAGGTGGGATATTTTAAATATACCAAGAAAAAATACGGCGAAGGCAAACGCATTTTTCTGATGTCGCCTTTGCACCATCACTTTCAGAAAAAAGGATATCACGAAAGTAAGATCGTCACTCGTTTTTGGATTATAGCTATTTTGTTTGGTGTGTTCTGTTTAGTGTCTTTAAAATTGAGATAAAAAGATGAAAGTAGTTGTGTTAGGAGCGGGAGAAAGCGGAGTAGGAACAGCACTGCTGGCAAAGCGGAAAGGATTTAAAGTTTTTGTCTCTGATTTTGGAGAGATAAAAGAAAAATATAAAAACGTTCTTAGAGATTATAAAATTGATTGGGAAGAAAAGCAACATACCGAAGCTAAGATTTTAGCTGGCGATTTAGTTGTAAAAAGCCCGGGAATTCCGGATAAAGTTCCTATCGTGAAGAAGATAAGAGAAAAAGGAATTAGGATGATCTCCGAAATAGAGTTTGCCTATTCTTTTAATAAGGAGTTGTCTGTTGCAATTACAGGTAGTAATGGAAAAACTACTACGACTATGCTTGTCTATCACTTGTTGAAGCAAGGAGGATTGAATGTGGGTTTGGCAGGGAATATAGGGGATAGTTATGCAAAACAAGTGGCAGAAGATCCTGAAAAGTGCTACGTGTTGGAATTGAGTAGTTTTCAATTGGACGGAATTGAAAATTACAGACCACATATAGCAATAATAACGAATATAAGTCCCGATCATCTGGATCGATATGATTATAAATATGAAAATTATATAGAAGCCAAATTCAGGATTACAAAAAATCAGACAGAAGAAGACTATCTGATTTATGATGATGATGATGATGAAATCAGAAAATGGCTGAGTAAAAATAAAATTAGAGCACAAAAAGTTCCTTTTTCATTAACTCATAAAGTAGAACAGGGAGCATATATAGAAGACCAAAATATTATTGTAAAAATGAACAACGAAACAACTGTATTACCTATTAACGAAATTGCAATAGAGGGAAAACATAATGTAAAAAACGCAATGGCAGCAACTACAGTAGCACAATTAAAGCGCATAAGAAAACAGACAATTCGCGAAAGTTTGTCTGGTTTTCAAGGAGCAGAGCACCGACTTGAAAAAGTGTTAAAAATCGGTAATGTGCAGTACATTAATGATTCTAAAGCAACCAATGTTAATGCTACTTTTTTTGCGTTAGAAAGTATGAAAACACCTACAGTTTGGATTGTTGGAGGAGTGGATAAGGGCAATGATTATAATGAATTGATGCCTTTGGTCAGAGAAAAAGTAAAAGGTATTATCTGCCTGGGCATAGATAATCGAAAGATAATTGATGCTTACGCAAACGTAGTAGATGTTTTAGTCGAGACCCAAAGTATGGAAGAGGCTGTGAAAATAGCTCAACGTTTAACAGAAAGCGGAGATACTGTATTGCTTTCTCCTGCTTGTGCAAGTTATGATTTATTTGAAAATTATGAAGAAAGAGGAAAACAGTTTAAGAGAGCTGTGCAAAATCTTTAAAATATTATAGATGAAAAAATTGCTAACCCTTTTATACGGAGATAAAACAATTTGGGCCTTAGTTGTTCTACTGGCTCTCTTTTCGTTTTTGCCTGTATATAGTGCTAGTACAAACTTAGTTTATACGGTAGGCACAGGGAAGCATACGAGTTATTATTTGGCAAAACATCTGGTGCATTTAGGTATTGGCTTTTGTATTTTGTGGATAGTTCACAAGTGGGAATACCGATATTTTAGACAAATTGCAATTATAGGAATTCCCGTTATGGCAGTAGTGCTGTTCATTACTCTTTTAAAAGGAAACACAATTGGAGGAGCGAATGCAAGCCGATGGATGAATTTACCTGTCGTTGGACAGTTCCAGCCTTCATCTACAGCTGCTATTTTGCTGTTGATGTACGTAGCTCAATACTTAACAGGAATAAAAGATAAAGCGGTGTCATTTTGGCCTTCTTTTTGGGAGCTTTGGACTCCTGTTTTGGTTATTGTAGGACTTATTTTACCGGCGAACTTTTCAACTGCGGCACTTATCTTTTGTATGGTTTGCGTATTGGTGTTTGTAGGGAAATATCCGTTTAAATATTTGGCGACAATAGTTGCAGCCGGAGTTATGTTTATGGGCGTTTTTGTATTAGCCGCTAAAGCTTTTCCGGGCGTATTCCCTAATCGGGTGGATACGTGGATAAGCCGTATCGACAGATTTGCAGGACCAGATGATGGAACAAAAGATTTATACCAGGTAGAAAATGCTAAAATTGCCATTGCTAAAGGCGGAATTTTTGGAGTAGGTCCTGGTAAAAGCGTTCAGAAAAATTTTCTTCCGCAATCTTCATCAGATTTTATTTATGCCATTATTGTAGAAGAATTGGGAATTGTAGGAGGATTAACTGTGCTCGGTATTTACTTGCTGTTATTTTTCAGATTTCTGATTGCTGCTCACAAAGCTCCTACGCTTTTTGGGAAATTGTTGGTGACAGGGTTGGGGTTTTACCTCATTTTTCAAGCGTTAATCAACATGGGCGTGGCAGTCTCTCTTCTCCCTACTACCGGACAAGCATTGCCTTTAGTTAGTAGTGGAGGAACGGCTATTTGGATGACTTGTTTTGCGATAGGAGTTATTTTAAGTGTGACAAAAAAAGAATCGGAAATTCAGCAAGAAGAATTAGATAAGCAGGAAAGATTAGATAGAGAACAAGAAGAATTAGCTCGATTGTATCTTGAAAGGCAACAAAAGGAAATGGAAAACGAAGTTTTGTAAAGTGTAAGAAGATTAAAATGCATAAAAAACCAAAATTCATAATAAGTGGTGGCGGTACGGGTGGTCATATCTATCCTGCGCTGGCAATTGCCGATGAATTAAAAGTGCGTTTTTCAGAGGCGGAAATTTTGTTTGTAGGAGCAAAAGACAAGATGGAAATGCAAAAAGTTCCTCAAGCAGGTTATGAAATAGAAGGGTTGTGGATTTCAGGAATACAGCGGAAGCTGACTTTAGATAATTTATTATTTCCCTTTAAGTTAGTAAGTAGTTTGTGGAAGTCTAAAAAAATTATTAAGCGATTTCGCCCGGATGTAGTTATAGGTACAGGAGGATTTGCCAGTGGAGCAGTAGTAAAGGCTGCTGCCGATAAAGGAATTCCGACACTTATTCAAGAGCAGAATTCATTTCCGGGGATAACGAATAAGTTATTGGGAAAACAAGCTCGGAAAATATGTGTGGCTTATGAAGGATTGGAGCGTTTTTTTTCGGCGGATAAAATAATGAATACCGGAAACCCGGTACGTCAGGATCTGCTTGATGTTTCATTGAAAAAAAATGAGGCTGAGCAATATTTTGGAAAAGCAGAAAATAAACAGGTTTTACTGATTTTAGGAGGAAGTTTAGGAGCCCGAAAAATAAATCAGCTGATAGAAAGCCAATTGGATAATTTTAAAAATCAAAACATTCAGGTTATCTGGCAATGCGGTAAGTTTTATTACGAAGAGTATAAAAAATACAAATCAGAAAATGTACAGGTAATGCCGTTTATAGATCGGATGGATTACGCTTATGCGTTAGCTGATGTTATTTTGTCAAGAGCAGGTGCGTCTTCTGTTTCGGAATTGGCATTAGTAGGCAAACCGGTTATTTTTATCCCGTCTCCTAATGTAGCAGAAGATCACCAGACTAAAAATGCAGTAAGTATAGTAAATAAAGGAGGAGCGGTGATGATAAAGGAAAGTGAACTGGCAGAGTTTGAAAATATTTTTAACCGCTTGATGACTGATAAAAATCAGCAGGAGAATTTGGGAAGAGCTTTTAAAAAATTAGCAAAACCCAATGCTACAAAAGATATAGTAGATCAGATAGTAGCATTAATGCATTAAATTATGGAATTGAATAAGATAAAGAGCGTGTATTTTATAGGAATCGGAGGCATTGGAATGAGTGCTTTAGCTCGGTATTTTAAATTCATGGGAAAAAATGTTTCCGGGTATGACCGCATGCGGACTCAGCTGACAGATGAATTGCTAGATGCTGGGATCATTATCCATTTTGAAGATGATATTTCTCAGATAGCCCCCGAATACAAAGATGTTAATTCCACTTTAGTTGTAGTGACTCCTGCCGTTCCAAAATCACATTCAGAGTGGAATTATTTTATAAAAAATAATTTTGAGATAAAAAAACGTTCTGAAGTTTTGGGGATTATTACAAAAGATACTTATTGCTTTGCCGTGGCTGGAACACACGGGAAAACGACGACAACCAGTATTTTGGGACATTTGCTTTTTGAAGCGGGTGTTGATGTTACTGCGTTTGTAGGTGGAGTAGTAGAAAATTATCAAACTAATTTAATAGGCAACGGAAAAACCGTAACGGTTGTAGAAGCGGATGAATTTGATCGTTCTTTTTTAAGATTGTATCCGGATACGCTTTGTGTAACATCAACGGAAGCAGATCATTTAGATATTTTCGGGACAGAGGCAGAAATTAAAAAAGCTTTTGGTGAATTTGCCAATAAAGTTCAGGACAAAAATAAAGTGTTTACAGCAGAAGCAGTAGCGTTGAAAGGGGTTAAGGTTGGTTTTAGTAAGGATTGTGTCTATCGTATTGATAATGTAAAAATAGAAGAAGGATGGTATGTATTTGATATTTATACACCAATTGAAATCATACCTGACGTGTATTTAGGCTTGCCCGGACATCACAATTTATCTAACGCTTTAATTGCTTTTGCCATGGCTTATGAGTACGGAGTTGATAAAGATAAATTAAAAGCAGCGTTAAAGAGTTTTAAAGGAGTGCGTAGAAGATTTTCTTATAAGTTGCGGACAGAAAAGCTAATTTATATAGATGATTATGCGCATCATCCAACAGAATTAAAAGCGGTGAGTCAGGCGGTACATGAAATGTATCCGGAAAAAAAGATATTAGCAATCTTTCAGCCTCATTTATATTCGCGTACTCAGGATTTTATGGAAGAATTTGCCGAAGCTTTATCTACGTTTGACAATGTTGTATTGATGGATATTTATCCGGCAAGAGAACTGCCGATAGAAGGAGTTACTTCTGCAAAACTTTTAGAAAAAGTAAAAGCAGATAAAAAAGAGCTACTGAACAAGGAAGATCTTTTAAAAATATTAAAATCGACAGATGCAGAAGTTGTAATGACCATCGGTGCTGGAGATATAGGAGAAATGGTAGGAGAAATTACAAAAGTTTTAGAAGAAAAATAAATCGATATAATGAAAAAATTGCTAAAAAAAATAAACTGGAACAATGTTCGCCTGCTTTTGATAGCAGGACTAGCCTTGTTTTTGTATGCTTTTAGCAATCACAAAAATGAGAAGAGGGCGATTAGTCAAATTGACGTTTTATTCAAAGGAAAAGAAGAACATTTTGTTACTGAAACGGATGTTAAAAACTTAGTTAATAAAAACTTTCTAAACACTCCTTTTATTGGTAAAACAATGTTAGATTTGAATAAGTTGGAGGGAAATGTACTTGAAAATGAGCTGATAAAAAGAGCAGAAGTCTATTTGACGGTCGACGGAAAATTAAAAGTAGATGTATGGCAAAAACAGGCTTTGGGAAGAATCATACAGGAGAACAGTACATTTTATTTAGATGAAGAAGGACAAAAAATACCTGTATCGATTAATTTCTCCGAAAGAGTTCCGGTTATTCAGGGCAAAGTGGATAAATATAATCAGGAACAGTTAAAGCAAATGCTTGAAATTATAAGAGAAGATGAGTTTTTAAAAAAAGACATAACAGGTATCTCCATAGATGAAGGCGGTTCAGTTTTGATAAAAAGTCGCATTAACAATTACGATATTGTATTTGGCAGACTGGAAGAAATCGATAGGAAGCTTAAAAATTATAAAGCGTTTGTAGAATATACAATGCATGATCAAATAGACGTAAATAGTTATAAAACAATAAATCTGAAGTTTACCCAGCAAGTGGTATGCACCAAATAGAAGATGAGTATGGAACAAGAAAACATAGCTGTTGGATTAGATATCGGAACGACTAAAATTGTTGCGATGATTGGAAAGAAAAACGAGTATGGCAAACTCGAAATTTTAGGTTTGGGAAAAGCAAAAAGTTTAGGTGTTAAAAGAGGGGTTGTCAATAACATTACGCAAACCATTCAGTCTATTCAGCATGCGGTTGCCGATGCAGAAGCAGAATCGGGTTACAAAATTAAAAATGTAGTTGTGGGTATTGCCGGACAGCACATCAGAAGTATTCAACACAGCGATTATATAAGCCGTGAAAATCCCGATGAAGTAATAGGAGATAAAGATATTGAGCAGTTAATCAGTCAGGTTCAAAAACTGAATATGCTTCCGGGAGAAGAAATTATTCATGTGTTGCCTCAGGAGTTCAAGATTGACGGAGAACCCGGAATAAAAGAACCTATAGGGATGTATGGAAGTCGCTTGGAAGCAGCTTTTCACGTAGTAGTTGGACAGGCTGCACTGATTAAAAATGCGGGAAGATGTATTAAGGATGCAGGTTTAGAACTTTCCGGAATTACTTTAGAACCGCTGGCATCAGCAGAAGCCGTACTAAGTCAGGAAGAGAAAGAAGCAGGTGTTGCATTGATTGATATTGGAGGAGGAACAACTGATCTGGCGATTTTTAAAGATGGAATAATTCGTCATACTGCCGTAGTGCCGTTTGGAGGAAATGTAATTACAGAAGATATAAAAGAGGGATGTTCGATCATAGAACGTCAGGCAGAAATTTTAAAAGTGAAATTCGGATCTGCTTGGCCCGGTGAAAATAAAGATAATGAAATCGTATCTATTCCCGGACTGAGAGGAAAAGAGCCGAAGGAAATTTCCTTAAAAAACCTGTCTAAGATTATCCATGCAAGAGTAGAAGAAATCGTTCAGTTGGTGTTTTCTGAAATCAAGAGCTACGGATATGAAAACCCGCAGAAAAAGCTGATTGCCGGAATTGTTTTAACCGGAGGTGGATCAGAATTGAAGCATATTAAACAATTAGTGGAGTATATAACAGGAATCGACACACGTATCGGTTATCCTAATGAACATCTGGCAGGAGATTCGAATCCCGAAATATCAAGTCCTTTGTTTGCAACTGCGGTTGGATTAGTTATGGAAAGCGAAAAGCACCGGGTAAAAGGCGCAGTTTCCATGAAAAAAATATTCCATGCTGTGAATGAGAAAACTCATTATGAAGAAGAAATAGAAAAAACACATTATAGTGTTTCGCAATCAAAGATTGAAAGAGAGCCTGTTGAAGATAAAGAGGTAGAAAAATATCGCAAAGAAACATCTTCAACACAACCGGAAACAAGTTCAAAAACATCTACAACAGCAGATCGTTTTGAGAGTAGTTTCTTGGGGAATTTTTTTAGAAAGATTAAAGAATTTATTGAAAAGCAAGAGTAGAGTAAGAGTAAAAGCGTAAGTATATGGAGAATACAGATTTTGGAGGAATAAAGTTTGATTTACCTAAAAATCAGTCAAACGTTATCAAAGTAATCGGAGTTGGAGGCGGAGGGAGTAACGCCATCAACCACATGTTTAAGCAAGGAATCAAAGGAGTAGACTTTATTGTTTGTAATACAGATTCACAAGCGTTGGAAAACAGCCCTGTACCCAATAAAATTCAGTTAGGAGTTAATCTGACAGAAGGATTGGGAGCTGGTGCTAATCCGGAAGTAGGACAGCAATCTGCCTTGGAGAGTATTGAAGAAATAGAGAAAATGCTGGATTCAAATACCAAAATGGTATTTATTACAGCAGGTATGGGAGGCGGAACCGGAACGGGAGCGGCTCCTGTAATTGCACAATTGTCAAAAGAAAGGGATATTCTTACTGTAGGTATTGTTACAATTCCTTTTCAGTTTGAAGGTAAAGTTCGTCAGGAACAAGCTTTCAAAGGAGTAGACCGTTTGCGCAAACAAGTGGATTCTTTAATTGTGATCAACAATAATAAATTGCGGGAAGTTTACGGCAATTTAGGTTTTAAAGCCGGTTTCTCCAAAGCCGATGAAGTATTGTCAACTGCTGCGCGTGGTATAGCAGAAGTAATTACGCATCACTATACTCAGAATATCGACTTAAAAGATGCTAAAACTGTTTTGTCTGACAGCGGTACGGCAATTATGGGTTCAGGTACAGCTTCGGGAGAAAGCAGAGCAAAAGATGCAATTGTTGATGCATTGGACTCTCCTTTGTTAAACGACAATAAAATTACAGGAGCTAAGAATGTGCTATTGCTGATTGTTTCCGGAACAAATGAAATTACGATTGACGAAATAGGAGAAATCAATGACCATATTCAAACAGAAGCCGGACATAATGCTAATATTATTATGGGAGTTGGAGAAGATGAAACGTTGGGAGAAGCGGTTTCAGTAACTATTATTGCCACCGGATTTAATTTTGAGCAACAAAAAAGTATTGTTAATTCTGCCGAGCCCAGAGTAATTATCCACGCTTTGGAAGAAGAACAAAAAGTGGTTAGAGACCTGTCTCAGAAAGCTCCCGTACAGCCTTTGGGAGGAGCTAGCCCAGATATGCCGCTTACGGTAAAACCAGCTTCCGATTTAGAAGATTTAAATACAATTAAAGAAGATGAAAAGGGAAAGGAAGAAAACAAGACGATTCATAATTTAAATGATGATTTTTCGGGAAACGGAGGGGGAAATGACGGTGGAGGACAACCTGTGGTAAAAGTAGAATCCAGTGAAGTTTCGGAAACAGAGGTAAAGAAAATTTCCGATTTAGATGTTTTTTTTGAAATTGTAACACCCAAAGAAAATACACCCGAGAATAGTGCAGATACAAAAAGTATTGATACTAAGATAAAGGACATCAGAGATATAAATGTAATTGATCCGGAATTTGTAATTGTTTCTGCTGCAAAAACACAGGCAAGCCACATTCAACAGCCTGTTATCCATCATTATTTTGAAGAAGAAGCCTCGGAATTAAACCCGATAGAGGAATCAGATTATGCAAATGAAGCTGCCAGAGATGCAAAAAGAGAAGAAGTTATTCGCTTTTCTTTAGAAGATTATATGGACAAAGAAAATGAGTTAAAATCAGCTAAGCCAATTGTAAATAAGCATCAGGAAGATATTGCAGAAGAATTTAAATTTTCTGTTCGGCAAGAAGAGAAAGCAATTCAACAGCAAACCCAAACAGTAGAATCACAAAATGATTATGATGAGGTGAACCCTGTAGAAATGAGTATTGAAGAATTTACGCTGAGAAACAGAGCAGAGGAAAGAAGAAGAAAGATGAAAGATTTTAACTATAAATTCAATAATACCGTTAACGATCAATTAGAAGAATTGAGCAAGGAGCCTGCTTACAAACGGATGGGAGTAGAGTTGAATGAGATGGAAGATTCAGGCAATAAGTCCAGATATTCATTAGGATTAGATAGTAATAATGATACTAAATTGCGCTCTAACAATTCTTTTTTGCATGATAATGTAGATTAGTAAAAAATTAAATAGATGAACTGACCCGAAAAGTTTTCAGTATTTTTCGGGTTTTGTTTATATTTGCACCAAATAAAAGTAAAATGAGTTTACAGGCAAAGATTATGGAAGCTATCAAAAGTGCAATGAAAGCAAAAGATACAATTGCTTTGGAAGCACTTAGAGCGGTGAAATCAGAATTGTTATTGATTCAAACTCAGGCTGGTTCTCAGGAAGAACTCAAAGAAGAAGAGGAGGTTAAGGTTTTGCAGAAATTGGTAAAACAGCGTAAAGATAGTGCTGCCATTTTTACAGAACAAGGACGTGCGGATTTAGCAGAACCGGAATTGGCGCAAGCTAAAGTTATCGAAACTTTTTTGCCAGAACAGCTATCAGAAGAAGAAGTAGCTAAAATTGTAAATGAGATTGTTGTATCAAACAGCTTAAGCGGAATGGCAGCTATGGGGCAGACAATGGCTATTGCATCTAAAGAACTGGCGGGGAAAGCTGACGGAAAAACAATTTCTACAATTGTAAAATCAATATTGATCAAATAAAATATAGAATACTTTTAATAAAAGTATTTGCCCGCGTAGTTCAACTGGATAGAATATCAGATTTCGGCTCTGAGGGTTAGGGGTTCGAATCCTCTCGCGGGCACAAATAGCATTATTTAAAATAGTGAATACAATCAGTATTATAAATACTACGTACTTTCTAAAAAAAATAAGCAGTAATTTTAATATGAAATAACTATTTGTTCTCCAATTTAAAAATTACAAACTCTGTGAGTTTCTTTGCTTTAGGGTTTGCTCTATTTCCGTAAGAGAAATTCCCTTGGCTTTCAGTAATATTATAAAGTGGTATAGTAAGTCGGCAGCTTCATTTTTAAATAAATCGAGACGGTTATCTTTGGACTCAATAATTAACTCTATAGCTTCTTCTCCGACTTTCTGAGCAATTTTGTTTATGCCTTTTTCGAATAAATCAAAGGTATAAGAGCTGGAATTTTGGCTGTCTATGCGATTGTCAATAATCCTTTCGAGAGTGTATAGGAAAGAATTAGGTATGAACGTTTTGAAACAAGAGGTTGTGCCGAGGTGACAAGTAGGGCCGTTTGTTTTCGCTAATATCAATAAACAATCAGAATCGCAGTCAGGAGTGATATCTACAACCTTTAAATAGTTTCCTGAAACCTCTCCTTTAGTCCATAAGCATTTTCTTGTTCTGCTATAAAACGTGACCTTTTGTTCTAACATGGTTTTATCAAGTGCTGTTTTATTCATATAGCCTAACATTAGAACTTCTAGGGATTTATAATCTTGAATGATGACAGGAATAAGTCCGTTGTTTTTCTTAAAGTTAATTTGCTCTGTTCGCATTTGTAATATGTTTTAATGTATGTTTTAGTTTTTTAATAGAGACTTGTTGATAGTGAAATATACTTGCGGCTAATGCAGCCGAGGTTCTTGTATTAGCAAAAAGTTCTATAAAGTGAGTAATACTTCCCGCTCCTCCCGAAGCTATAACGGGAATTGAGATCTGTTCGGTAACAGCTATAAACAAGTCTATGGGATAACCTTTGCGTGCACCATCATGATCTATGGAGGTTAACAGGATTTCTCCTGCACCTCTTTGAGCAACTTCTTTAATCCATGTTAGAACTTTAATCTGAGTGCGAACTTTTCCCCCTTGGGTATAGACCCACCAACTGTCATGTTCAAATCGGGTATCGATAGCAACTATAACTTTAGAAGAACCTAAGTTCTGGACTAATTCATTTATGAGAAACGGAGTTTTCACAGCAGCAGAATTGATGCTTATTTTTGAAGCACCAAGATTAATTAATTCTTGGGCTTCTTGGAGACTATTAATACATCCTCCGACTATCAAAGGAAGGTCAACTTCGATACTAATTTCATGTATCAAATTTTTAAAGTTTTGTTTGTTTTTCGGATCTGCCGTGATATTAAGAATAGCTAATTCATCAGCTCCTTCATCCTGATATCGTTTAGCTAAGGCTAAAGGAGTTCCCGCTAAAAGCAGATTTTCGAAGTGAGTTCCTTTGACAACTTTATTGTTTTGGATGTCTAAGCAGGGAATGATTTTTTGGGTTACCATAATTCTTTTAATTCTTTTAAAGTGATGTTGTTTTCGTAAATTGCCTTTCCAATGATTGCACCTTCACAACCCATGTTTCGTAGTCTTTTGAGGTCTTTCACACTTCGAATCCCTCCACTAGCAATTAACTGTATAGTGTTTTGAGCGAGTATTTCTTTGTATAAACTGAATGAAGGTCCTTGTAGCATACCATCTTTAGAAATATCTGTTACTATTGAATATAATAGTCCATGTTTTTGATATTCATTAAGGTATTCTAATACATCTTTATTGGTTTCCGTAAGCCAGCCATGAGTCATAATTCTTCTGTTTTTACAATCTGCACCTAAGATTACTCTATCTCTACCATACTTATCAAGCCATGAGATGAAGCGTTGTGGATCCGTTAGGGCAATACTGCCTACCGTGACTTGTTGAGCACCGGACTCGAAGGCAATAACAAGATCCTCTTCTGTTCTGATGCCACCTCCGAAATCGATAATTAGGTGCGTTTTGTTTTTTATTTCTTCGATAAGATGTGCGATTTGTATTTTGTTTGATTTTGCGCCTAGTAAGTCGACAAGATGTAGATGTGTGATTCCATTGTCTTCAAATCTTTTAGCCATTTCTAAAGGCGTGGAAGTGTAAGTTTTTCGGGTGTCGTAATTTCCTTGATTGAGCCTTACACATTCTCCATTAATAATATCCATTGCTGCTATAATTCTCATGTTAGTATTTAATATAATATTAGATGACACCTTTAGTACTAGGTATGTCGTAAGTGTCTGTTAGTGTTATCGATTTGCGGATTGCTTTTGCAAAGGCTTTAAAAATAGACTCAATTTTATGGTGTTCATTTTCTCCTTGACATTGAATGTTCAGATTGCATTGTGCAGCATCGCTGAAAGATTTAAAAAAATGATAGAACATTTCTGTAGGGACATCTCCTATCTTCTCTCGTTTAAATGCCACGTCCCAGACAATCCAAGGCCGACCCCCAAAATCTATCACTACTTGTGCCAAGCAGTCATCCATAGGGAGTGTATATCCATATCTCTCTATGCCTTTCTTAGACCCTAAAGCTATTTTAAAAGCATTGCCTAAGACTAATGCGGTGTCTTCAATTGTATGATGCTCATCAATGTGTAGATCTCCAATAACATGTATGCTAAGTCCAAGCCTACCGTGCCTATTAAGCTGTTCCAGCATGTGATCAAAAAAGTGTAATCCTGTTTGGATGGCACAAAGTTGATCAGAATCTAAGTTTACTTCTACTTTGATTTCAGTTTCATTTGTTTTTCTTAATGATTTACCAACTCTAGGACGTCTTTTCAAAAAGTTATAAATCTCGTTCCAGTTTGAAGTAACAAGGTCTGCTTCATTGTGAGCGTCTTCTCGAATTAGTATAGAACCTGATCCTAAATTCTTAGCGAGTTGAATATCTGTAACGCGATCACCAATTACAAAAGAGTTTCCAAGGTCATAATTACCATGCATAAATTTTGTGAGCATAGCGACTCCTGGTTTTCTTGTAGGTTTTTGTTCTTCTTGAAATGATTTGTCTATGTAAATTTCATTGAAAATAACACCTTGCGATTTAAGAATATCAAGCATTAGGCTTTGTACCGGCCAGAAAGTTTCTTCAGGAAAAGATTTTGTTCCTAACCCGTCTTGGTTAGTAACAAGAACAAGCTCATAATCTAACTCCTTTGTAATTTTAGACAAGCTTGTAATAACATCCTGTAAAAATTCCAATTTGTCAAAGCTGTCAATTTGAAAATCTGAAGGTTCTTTAATGATAGTACCATCTCTATCTATAAAAAGTACTTTTTTATTCATTGTCTAGTTGTTTTAGAGTTTGTATCAGTGTGTTGTTCTCCTTTTTATTTCCGACGGTAATTCTTAGGGTGTTGGGTATTTGAGAAGATCTGTTTCTAACTACAATTTGTTTTGAAATGAGAGAATCGTAAATGCGTTGTGCATTTTTGAATTCAACCAAGATGAAATTGGTTTGTGTCGGGTAAACTTTTGTTACAATCGACAACTTTTCTGTCTCAGAGACAACTCTTATAGTTTCTTGTTTAATTAGTTTGATATTGGTCTGGAATTCGCATTGGTCTTTTAGAATTTCTGTGGCTTCTCTTTGATTCACTTCGCTAATATTGTAGGGTGATTTTATTTTATTAAAAAAATATAGAATGTCAGGAGACATAAATGCTAAACCTATTCTTAATCCCGCCATCCCCCAAGCTTTTGAGAGCGTTTGGATTATGATGAGATTAGGATATCGTTTTAATTTTGGTAGCCAGGAATATTCTGGACAAAAATCGATGTAGGCTTCATCAATAACTACTATGCTATTAAATGTGTTCAAAATTTTTTCAATAGATGTGGGGGCGATAATTGTTCCTGTAGGATTATTAGGATTACAGATAAAAATGAGTTTTATTTCTTTGTCTTGACATAGGATATCAATGCTTTTATTATCAATTTGAAAATCTTCGTTTAATTTTTGGTATATGATGTCTACGCCGTTAATGGCTGCATAAACACTATACATTCCGTATGTGGGGTTGAATATTAAGACTTTGTCTTGTCTAGGATTGCAGAATATGCGATAGACCATATCAATGGGTTCGTCACTTCCGTTACCTATAAAAATAGATTCAATCCCAATATTTTTAATTTTCGAAATTTTAATCTTTAACTTATTTTGGAATGGATCGGGATAACGATTATACAAGCCATAGGGACTTTCATTAGCGTCCAAAAAGCACGCTTTATTGTATGTGTACTCCTCTCTTGCACTTTGATAAGGAGATAGGTTTAGGATATCTGATCGAACAAGGTTTACTATTTTATTTTTCATTATTAATCGTATTTAGTCGAATGGTAACTGCGTTTTTATGGGCTATTAATTTCTCCGCTTCTGCGAGTATTTCTATAGTAGGACCTAAGTTTTGTATACCTTCTATGGTTATAGTCTGGAAAGTTATTTTTTTCATAAAACTATCTAGTGAAACTCCGCTGTAAGATTTAGCATGAGCATTGGTGGGTAAGGTATGATTCGTTCCACTTGCATAATCTCCTGCACTTTCGCATGCGTATTGCCCAAGAAACACAGATCCTGCATTGGTAATCATGTCCACATATTTCTCGTAAGATTCTAAAGCTATAATTAAGTGTTCTGGAGCGTATTGGTTACTAAAAGCAAAGCACTCTTCTATTGATTTAAAAAGGATAAATAATGTGCTTTCCAATGCTTTTGTAATAATATCGCGTCTAGGGAGTGTAAGTAGTTGCTTGGAAATATTGTGTTTGACACAGTTTATAATATTGATGTTGTCGGTGACAAAAACTACTTGACTGTCTATGCCATGCTCCGCTTGAGATAATAGGTCGGCGGCTATAAATTCTGGATTTGCTTCCTCATCTGCAATTATAAGCACTTCGCTTGCACCCGCCGGCATATCAATTGCTGTACCTTCACTAGAGACAATTTCTTTAGCTTTGGTAACGAATTGATTGCCGGGTCCGAAAATCTTATTGACTTTTTGAATGGTTTTTGTACCATATGCGAGTGAAGCTATAGCTTGAGCTCCTCCAACTTTATAAATTTCATCAATACCCAATAGTGACGCAACGTAAAGAATGGCAGGGTCAATATCTCCTTTTTTATTTGGAGGCGTACATATTGCAATGCTTTTGCAACCTGCAATTTTTGCAGGAATACCTAGCATTAAAAGCGTTGAAAATAAAGGAGCTAATCCTCCTGGAATGTAAAGACCAACACGTTCTATTGGAATACTTTTTCTCCAGCAAAAGACTCCTTTTGTGGTTTCGATTCTTTGTGGTACTTCTCTTTGAGAGAGGTGAAATTTTTCAATATTATTAAAAGCAGTTTGTATAGCTGTTTTGAGTTTCTGACTTATCTTATTTTTTGCAGCTAAAAATTCTTTGCGGCTAACTTGTAGATTGGACAGTTTACATTTATCTAATGTTTCTGTAAGTTCTAATAAGGCAACATCACCTTCATTTAGTACATCTTGGAGAATACTGCTTACAGTTTTATTTACCTCAGATTCGGTTAGGGAGGGTCTTTTACTTAAAACGCTCCATTGTGATACTTCTGGAAATTTTATGGTTTTCATAACATGTATTTAAAAAATCATTTTTTCTATCGGAGCCACGAGAATGCCTTCTGCTCCAGCTTGTTTAAGTTCATCAATAATTTTCCAAAATTGATCTTCTTGAATAACGGAATGCAGACTACTCCAATTTTTATTGGCAAGAGGTAGTAGAGTTGGGCTTTTCATCCCAGGAAGTATTTTAATGATATCTTTAATCTTATCGTTTGGAGCATTAAGTAAAATATACTTGTTTTCTTTTGCTTTTAGAACTGCTTTTATTCTAAATGTGAGTTCATCCAGAGTCTTTTTTTTCTTGATCGAAAGTCTGGGATTAGCTATGAGTACAGCTTGGCTATCTATTATTTTTTCTACTTCTTTTAAACCATTAGCCATTAATGTTGAACCGCTACTGACAATATCACATATAGCGTCAGCCAAACCAATACTAGGGGCTATTTCTACACTGCCTGAAATAAACTCAATAGAAGCTGTAATACCTCGTTTGTATAAAAAGTTTTCTAATATATTTGGATATGAAGTAGCTATCTTTTTGTTTTGAAAAAAGCTTAAGCCTTTATATTCAAAATGTCTGGGGATTGCAAGACTCAATCTACATGAAGCAAAACCTAGATACTCTATAAGATCGACCTCCTGTTTAGCCTCTCTATATACATTCTCTCCAATAATCCCTATATCAGCAAGATTTGCAGCTACATATTTACTTATATCGTCATCACGAAGAAAAAGTAGTTCGATAGGGAAATTGGAGCTTTCAGATTTTAAAATATCTCCTCCATTTGGATATCTGATATTACACTCTTGTAAGAGTAGAAGAGTTTTTTCACTTAAGCGACCCTTCTTTTGAATTGCAATTTTTAACTTACTCATAGTTGCTGTCTTAAAGTTTGAGTAAGTCAAGGATCGAGATATAAAATAATAAGTATTAAGTAAAAATCCCGCTTGAATTACTCAAACGGGATTAGATAATATTACGATTTCATTTTATACCATATCAATATCTGTTCGTTTGAGTACGAATAATATGATAATGATGATGTAAAAAAAGTATAAACATTTTGATTTCTGAAAAATGATACGCCAAAAATAAAACAAGATATTTTAATAAACAAAAAAATAGTATAATATTTTGTTATCAAAAAAAAGTATGCTTTATTTGGTTTTGAATTTTAATGAAAAATAAATGACTGTTAGTTAAAATTTAGAGCTATTTTTAGATTTCTATTCTCTGATATCAAACTATTAAAAAGTAGGTGCTAGTTTATTTTTGTACTCTACTTCCATTAAAATCTAAATTTAATTATTAATGATAAAATATAAAAAAATTATTTATTTGATAGTTCTTATCTCCTTTGCTTATATAGGATTTAAGAGTTTTAGAATAGATAAAGACCTAGATAATAAACAATACGGAAGGTTTAGTGATACGTTTGATTCGCTTATAAAATATGATAAGAGTGCGGCTGAAAAAAAAGTGGATAGCTTCTATAGTTTGGCGCTAACAGAGATAAAAGACACAGAACAGCTGGGGTATGCTTACTATTTTAGATCTATATTAGAGATTGTCCAGGGAAAATATGACAGTTTGGCTTTCTTTCTACTAAAAGGTGAGAATTATGCTGTACAAACAGGAAGTGAAGAACTCCAAGCTAACTACAATAAACTTTGGGGACATTATTATCTTAAAATACTTGATTTTCCAAAAAGTATTGATAATTATTTTAAAGCTTTAACTTATTATGAAGCTAATAATAAGAATATGGCTATGGCAGAGATCTATAGTGGAATCTCGGGTGTATACTTTTATACATCCGAAATGGAACAGGCAGAATTTTACAGTAAGAAATCTCTTGAAATATATGAGAAAATAAATTTTCCTCAAGGTGTGGCTTCTTCTTATAGTGGATTAGCAATGATATATATGTTTAATGATCAATTAAAATTGTCTAAAGAATATTTGAGTAAAAGTACTGAAATCCGTATTCAGTTTAAAGACACGTTAGAAGTTATAGACAACACTTTAAGACTAGCGACAATTGAATTAGTACAAGGGGATTTATATGAGACATTAAAGAATTTAGATTATGCCTATTCTTTGTCAATTAAGAATAACAATACTTCTAAACTTTCAGATATATTATTTTCATATGGACAAGTCGCAGAGTGTACAGGAGATTATGTTGAAGCAGAAGCATATTATAATAAGTCAGACTCTTTGATTAAAAGTAAAAGTATAGGGGTAAGAATAAGACTTGGATGTTTAGACGCTTTAGCAAAAATTGCGGAAAAACAAAAAGATTATGAAAAGAGCAATAGGTATTTAAAAAGCTATTATTCTTTAAAAGATTCGGTTATTGGAGGAGATGTAAAACAAAAAATAGAGACATCACGATGGAATAGCGTATTAGAAAAACAAAATTATCAACAAGAAGCAGAAAGACAAAAGTATAGAAATCAAAGAATTATATTTTTTTTAATAGTAGCTTTATTGACGTGTATAGGACTTTTTATGTGGTTTTTATATAGAAATAAAGATAAGTCTTTTAAAATAAGTCAATTAGAAAAAGAAAAGCTTGAAGAAAAAAGAAAACTCGAACAAGAATATCAAAAATTACAATTGCGGACGTATGAATCGGAGTTAAAAACTGAAAACAAACTTCGCAAGGAAGAGCTTCAACGATACCAATTAGAATCGGAATTAAAAAATAGAGAATTAATAGCCTTAAAACTACAGCTATTATCAAATAATGAATCACTGGGAACACTTCAAAATTTGTTGAAAGATAATGGAATGAGTTTGGAAGGAAAGATATTGGCTATAGAACGTTTTTTAATTGTTAATCTTGATCAAGAAAAGGGATGGGAACAGTTTCAAAATATTTTTCATAAAATTCATCCTACTTTTTTTTCAAATTTGCAAAAACTAGTTCCTGAACTTACTAAAACAGAAGTGCGAATATGTGCCTACATAAAAATAAATATGAATAATAACGAAATAGCATCTCTTTTAGGGATAAGTGTTTCGAGTGTACTGACAAACAGGTACAGAATTCGCAAAAAAATTAATTTGGAGCGTGCGGAGCGTTTAGAAGATTGGATTCAGTCCTTATAATACTAAAAAAATTGGCTAGGAAGTAGTAAAATTAGTTTTTAAGCAGTTTTTTGAGGATTTGTATAAAATGTTAAAAGTTAAATTCAATGTGTTAAATAGTTAATTTGTTGATTATTAGTGTGTTTGTTGATTTGTGCTTTATTTTTTGTCTAGTTTTATTCTATTGTTAAAATTTGGAT